>CAZEOI010000175.1:0-1535 GCA_964513775.1 uncultured Sangeribacter sp. | reverse complement strand
CTACGATCACAATGCACCGGTAGCCACCCTCGTCGACTGCCCCTTCTTCACAGTGAAACTGTTGAAACCACAGGGCACACTCGCCGTGGATATGCCATGTGGATCGTTCCTCTCGCTCACTGCCGTTGCCGGAGAGGCAAACATAATTGCCGACGGCGTAACCGTCAGCATCCGTCAGGGCGAAACAGTGCTTGTGCCAGCCGAGACCTCATCGCTGACCCTCGACGGCACAGCCACAATCCTCTCCGCCTCCATTCCCTCTGAAAAGTAACAATTTTATTACCCACAACAATATCATTGAACATGGACACAACATCTCCTTCACCTGCAACCAAGCCTTACGTGCTTGGCATAGACATAGGTGGCACAAACACCGTATTCGGCATTGTTGACGCACGCGGCAACGTACTCGCCACCAACTCGATCAAGACACAGAGCTATCCCGTATTCGAAGACTATGTAAAGGCTCTCCACGAAAAAGCCGACTATCTCATCAAGGCCTACGGAGCAGAAGGCAAGATCTTCGGTATCGGCATCGGTGCGCCCAACGGCAACTACAACACCGGTGAGATCGTTTTCGCACCCAACCTTCCTTGGAGCGGCAATGTGCCTCTGGCATCCGCTCTGAGCAAAGCATTCGACGGCATACCTGTCACAGTGACAAATGACGCAAATGCAGCAGCCATCGGCGAAATGACCTACGGAGCAGCCCGCGGCATGAAAGACTTTATCATGATCACCCTCGGCACAGGAGTAGGTGGTGGTGTTGTTGTCGACGGCAAGATGGTATACGGCACCGACGGAATGGCCGGTGAGCTCGGACACATCACCTCGCGTCACAACGGCCGTCTGTGCGGATGCACACGCCGCGGCTGCCTCGAGACATACTGCTCGGCAACAGGTGTGGCTACGACAGCCCGCGAGTTCCTCCAGGCACGTCCGACCGAAGAGTCAATACTGCGAAACATTCCGCTCGAAGATATCACATCAAAAGATGTATATGATGCAGCTGTAGCAGGCGACAAGATTGCCAAGGACGTCTTTGACTTCACCGGCAAGATACTTGGTGAGGCACTCGCCGATTTCGCATCGTTCACTTCACCCGAGGCATTCATCATCTTCGGCGGACTTGCCAAGAGCGGAGAATTCCTCATGCGCCCGCTTCGTGAGTCGTTCGAAGCAAACAATATGCCCATCCACCGAAACAAGATCAAGATCCTCCTTTCCGAACTCAAAGAGAGCGATGCAGCCGTCCTCGGAGCATCGGCACTCGGCTGGGAGGCCAAGTAAACACCGATTGCCACAGCAATCAACCAAAGAGCGGGAGGCGCCACGCGCCCCCCGCTCCTCTTATTCTTACTTCCACTCAATGAGATAAACTGAGCTTTAATTTACTTAAGTCATTCCTACATTTACATTACATCTGAGCAATAGCCTCATCAATAATTTCAAATCGAGCCTTATATTTTCGCTTCAAATCTCCGACACTATCCTTATATAACATATCTTCCTCACCATTCATATATGGAGCATCT
>CAZEOI010000174.1:0-1601 GCA_964513775.1 uncultured Sangeribacter sp. | reverse complement strand
ATTATCGTGCTGTCATTTATCATATCTTACCTCCTTCCCGTTGGCAAATGACTTGTAGGTCTGAAACAGCGTCGTCGATAGAGAGGGTATGCTCGGCAGCATAGCGGTCGAGAAGGAAATCTATGCCTGTGAAACGGCGCAGATATGAGTATGCCTGCATGTTGGAGAGGTTATATCGCTGCGCGAAAGCTCCGACACAAGCCACTACATATTCTATTCGGTTAAATATTTCTTTCTTGTCCATGACTATGCTTTATTGCTTACGATTAAGTCTTTAACATCAATATCAAGTAATTCTGAAATTCTCACAAGCGTATCAAGGGAGGGTTGCATTTTGTTGGAACACCACCGGGAAACCGTAGCTTCATTTTTACCGACCTGTTCGGCAAGCCATTTACCGGTTTTGCCGTTCTCAACTAATGCAACTTTTATCCTATTTATCTTCTGTGATTCCATTTCACTTGCTTTGTTTACGTATTACAATACTTTGATGTTAAACGCAAATTTAGCTATAATTCCCCATATGACAAAATATTCTCTCATTTTTGCATCTGAAATTAGTATCTTGGATGATAGTTGGAGTTGAGCCATGCTTCTATTTCGGCTTCGTCGTAGATTACTTTACCTCCGATTTTGTAGTAGGGGAGGATGTTGTCGTTGCGGAAGTTCTGGAGGGTTCGGCGGTGGAGCGAGAGGCGTTCGGCGAGTTCTTTGTCGTCTATGAAGGTCTGCCCATTGAGTGCGGGTCGGACGTTTTTGGCGATAGTATCAATCATCTCGGTTAATTCATGGGCATCTGCAAAGAATGCCTGGACCGAAGGATGGCGTTTGGTGATGATTTCTTCTGTCATAGGCAGTCGTCGGCCTCCATACGGTTGTCTGAAAGGAATTGTACGATATCAGATGTGCGGAACAGGCAGTTGCCTCCGGCTTCTTGGAAATAGCCGAGTTTGCTATTGGCTTTGAGTGTTTGTAACTGACGTGGCGTTATTCTTAGGATATTCGCAGCAGTGTATGGCGTAAGCCATTTTTCTGCCTCATCATGTGTATGGAGTTGTCGCCATATCCTGCTCACCATAGTGTGTAGGAAACGCATGGATTTGACCATGCTTTCAAATACATCTTTGTCAATTTCGATTGTCTGCATAGGGGAATTTTTTCGGATTAATATTCACATTACTCCTTCCGCCTTGGAGACGGACGGCTTGACAGGTGCGTAGCTGTGAAGCCAAATGTACTTAAGTATTTATACGTATAAACGTATGGATACTTGTGTGGCTAAACAGACTGATACATTTACATTTTCGTATTCAAACACGTGTTTATCAAGGCAACCGGACAACTATTACTGTATTCATTAATTTGAATGTGTGGATGTTTTGATATTCGTATTGAGATATAAACCTGCGTGTATGCGCTCTGTCATTAATATAATCATACGATTGTCCGATTGCATGGTCGTGCATTCCCATGGACATAATTTTGAATGAGACAATAAACGGATTGTCGCTTGATTACACTGCAAAATTAACATCCGTCAATGCGTATAATCGAATATTTTATGGCTATGGTACTCGGTCGCCTCGCATTGCCTCAAAGTG
>CAZEOI010000173.1:0-1619 GCA_964513775.1 uncultured Sangeribacter sp. | reverse complement strand
TTTTCGTCGAATTTGTACGGCGCGGAGCATTGTGAGGAATGTTAAAAAATTGGAGATCGCTTTGATATTCCTTTCAGGCAATCGCTCTGCGTTCGGCATAATTCATGCATCAAAACGCTCAGACAAGTAACCGCTTACTCTTCTCTTATTTGTATCAGGATTCTATCCACCAATCCAAGGTTCGCTTAAAGTCTGACATCAGTAGCTTGAAGTCATAATCGAGGTTCTTTTTTCGTTGGGCGATTCTGTCAACCACTGTCAAGAAATATTCACTCATCACCCGTTTTTGTTCTTTCTCCGGCAGGAAACTGAATGACTTTTCAAATACGATGGTAGCGTATATCAATCCGGTGCGCTTACTCAATGGGCCGATTTGATAACGCGGGCGTAAGAACAACCCTTCCTGATCAATCTCTTCTTCGGAGTACATGGCAAGCAACGCCTCATAATAATCTGAACTCCGGAGTTTGAGCGACTCGTCGGCAATAACGTAATTTGTCTTGCAATGGAAATCATCATAAAAACTCATCGCGGTATTGATTTCAATCAGCCGGAGAGTGTCATTCCCATATCGTTGAGGTCTCAATTCCTCTCGCAACTTGGGATTCAGTGACTCCGTAATGCTGTCGAGTACTGCGCGGCTACCGGGATAGCAGTTGTCAAGCGTGCGGACAATCTCAATCGGTGTAAGGGTCGTGTTATCGGTCATGTGGGTTGGGGTCTTAGTCGCTTAATCCACGGAGAGTTCCTCGGCGAAGTTCCTCTTTTAACAATTCATATATGTATGCCGGGCTTTCTATATAGAGGTCGGTGTGCTTCTCGCATAGTTTGTCGAAGGTCTCAGAATTATGAAACAGAAGTAACGCTTCCTCAAGACCAAGAGCTTGGTCACGCATAATCCATTCCACTACCCTGGAGGTTATGTACTCTACAAGGAAATCAAAATTATTGTTTGGCTGTTTCATATCCTTCTTATATATTTAAGCGATTCTTCTGTAGCAAAGAAATATTGAGAATTGAGGTCTTTGTAAATGAGTCCTGCTACAACAGCATCGAGGTCGATGATTTCCATATCATAGAGTCCGAAGAGACGAGCCATGTTGTCATTAGCCACAGGACCAATGACAATGTCGTAGTCATGATGAAATTCTTCTCCATCCTGCCTGCGGTTTGCCATCACAAACAATGCCCACTCCTTATTAGGAGTATCGAATACCTTCACATTCAATCCTCCGGCAATGGCTGCATGGAGATCAAACTCAAATTCCGTAACCGTAGGCACGCCACCAAAGCGATCGGCTATTCTCCTTGACCAATAAATGGCCTGATCCTTTAAATGGGTAGTGTAGAAACCTTGCCCAAAATCCTTGAATTTCTTGCCTTGCGACAAATCTATGTTGTCTATAGGCTGATTTGAACCGTGATACAAAATCATGACACCGCACCTCCATTTCTTTGACAGATTGCAGCCATATCCTCCACACACTCTTGAAGTGAGAGCTGATGCTCTGCTTCATAATTCCGGATTGAAAAGTCAAGACCCTTGAACCGTGACAGATAATTACAAGCCTCCTTTTTTGTCAATTTATATTTGCGTGCAAACAGACCAACACTCATCA
>CAZEOI010000172.1:0-1876 GCA_964513775.1 uncultured Sangeribacter sp. | reverse complement strand
TTTTTGTTTCCTGCAAAGTTAACGCAAAGCTGTATCATTTCGTGCAACAGGTTTTATCTTTTCATGTTACTTTGATGCTTTGAAATTAAAAATTGGACGGATCATTGTGTCGATGCTGACGGTATCTCCGATATTGGCAATTATCTCCTCTGTCGGTTTGTAGACCATCGGCGACTCATCGCGGGTGAAGTCGTTGACCGACTCCGAGTAGATACCTTGCATGGATGCCTCAAAGTCTTCCATTGTAATTTTCTCGTATGCCTGAGTACGGCTCAATACTCGCCCTGCGCCGTGAGGAGCAGAGCAGTTCCAGTCAGGATTACCCTTGCCGGTGCAAATCAATGAGCCGTCACGCATATTCAAAGGAATGATGCAACGCTCACCTTTAGCAGCGGAGATAGAACCCTTGCGGATAATATTCTCATCGCTGATGTAATTGTGGACGGATTCAAATTCCTCTTTCACTTCAACGTCGTGGAAGAACTGCATAAGCAACAGCGATATAAGTTTACGGTTGAGTACAGCCCAACGCTGACAAAGACGCATATCATGGAGATAGTGCTCTCGCCCTTCTCCCTCTACATAACAGAGATTGGCAGGAAGATTCGGCTCTGCGTCCTGATATTCTTTGTGCATCTTCTTAATGACGTTTTGCAATTCCGAACGACGTCCGGCTGCTTTATACTCCTCAATGGTACGCTTGATTGTCTGTTCAAATTCATCCGCCCCGGCAGTAAGGTGTTTGATAGCTTTAGCCTGATAGATGTCTGCTACCTGCTTGCCAAGGTTACGCGAACCGGTGTGGATGACGAGATAAACGTTATTATCGTTATCCTTGTCAAGCTCAATGAAGTGGTTGCCACCACCAAGCGAACCGATTGCCTTATTGATACGTCCGGAATCTTTAAGTTCACGATAGCAATAAAGCTCTGTTACAAGTTGCTTAGCCTCACGATAGATGTCCATTTCCTCGCCGACAAGTGGAGTGAAGCCGAAACGGTCTTCACGCACAATTTTGCCGGAGGGAACATTGCCACGGATATGCTCGTGGAAAGTGTGATAGTCTATATTGGAGATTCTCCCGAGATTGAGTACACGCATACCACAGCCGATGTCAACACCCACAATATTAGGTATCACCTTGTCGCCAAGGTCGCCGGTAAAACCAATGACGCACCCAGCACCGGTGTGAACATCGGGCATAATGCGTATCTTCTTATCTGAGAATACATCAATTGAAAGCAGTTCCTTAATCTGCTCCAATGCAGTTTCCTCAATGTTGTCAGTGAAAATCTTCACGTCATATCCGTCTATTGTCTTCATATTTTATTCAGATTTATTGTTTTGCATAGCACAGTCATAAGCTACCGCGCAACCTTATTTCATACTAAATTAAAGTTTTATATCCATCCTCCAAAAGGTTCCTCCTGAGTGTCATCAGGACGTTGTGATGAAGCATCCTTACGACGTATCTCCTCCCTTTCTTCCTCTGTCATTCCATAAGGAGGGCAACTCCTTCCGGTGGTTGTAATGTTTTGGGTTTGATTCTTTTCATTGTGATTATCTCTTTTATGGTCGTAAAGTTAAACCAAGGATGGCGCATTTTGTGATACAACTTAAAATTTCTTTATATGTTAAATTATATTAATGCACAATTACCTATAAAACATAAGATAATATTATATAAAAGTTTGTATATACTTACAAAATAGCCATAAATTAACATCGGTTAACATTGAATAAAATTCCTTTATCGTATTAAAGAAGAGTACTAACATTAAAAGAGAAGTATGAAATTAGCAATCGTTGGCACTCGAAATACGGGTGTGACCTATCAGGAGTGGGAGAAACTCCTACTCAACAAAATCAATCCCGA
>CAZEOI010000171.1:0-1912 GCA_964513775.1 uncultured Sangeribacter sp. | reverse complement strand
TCACATCTGACACCCATTTCAATCATACCAATATCATCCAATATTGTCAGCGTCCATTCAAAAGCACTGATGAAATGAACGAGGCGCTGATAGACAACTGGAATAGTGTTGTCGGTGAAGAGGATACAGTATTCCACCTCGGAGACTTTTGTCTCGGAAGCTCAGCCGAATGGAATAAAATCCTCAATCGGCTCAACGGCAAGATTTATCTGATTCTCGGTAATCACGATCTCAAAAACATCAGGCAGGGCTTTATCGAACGCCTTGAACACATTGCAATGGCAATGCGCATAGAGATAGGGAAAAAGAAAATCTACCTCAGCCACTATCCCTACCTGTGTTTTGAGGGAGGGTACAAGGATGACGTGTGGCAGTTGTTCGGACACGTTCACACTCGCCCTTCCAATACCGGAATAGATGCCGGGCGTCTCCAGTATCTTTATCCAACGCAACTCGATGTCGGAGTTGACAATAACAACTTCACTCCGCTGTCATTCGAGCTAAAACCCTGAAACAAATCGAAGCAGCAAGGAAGTAAATTCTGAGAATCGCTCCAAACCGATATGCTGGATTTGGAGCGTTTCCCTCTTTGATTGTCAAATATTCCAATACTTTACACGGAAATTGGCTAATGAGTCGAATATCTCATGCAAGTCCATTCCCTTATACGGTGATTTGTCGTCTTTAACTCCTTCAAACACCTTTCTGCCGGCATATTCACCCGCAAGCTCAATATAGCGATTCTTAATTTTTATAACTTCAAGAACCTTACCCTTATAACATCCAAGTATATGAGTCGCTGCATCATACTTTTCTTCACTGATAGGCCAATACATTCTTGTGCAATCATAAAGACTACTGCGGTATAACGGGTGCTCTCTATCATTTCGTTGCATTGCCTCGTATGATACCTTTATGTTGACAAAGATCAACTTATCAGAAGAGTTCTCGGATAATAATTCCTTACGCTGCCTTTCCTTATCAAGTTGAGCATACAAAGCCTGGCGGAGTTTACGGTTGTATTCTTCGATCTCCTTTATTCTTGGAGAATCGGGAGGGATGATTTCATATCCACCATCAAGTCCAGATTTAGGCTCTACAAATACTGTATCGCCATAGTGCTCCTTTAACCGTTGGCTTACTTCGTGACTTGTCATTTCGCCCTTTACGTTTCTGATTGCCAAATCAAGCAGAAGTGCTGAGACGTTCAGTTCGGCTGCTCCTTGCAGACCAATACTGATAAGCCACGCATCAGCTTTCTCTTTTATTTCAGAGTTATCGCTATGCGACAACTCCACAAGTTCGTTGTATTTTTCTTTGTATGTCATGGCAATTGATTATTCTGTATCCAATGAAAGAAGGTTGTCGTTGAAACGGTCGAAGTCTGATTGGAAGAGGCGGTCTTGGATAATGCGGTATTTCTCAAACTCCGACTCAGCAAAACTTTTAGCAAATTCAGTAGTAATCTTTCCAGCATCGGTCAGAACCGTGTCACCGGTTGCTTCAAGTATAATGTCGATACGTTTCGCCCAATCTTCCATTGTCATAGGGATGTGCCGCTTCGCCATTCGCTCAGCCATATCGAGGACTGCATTGACGAGACGTCCCATATCTTCAAGTTCGTTCTCCTTGAGATAATTCTTGGCGATGCTGACATCCGGCTTTACGATCTTACCGTTAGGTGCATTCTCCCACGTTGTCAATCCCATGTGTTCTTTCTTCGCAGTCGCTCTCTCAACAATCAATTCCGCTGCGGTATGTCCATGCACTGCATAGTGCATCTTATTCTGAACCTTTTTGAAGAAAAGCCGTGTGGTCGGCGCATCACGGTTATAGTCTATCGCTGTGGAGTATATATCCGTCAACTTCTGATAGAAACGGCGTTCGCTCAGACGTATCTCCCGAATCTCAG
>CAZEOI010000170.1:0-1941 GCA_964513775.1 uncultured Sangeribacter sp. | reverse complement strand
TATGACCGTCTGATCATAGCAGCCGGTTCCACAAGTAACTATTTCGGCATGGATGGTCTCGCTCATATGACATTCGGAATAAAGACTGTGGCACAGGCAGCCCATACACGAGATGAGATTATTGACCGTCTTGAGCGGGGCGCTATGGAGTCTGACCCGAAACGCAGGAGGGAATTGCTCAGTTTCCTTGTGGTAGGAGGTGGCCCCAGCGGAGTTGAGATGGCCGGAGCTTTGGGAGAGATGAAGAAATTCATTTTGCCTAAGGAATATCCGGAGCTGTCGCCCGACGATGTTAGAATCACATTGGTGGAGGGTACAGGTAAACTTTTGGGCGCGATGAAAGAGAAGTCGTCGGAGAAGGCTTTAAAGTATCTAAAAGACCTGATGGTGGATGTAAGGCTAAACACCACGATGAAAGATTATAGTGACAAATATGTTACTTTCGGCGATGGAAATAGAGAATACTGGGAGACAGTGATATGGACAGCCGGTGTGAAAGGAGAGCCTATGCCCGGACTACCTGCTGAATGCATCGGACGAGGTGGGCGACTGGCTGTTGACACCTATAATCGGGTTAAGGGTCTCGACAATGTAATGGCCGTAGGCGACATTGCATTGATGGAGTGTGAGGATTATCCTCATGGTCATCCCCAGATGGCTCAGCCTGCAATTCAACAGGCAGCCAATCTGGCAAAAAATATGAATGAAGGTGAATTTACACATGAATTCAAATACCACGACAAGGGATCTATGGCCACGATAGGAAAGAATCGGGCTGTGGCAGATCTTCCGGGCAGCTCATATTCCGGTATAGTGGCATGGCTCATGTGGATGCTGATTCACTTGCTCTCTATTTTAGGAATGAGAAATAAGGTGACAGTTATGCTCAACTGGATTTGGAACTATTTCAATTATTCCACTTCCCTCAGATTGCTTCTGCGTCCGAGCAAGTATCCACTTCGCAGGCATTGGGGAGATTAAACACATAAAAATTGGAAAGCTATGAAAGATCTTAAAAAATATATACTGCCATTCGCAGTGTTGGCTATTGTTCCTTTTGGCGCGTGCAACGTGATCAAAAAGACGGATAATAGTCCGGAAGTGAAGAAGGAGGCAGTCTTGCCTACCGACAGAGAAAATATCGTGCAGCCTGTTTCATCAGTCTATACGTCAGAGGATCTGGCCAACGGAGTAGTGAAAGGAGACTGGGCCATAGAAAAGGTAAACGGCAAAACGGCAGTGGGGGAGACAGCTCCTTATCTGAAGTTTGATCCCAAACAGAAGCGAGTATATGGTAATAATGGCTGCAACATAATCAATGCAAGCTACTCATATAATCCTGCTGACTCCACATTAACGTTTGGCAATGTGGCCTCCACAATGATGGCCTGTGGAATGACCGGGATCACCGATATGGAGATCAATGCAGCTTTGGGTGCTTCACGTTATTATACGTGGAGGCTCAATGGCGATGACTACTTCATAACCCTTCTTGATGCCGACCATCAGCCTGTGTTGGAGATGATGCATCAGAATTTCCAGTTTCTCAACGGCACATGGGCTGTGAAGGAGATAGATGGAGAGGCAGTGAACGTGCCCGATATGAAGCTTGTGATAGATGTGGATGAGGGTAAAATACATGGAAACACGGGCTGCAACATCCTTAACGGCTCACTTGAGACAGATATGGATGCTGCTAATTCAATATCTTTCCAAAAAATCGGACTCACCAGAATGGCTTGTCCCGATCAGAATTATGAGACGCAGCTTTTGGTGGCGCTTGAAGATGCTTCAAAGGCAAAGCCATTGCTTGAGGGCCGGGTGGAATTGCTCAATAATCTTGGGAAGACCGTGCTCGTGATGGAAAGAACATCGGATAAATAAGTAAAAAGGACAGAAATGCCTAAGACAGAGGAAAGAGTAGATAAGTGGCTATGGTGC
>CAZEOI010000169.1:0-1954 GCA_964513775.1 uncultured Sangeribacter sp. | reverse complement strand
CATGGCCATACACCAAAGAAGTAAAAACCGGAAATAACTGCCAATACAACAAGTATGGTGTCAACGATTATCTTGACAATTGGAAAAGGCTTTCCGGAAACTCGAGCAATTGCAACCTGTATGCCCTCACCGGGCATTGTCACCGAACCACATCTTATCTCAATGGCAACCGCACAGCCGAGAATTGTTGCGCCAAAGAATTGAGCAATAATCTGTGACGGGAGTGTTTGGTAGGTGGAAAAGAAAGAAGTTATCCACATATTAGCGTCAAGTAAACACCCAAATACAAAACCTATCAAAAGCTGGAAAAGTTGAATCGGCTCGAATCTACGACGAAGCACAAGTACCTGTGCTATAACTAAGATCACATTCATTATGTTAGTGTATCCTCCGATAGTTAATCCTGGCGCAAGACCGGCTTCCCCGGCGAGACTGAACGACATAGGAATTGAGGAGATCACACCGCTTCCAAGATTTGAGCGCACACATAATGCGACACCAAAGGTCATAAAAAACATTGATAACAACAACAGAACGTGTTGCCAGATAAATCCGATTACTTTTTCTTTTCTAATTTTCATGATTAGAGTTTCTATTTGCAATTGGAGTTTTTGTATTTTCCAAATATATAATAACGATAAGGTTGCTAAAAAATTATAATGAGGTTCAAATTATTTCTCCTTGAGTTATTTATTATTTGCTTCTTTGGAATCCGTTTTCTGCAAACTTGCAATAAAATTGTATTTAAATTATAACAGTTTCATAAATAGAATATTGGAAATGGAATGTAGAAGATAATAAAAAAAATTATCATTTGAGAAGTTAGTTTTTTTGAGAGAGAGGGGTATTATATATGTATGACGACCAAAGATAATATAGAAAGGCTTTTCCGCTCATATTTTGCGTCAATGCACCGGCTTGTGATGCTAATATTCCGCAATAAGTATCATAGAGCTACGGCGCTACGAGAGAAAAATCTATCAGGAGAAGACAGATATCTTCGGAATAAGCAAGGCTGCTGTCTATAAACATCTTCGTCGTGCAATAAATGTATTTCGTAAAAAACTTTCTCAGAATGGATAAGATAGAGAGATTCCTTGAGGCGATAGAGTATCCGGAGCGTTATACTCCGACCGAGATTGAGGCCATGCTCCAAGACCACGAAGTCAAGGAGGTGTTTCAACTATTGGATAAAACAAAGTCAAGTCTTCAGGAAATCCAGACTCCCGACATCGATATTGAATGGAATAGATTTGAAAAGAATCATTCCTTATCCGAAGTCAAGCATCGTTTCTGGCCGGCCGGAATAATGTCACGCAACATTGCGGCAACCATCGCAATAGCGGTAGTCTCTTTCACTGCTGTAGCCGCCATAGTCGGAATCGGCGTAAATAGACTTAACCAACGGCAGGAAGCATCCCTCCCGACAGAAACAGGGAGAGAATACACCGAAGTAACTGCCATGCAGGACAGCATCAAGTCTGTTGCTCAAATCAAAGAGGAAAATACTGAGATTATAGTGTTCGAGAATGAACCACTGAAGACCATAGCCGGAAAGATTGCCGAGTATTATGGCTATCAGGTGGAATTCAGCAATGAGGCATCCAAAGCCCTGCGCCTGTATTTCAGATGGAATCAGGAAAATACTGTAGAGGAGGTTGTAGAACGCCTTAACAACTTTGAACAGATTAATATCATAATTAAGGATAAAACCATTAAAATTGACTGACTCCATGTTGCGTATTTTTACCGTTTTAGTAGCGGTCATGACTTTTCTAATGGCCGATGCCGAGACTTTCACATATCATTTCAACGCCACGCCTCTTCCAAAGGCCATAAGGGAAATAATGGAAAGCCATCCCGAACTCGACATCAACTTCATATACAACGAACTTGAGACCTATAAGACCAGCGTCACCGTTAAGACCGACAATGTCTACGATGCTCTGCGCCA
>CAZEOI010000168.1:0-2056 GCA_964513775.1 uncultured Sangeribacter sp. | reverse complement strand
GATTACAGCGATTGGAAAATTTCCGTGCTGAAATCGGCAACAAAATTACAACAGGAGTACGCAATCTATCTGCGTAGCAACGAATCTGAGATCTATAGGCTTGAGTGAACTCGCCTCAGACACTCTCAGAGTAACACTACCTGTTTTTTCTTTTCATCAGCTCATATGTAGTTAGGTTTAGTTTATCGGGCATATATATAGCCCGAACCAAATCGAACTGATTATCATTTTCCGCGACGGTGCCAAATGTATGTAAAAAATACGCGATTTGGCACTCTCGTGGATTTTCCATAACATAATACACATAATTCTGAGTTTCAATAACTTATATTTCCCAAACTTCTGTCATATTTCCAAATGTGGTAAAAAATACAAGATTTGGAAGCATGATGTAAGAAATATTTCGTTGAGAATAGAATAAATGAGTGAGACTATGTATCGATAGAAATTCACCTGATTTAAGATGAATATTAGACCTACACCAAATGAGGTCTAATTGGGTAATCTGTCTAAACAACATGATGCCTAACTTGAGGCTCAAGCATCATGTTAGGCATCATGTTGTTCAGTTTTACCCTGTATGTCGTATTTCTGATATCGACTTTTAGGCTTCTCCGGAAGCGTCATTGATAATCCGTTATTAATTAGTGGATTGATAAATTTATTCTTAAACTTTATCCTGTCTTTATAACCTAAATGCGCCATTATTTCTGCTAATGAACGAGGTTCAATACAGAATTCGATTATTTTCTCTTCAATTGTCTTGTCTGTTTGACTTGTGCCCTGACTTGTGCCCTTCGACAAGTCGGACTCGTTTGTGACATGAACATTGACGCGGAATGCGGTAATGGTGTTTACGTCAAATTCGGCGGGAGGATTGCCATTATCCTTCAACATCTCTTGCACACGGGTAACGCCACGGTTGAATTTGTTGACGTACTTCATCACTCTCATTGCTTCTGCCACAAGAGGATTGCGGTAGTCATTGACTGATGGGAAATTCTCCAGACGAGCCTCGCCATAAAGACCTCCTGCATTCATCACTTCAATGTAGTCATCAAACTGATATAACCGAATTGGCATATTGGCTTGATAGTCCCTATGCATACAGGCGTTCATCAGCAATTCGCGGATTGCTCCTTCAGGATAGTTCTAGACAGTTCTCTCCCTGAAGAGTGATTCCGGTACGGGACGTTGTGTGATGATGCCATCGCGCACAAAGGATTCTAATGTCGGCAACATCTTATATAGCGGTCCGGCAAACTGACGTTCGTTTAGAATATCCCCACCTTTGTCTTTTCCTGCAAAACGTACGAACTGCACCTAATCACCTAAAAGAAAATACTTGGGATTCTTACCGAAAAGAATTATTCCGGCGTATGTCGGGCAATCATTGTCTCGATCGCATAGGTGAATTGAGGCAAGTTGCTCCTTTATGTCGCGTTTATCGTTCGCAAGAGTCTCCTCATCAAATGCCATCGGGAGATAGTTAGTCTTGATGTATTCGAGATCTAAATCTTCCAGTTTGGCACTGAGACAAGGTGTAGCATCAAAGGTCGCCATGAATGAGCAACGCCGTTCTGCAAGTATTCTTTCCTCGGCTTCGGTAGCGATGTCCCGTCTTGGTCCAATACGGATAAACACTCTGCCTCGGTAGCGGACAGGCGGCAAATCAGAAGGACGAACCTCAGCAACCAACAAATCACCTTCGGGATAAGAGAACCGTTCAACTGACATTGTCGGCAAAGGAAGGATATTGCCGTCAGAGCGGATTCCGGCAATCTTTTTCAACAGAGCGTCATCCACCTTCATCCCGGCGATTGTTCCGTTATCGTATGCTCCGATAATCAGATAGCCATTCTTTCTGGATGCAGGCATATCATTGGCAAACGCACAAATGGCCTCACAGAACTTGTCCATGTTGCCTGTACTCGTGGTGCGTTCCACTCGATATGATTCTGTGGACTTCAACAAGTCCAATACCTCGTCCTTAGCTATCATGCTGATTTGTTGGGTTTCAGACTGCGAATTTACGAAGAATCCGTGAGATATGGAA
>CAZEOI010000167.1:0-2189 GCA_964513775.1 uncultured Sangeribacter sp. | reverse complement strand
TTGAAAAGAATGGGGGTATATTTCATATTTGCCGCCGTGCTATACGGCGCAGGCCTGCTCGCCGACAGTTTCTTTACAGACGGGATCGCCTATGTGGTGAAAACCCTGCTCCTTGCCATATATGGCGGAGCCGTGGTGATGATTGAGAAGCCCCACCGCCGGAGCCCGGCTAACAGATAATCAGGGTGTGCTTGGTTTAAGCACAAGTAGAGTTTCTAAATTCTATCCACGTAAAATAAAGGCGAGTTGTCTCAAAGCCAGAGTCAACTCGCTATTTATTATTGTAATAAATTTTGCGATTTCCAGATTTATTACTAACAGTATCGCCCAACGAGGAATCTGTGCTTACTCTTATAGGCAGTGAGGCAATGGAGCATAAGGCCTTTGACAGGGTTCTCCCGAACATAACTGTCGACAAAACACTACCATCATTTCTCAAAAATATCCTGAGTCATAATCTCCCAATAGCCTTTTCGATTTGTTCCTATACGGCGGATGATACGCCATTCTTTGAATTGGTCAATATAACGTCTCACCGTGCGCACATTCATTCCTAACTCTTCGGCATATAAAGTATTTGTTCCACCTGGAAAATCATTTATGACTTTGAGAAACCGCGACATATTATGATTGAGTTTGAGGGCATTTGAGGGCGTTTGAGGACATTTGAGGACATGTCCTGAGTTGAATTTTCCTCTCTTTGGTAATCTTTCGGAAATTTTCGGAAATTTTCGGGAAGTCCATAATTAAGATTATAGAGCGTTAGCACGAAGTCCTGATTATCCGAATAAAACATAGGGCGAACTTCTTCTCTATAATTCACCTGATGCGCATATTCATTGCATATTTTCTTGAATCCGCTGCCCCGGCGTTCCATATATTTCAGTCTGCTGAAGATGTCGGCCAGTACAGGATTGCGTCTGCGCGATCTGATATCCATAATATCACATTCCTGTACAGGTTTATTCTCATACATTCCGCCGGGAGAGAAGATCTCTATGCGGTTATCAAACATATCATGCACCTCGCTCCCTATTTCAAGATATGAACGATGAATTAGGGCATTGACCAATCCTTCGAGCACACTGTCTTCCGGATAATCGGGAAGTTCAACCCGTCCGTCGGGACTTTTATGCCACATCTTGTGGGAGTTTCTTCTTACAAATGCCAAACCTTCCAAGAGAAGGTCGATAAGGCTGCCGGAAATTTCAGCATCATCAAGGGCATCCATCAAGCCATGCGATTGGTCAAGTCCGTTCCACCTTGTGCAGAAAAGACGAGAATGTCTGATTGGTGATTCATTAGCTATCAATGCCCCGGCATTGGTGAGTTTTCCATTTCGGTCAACGATTCCCCATGATTCATAATCATTCTCGGTAAACTCCTTGCCTGTGCGGGAATAGAAAACTGACCGCAAACGAGAGAAATCATAATTCTCAAACTTATAATCTGTGGAAAGACTGTCGAATGAACGGTTGGAACCTCTCAGCACTAATTCACGCAACTTGATAGCAGAAACCGGGATGCTCTCATTCCCCATACGATAATAGGCTATCTGCTGACCGTCGCCAATATAGTAATATGGGGTCTGGTCGCCCGGTTCCACTGTCACTATCATTATAGTCTTACCATTTACCACATCATAATTGAAATGAAATGGTGGGATAGGATCAATCTTCTGCTTGACAATCTCGCTGAATTTCTCACCGGTCTTGTGTGCATCCTCCATACCGACTACAGTGTCATCATCAGCAATGCCAAATATCAGTGAGCCTCCGTTACCGTTAGCGAATGCACACACGCTCTTGCACCAGCTCTTAGGCCGGCGTATCTCCAACTCCTGCTTTTTATCGTAATCGGTTGTCTCCCCGATAAGTTTTGTTATATCGTCAGCCATATATTAAGTCCGTTTCTTTTCAGCAGACATTGCCTTGATGAAGTTAGTCCCTTTTCCCATTTCTTATATTACCCTTCGCAAATATACTGAATTATTCGCAGATGTGGAAATTCAGGACGTATATTTTCCGGAATTTCAACCTCTCGGAATATTACAATCTGATTAAGATTATTTGAATTATCAGGATTGACAGACGGCTGTTTGTACAAATGGTTGTACCATTCGTCAGAATAAGACATAACAATCCTATCTGAGTTTTGCTTTGGGACGCGAGGATGCAGCTATCCTTGCG
>CAZEOI010000166.1:0-2334 GCA_964513775.1 uncultured Sangeribacter sp. | reverse complement strand
TATGACTGAAAAGCCGAGGCGGAGATCGCCGTAGAATGTAGCAGACATATGATCATTAATTGTTGGTAGCTACTTAATATATTATTTCTCACATGGAGTACTTTTTGACGCAAATTTAGTCTTTTTGATGATAAGGCGCCATACACAAAAGGGTATATTTCACAACATAAGCATCCACATATCGCCAAGCATCCGAAAATCGGAGGCGGAGACATCTAAGAAGGCAAATAATCTGAGAATCTTGTTCATGCCCATATCCGCATTATTGTTAAACCTATGTATTAAAAAAAACCTCGGACTGTGCCGAGGGAATAAGTATGCTCTATCTTAAATTCTCTATATACACTATTTCTCTATATACACTATTATTGCTGTCCTATAAAATACATTCTGAGATTAGGATTGCTTTGAATATGAGTCGGCGACGAGGCTCCTCATGCTCCGCATGAAGTCTTCAGGCAGCCCTTCGTTTACGTTCCGTATGCATTCCCTCAGATTAAAGGCGGGATTGCCATCCATTCCTCAGAAGAAATGATTAGCCAAAGGATTGAAAGTTCTTGCGGAAATAGTCGATGATGTATGATGTGACAAAGTGTGATTAGATGTCACAATAGTATTTCAGGATGTTCCAGTTCATCTACGAGTAAATCAACATTAGTAGACGGCTTATGGGATTTGTAATCAAGAATATGCTCAAAAAATCGACGAAGTTTTTGAGCCCGCTCCTTTGCCAACTCTTCATTACCTATCTTTTGCAACAGCGAATAGATGCCTTTGTCATTCTTTCGGTACTTAAAATCCTTATATCCTTCTAATCTTCTAATCTCTGTTTCAAGTTTGGCGATGTAATCTAAACGCGAGATTGCAGTATCAAGATAAACGAAATGCAGAAGATACCATAATTCAAAAGCCTCATTCGACCAAGCCGCTCCGTAACCTTTTCGCTCTGCAAGGGCAATCGCTTCGTTGAAGTCGTTGAAATCATCTTTGTCGAAAACAACCCAGACACGGTCAAACTTTAACTGTCGCTGGTTCTCCAGTAACCGGCGTATCTCTTCTGTTTTCTTTACCAATGCACATGTGGAACGGCCTTCCCCTACTATTTCCTCCGCCCGGACTTCGGAATATCTGTCTTTCACAAGTCCTTTGAAATAGTTAGGTTCGGTACGCTCGCCCTCACATACCACAAGAAAGCGCACAATCTTGTCGCGTGTGGCAACTTTTCGTTTCTTTGCGGCTTTTGCCTCACGCTTCTCCCTTTTGAGTTGCTCGATTTTTGATTTCGGTAGCTGTCCCATATACTTAACTCATAAAAGGGATTGCGCCATACCGGCCATTGATGTAGTCTTTCTCTATGTTACGGTCATTACGTACTTTATTGCCCGCTTCATCACGAAACTCTACCAGTGAATATAGTTCTGTGGAATCAGTTTTGTCCTTTTCGGTAAAC
Source organism: uncultured Sangeribacter sp. (assembly GCA_964513775.1). GTDB lineage: Bacteria > Bacteroidota > Bacteroidia > Bacteroidales > Muribaculaceae > Lepagella. The sequence continues at coordinate 884 of CAZEOI010000166.1, read as the reverse complement.
CAGATTTGATCACGGCGCAAATATTGGATATTGAGAAGATTTGTGTCATGAGTCGCAAAAATCAACTGGGCACCATTCTTATTGATATTCTTATCCATAAACATGGAAATAATCTTTCTTGTCAGGAACGGGTGCAGTTTTGCATCAAGTTCATCTACAATCAGAATCTGGCCAAGCCTAATGGCATCAACTATCGGTCCGGCAATCTCAATCATCTTCTTCGTACCCTCGGATTCCATCTTATCCGTTGGAAATTCTTTTTTACTGACGATATTTCCATTGTTATCATAGATATTATGTATTGTCTTTGAATCAACAGAATCTTCATCTGCTATATTCATACTCACTTTAATTCCATCGAATCCAAGATGAGTATGGTTAAGTAGATTCATAATATCTTCTTTCCCGGCATATTGATAAAAAATTGTTCGCAATGTTTTTCCGGCATATCCTTTGCCGTCCATTCCTGACATGTATTCGATGTTAGAGAACCAGTCAAGAATAGACTGTGATACTTTTCCATTAAGTTGAGCAACCAATGATACGAACAGCCTATTGGCCGGGGTAGCATCCTGTTTACCAATTCCCTCAGAAAACCGTGTCTTGGAAATCTTGAATTCATTGCCGCTACGTAGGAACAACTCAAATTCACGCTCACCCGGTCTTTTCTCATATAGCCATTCAGAAATAATCATCTCTGAGGTATAATCAAAGCCATAACGGAATTTTGATCCGTTAAGCGTGAACTGAATCTCAAAAGATGTGGGGGCAAATGATGATGTCAGATCAAGAGAGAACGGTTCTGCATCAAGCCTATCCTTGGGATTAAGCTTTACGGAATTGAGCAGAACATCACGCATAGCCTTCAATGCTTTCAACACATT
>CAZEOI010000165.1:0-2423 GCA_964513775.1 uncultured Sangeribacter sp. | reverse complement strand
TTGTCGTGGCAACAGGTAAATATGTCGGAGAAGGATTTAATCTTCCTCGCCTTGATACACTGATGCTCGCGTTGCCAGTATCATGGAAAGGGCTCATTGCCCAATACGCAGGACGCCTCCACCGCGACTATGATGGTAAAGAAGAAGTGTGCATATACGATTTCATCGATCTCCGGTTGCCTATTTGTGACTCCATGTATCGCAAACGCATACAAGGATACAAAAATATCGGTTACACAATATCAGTTGGAAATGAAGGCCTCTTTTCAGATCAAAAGGCTGATGCAATCTATGGTATCCCCAATTTTGAAAGAGTATTTCGTAATGATCTGGCCTCTGCCAAACGAAGCATTGTAATCTCAACCATACGTCTGCGCTGGAATCGCCTCCCTCGTGTTATCGATTTGCTTATAGCTTCAGCTCAGCGAGGAGTAAAAATAACAATCATCATAGCAGAAGCAGGATATCGAGAGGAAGACCTCCGGCAAATGGGCTTGTCCATTCTACATAGGCCGGAATGCAAAATGCAGGCAGCCATCATCGACCAACACATCGGCTGGTATGGCAGTGTAAATCTTATCGGCAAATCTATTGAAGATGCTACTTCCATCCGACTTGATTCCTCCGACTTCACTTCTTCGCTATTCGATGCAATGAAAATGTGAATTGAGTTACCGGAACAAAACAGCATCGGCAAGGAGTAATGCTCCCTACCGATGCTGTTTTAATGAGTCCTTACTACTCGATGTAGTTAAGGAGTGATTGAGTTGCTGCACCCATTGTGCCTCAAATCTCTTGGCGAGATCTTTTACCTCGTGCATAACCGAGGTCATTTCCAGTGTTGCTTTCTCCAGCTTATAGAGCATTGTCATCGCCTGATTCTCTGAAAATCCCGACTTGAGTTCCTTCACAACAAGGTCATAATTTACACCTACTGGGCGGAACTGGGCGAAAAATTCCGAGAGTTTGGCACAAAATACTGCAAGGGAGCGGTCGGTTTTCAGCACCCGGAACGGGCGCGAAAACACCAGTTGTTTGATAAAAGTGGCTTTAACATCCTGATTGGCTTTCTCCATCATCCTGATGAAGCTGTCCCATTCGAGGTCATCCCAGCGCACTTTGACGCAGTGAATACATTTGTTGGCGACAGGCCATAGGCAACCAGTGATGCGTGAGCATCCGAAGCCCCTCCCGACAGTGAGGGAAGCGGCACTGCGAAGTGTCGGATAAATGCTGCTATCCCCGTCCGCATACGTACCGACGGAAGCAATTCGGAAACAATACGGATGTTGTTCTCAAATTCCAAATAGAATATGCCCAAATCATTGAGTAATTCTTATTCCAACAACACCAAACACCCCTCGTGCTCCTGATACCCCAAGAAGAATGGCAATCACTGCATGAAAAACTTGACCGACTGACCGACATGGTCGAGAAAACCCAAAGAGGCAGCTCCAACTGCGACTGGCTCGAATCCGAAGAAGCGCGAAAACTCCTAGGCATCTCACCAAAAACATGGCAAAACTACCGCGACCAACGACTCATTCCCTTCTCCCAGATTGGTCGCAAAATCTACGTCAACCACGCCGATATTGACAATTTCCTCCTACGCCATCGCATCGGCGAGCATAGATAATCTTAAATTCTGAGAACTAAGATGTTTTGCTCAATAACAATTGATTATGTTTTTAAGCATAACCGATTGTCGCCTCAAAAATTCTTTGTAACTTTGTGCTTAGGAATGTAACGTCTATCTGAAAATGACCAACTAAAAATAAAAGTAACCGGCTTGCCACTTGGCTTTGCCAAGACATACGGCGAGAACCTAAAACCTTTGAGAACATCCTTATAGTCGTTACAGGCGTTCTTTGCAGTTGCAAAGCGAGCACAGCTCGATAAGGTCGGCCTTCAGATGCTACGAGGATGTTCTTGTCGTTCATAGATATGGCAAATGCCCTAATTGATAACTCCGAGCAGTTTAAGCTCGTCAAATATATCAAAGAGTTAGTCTCACGACCTGAGTGCAATCACATTATGATTGCAACAGGCTATTGGGACTTGCCCGGCACGGCTTTAGTCTATGAAGAACTTAAAGACTTCTTCGCACAAGGCGGCAAATTGGATTTACTGATAGGTCAGGAACCACAGCTTCAATATTATCAGGCATCCAGCGCAACACATCAATTTCCGGATTTTTATATTCAAAGAGATGTCGAATCGCTTACCGATGAGCATAAACCTATTGGTAAGTTGATTATAGATAACGCTTTGACAGAAGAGAATCCGAATGGGAAGTTTGAGATTCGCGTGTACGGTCAAGGCGAACATAAGGAGTTCCTTCATGCCAAGTGTTATATTTTCCTTGGTAATAACCATACACTTGCTACAGGAATTGTAGGTAGCTCTAATTTCACATTAAAGGG
>CAZEOI010000164.1:0-2547 GCA_964513775.1 uncultured Sangeribacter sp. | reverse complement strand
GCCTTAACTGTAATAGGTTGGATTGCTCTTGCTTGGCAAGCGGCAAAAAGAATGGCAGTCAAAGATGAATTGGAACGATTTCCTGATAGGAAAAATGTAATGCAACTTCACCGCAATTATTGTTGGTTAACAATGATTGCGGGTATCGTTCTCATCTTGATTGCTGTTATTATCTAATTTGTCAGGGAAAAGAGAATCGAGTTCGAGGTTCACTTCCTCGTATTCGATATCCTCAATGTCAATAGTCTCACGGCGGTACTTCTCAATCATCGCGTCAATCTTTGATTGGGTGTTGGGAATAGACTCGATACCCAGCACTTGCAGGTCGTCGGTAGCCGTCGGGATTTGCGATGAACCAGTTATACATTTCGCGTACACGAAGCACCTTATCCACAAGTGCTTGCGGATAACGGTCGCGCAACTCGACCTCTTTTGTAAAGAGTTCGGCGCGGCAAACTTCGATTGCGTTAGGGTATGACATAGAAAACGGCTTATGTACCGCGAAGATACATAAGCCGTTTTATACAGTAAAAGACGAGATTGTTTACTCTTTTGAATTTATCTTATCCAAAAGAATAGGAAAAATGATAAGTGTTGCATGTGCGCCCTTAAAGTAGTTCAATTCAGTTGCTTTTATCACCTCTTATAAATATCGCGCCCGGTTCTTTGAAAGTGATGGGAAGCACATAGTTTAAATTATGCTTTCGAGGTGTGGCGAATCTAACACGGAACTTAGGGAACGCCCTTACAAGTCTCAATGCTTCTTCATTTACAGCCTCGTTTTTACTCGGACGCCGTATAATCTTCGGATTGCTGATTGAACCATCAGGATGAACGGTAAATTTAACAACTACTCTTTCGCGACCCTTGAATCCCTCGGGAATACGGATGTTTTCATCAATCCATTCTTTTAGTTTTCCATTGCCTCCCGGAAACTCGCAGGTAGGATCAAGATTTATAAAAATATTGCGCTGCTCCTCCTTTATCTGTGCAACGTATTCCGGCGATACTGTCAAAAAGATGGCACGATTGCCATATTCATCGTTTTTAATTTCAACCGACTGAATGGAGTCTGCCTGAATTTCAGTTTCATACGCCAGTGGAATCCATTCGTTGTTGAAATAGTAGAATACAGGTTTGGAGTCCTGTTCAGTAAGAGGAAATTGAATTTCGCGAACTATGGTGTCATTCACACAGCAATTCTGCGCGAACGCAATGCTCGCCTGAACGAGAATCAAGAAAATTAAAAATAACTTCTTCATATAACACAATGTTTTTATTAAAATGGAGTGGATGGTGTGAATACTATCCGCCTGCAAAGTTAATAAGGGTAAATGGAATTGGTCTTAACAAATGTATAGAGCACCTTATTTTTTAAGGTTGGTGCCTGAATTTTTCGCCAGTTCTCGTCTGATGCGGCTGAGATGGTTGGGAGTGATCAACAGGAAGGAGGATAAATCTTTCAATGTAACAGTATCGGTAACTTGTGGATATTGTTCACACAATTCCACATAGCGCTGACGTGGTGATTTGCGGTAGAGATTGAGCAACCGCATGAATGCCATGTTGAACAGCGCCTTATATTCGTCTATCAGAGAAGGGGAAAGAAAATCCTTGAAAGTACTTAACGACACTCGCATTATCTTGCAATCGGCACCGGCGATAATTGAGAATTTGGAGGAAGCTCCGTGTAAAGACGAATGGAAATCTGTAATGAATTGCCCCGGGAAAGCGAAATTAAAAACTGCCTCATCTCCCGATTCATTAAGAGTTGCTAATTTGAAATAGCCTGACACTACAAGGGCTGCATAATGAGCTATTGTACCTTGCTGAACAAAGTAATCTCCTTTCTTATAATGGCATAGTTTTCCATTCTCACGGCAAAAATCAATGACAGCCGAGAGATCTAAAAAATCAATATATGAGTTAAACTGTGCCATAATTAATGACAAAGTTAGCAAAAAATCTGCTATTCATCATCTTTTATATCCAATAAATTGCGGTGGGCGTTCTAGATAGCGAGTGGCGATCCTACGTGTGGAAGCATCATTTCCTGAGAAGGTAGCTTGACTTCTTGCTGACGGCAGAGCGAGATTTTTTAGCTCGTGAGGGTGTGGTCTTGGGGTCAGCAACATAATGGTCGCATACTTCCCAGTTGGAGTGAAGTTTCTTGTCGAGGGTTATAAGTTCTTTGAGGAACGGATAACGCTCGGAGTCCAGGCAGGTGGAGTTTTCAAGCGAAAGCGATCTGAGCCGGAGGTGCAGTTCGCGCATACGTTGAAGGAGCGAAAGGTTCTCAACGTATTTTGCCTTGATTTCATCAGGGAGCAGTTCGTGGTCGGAGCGTTTGCCTTTCTGTGGCTGCGAGCGGAATATGCTATGCCACGATTTGCTTCACCTCTTTCTCCATCTGCGGCACCTGTTCGTGGGGCAGTGCTTGAAGTCGGAAGTTAAGGTACTTTTGAAGCTGATAATCCACGAAGTCGTGTTGTCGGTCAATCTGCGAGATTATGTTTCTATACATAATCTGATTGCCCGAAAGTTTCA
>CAZEOI010000163.1:0-2569 GCA_964513775.1 uncultured Sangeribacter sp. | reverse complement strand
GATTATGTCCGGCTGATTTGAAATTTGTACTGATTGACCCTAAGCAGGTAGAATTTGCACACTATAATACGTTAAAAAACAGCTATCTACTGCAGGTAGGAGAATCGTCTTCAGAGGTCGTTACCGAAATTGAGAAAGTCCCGGATATTCTTATTTCTATTTATTATGAAGTTCATCATCGTTATGATCTTTTGAGAATCTCAAAATGTCGGACAATTTACGAGTATAATCAGAAGTTTGCAGAAGGCAAACTTTCCGAGCCCCAACATCATTATCTACCTTATATCGTTATTGTAATTGATGAGTTCGCTGACTTGATGATAACTCAAGGGCGCGATTTTGTAGCACCGTTAGTTGGAATTGCTCAAAAATGCCGAGCTGTCGGAATCCATCTGGTTATTACCACTCAACGCCACTCAACCGATATTATTACGGGTATAATTAAAGCCAATTTCCCGGCTCGAATTGCATTTAAGGTTCGTTCAGAGATAGATTCTAAGACAATTCTCGACATCAACGGAGCAGAGAAACTTCTTGGAATGGGAGATATGCTCTTCATGGACAGATGTTCAACAAACCGTATACAAGGCTGCTTTGTAGATAACGAGGAAGTCGAATCCGTATGTGATTGGATTGCTAAAGAGTCGCCAAAGGATACCTCGTACGTTTTACCAATCATTTATGACCCTGATACTTTTTATAAACCGATAAATGAGGGCCGTGATCCGATTTTTGAAGAAGTAGCGCGTAAAATCGTAGAATCACAAGTAGCTTCGACATCCAAGATGCAACGTCAATTTTCTATCGGATATGCCCGTGCGTGCAAGCTTATGAGTCAGCTCGAAGAAGCCGGGATTATAGGACCACAAAATGGACGTAAGCCACGCGAAGTCTTGAAACCCTCTACCCAAAAGAATAAAACGCCATTTGGCTTTAAACGTCTAATTAATCTCCTGAAGTTTGGAAAGAAGAAAAAATGATAGTTCAATATCGCATAAAAATTTCATTAATCGCAGCAAGTAAATAGAGTTATGTTAGGAGCAATAGTAGGCGACATTATAGGCTCAGTATATGAGTTTGTTGATATGAAGCGGTATGACTTTGATATGCTACCGCAAGGGAGTCGTTTTACGGATGATACGGTGATGACTCTTGCCGTAGCCCATTGGCTGACTCTCTACGATGAAGAGGGGCTGACTAAAGAACGACTCATTTCAACAATGAAGGAGTTTGGTCGCAAGTATCCTTTTGCTGGATATGGTAGTTCATTCAATTGTTGGTTATGGAGCGAGAATCCGCAACCCTACAACAGTTGGGGTAACGGAGCAGCAATGCGAGTCAGTCCGGTCGGACTCTATGCAGAGAGTCTTGAAGAAGCCTTGGAATTAGCAAAGCTGACGGCGGAAGTCTCGCACAATCATCAGGAGGGAATCAAAGGGGCACAAGCCGTTGCTGCAGCTGTATGGATGGCAAAACACGGATATTTAAAAGTAGAAATCCGAGACTATATAACAGAGAAATTCAAGTATGACCTAACACGGACTGTTGATGAAATTCGCTCTGTGTATCAATGGGATGTATCATGTCAGGGCTCCGTGCCGGAGTCAATAATATGCTTTCTCGAGGGAAAGGACTTTGAAGATGTTGTTCGTCTTGCCGTGTCACTCGGTGGTGATTCCGATACAATGGCATGCATAGCCGGTTCAATAGCAGCCTGCATCTATCCCATTCCGGAATGGATTATCAATCGCTGTGAATCTATTTTACCAACGCATGTGCTCCTCACTCAACAAGTATTTGAAGGCTATATTAATATTCTTCCAACATTTAGAATGCTTAAGAAGGGATATGACATTTAATGAGTTTAAAGCTTTGGCAACGAATCCCCCAATATATGATAAAGGAAAGATTTATCGTATGGAGGTTTTTGGCTATTATGATGAATGGGTAAATGATGATGGCGTGTATGGACTTGTTATAGCCCATACTTCATATCATCTAACAATAGAACAAGCGCGTACATTAATGCTTCAAGTATATAAAAATGTCTCTGAAGAGGGATTGAAGATATTTTGCAGCTTAGTATATGAAATTCCTACGGGGATAGATATGCGGTTTGAAAAATACTCACGTGTGTTCTCGTTTGATGCGGTAGGTGGCCTGATTGACCATACCTTATGTGCTTATCCATGTGGGATAAACGATGAAAAATACGAGACATTCCGGGGTCGAGATCAGAGTATGATTAGATTCCGCCCGGGTGATATTGTAGAAGTTATGACATTATGGTGTGAGGGAAGGCAACCGTCTGTTGAAACTGCGATAATCACTAAAACGCCTCCGACAATAAAAGATTCGTGGGAATTGTATGAGCAATTAGGAGAGTCGTTTGTGGACGGTATTGAGTCGGATGAATACGGATTTCTTATTGGTGAGCATTGGTTGGCGGGATATAATTCAACAGCACCTTCGTTTCTTATATTCAAGCCTCATGTACCGGTTTCAGAACAACGGCAAAAAGAGTTGGTGGAATATTACCGGAATTATACCGGACAAGCCTATTGGCGTC
>CAZEOI010000162.1:0-2609 GCA_964513775.1 uncultured Sangeribacter sp. | reverse complement strand
GCTGCATAACAACCGGGCCTGACGGCAAACATTATCTACCTATGAGCGGATCGTTTGATATTCATAAGAATGCAGGTGAGGCTAACAATACGGTGAGCTGCAAGCTTCGCCGCAACGTAGTGAAGATGGTATTGCAGATATCAGTTCCATCGGCGGAAGTGAAGCTGATCAATGGTCTTTGGCGCAATGTGCCCGATAAAATATGTTTTCTCGAACACTTCAATCACCCTGATTACTATACTACCAAAGATAACGAGGCTACTTACAAGGCAGTCTACTCCTCCTATGACAGTTTTTACAAGAAAGCCTTGGGTAATACGGTTGCTATCCCTGAGAAAACAGTGAAAAGCTGGGCTGAAGACAAATTGGATAGTATAGGAGCCACAACTGTCAGTTTAGTCTACTACCTCCCGCGCAATGTGGGGGGAATACAGGGTAATGCCACTGACGAGCGGGATAAAAACCGTGCTGCGACAAATCTTAAAGCCACATATTATGAGATCAATGCCAATGCCGGCAACTATTATCTCCGTTATCGCCTATATCCCGGCAAAGATGTCTACTCAGACTTCAATCTGCTCCCCAATTACTGCTACACGATGCCGATTATAGTCAGAGCTCCCGGTAATCCTGACACAGACTCGCGAGTGACGAATATGAGTAAACTGAGACTCGACGAATCGAACTCCTACATTATCAATCCGAAGCTCAGAACCACCTATGCAGTTCCCATTTCACGCATCAATTACTTCTGGCAAAACGAAGAGGGTGCGGCGTCGTCTCATGCTATCAAAGAGTCGGACGAATGGATTGCAGAGGTTATCTGGCAAGATAAGCAGCAACAACTTATCAGCTTCTATTCTTACGATAACGATCCCATTACCGGAAATTTCGAGGGTAAAGGTGATGCTGCTTTCTATTTCCGGCCTTTGGAGGGAGTAGAGGGTAATGTTGTTGTCGGTGTACGCAAAAAGACAGATACCACTCCCACACCCGGCGAAAGGGAGTATCTATGGAGCTGGCATCTATGGATCACCGACTATGAGCCCGACGATAATATCTCCCCCTGGGAGGATGACACATATGTCTATTCTGTAACCGGAGGTGCAATCCATCGTTACGAGTCGAGTTTCTGGGATAAATCCTATCTTAACAAGTATATCATGGATCGTAATCTTGGAGCCTATAGTGCCGAGGCCCCAAAAGATGATCGGGATAATGCACTCACTTTCGGTCTATACTATCAATTCGGCCGATTCTCACCAATGCCTTACGCTGATGCCGACGTCTACGATATGTATGGAAATGTAATAGATGATTTCAGAAATAACGGTGGCATCAATATGAAGGTGAAGCGGCTTGCCTCAGACATTAAAGAGGCTGTCACCAAACCCTACACGTTTTTCACATGTGCATCATCAGCAGAGACCGACCAGAAGTGGCTGGAGACCAACAATTATAACAAAAACTCCTGGAACAATCCAAACTGGCACTCCTCAACAAAGAGCCTTTTTGATCCCTGTCCTCCGGGATGGTGTCTGCCGGGAGATGCCGTGTGGGATAATTTCAGAACTTACGATGTTACAAGTGGGGGTGTAGGCTCGACACGATTCAGAGCTATAGCTGATGAGAATTATCCGTTTGGCACTTCTCACGGATATTATTTCTACCTTCATCCGAATAAACCTGCTGCCGGCAAGACATGGTATCCTGCAGCCGGTAAAAGAGACCGCGAAACCGGCGGTATGACCAAGGTAAACACTAAAGGTGTCTATTGGATGACGATGCCGGCCAGTGCAAATTTCGGACAGTGTATGGATATGGACGAAACAGGGATCCAGCTTACAGCAAACTATACTGATCACGGCGGACGAAGTGCGGGAGTGTCAGTAAGATGTATTCGTCAATAAATTTTGCTAATTTGATGAAATCAGGCTTAGGATTAATGTTGGTGGCGCTGACAATTCTGTCAGCCTCATGCTCAAGTAAACACAACAATACCGCTTCTGAAAGCGAGGCGAGCGAAGAACTCTCTCCGCTCGCCTCGCTTTGCCGCGGTATAGATTATTCCGACACGGTTTCGCTGCGTGATGAGGGGGTAATGACTCGCCGGATGATCGACATTGTAAAACTTTTGCCTTATACTGACAGTTTAACCACGAGTCGGGAGCTGAATTTCTTTTTCAACGGTATAAGTTCCGTGCCCAGAAGTGTCGCGATTGTGGACAGTTTAGGTGATCTGTACCTCAATAATCCGGCCTCTCCGGTGAGGGACAATGAACTTTATATCCGTTTCCTTCGGGGGATGCTCTCAACTGATTCTATCGCTGATTTCGTAAGACTGAGAAGTGAGGAGAATCTCCGCATAGCCAGTCTTAACCGAAAGGGAACAGTTGCCAATAACATTTCTTTCCTTGACCGTAACGGCCTCAACCGGGATCTGCACTCTATCGAGGCACCTCGTATTCTTCTTGTATTTTATGATCCGGAGTGTCCTCATTGCAGTGACATTTTGGCCGAGATTGCGGAGAGCGAAGAGATAAACGGGTTAATCCAAAAGGGGGAACTTAAAATTGTAGCTGTTTATGCGGAGGGGAAACGTGCAGTCT
>CAZEOI010000161.1:0-2646 GCA_964513775.1 uncultured Sangeribacter sp. | reverse complement strand
AAGAGACCGTCCGCAAAACCGTAGAGTACGAATCGCCGGAAGTAATCATAGAGCGTACCGCTCAACTGCTCAACAAAATTTCAGAGAGCGTCCTTTCTCTTCAATCCCTAATCAAGTCTGACCATGAAGCATAATTGGGAAAACAAACGACTTGGAGAAGTTTGCAAATTATCCGCTGGAGGCGATAAACCTGTAGAAACAACAAAAGAGAAAACATTAACCAATGTAATTCCAGTATATTCCAACGGAATAGAAAAGGACGGACTATATGGTTATTGCAGTAAGGCGAAGGTCTTTAATGATGCTTTGACTATATCTGGTAGAGGAACTATAGGCTACCCGTCTATAAAAAGAGAACCGTTTGTCCCCATTATAAGGCTTATTGTTGCAGAACCAAAAGATAATATAAAAGTAGATTATCTCTATTATTGGGTACATAATAGACGATTCTCAGGGAATGGAGTTACAATTCCACAGTTGACAGTTCCCATGATTAAGAATGAAATCATACCTGTTCCGCCGATGGATGTGCAAGAGCAGATTGTGGCGGAGTTGGACAAGATAAATGAGATAATAAGCGATTGCAAAGAAGCGATCCGCAATCTCGATGCCCTGGCCCAATCACTTTTCTACGACTACTTTGGCGACCCCATCACCAACCCCAAAGGCTGGGATACTGTAACTTTGGGCTTTGTGTCTTCCAAAATATCCAATGGCGCAAATGCAAAAATAGAGCATGACACTTACAAATCGAGTGGAATAATGTTTTTTAGATGTCAAAATGTTTGGAAGAATCGGATTGATTATTCAGATATTGTATATGTGGATGAGAAATTTAATCAACAATTTAAATCTTCTTCTCTTAAACATAATGATCTTCTTGTTACAAAGATTGGTAGGTTATATACTGAGAATAGTAGCCTTGGCAGAGTTTCAATATATGAAGGAGAAGATGATAAAGCTAATCTCAGTGGAAATTTGAGTTTTATTCGACTAACTAATGAGGTAAATCCCCAATTTATCCTTTATATGCTTATATCTGATTATTTTAGAGACTATGTTCGAAATACCACGACTGGTGGTATAGATAAGCGTGCTCTCAATAACTCTCAATTAAAAGCATTTCCGATCTTTCTGCCGCCGCTCGAACTTCAAAAGAAGTTTGCAGCCCGCATCGAGCAAATTAAGCAGCAGAAGAAATGTTTGGAGGAGACTATTGAGAATATGCAAACGCTCCTTAACAGCCGTATGGATTATTGGTTTAATTAAAATGTGAGACGTGTCTCGCATTTTCAAAAGAGAAGAAATCATAGAAAATCTCAACTTGATAAAATTCTCAACGAGATAGAAGATAGCTTATGTTGAACTTCGATTACCTCAAAAATATACCAGAGCTCAGTGAGCTTCACCGACTTTGTGACTTATGCGAGCAACGACAGTCCACTGAGCCAGACTCCGCAGCTATCAATGCAAGGAAGGCTCTTGAATGGCTTGTTAAAGCGATATTCATGATGAAGGGTGAGACGATTCCAGAACGCGCCACACTCTTTAGTCTCACTACATCTCCTATTTTCACTGATTTCATCGCTGATCCGGAACTAATGAAGGCTGTTCATTGGATTAGGAAGGTAGGTAATATGGCTGCTCATGACGGTAAGGTTACAAAAGGAGATTCATTCTTCACGGTTCTTAACTTGTACAATCTCGTCGGTGGTGTGCTTCTCAAACTTCGTGTGCTCAATAGTCTTGCGCCATTTGATAGATCGCTATTGCCTACGCGTCCGGCACGTCCTCGAATTATTGTTCCCGTTCCAACAGAACCAACGCCCGATGAATTCGTAGCTACTGTTGAGCCGGAGCAAGTAGCTAAGGCTCCATCGGTAAATGCAAATGTTTCATGGGGCGACATATCTGAGGCAGAAACGCGCCGAAGGTTTATTGACCTCATGCTCCGTGAAGCTGGTTGGGAGGTAATGGAGACCGAAGGGGATATTTCCGGAGGTAAGGCTTGTATTGAAATCGAGGTTGACGATATGCCAAATACGACGGGTAAAGGATATGCCGATTATGTATTGTTTGGAACAGACGGAAAACCTCTTGCTGTAGTAGAGGCAAAAAGAACAAGCATAGACCCAATTTCGGGTAAACATCAAGCTGAGCTATATGCTGATGCACTGGAACGACGCTATCATGTGAGACCGGTAATCTACTACACCAATGGTTACGAGATTCACTGTATTGACGGTATGGGATATCCCCCACGCCGATTGTTTGCATTCCATACTGCAAAAGATCTGGAGCTCATAATGTCACGGCGGACGTCTCGTGCAGATATCGTAGATTTTTCGGTAAAGAAAGAGATTACCGACCGCTACTATCAGGAACGGGCGGTAAAATATATGTGCCAATGGTTTAACGGGCATCATCGCCGAGGCTTGCTCGTAATGGCTACCGGAACGGGCAAAACGCGTACTGCTATATCGCTTGTCGATGTGCTTCAGCGCAACAATTGGGTGAAAAACACCCTTTTTCTTGCCGACCGAACGTCTTTGGTAAATCAGGCAGCGTGGAATTTTTCCAAGCTCATGCCCAATGTAAATATAACGATACTGAGCGATAAGACAACCGAAACGGACCTCAACGCGA
>CAZEOI010000160.1:0-2670 GCA_964513775.1 uncultured Sangeribacter sp. | reverse complement strand
AAGACAGCGTCCGAATTCTGGAATGCAGTAAAAGGCAAGAAATTCATTGTAACCATAAAAGGAAAGGGCTTTTCTTTAAACAAAGAAAGCAACCTTGTTTCTGTTCTTAACACACCTGCGGTAACCGGTGCAAAGATTCCTAAAAAAACAGCCGAAGAAAATACATTCGAGTATATTCGCCAATGTGTTATTCAAGGGAAACCCGAACAAGTAAGAGGCACACTAAAAAATAAAACAGCATATCTATTAACAGAGATTTAGGTCTCATAGAAGTGCTTTAATAGAGATAAAGATGTTCAACTGTCCCGATAATTATGAAGAATTTCTTAAGAGAGAGAGAGAATGGAACAAATGGATGGAAACCAAGCATAGAGAATATACTCTTAAAACATTTCCAATTCTTTGTAATTTTTTTAATCTACCTACAGACTTTGATGAAGATGAATTAGAGAAATCTTATAGAGAAATGCGTTTAAATACCCATCCTGATCGAGCTAATGGTGATAAGGAGAAATTTATGAAGGCTTTTGAAGTTTACAATGAACTAAAGTCTTTACACGAATACTATAAAGAAATAACTCAGCGCTGAGTTAGTTATCTTCTTGCCCATCTGAAGACATTCTATGGTATAAACGATAGCTTGCGGAAAACAAAAAGGAGCAAATGGATTAATAGTCCAAATGCTCCTTTTTCAACTATTATAATTTTCATACAGTTCAAAGTATAAAACTACAAGGACACCCTCTACACAATCCGCTACTTCCAGGATGACGAAGAGGGAACGCTCAAACTCGTTGACGGTCCCGTGCTTGTGAACAATGAACGTTTGTTGCTCGAAAGCAGACCTTCCGCCTCAACTACACGGCAAACTCATCGGATGCCCATAAGTTCCTTGTGGTCGTTGAGGATAATTTCGGCTCGACCCCGTGGGAGCAGACATTCGAGTTCAACGGCAAATCAACAAATGATGATGGCGGCGTTAACGTCCAGCCCGTCAATCCCGGAATTATAACACCGATCAGTCGATGAGAAAACTACTGATGTTCTTCGTGGCGTTGCTGACCCTTGCGGCAGCAACGCCGACCGCCCAAGCAAAAAGGAGTATAATGGAACTACCTCCGTTTGAACGCGCGGTGCTGATTATAAAGAAACTTGAGACTTTGCACCACCCGAAGGACTGGCCGTATGTCGGCTACGGACATAAGGTTCAGCTGGTAGAGCCTTATCAACGTGGCGTTCAGCTGACTGAGAAACAAGCAGACGCTTTGCTCCGCAAAGATCTCAGGAAGTTCTGCGCCCTATATTCCAAATATGGCAAGGACTCAATCCTGCTAGGCTGTCTCGCCTATAACTGCGGACCCGGTGTGGTAACCAAGAGCAGTATCTTGAAAAAGCTGAAACCCGGAGACCGTAACATATTCAAAGCCTACACCTCCCATTGCCGTTACAAAGGTAAGTGGCACAAAGGAATTTATACCAGAAGACTGACCGAGTTCGCCGCATTGTTTATACGATAGAATCATTGGAGAGTGCCGTACTCGACACTCTCCAATCGCTATTATTTCACCGTTAATTCTGTAAAATCATCATAATAATATGTCATGAGCATTTCTAGTAATCTTCCAGTATGAAGGGAAAAGATTGCATCAGTAACTTCATAACCTTCAGTTTTAATTGGGTTAAAAGTTATATTCGTTCCTGAAATTTTCGGAATAAACCAAACTTTCTTCGTTAAGTCCTCTAGAAACTGATCTGGATTATGAAATATTGAATCATATTCTGTTTCATCCTTTACTAATTTAATCTTTTCATAACTCCATGTTTTATAAACATTTTTTTTGACATTGTTAATAATGTTTGATACGAGTTTCTTCGCAGCATTCTCGTTTGAGGTTTTTATTGTAATTTTTTTCATATAGAGATAGTATTTAATTTGTATCTACATAGTAGGTATAGCAAAAAACGTGCCAAACGCCGCCTTTTGGCGGCCGAAATTTTAAAAAAAATTGAGCGGTGCGACTTCATCACGAGGTTACATCGCTCTGGCTATATTACGACTTGGCTATATTTTCAGTTGTGGGTGGCTTTCTTATTGAGCCACTCATCACGTTTTCTGCGACACTCTGTGAGTGTTGGAGCGACACAAGAGAATAACTCTCCGTCAGTGTGTCGGTAATCGTATTGGTATCGTTTACGTCGTGGACGGAAGCCGATGTAAAATACCTCATATTGTTCAGTGCAGGGAGGTGTTGTAGTGCTTACTGCGTTGGCGGTCATTTTCGTAGCCATATCATTATAAGTTTAGAAATTTACAATAAAAACACGATAATCAATACCTTTTGTGGGTCAGTAATTTTTCTCTGCTTCAGCCATAGATGGTGACTGCCGAGACCATACACAAAGTACCTTTCAAGATCATAAGTATCAGCAAAGTCGGTTACTATACGTCTTAGGTTCTCCTCGTTGTCCGCATAGAGGATATGGTTTACAAACTCAATGATGATTTCGGCTACCTTGTCATCAAAAATAATGGTCGGATGTTCAAATATTACATTCATATTGTTTGAAAAAAGAGAAGTCTGTGGCGTGTAGAGAAACGAAACGCCACTGTCTTCGGGACAATGGCGCGAAATCAAGCGACGAGAGGAGTGGCGACGGTGCTACTTATCC
>CAZEOI010000159.1:0-2713 GCA_964513775.1 uncultured Sangeribacter sp. | reverse complement strand
CTACTATTTTGAGCCGTTCTATCAACTTATGAGGCAGACTCTTTGGGCAGAGCAAATGCTTTCTAACAAGGAATCAGAATGTGTGAAAGCAGATCATTATATGCACATACATGTCATACCATCGGCTGACGTTGATTTGCTCAATAAAACTTATCGTGTGTCAGGTAAAAATATGGAGGAGACTTGGCGTAGCATGCTCGCTGACCAATCAAAGTATCTTATTATAGATCCCTCGGTTCTAATGAAACCAACTGAGAATTCATATCCTGATTTATATAAATATCTATCTGAAAGATACTGGACACGCTAAATTTTTAATACTTATGTTCATAGCTATTCTGACTTATAAAAAGCCTTTGGAGGAAGTTGACCGCTATCTTCAGGCACATCGTGATTATCTTGCAGAGCATTATGCAGCAGGCGATTTCATTGCGTCCGGTCCACAGACACCCCGTGTTGGAGGTGTTATAATAATAAAGGCTGAGAATCGTATTGGAGTAGAGGCTATCATTGCACAAGACCCATTTAATATCAACGAAATTGCCGACTATCAGATTGTTGAGTTCACTCCGACAATGTTTTGCAACCCACTACTTTCCAATATTCTAATATAAGATTGATATGAATAACGAGATATTATACGTTCTGCTTCCTGATTTCGCTTCGCATGAGATGGTCTATCTGATGGAAGCAATCAGTAGCGACGAAATGCAGTTGAAGTCGAATCCCAAGTATGTAAATAAGATTGTGGCTTCCACTTTGGAGGCTGTCACGGCCATCGGTGGATTCCGAGTGTTGCCCGATTACTCCATTGAGAATATGCCGGATGATTATGCCGCACTCGTTCTGATAGGCGGTTACGGTTGGCTTACTCCGGTAGCGGATATGGTGGCTCCTATTGTCCGCAAGACATTGGAGAAGGGGAAGATTGTCGGTGCAATCTGCAATGGAGCATCCTTTATGGCTAAGCACGGATTCCTCAATGGTGTAAAGCACACAGGCAATGGTTTGGAGCAGTTACAATTATTGGGAGCAGCTAACTATACCAATTCGGATGGCTACATTCATGAGCAAGCTGTGTCAGATGGAGGCATTGTGACTGCCAATGGTTCAGGAGTGCTCGAATTTACAAAAGAGTTACTCTTGCTACTTGAAAATGACACACCGGAGCGCATTGAAATGTATTATCAGTTTAACAAGCAGGGCTTCTGTGCATTGTTTCCAAAGTAATAATTATGCCTTACATATCGATTGAGAGCGGCAAGCTGACCGCTGAACAGAAAAAGCAGTTGATTGAGCGGTTGACCACCACAGCTTCGGAAATAACCCATATTCCGGAGCAGTTCTTTACGGTAACCATCAAGGAACTTCCGGACGAGAACTTTGGCATTGGTGGAAAATCCATTGACGAGATAAAGCGCAACTATAAGCCATGAATTTTACATTGCGCCCATACAAGGCTTCGGATGCCACGACAATAGTATCGTGGATTAAAAGTGAGTATCTTATGCGCCAATGGTGTGCTGACAGATATGAGCATTATCCCGTTACCCCGGAAGATATGAATTCATATCATGAGAATTACATTGACGGGTATAAGTCTCTCGCATTGACGATGTGTGACGGTGATGAGATTTTGGGATATATCACATTGCGTACGCCTGCCGACGACCACTCGGAACAACGTATCGGCTTCGTGATCGTGGATGATTCAAAGCGTGGTAGAGGTCTTGGGCAGGCTCTTGTAAACATGGCTGTTGATTATGCCTTCGCAGAACTCGATGCCACAAAAGTATCGCTCGGCGTATTTGAAAATAACCCATCGGCCATACATTGCTATGAGGCTGCAGGTTTCCGTCGTGTTTCAAGGCCTGAGATAGAAAAGTATGAATGTCTCGGTGAAACATGGAATTGCATCGAGATGGAACTAAAATTTCCTAACAATAGTTTTTAGGAAGTATCATAAGTATATGAAACCAGACCCCAACATCATTTTCCCAGTGACAGGTTGCAAGACCGTAACCCATGTAAGACCGACAGTTAAGAACCCCAACATAATAGTAGGCGATTTTACATACTTCAGTGATACTGATTTTGAAAAACATGTGTTGCACCATTATGATTTTAACGGGGACAAACTTATTATCGGAAAGTTCTGCCAAATTGCATCGGGCGTTACCTTCATAATGAATGGTGCGAACCATCAGATGAACGCGGCTTCGACTTACCCTTTCTATATAATGCAGGGATGGGGACAAACACCTCCAGCTCCTGAGGACTTACCTCTGAAAGGTGATACCATCATTGGCAATGATGTCTGGATCGGTCAAAACGCAACCATCCTGCCCGGCGTGCATATTGGTGATGGTGCTATCATTGGACTTGGTAGTATCGTAGGACATGATGTAGACCCATACACAATCGTCGCAGGCAATCCGGCTAAACCAATCAAAAAGCGTTTTGATAACGAGATGATAGAGTTATTACTACGATTACAATGGTGGAATAAAGACATTAACGAAATTCAACAGCTCATACCGTTACTGACCGATAGCAATATTGAGTATGTAAAAATGTCACTCAAAAACGTTATAAATGGATGCCAGCAAATTGGAGCGTGTAGAAGCATTGGTGAAAACGGATAACAGCATATTGGCAAATGAGAACCTAAAAACTAATCTACCATATGCAGAAGATAGTAAAATGTAACAAA
>CAZEOI010000158.1:0-2758 GCA_964513775.1 uncultured Sangeribacter sp. | reverse complement strand
ACCTCATCTTGGGAGTGTTGGCGAAAGACTCTGACCGCCACGCGATAGACCGCGAGCGACTGAGAGCCGCGTATGCCACATTGAAGAAATTGCCCGCCGACTCCAAAGCCAAGAGACTCCTTTTGGAGGAGTATGCTTACTATCTCTTCTGAATATTACCATATCTCTCCTGAATATTCCTTATATCTCTTCTGAATATTCCCGCTAACTCTCCAGCAGATTTTTAATGATAACCACGACCGCCACATACGGTTTCGCCACTGTTGAGGAAGCCATCGCTTCCGGTACGACTCTTTGCAAAACGGCAAACGATGCCGGCATCTTCCTTCGTGAGGACGATCCTACCCGCGACAGGCACACGCTGAAGCGGGTGAGACGCGAGTCGAAGGACTGGCTGAAGGCCGTGCGCAAGCAGATAGACACCATGTCGGTAGGGGATGCCCTGAAGTTGCTCGGCACCTACGACTCGGTTCACCGTGTGGCCTATTGCACACCAGCAGACCCGACATTCCTCAACAGATATACGATGGCCGCGTTCGAGTCGCGCATCAGAGGGAACAAGGAAGTCGACCCCTACATACTCTACCGTCAGATCAACGCCGGGATCGCCCGTCGCGACCCCCTCTACCTCGGCCGTCCCCTACAATGGTCAACCACCATCCTCGACCGCTGGTACAAGGAGCTGAGCGGAAGCTACAGCACCTTCAGCGGTGGCCACAATAGGAGTGGCAAAGGAGGCGATAAGCCAGCTGACACCCTATACGACCGTCTCCAAAAGGCATCAATCCTGATGGAAACCGACCTCTGGGCCTACGAAGGCGCCAATCAGAAAGCCTTCAAACAGCAACTCTACGATAAGTGCCGGACCTTATCATATAGTCTTTACTAAAGGGACTCTGCTCCCTCGACCATCAGGACTGGATGGACACATCATCTCGGGCGACAATGAGCGCTATTACGAGGATATGTACAAGAACCTTTGATTTTTTGATGAAATTAGATTTATTATTTAAGGGCGAAGCACGAACAGTTAAGGCTAAAAAGAACATATTAGCCTCTTTAGGTCTAAAGGGAGTAGACGGAGTAGTTTACCTTCTGTTAGTTCCTGCTACCCTAGGATATCTTAATGAATATGAGTATGGAATCTGGTTGACACTAAGTTCCATACTCATGTGGATTAACTCATTTGATATTGGTTTGGGTAATGGCATGAGGAATAAACTAGCTATTGCAATGGCAAATGATGATAAAGAACTTGGACGATGTTATGTAAGTACTACTTTCCTTATGCTCATAGTTCTTATGATGTCAGTTATTGTATTAGGTGGGCTATTAGAACCGTTTGTTGATTGGTATTCAATATTAAATACTTCAATAGCAAGGGTGCCACACTTAAATCAAATTGTATATATTTCTTTTGCGATATTCTGTTTTAATTTTATTTTTAAAATTATTGGAAGCATATATCTTGCAATGCAATTGCCTGCAATTAATAATCTTATAACTGTAAGTGGACATTTATTATCTCTTATTATAATTTACCTACTAACAAAGACAACAGAGGGTAGTCTTCTTCTTGTTGCGATATGTTATTCTGTTTCCCCTTTGGTGGTTTATTTATTTGCGTATCCAATTACTTTCTTTAAAGTCTATCCATTCCTGAAACCATCATTTAAGTATTTTAAGCGCAAATATATAAGTGATTTATTTGATTTAGGTATTCAATTTTTTCTTCTGCAACTATCAGCTATTCTTCTTTTTTCCTTTGCAAATCTTTTGTTATCTCATATGTTTGGACCATCAAGTGTAACACCCTACAATATTGCATATCGTTATTTCAGTCTTGTTCCAATGGGTATGAATTTAATTCTTTCACCGATGTGGTCTGCGACAACAGATGCATTCGCAAAAGGTGAACGCGATTGGATTCGTAAGACAATGAATACGATACAGAAGATTCTTCTATTTGTAGGTATAGGAATAGTTATAATGGTTCTACTATCCGAACCTGTTTATCGAATTTGGGTTGGATCTGAGGTCACAATTCCATTTGCATTGTCATGTATGATAGGACTATATGTGTTTATAATTGTCTGTAGTCTTACATATTCTAATTTTCTTAATGGCTTAGGTAAGCTTAGACTCCAAACAATCAATACGGTTTCAGTAGCCATATTATTTCTTCCTTTATGTTACTTCCTGGGTACTTGTATGGGTGTTCTGGGTGTTGTTTTAGGGATGTGTTTGTTAAATTTAAGTGGCTTATTACTCAATATAATTCAATTCAATCGTATTATAAACGACAAAGCGGAAGGTATATGGAATAAGTAGAACTGTTGGAGTCATATCTAGGGTAAGCGTGTAAAAAAGACGTATTGCAGTATTGGGAGCAGATGTTGAATTTTGAGCTGTAACAAAATTTACAGAGAAATGACATATTCAAATGAAGATTTCTAACGCTCCATCATTCGCCAATAGCTAAACCGTGAACCGGAGTCTTGAGAGATATACGCCGTTCGGCTAGTGTTGAGGAGTTGGAAAATACCCTCCGACCTTTTGATGACCAATACTCAGATGTGAATACGGAATAGAAATCAAAACTGCTTGTCTATCTACAGCAGACCATAGATAACCTCAATAATACAGTTGAGTCACTGAGAGAGGAACTCAGACAGAGCCGGGATCAGAAGGAAGAACTGCTGCGAGGTCAGGCAGATCTGAGAAGTGCGCTCAATGTTCTTTCACAATCCCTCTTATC
>CAZEOI010000157.1:0-2862 GCA_964513775.1 uncultured Sangeribacter sp. | reverse complement strand
ATGAAGTCCTTCCAATTGCAAAGGCTACAGTTTCTCAACATCTGAGTGAATTAAAGGAAGCCGGTTTGATACAGGGTACCATCGAGCCGCCAAAGGTAAAATATTGCATCAATCCTGATAACTGGACTCTTGCCAAACAACTTTTTGCAAAGATGTTTGACGACTGCTGTCCCTCAAAAAAGAATAGTTGCTGTTCATAGTGCTATTTTTTTTACTATCACCATTGGGTCGTTTTCTTGCTTTACCAAGAGTTCTGAAAGTCAGACTGATGTAACATTGGTTGCTGAAGATGTAAAGGATCATGTGGAACTAATATATTTCCATGGTAAACGGGGATGTATCGCATGTCGCGCAATCGAAAAGTTCTCAAAGAAAACAATCGAAGTCAAACATTTCGCGGTATATAGAACAAAGCGCAGATGGAGAAATAAAATCTCTATCTGCGCTGAAGTTTTAATAATATCTTTTATTCAGTGATGTGCAGGAGTTTTTCGGCTGTGAGATGACTGAATTTTTCTCGGTCACTATCTGTGAGCGGTGCATTTTCCACGAAGGCGCGTGCACCATTCAGCGGCACGTAGGGCCAGTCTGTCGAGAAAACGAGTTGGTCGATACCGAGTTTGTTGACACAGAACTGAAGCGCATCGTTGTCATAGAGACCGCTGGGCGAAATCCAGACGTTTTTCTTATAGATGTTTGAAATTGTGTCTGAAAGTCCGGTAACTTCAGGCTTGAACATTTGATCAAGACGATAGAGGAAATACGGGACCATTTCACCCCAATGTCCCGAAATGACTTTCAGTGTCGGAAATTTTTCAAATACTCCGGCAAGAATCATTCGGATAACCTGTATGCCTGCCTCATAGTGCCACCCATAGCCGTACGAGCTGAGGATGGTGTCAAGTTGGTCGTTGAGACCTCTATAATATGCGTTGACGGCATCAACGGAGGTATAGTTGGGATGGATATATACCGGGAGGTCGAGTTCTGTCAGAGCTTCCCATACCGGATAATACATCTTGTCGTCAAGGAAAATATTGCCTGTCTGAGGTCGTCCCGATATAAGAGTTCCTACGAATCCCAGTTCATTTACGGTACGCCGCAGTTCATCAGCAGCCGCAGTCGGATTGTTCCACGGAAGTGTTGCGAAAGCACGGAAACGGTCGGGATAAGGTTTCACGGCTTCGGAAAGCGTGTCATTGGCTTGCTTTGCCAGCGTCACGGCATCGTCTCCGCTTAGCCATTGGGTAGGATTTGTGTATGACACAACTTCCATATCAATACCGGCTTCATCGAGTTCTGAAATACGTTTCTCTCCCAACTCAAATAGGTCAGGTACACTCGGAGCATCAGCAGGTGACGGATGCATGAACTGTTGCGCGTAAGGATACGCTTCCTGGATTGTCTTTGCCACGGCAGCTCCAATTGTCTTGCTTGAGAGGTGTTCTTCTAATGCAATTATTTTCATAATCTGTATCTGTATTTGTTAAATAGTTTCTGCCAATTAAACAAATATGTTCCTAAAATGTTGATATATCAACAAAAAAAAATAATATAAAAACAATATAATTGATAATTGCAGTATGAGAATACTAGTCACATCATCTACAGGACTAACCGGTAAGGCAGTGGTTAAGGCCTTGGCATCAAATGGTATTGAGGTCAGAGCAATGGTACATTCCGATAAAAAGAGAGAGGAGAGGCTCGGTCTTGGTGCATCAGAAACAGTGGTCGGAGATATAGCGTCGCATAAAGATTTATATTCAGCAATGAAAGGAATAGACGCAGTATATTATATTTGTCCTACCGCAAGGGAGGATGAGGCAGAAATAGGGGAGATGGCTATCAAAGTTGCAAAGGAGGCTGGAGTAAAGAGGTTCATATACCAGTCAGTTCTTCATTCCATCGAGCCGGAGTTGTCGCACCATAGACATAAACTTGAAGTTGAAAGGGCACTTGTGGATTCCGGACTTATTTATACCATCGTGCAGCCGGCACCATTCATGCAAAACATACTGAACGCAAAAGAGGCTTTGGTAAACAACAAAGTCTTCGTCCAGAAATTCTTTACAGGAAGAGATAGTGTAAACCGAATAAATATGATAGATGTCGGGGATTTCGGTAACTGTGTTGCTGAAATCGCTCTCGACACCATGTTTCATTTCGCTACATTAGAATTATGCGGACCTCAGAATCTGTCAGCCTCTGAGATGCTTTCTACGATTGAAAATGTAATAGGAGAAGAGATTAAACTGAAATATCTAACTGATGACGAGATTCGGAGGTCGATGTCTGAAAGAAAAGCACCGGAATACTCGATAGAAACTCTGCTGAAGATGTTTCATCATTATAATAATGGTGACTTCTGCGGCAGTCCATTCGTTACGACTGCTATTCTCAAAAGAACGCCAACAACATTTGCTGAATTTCTTAAAAGGGAACTTAAATGAGAAAACCGGATTATGATCTATTGGGAGTATGGCTTGACTTTGCCTTCAACTCCCTTGTGGCTGAACTTAACCGTTCTCTTCACAATGTGGGGCTTCCGCTCAACCATGCCCAGTTTGCCATATTGCAGAATCTGTTTATCAAAGATGGACAAAGCCAGAGCGACATAGCAAGACGCGTAGGCAAAGACAGAGCCGCCATAAGTCGCTCCCTGAACACCCTCGAAGAAAACGGCTTCATAAACCGCAAGGCAGTTTCAGGCTCTAAAAATGGTATCTTCTTGACTGAAAAGGCGATTGAAAACCGCACCAAAATAACCCAAGCTATTAATATGGCAATCGGCAAAGGACGTAAAGGTATCACAGAGGAAGAATACGAGACAGGAATTAATTTCCTCAAAAAAATATATGAGAA
>CAZEOI010000156.1:0-2934 GCA_964513775.1 uncultured Sangeribacter sp. | reverse complement strand
ATCTATCGTTGGAGAATAAATAAGACACCAGGATAATGAAAAAAAATATATTCAAAATTGCGCTGTTGCTGTCAGTGTTGTCTCTGGCTGCCTCGTGCATCCGCGACGAGCTACAGGACTGTCCACCGATGCATCTCACTATTGAAGTAAAAGATAAGAACTACTTCAATGTGGATTATACTGACTTGGAAAACCGCAGAAATGAGGATTTGGCATTCCGTGAATATGTGCCTACGTTGCACTATTCCATCTCTAATCTGGGAACAGGTGAAATGGTAGTCCATTCCGATTTTATTACGGTAGAGGGAGATAATAAGGTTTACAATATCGACCTGCCCCAATCACTTCCCTTCGGCACCTACTCGATTCAGGTATGGGGGGGCATGGACAACCTCGATCCTCTTGAGGACGACCACTCCACCATCGCCTTCCACCCGCAGCACTCGCAGGGACGTGACGTCTACCTTACGTGCGACACCATCGAGTATTCCCCGTCGAGCCACGACGATACGATCTGGCTCGAACGCACTAAAGGAAAACTGATCATCGAGCTTGAGAACCTTCCCGTCGGTTTCGAGTATTCGAGAAAGACCGTGAGCGGCCTCTACAAAGGCGTCGATTCGGATTTCGCATATGCTGACGAGACCTATGTGCAGACCGATACGCATTGGACCGGCGACCACGCGGTCACCAAGACTTTCCTGACCCCGACAACGGAAGATACTCCCTCAAACGTCCATTTGGTTATTCACGACGGCTCCGTTCTCAATGATGACATCAAGAACAATACTCTGAATCCATACGATGTCAATGTGACGGTAAACCGCAACGAACTCTCCGTGATACGCTATGTATGGGACGAGGACAAGGGTGATTTCCTCATCTACGTGCTTGTCGGCGACTATTGGGAGAACGTACACGGCATGCACATCGACGAGGATTGAAATTGTTCTCGCAATGACCCCGTATTCACTTGACATACAAAGCAAATTAACATAAACAAACAATTAAATTAACTAAGCTAACAAAAGATGAAAAAGAATTATCTTTTCGGCACCATCGCAGTGAGCCTTCTGGCCCTCGGTGCATGTAGCTCTGAGGATGAGCCGACACTCGACGGCTTCC
Source organism: uncultured Sangeribacter sp. (assembly GCA_964513775.1). GTDB lineage: Bacteria > Bacteroidota > Bacteroidia > Bacteroidales > Muribaculaceae > Lepagella. The sequence continues at coordinate 1,809 of CAZEOI010000156.1, read as the reverse complement.
TCAACGATCCCGACGCTCAGCAGATCATGATCCAGGTCTCCAACGCTGAAGAGGCTCTCGACACTCGTGCAGGCCGTCCCCTCCTCAGTTCCGAAGCTAAGCAGACCATTGAGAACGTCAAGGTTATTATTACAGATGCTGACGCGAAAGTGGTGTATGTGACTGATTACTCCAACTGGACTGGCGATTCTAAAGCCTACGACACAAACGGTCACGGCAGACAGGCGGTTCTTTCACTGACAGGCAACGACCGTCTTGAGGCAGGTAAGGCATATAAGATATATGCTATCGGCTACCACTCTAATTCAGACTACGATCTGACAGCTATCACAAATGTCTCAAAGGGCGGCACGTTCAAGGACAATGCCAAGATCTCCCTTAAGCCAGAGGCTAAAGCTGTAGGCGAGGAGGTATTCGCAGGCTCCATCAACCACACTGTCAACTCCGGTGAACACGCAGGCTTCCAGATCAATGTAGTGCTCAACCGTCAGGTCGCAGGTGCTTACGGCTACTTCAGCGCCGTACCTTATGTCGATGGCGCTGCCAAGCTCCGTCTCGTTGCCAACACCGAGCTTAACAGTGATCTTATCCTCGGCGGCTTCCGCAACACCCTTCTTTATCAGAACGGTACAAACAATCTCAATGCGTATGTGATGAACGCTGCCAATCCTAAGAAGGATACCAAGGTAATCTATGAGATCAATCTCGCAGACTGGTATGGCGATAAGGACGGCAAGATCAAGGACGAAGCAGGCGACGGCCTCATCGACGCTACCACATGGAAGCAGCCTGAAAGTTTCGGCAAGACCAGGATCTTCAAGACCGGCACCTGCTTCGGCGGCAACTTCCTGCTCCCCTTCGCCCACAGCACTACCGCCACTACCGCCACTCTCGAGCTCGAGCTCACCGACGCAGCCGGCAAAGTGCTCCGCGCATGGCCTGTCAAGCTCGGTGAAGGCGACAAGCTCCTCAGCTCACACACTCTCTACAGCTGGAACGGTACCGTCTTCGCAGCCGAGACCGGCCACTCCTGCGGCGAGACCACCTACAACGTAGTGCGCAACCACCTCTATGGCCTCGGTACTCGTGTGTATGACAACGGTGTTCCTCCTGAGACTCCCGATCCGGATCCCGACAAAACTCCGGATGATAAGGACGATCCGGAGCCGCTCAACAAGAAGGAACAGCTCACACTCCGTGTCAACGACAACTGGGAGGTTCTCCACAAGATGGGCTTAGGCGACGCATATGATCCCGCCTCTACTCCCGCTAAGTAATAATCGACCACATTATTTTTCGTAATCAATATTCGGTCGGAGAGTTTTCCGAACAGTGTCTCTCCGGCCGAATCTTATTTTTATCATATCCTCCTCCACTCTCTTCTGTCCCAATACCCCTCTCCCGCCTACATCCACCGCTCTCCCCACCCTTTTCATTGATTATCCTGTGTCCGGCGCCTCTCCTCACGGCACTCCCCATATATACCAAGTGATTGCAGAAAACTACCTTATCAAGATATGAAACCATATATCATTTACTCGGCTTTAACCGCCTTGACTCTTACGGCCGGGGGGTGCTCGAATGCGGATCTGCACGATCCGGTTCCGCCCGACGATCTGAACGATACCTCCTTCTATTTCAATCTCAGCATGAAAGGCTACGGCAAACGTGAGAATCCTAAACTGGAGTCTTCCGACTGCGGACAGCATGTCACCGATATGCGTATCTACGTCTTCCGCTCCGATACCGGCGTGGGAGATGATTCTTTCACTTATTATCGGCCATCCGTAGGCGACGCGGGACCGCAAG
>CAZEOI010000155.1:0-2994 GCA_964513775.1 uncultured Sangeribacter sp. | reverse complement strand
ATTTACAATACAAAAAGATCCAAGAACCGGAATTTGAGTTTCCGCCTCTCCTGACTAAGCTCAAATAGCCCTATTTCCCTCCGACAAGCCAATTAATACTTGTCGGCTTCCCCGCATTAGTTAATACTAACTTTTTGTAATAAGTAGATATATCAAGATGCCATAGACGGCTAACGGGACCAAAACGCAAATTATTACCGAGTTTAGTATGTAGTTACCTCCCCATCGATTGAACCAATTGAGAAAATCAACTGAATCTTGAAAAGTCTGATCACACCAATCACAAAAGGAGTGTCTGGTGGCAATGAAAATCCCAAGCCATATAAACGACAAAGCAGCCGTGCTATATGGTTTCCCAATCAAACAATCCAACATAATAGTCCATGACAATGGTATAAATAGATAATAAACCAGGATATTCACTTCATTATAGGTCAATCCGGTTTTTCTACCTATCCACAATAGTGAAGATGCTACTGATGCGAATATCAGTCGTACTACTTTAGTCATAATTATCATAATTAAGAGCAAACGCATCCTGATAAGATATAGCGGAGCGAGAATCCTTATTCTCTATCCAACCCTTCTCAAGATGGCTCGTCTGAGATATTTCTCCTTTCGGAAAGTAGCGGTTCTCACTTTCTGAAAGTACTTTTCTCCGGATAACAGCTTATTGTTTTCCATCGCCTTTATTCTTTAACGGGTAAGACATCGGATATTCAGCTTTATGAAACGAGATACATATCGTATGCGAGTTAGGCTACGACCCACCCTATCGTACTCATCGCCGGAGGAAAGTTCCGGTTTTGAAATCATCCCTTATGGCGTGGTCCGCGTTTAATGGCGGTCTGCAAGCGCAAAATTAAGCATTATATTTTTTAATTACAAAATCTTTGTGAAGTTTGAAATCGTGAAACCACAGATTAGCACGTTGTTGAAATAATTAACTACCAATCTATATTATACTTTAAACGTGCTTTCTATTATTTCCATAACTCCGAGTATGTCCGTAAATGAGGGGACATTATCTTCATATATCATATTCGTGACCATAGTATCATAGTCGTTTTTCCATTCCTCTATGACGCTTTCAGGGGGAGTGAGAGTAATCCTTTTGCGAATGTCCGGAGTGTAGTCAACATCGCGTATTGAAGTGAAAACTTCCCGATGGTGGCGAATGGTTTCCCACAGTTCATTATCAGGAATAGCCTTGTCGGCAATTCCAGCCTCATACATCTTGCATAGGTCATACAAGTGTCGTGATTTACGATTGGCATTCCGGCAACCATCGGTTGTGAATAGTTCATGAAGCAGGAACGCCTTTTCAAGGAATGTCTTTTCTGCAACAGCAGCAACAATCTGGACATCACTATCATTTGATGTAAGATGTGGAAACATCCCTGTTACAAAGGATTCAACCTTTGCTTTGACAGTTGGTTCAAACAGAGAGCGGGCTCCAACTTCCAGCAATACCTCATCAAGGAGATATGATTTACCGTCAGAGGGTAGTACCGACTTATAGATTATATGAATCTGCCGGGGTTCAGGATATGTCGCGTCTCCTTCTCCATCGGGATCTGCCTTAATTGTCACAAATTCACTTAATCCTGCTTGTTCTACCGCCAATGTCAGGTCATTGGCCAGAGTATCCCGGACAAATATCGAAGACGCTTTACGCAACTTCTTTAATTGTTTCTTAGTTACATCACCTTCAATCCCGAACATACTGCGATCTATGGCAATGTCAATATCTTCTGAGAACCGTCGGATGACACCCCAGACTTTGCTGAGTGATGTGCCACCCTTGAACACCATCTTGTCAGCGTATGGCAGTGAGAAAAGAATATTGAGTATCTCCGTTACCCAAAAATCTTTCTCAATGGCTACTACAGGAAGTTTTATCTTTGCGGCTGTCTGCTCAAATACGGTTCTTCTTTGAGCCTCGGTAAGCGTCAGAAATTTATTCATAGGAATCGAGTATAATTTTACGGATCCATGCCGGAATCAGGGCAAAATCCTTTTTTATTGTTTCAAATGGTATGGACTTGACCAGATTGCGGATATGGGCAAGTTGGGTATCGGTGATATTGTTTTCTCCGATTTCACGCAGAGCAAATGTGAGAAGCATTGCGATTTCATTCTGAAAAGACAGATTTTTTTTAGCTGTATGCTTGAACTGTATGCCCCTGTTCCCTTCCAACTTTACTTTACGTGGCGATCCATCTGTCAGATATACAACATTCATCGGCAACTGGGTTGATAACCCAAGCTTATTAAGCGCATACGCCCCGGTCGGGACAATCTTAGCCTTGTCGCGCCTTGCAATCGCAGCGGCAATTTCCTCGATGGTCGGATAAAGAATACCTAACCCCAAAACCTTATCAATCTTTGGATAACAATAGATACCTTGCGCTACACGAAGCAACTGTTCAGACGCAACAAGCCGTCCGAAAGCCTTGTGAACTGCATCCGGAGTGCCATATGAAGCGAAATCTTGCGGAAATATAATCGTACCCCTTCCGCGTTTAGCTACATTTGTTAATATCTTTTTTTCAACAGATTGCATCGGTTTTTACTGATTATTTTGTCACAAATTTACGATAAATTCCTGACAAAATCAAATTTGACGTGAAATTACGCACAACGCCGTAGGTTTTCCTTTTAGATTGCCTTTCTGAGTGGGATACCGGCGTTATGAGTGCAGACGGATATGATCCGGATTCTGTGCGTAACTTTTTAACTCCGGTATTTGCGGTGAAGTAGGCACATCCAATGAGAGCGTTTGCGTCCTTGCTGCAACTCCTGCAGTGCAACAGGATAAACGTCATCTTGCGCCTCCACGAAGCGATTGAGGTCACTGTTATTATTGCTCATCACTTGCTAACCTTATGCGTGATTACAAGCTTCATTCCCGGATTGTCAATCTCAATTTTACCCAGCCGCCCGAGAACCGATTGTCCAAGAAGTAGCGGTGCCTGCTGATTACGAACCACT
>CAZEOI010000154.1:0-3644 GCA_964513775.1 uncultured Sangeribacter sp. | reverse complement strand
GATATTGACCGATTATCTAAGATAATCCACGATTTGGATCAAAGGATAATAGAATATTCGGTCGATGATATTATCGTCAAGTTTGATCAACGCGTGAAAGAATGTTCTCTCAGCAATTTTATGAAAAAGATTATATCCCGACTCAAAGAAAACGGCAAATTCAGAACATCTGAGACATACACATCTGCTCTGAAAAGTTTCATGTCATTTCTTCAAGATATGAAAGATCAGGGCCGCATACAATCAGATGATATTATGCTTGATAGTCTCAATGTCGAGATAATGGAAGCTTATGAGTCTTGGCAAAAAAAGCGAGGAAATACCCGGAATACCATCTCATTTTATACTCGGATACTGAGAGCCACGTATAATCGTGCCGTTAGAGACGGTTTAGTTCTACATGACAATAAGCCTTTTCGCACGGTATACACGGGGATTGATAAGACTGTGCGACGCGCTTTACCTATTAAACTCATAAAGGCTATTCGTGATCTTGATCTAAGAGACATTCCAGAGTTGGATTATGCACGCGATATGTTCATTTTGAGTTTCATGCTCAGAGGTATGAGCTTTATAGATATGGCATTTTTACGTAACACGGATTTAGTAGATGGACAGATTATCTATAGAAGAAGGAAAACAGGTCAACAACTCATTATTGGCTGGACTAAAGAAATGCAGGCTATCGTTGATAAATATCCTAAAAACCAAAGCATCTATCTACTTCCTATCATTAGGAGATCGGGACTCAAAGAACGCTATATATATATAGGAATGTGGCATACAATATCAACCATAATCTTAAAAGAATTGCTAAAAAAATCGGAATAGCTGTTCCATTGACCCTGTATGTTGCGCGTCACAGTTGGGCATCTGCCGCTAAATGCAAAGGTATTCCACTGAGCGTAATCAGTGAGGGGTTAGGACATGAGTCAGAAACTACAACACAAATATATCTGGCCGGTCTCGATACTTCAACAGTTGATAAAGCAAATCAGGCCATCCTCTCTTGCTTATGATGTATAAAAAAGCCACTGTAGCCATCCAATTCTCTAAATAAGAGAGCATTATTCAGCGTGCAAAATTATAAATACTTTATGGAACATGCAAGTTTTAGGCCGTAAAAAATAGGAATTTAACATTTGGGTATCGTATTGATATCCCATCATTGTTTTGCAACAATAGGATTTGGCTTAAGGTAACATACTTAGTTATAACACTATAAGCTCCATCCAATTCTCTTATTTAGAGAGCATAAGACTTCAGGAAATATAACGACCTCAGACGCAATGAAAAGATATATTTTATCTCTGGTTTTGCTTATCCTATTCGGCATTCATCAAACAATGAGCGCACAGGATGTTGCAGTGAAGACAAACGGTCTTTATTGGCTTGCGACTACCCCTAATATAGGTGCAGAGTTCGCATTGTCAAACAAGTGGACTGCAGAGTTGACCGGAGCTTACAATCCATGGACATTTAAAAATGATAAGAAACTTCGTTTCTGGCTTGTTCAGCCTGAGGCAAAATATTGGTTCTGCGAGAAGTTTGAAGGACATTTTATAGGTATTCATGCCCATGGTGCCCAGTTCTACAGCACCCTCGCCCATAAGCGTCGCGACGGTTACCTCGCCGGCGGCGGCATCAGCTACGGCTACGACTGGATTGTATCGCCTCACTTCAATATCGAGGCCGAACTCGGGCTCGGATACGCGCATATATGGTATAAGGAAAGTGAATGCGTCCCCTGCATAAAGGGTCAAGTGAACAAGACAACCAACTATTTCGGCCCTACTAAGGCTGCTATTTCATTAAGCTACCTGTTCTAATCAGAAGTTATGAAACAGAATGGAAGATATCTGGCAATCACGTTTGCCACTGCAGGATTATTGCTTAGCGGAGTATGTGCCGCACGCAAAACGGATTCACACATCACTGTCTCCCCTTATCCTTACTTGATCGTTCCCGACTCGGCCAACGAGGCTCAGCTTGACTTCACTCTGCGGGTGCCCGCCGGTTATGTGCCCAAGCGCGGACGCATCGTGATCACTCCTCAGCTAATGGTGGGCGATTCCGTAGTCAGGACCCTTGATCAGCAGGTATTGTACTCTCCCATATACACCAAGAAGATGCAGCGCCGCATGGTGCTTGACAAATATGTGGATCCATACGCGCTCAGCGCAAAACATCTGAAGTCGACGTCCAGGGCCACCGACATAGAGGTCTCTGACCACATCTCTCTTCCAGACGATGTCGAGTCTGCGCGTCTCGTAGCCGTGGTCTCGGGCGACGGATGCGGTGTCTGCACCGGAATCGAGACCATCGACATTGCCCTTATCAGTTCGCCGATCACCATCATCGAGCCGAAGCGGGAGATGCATCTGTCGTGGATCGAGCCGGAGTTCAGGATCCGTCCGAAGGTGAGGGAAGGAAAGGGAGTGGCCAACCTGCAGTTCGGCCTCAACAAGTCAGACATCAATCTCGGCCTCGGCAACAATGAGAAGGAACTCGGGGAGATGATCGCCACGCTGGAGCCTATCCTCAGCGACTCTCTCGCTACGCTAACGTCGCTCGACATTCTCGGTATGGCTTCCGCCGACGGTTCGTTTGCCTTGAACTCCACACTGTCGCGCAACCGTGCGCAGGCGGCCAAGAATTGGCTTGTTGAGAAACTCGGCATAGCACCCCGCGTGCAGAAGGTCATCAAGGTCGGGTCCCGTCCCGAAGGATGGCAGCCTGTACTGGACGCTATGATTGCCGACGGCCATCCGGATACACAGAAAGTGAAGGAGATTCTGGAGAAGTATGCCGGTCAGAACGATGACGTGGCCGAGCGCTACATACGCCGTCTCCCTTGCTGGAACGACATAAAGGCGAAATATCTTCATAAAGATCGTAAGGTGGAATATGTCTATACATATACTATCCGCAGCTTTACGGATGATGCTGAACTGCTCGACATGTATAAGAAGCGTCCGGATGCCTTCAACGAAGACGAGCTACTGAGGGTGGCTTCGCTGATGCCCGACGATGAGTCACGCAAGGAGGTCTATCTCACCCTCATGCACTATTTCCCGCAGTCGGCCGTTGCAGCCAACAATCTCGCGGTGCTCTACCTTCGCGAAGGCAATCAGGATGAGGCGCGCAGTGTGCTCGAAAAGCAGAAGGAACACACTCCCGAACAGATCAACACGCTGGCCGCCACATATATCTATGACGGCAGCTATCAGAAAGCCATTGAGCTGCTTGAGGAAGTTGAGCTTCCGGAAGCCCGCTACAACCTCGGCCTCATCAAGGCCAAGCAGCGCAAGCTCGGTGAGGCATACGATCTTCTGCTCCCATATGCCGATGTCAACGCGGCGATCGCAGCCCTGAGCATAGGCCGCAATGACGAAGCCGCCAGCATCATGGCGCGGATTGCCGACGGCAAGCCCATGACGCAGTATGTCAAGGCTCTCGTGGCAGCGCGCACCGGCAACGATGCCGAAGTGCTTGAGCTCCTTGAGGAAGCCTGCGCCGACGACCGCCTCCGCAGAAGGGCAGCCGGCGAGCCTGACTTCACGAGATATTCCGATAGTGACAGATTTAAATCTATCGTTGGAGAATAAATAAGACACCAGGATAATGAAAAAAAATATATTCAA
>CAZEOI010000153.1:0-3682 GCA_964513775.1 uncultured Sangeribacter sp. | reverse complement strand
CGAGAGCATCGATGTCCTCCTTCGTAGCATTACGCTTCAGGCATACACCCTCAAGTGTGAAGATATCGTTGGCTCGCTCTACATCTGTTCCGCCGAACTCGTCGAAGCCCTCTTCGGCCACGATCTCAAAGATACCGGTCGACAAAGACTTCACATCGAACGTCGCTACCTTGTCGGTGTCATAAAGCGTCTCCGCAATAATCTTGCATTCGCCAAGTTCATATCCACCTACAATTGTTACCAGACCATTGTTGTCAACGATAGCCAATTCCGGATTCGTCGATCTCCAGAATACGTAGGGAAGTGATAAATTCTCAGGCGTAAGAGTAACGGAGAGCTGAACGGTCTCACCTATCTGGCCGGATACCTTATCGGCCGAACCCTCTATCTTCTCAAGATTTACAAGCGGATAACCTGCAAATCGGCTCCAGCAGCTCCAGGAATCGTAATATTCATACACTTTCTCTGCAGGTACGTAGAGCTTGCCGCTGTAGGCACTGAAGACATTGTCCGGTGCCTCGGGAGGTGTCATGGCGGCTACATTCACAGTCTCAATCGTATTGCCATCGAATGCCTTTTCACCTACGGTAGCGAGTTTATAACCCATCGATACCTTGGAGAGCTTACCATTATTATTGGCAAAGGCATTCTCTCCTATCTCCGTAACGTTCACGGGTACTGCGACCTCGCTCAGAGAGCATCCATTGAAAGCATCAGCAGGAATAGCGGTCAGACCGCTACCGAGAGTAAGAGATTCAAGATTCGCATTACCCTTGAAATTATAGAATTCAGTTACAAGGTTTCCAATAACAAGGTTCTTCGGCCATAATGCAGTTCTATTAGCAATACTTCTCCCAAGATAAAGGTCATTTATATACTGATAGTACGTCTGGTTATCCTTATAATAATGGAATGCATCAGCTACAAGATCCAATGGAGATATTCCATCCTCAAAACGAACTGTAGTTATTTTTGTGCAATCAGCAAAGGCGTCCTTGCCTATTGTTGTGACACTGCTGGGAATAGTTACTGAAGTAAACTTACCACCTGCAAATGCATATGCCTTGATATCCTTTACAGTCGTCGGGACAACAAGTTCCTCAATCTTGTTCTCTCCGATGTAGAGATTATGAGCACACCATAACGGATTTGAGCTACGACTTCCACCGAAATCTATCGAACAGAGGTGCTCAAGACTTGAATAATTGACTTTTTGAAGTCCTCCACATTTATTGAAGGCGTACTTACCCATGGCCGTAACGGTGTTAGGGATTGTAATCTCTGTCAGACCGCTACAACCGGAGAAGGCTGAACCTCCGATGGTACGTACATCTGTACGCGCATTGAAGTTAACACTCTTAAGATTCTTGCAATCAGCAAATGCACCATATCCGATACCGGTAACGTAATATCTTTCACCATCGATTGTTATTCTATCCAAAATATCTACAGATGACAGACTTCCATAATTACCAGGAATAAGAATTGCTTCATTTCTGACCTCTCCGGATCCTGTGGATTTAAATATGTGATAGTCCAACGAATTGTCAGTTGCTACGGTTGAGACCTGTTTCCCATCCGAAATATTTCGGAACACATTCCAAGAGGACAAAAGATAATCCACAAGGGCCTCTTCCGGTACATTTAATGTAGCAGAATTAAAAGAATCAGAGAAACAATTACTGATTTCGGGTACCTCAGTTGCTACCAATGTCAAATCCTTGAGCTCTAACCCATTGAAAGCATTGGCACCGATGCTTGTAACAGATTTAGGAATCGTAATTTCTGTCAGCCCACTGCACCCGTAGAAAGCAGACGAGCCGATGCTCGTTACAGTGTTTGGAATTGTGAGCTCCATCAGGCTACTGCAACCTTCGAAAGCAGACGAGCCGATGGCAGTTACTGAAGTAGGAATTGCGATCTCCTTCAAATCTATACAATCCTTGAAAGTACCTTCAGGAATTGACATTATGTCGGCAGGTAAGTTAACATTTTTAATTTTTGAACCGTAGAATAGATTTTGTGGTAATTCCTTAAATTCTTCTGGTATGCGCGCCTTCTGAATTGGAGAATAGGCAAATGCGTAATCTGATAATTTAACCTCTTTCCCATACATTTCAGAAGGAACAGAAACGACTTCATTATCTGCACCTATAATGTATACTGAATCTTTATCCTTGTAATAGTATAGACCGTTAGTTTCATCCAATGCAGGAATTTCCCACCAGCTTGCATAGCAATCAGGTGTGTACAAACTATAGGTATAAGGTTTGTCGGGGGATAAATAATAATTCTTAGATTGAGTTTCAAAATACTGATTACTGATTATCGCGCCGAGTTCATACCCCTTTGAATCTATAAAAAGAACTTCTATAGGGTCATTCGATAACTCCATACCTGGCCATCCCCCGCACGGTTCTATTAAATTATTGTCTGAATCTGTATACCACGTATACAAACAATAAGGACCACGCCAGTCACTCAGATCACCATAAATGACAATATTATTGCCAAATAATGGTATTGCCGAGATAAGCAGGGAGAAGATCAGCATGAAAGAAGACACGCTACCTTTTACTCTTCTCTTTTCCATTTCTTTAGAAGCAAAATTAAATCTTTTTATTGAACACTCTCACGGGATTGGCATCAACCTTCACGATATCCGGAAGATATTTATTGAGATATAAGTTCTTTACATCCGGTTCTGCAGGTTCCCCAAGAAAACTACGGCGTTTCGATTTTTCATCATCCTGACCTGTGGGAGTGAAAAATCCGTAATGACGTGGCTTGAATACCCCAACTACTCGGCAAGAGAAATGATCTGAATCTCCAGGAATCTCTTCTTTCAATATGGCCAGGATATACTCAGAATTTTCAGCAGTCGACTCTGCTATCTTCCAGGCTTGCTGCACGGCTGACATTACATGCGCCTCATTCAGATTCTCTTCGCCGTGAGTCTTTGCCATTTCACGAAGTGAACTGTTTACTCTCATTGCCACAAGGTTATGTGGCAGGTTGTCAAGATCAATCATGACCTTTTCAGCCGGTTGATGTTGTAGAATTTCTAACATACCTTTATAATTTGTAGTATCTTTTCTATTATATATGTTTTTACCAGTCCAAACCATACGCCTTACTTTACCATCAGGCCGATCTGGCTTTTTAGTTTTGCGTTTTCTCGACTGCAAAGTAAATAAAACTTTTTCAACCGACCAAATATTTTTGACACTTTTATTTAATTTCGTCGGTTTTAAATTATTATGTAGCTACTATCTCCTCAATTTGAATTATTTTGAAATCACTTTGAACTTTTTTGAAACGTTTTGAATTATTTTGAACCAATTTTGGACTAATCCCTTAATGGAGGGTGGGTGCAAACTCACCCCACGCGTCGGCTGAAGTAATTTCCTTCGCGATCTCCCTTCATCCCTCCTCGCACGTGAAGAAGTTACCTCTACTTCCGCACGGGGTAGGTTTGCACCTACCCTCCGTTAACTCCTACTCGCGCGTCGGAAAAGTTAATGGAGTGTGGGCGCAAACTCACCCCCACGCGTCGGCTGAAGTAATTTCCTTTGCGACCTCCTACTCGCGTCGTTCTCCCGCGTGAAAAAGTTACCTCTGCTTTCGCACGGGGTAGGTTGGCACCTACCCTCCATTAACTCCTCCTCGCGCGCGGTCGGTT
>CAZEOI010000152.1:0-3945 GCA_964513775.1 uncultured Sangeribacter sp. | reverse complement strand
GGCATAGTAGCGGGCACTTCACCCCAACCTGCAAAAGTATAGCCCTCTTTCTCAGCGGCTACGGGAGTCTTGATCTCAGTGCCGAACTCAACGTCCTTCTCCTCAATCACCTCGTCACCGATCTTGAAAGTTACTTTAAAGCTTGAAACGGCGAAAGATGCTGTAAGCTCGATATCATCTGACACGGTTATCTCGCGTGTAGCCTCCTCCACACCGTCGCTCCAGCCAACAAAGTGATAGCCCTCATTGGCGACGGCCTCAAATTTAAGCACTGTACCAACGGCATAGCTGCCATCGGTGAAGTCGACACTTCCGTGTTCGGCTGCCTTAACCGAGACATTGTAATAGGCTACGAGCACAAATGGAGTGGAGGGGAGACCAACCATAGTGTCAGGCTTGAATAGGAATTCCTTACTCTCCGCGCCTTTCAAAGAGACAGTCTTACCTGTCTTTTTGTCGCGAGCGAAGAAAGTGACTGCCTCATCGGGTTGATCCTGGTTACTGCGTATACGCATATACAAGTAACTGCCCCCTTCCGGCAACTCAATTTTCTCTGCTATACCCCTACATTCATCGCCAATGAATGCGCCTATTTCATAAGCTTCAAGATCCTCGAAATCTTTGGATCCTACTGTGAAATAAAGACTCATGTCATAGCGAAAATCAGAGGGATTAAGCGTCCATACATCGTCAGACCTCAGGCCTGCGAATGCCGAAAGGCACACCATCATCATTAAGATGAACAGCGAGCCTATCGTCTTACCATCAAATCTTCTTTTCAACATTTAATAATAAGGGTTAGGTTAGAAATTATTATTTAACACTCAATTATTCAAGCAAAGGAAAGATACCTCAATTGATATCTATCCTGTCATTTCCCAAAATCCGGATTCCTGTGGTCAGTTTGATGATGTTCTCTATTTGGTTGATCAAGTTTAAGAATTTGTTTATTAAAGCGATTGTCCGATATTAACCGGACAGAAGGATGGTTATGTCGAGCATGAGGAGATTATGCCGCCATAATTATGAATTCAAAATTAACATTTTTATTGTAAAAAAGGAAATTTTTTTGTATTTTTATTTCCTAAAATTTGATTGCATAATCTTTACAAAGCTTGTAATAACTTTTCCTGGGCTTGAGGATTTTCACATATAAGTCTTTTGGAGTCTGTTTTGTATATAAAAAGTCCGGAGAATTCTCCGGACTTTTTATATTGAGATACGTTTAATCTGGGTTGTTTTCGACGACTCGGGGTGGGGAGTCGGTGAAAAGTTGTCTTACGACTTCTTGCGTCGTGCAGGACGCTTCGGGGCTGCATCTTGTGCCTCCATAAGTTTTTTCGCCTCATCAGCCGATAAGGAAGCTGCATCGGTGGTTTTGGGAATCTTGTAATTTACCGCTTTCTTCGCACCTTCCGGTTTGTAGGCCATATATGGACCGTAACGGCCGTTGAGCACCTCCAATCCCGGGATTTCAGGGAACGTCTTTATAAGACGATTGGCTTCCTCCTCTCTCTTGGCATCGATCAGAGCTGTAGCCTCTTCAAGTGTTATCCCCTGCGGAGTAAGTTTTTTGGGAATGGATACGAATGATTTGCCATATTTTATATACGGGCCGAAACGTCCGATGGCCGCAATCACATCCTCCCCCTCATATTTACCTACAGTGCGGGGAAGTTCAAAAAGTTTGAGGGCCTCTTCAAGAGTGATGGTAGCCACGCTCTGGTCAGCGAGAAGGCTGGCGAATAGCGGTTTCTCCTCATCCTCAGCGCTGCCGATCTGTACCACCGGCCCGAATCTGCCAATTTTTACGGAGACGGGGCGTCCTGTCTCAGGATGATTGCCAAGAATGCGTTCTCCAACCTTATGGTCGAGACGCATGGCGTTGATCTTCTCAATTGAGGGATGGAAGTCTCCGTAGAAATCGGAGATCTCATTCTGCCAACCCAATTTACCTTCAGCGATGTCGTCGAATTTCTCCTCAACCTTTGCCGTGAAATTATAGTCGAGGATATCGGGGAAATATTGGGTGAGGAATTTATTCACCACCATGCCTACATCGGTTGGGACAAGCCGTCCCTTTTCACTACCGGTGTTTTCCGATTGTTTAGACGATGTGATTCTTCCTTTCTTAAGACGCAACACCTCATATTCTCTCTTTACACCCTCTTTCTCGCCGCGTTTAACGTAGTCACGGGCTTGAATGGTGGATATCGTAGGGGCATAGGTTGATGGACGTCCGATTCCGAGATCTTCCATTTTCTTCACCAGCGAAGCCTCGGTGTAGCGGGCCGGAGCCTGTGTGAAACGCTCTGTGGCTGTTATCTCTTCAGCAGTAAGCTGATCACCGACGTTCAAAGGTGGAAGCTCCACAAATTCCTGCTGGCGTGCGTTTTCAGTTTTCCATACCTTCAGGAAGCCTTCGAATTTCACCACCTCCCCTTCAGCTTTGAAAGTCTCAGGAATGTGAGGAGATGTTATATCGACACTTGTTTTCTCTATTTCGGCATCTGCCATTTGCGAGGCCACGGCACGTTTCCAGATTAATTCATAGAGACGTTGCTCTTGAGCCGATCCTTCTATAGTGCGGTTGGAGATATAGGTGGGACGGATAGCTTCGTGAGCCTCCTGTGCACCTTTCGATCGGGTGTGATAATGACGAATCTTCAGATAATTCTCGCCTAACGAGGCTTTGATTTCGGCAGATATGTCGCGCAGAGCCATATCGGAGAGATTGGTGGAGTCGGTACGCATATAGGTGATCTTACCATCCTCGTAAAGTTTCTGCGCGAGCACCATAGTCTGATTCACAGTGAATCCGAGCTTTCTTGAAGCCTCCTGTTGGAGTGTGGATGTGGTGAAAGGGGGATATGGAGATCTTTTGAGGGGCTTAACATTTACCTCCGCTACATCAAACGAAGCTTTCTTACACATCCCGAGTAGATTCCTTGCCTCTTCCTCGTTGTTTAGTCTGCGAGCGAGTTCGGCTTTTACCTCGCGGTTGTCGGCAGAGAGGAACAGAGCGTTAACGCGGAAGAATGATTCAGCTTTGAAAGCCTCGATCTCCTCTTCGCGCTCACATATGAGTCGCACGGCCACACTCTGCACACGTCCGGCACTGAGAGCGGGTTTGATCTTTTTCCAAAGCACGGGACTAAGTTCGAAGCCGACGATTCTGTCAAGCACGCGTCGGGCCTGTTGGGCGTTGACGCGATCAATGTCGATGGTGCGCGGATTCTCGATTGCGCTCAGAATGGCCGGTTTGGTAATCTCATGAAACACGATTCGCTTTGTGGTAGCGGGATCGAGATTAAGCACCTCCGCGAGGTGCCAGGCGATGGCCTCCCCCTCGCGGTCTTCATCGGAAGCGAGCCATATCACATCGGCATCGGCAGCGGCTTTCTTTAGTTTTTTTACGAGCTCCTTCTTATCGTCGGGTATTTCGTATATAGGGTTGAAGTCGTCATTGATATCGATTGAGAATCCATGCTTCTGCAAGTCGCGTATATGACCGTAACTCGACATGACTGAAAAGTCTTTGCCGAGGAATTTTTCTATGGTTTTTGCCTTTGCAGGCGATTCGACGATAACGAGGTTTTTCATCTCAGTTTATATTTTGGGCGCCGTGAATGATTCTGAAAAGTTGGAATTATCCGGTAAAAACGCCTTTGAGGGGCGTGAAAATTTTACTTGGGCGCAAAATTAACATTTTTTTGATAAAACACATAATTATGGAGTAAAGTTTAATGTTTGTGATTTGAAGTTGTTGTAAAAACTTTAAAAATTCAATTGCTTAAGAGTGGATTTTTTTGTAATTTTGTAATAAAATAGCCTAATTGCGGAAAATCTTGAGCAAGGTTGCAATCCTGAAAGCTGAAAAACTTGGGATATGCTTGTGAAGGAGATTTCGGCCGGGTTTGCCGACGAGAGTGGAATTAATGGCAA
>CAZEOI010000151.1:0-4016 GCA_964513775.1 uncultured Sangeribacter sp. | reverse complement strand
ATGTAAACATGAGCTGAGGGTCGTAGTCGGTATCCTTCAAAGGCTCGAAGTTGCTGTTCCATTGGGGAGCACCGATAAGGATTACATGGTTGGGGTCGACTTCACGGATTGCAGCCACGGCACGTTTGTGAAGGGGTTCGAGCTTGGCATTCAGTTCATCCTGATTGTCAAAATAGGTAGCTATCGGTTCGTTGATAAGTTCATAGCCGAGAATCACAGGTTCATCCTTATACCGGTCGGCTATGTCGCGCCAGATAGAGCAGAACTGTTGCTGGCTCTTCTCGCTCTCAAGAAGCCATGGATAGCCGTAGGAATCGTCGATGTTGTCGCCGGTCTGTCCGCCGGGGGCATCGTGCATGTCAAGGATAAGGTAGAGGTCGTTGGCTTTGCACCAGCTCACCACGCTGTCGATGCGGGCGAATCCATCCTGATTTGCGGTGAGACCCATATAGTCTTCATCGGTGAATAGTTTATAGTGGAAGGGGAGACGTATGGTGTTGGCGCCGGTGGATGCTATGTAGTCAATGTCGGCCTTTGTGATGTAGTTGTCTTTGAATTGGCTCCAGAATTCGGCCGCTTTGTCGGGTCCGACAAGTTCGGAGATCACTTCATTTATCTGTCGGGGAGCATTCATGCGGCGGAATCCGAACATATAGCCTTCAGGATTTAGCCAGTTGCCGAGGTTTGTGCCTACGATGAAGAGCTTGGAGCCGTCTGGCTTGATAAGATCGGGCCCTTGCACCTGCACAAATTTTGCCTCCTCTTTTGATTCGGCAGTCTTCTTTTCTCCGCATCCGCCTGCTGAGACAGCGAGCAACATTGCGGCAGCTCCAAGGAGCATTGATTTACATTTTTTCATGTCAGTAATTAGGTCAGAGTGTGTCTATTCAGATAAATCATGGGTAAAAAATCTACCCCGACTCCCATCCGAGAGCCGGGGTAGTCATTATGGCTTAGATTTGCCTTTGGGTCTTATTTCGCTACCTGCATCTTTATACCTGACACGGTGACGTTGGCCTTTTCAGGAGCACCGGCGTAGTCCATGCAGACCTGAAGATTCTTAGTGTCGATGCCCTGCTTGTTCTTGAAGAAGTAGAGATAAGGAGTGCCTGCCTCTACGTCGACACGGTCAACTGCAATGAAGGTGTTGTCGTCGGCATCAGCGTCTTCTCCAAGAGAATCGCCTTTCTGAATCTTTATGGTCACGCCTGCGATATCTTTGTCGGATTCGATAGTGAGCATGAAGTCATATTTATTCTCAGCCGATGTCTCAACGTTTGTCCAGACATGCACCTGACCCTGCCATTGGGAGGAACCGACACCTGCAGGAGCTATGAAGCTGTAGCCATCCTCATAGAAGATGATTTCAGGCTGCTCGATGCTTGAGCTGTCCCAGTCGTTGTTGGCAAACCAAGTGGAGTATTTCACAACCTCGAAACCGGCGAAGATATTGTCGGCGTCGGAGATTGAGGGAGCGGCGGCTGCTGCCGGAATGACGGTGCCGTCGTCATACTGATGCTCCTTGAAGACGATGTTGCTTACCTCGATGTCACAGTCGCCGTAGCCACCGAAGTCGAAGGCAATCTTGAGAGTGCCGTCGAAGCCCTCTACGTCGGAGAACCATACGATAGATCCGTTGGGCTCTACATCAACTCTGTCAGCAGTGAAGAATGTCTCATCGTCACCGAGCTTCTGAACCTTGACAGTTACAGCACCGGCTTTAGGAACATTCACATTGCAGGAGAAGTCGTAAGTCTTGGATGCCTCAACCTGGATATTGGTCTCAACATGTACCTGTCCCTGCCACTGATCGTTGCCCATCTCGGCCGGAGTGTGGAACTTGATACCCTTGTTTGCGGTGAGTTCAACAGTAGGCTGGTTGGGAAGTTCACTCCAGCTGCCATCGGCAAACCAAGTGGATGCTACCTTCACCTCGGCATCTTTCCAGAGGTTGTGCTCGAAGTCATACTTGAAGCCGGTGGTAGTCACGTCTGCCTCAGCTTTCGGAGCGATGATATACTGCCAGGAAATACCCTGAAGATCCTGCACCAGGGTGATGGAATTCTTGCTGAAAGAAGCGATGCGGTATTTGGGATTTGCAAAGCCATCTTCCGAGGGTATGTAGGGGAAGGGGGTCTCTGCCGGAAGCACGAGATAGAGATTGGCACCTTCAGGAGAAAGTGTGAAGGTGGTGTTCACTACCTTGGCGTCTACTCTGAAATCGTTGCCGTCGTCCGGATTGTTAACGGTATATCCGGGGAGAGAATGGACGCCTGTGTTAACGTAGAATGTGCCTGATGTGCCGGGATCGTAGGTATAATTACCGGTGGTTTCGGCACCTGTGTCACCGAAGATAAGGATGTTGGCATATACGCCCTCAGCCTCTTTACATCCCGGCTCACCGTTCCACCATCCTGCCGGACTATTGGTGTCGGGACCGCAACCCATATTGCCGGCCACAGTGCCGTCAACAGCCCACTCCTTCGTGGAGCCGTTGGTAAGCCCCGACATATAGGGAGTGAAGTCGAATATGGTCTTGTCGATATGGATGGTGCCTATTACAGAACCGTCAGACACACCGTTGGCGTTGCCAACTTTCATCTCTACGGGATAATCACCGGCGATGGTGATAAGGTCGCGGTAGGTGAGTGCGGTGCTGGGGCGTTCGCTCTCATTTACATACCAGATTGGATATACACCCTTGGCATTCTGGCCGTTCTTGTCAAGGATATTGAGCTCCACGTTGTTCAGGTCGTCAACAGTGATTCCGATCTGATAGTCGGAAGCCTGTGGTATACCGGCCATTGAAGGCTCGAAGATCTTTTCCTGCGAGCAGGATGTCATAGCGAGAACGGCACCCGCCATCACACCAAGCTTGAAGATTTTATTTGTTGCTTTCATGTTCTCTTTCTGTTAATGGGGATGATTTCAATCCAGGAAATATGCCTCGTTCTGCTTGAGAGTGCCGTGACACTTGTCGATCTCACTCTGCGGGAAGGGGAGATATTTCTTGTTGTCGGTGTAGTTGCCGGTGCGGTCGTCGGGTATCTCGTTACCCTTCACGAGGTAGTCTTTTGCAAGACCTGTGCGGATGAGGTCCCAATAACGTTTACCCTCACCGAGGAATTCCCATGCTCTCTCACGGATGATGTTGTCGAGAGTGGCGGGCACTGAGCCGAGACCTGCGCGTGAACGCACCTGATCGAGATACTGCTGAGCGTTGGGCGAGCCGAGCTCGGCAGCGTAGAGCAGACACTCCGAGTAGCGGTAGATGCGGAGGTTGTTGTTGTAGTTGAGGATCTTGTCGCCGTTCGAACCGGAGTTGCCACCGATTATGCCTGCATATTTTGCGAGGAAGTAGCCGGTGTCCTGAAAGCCTGCGTTGTAAGAACCGGGTTCCGGTTGCCAGATAGAGGCGTCGCGACGGGTGTCGGCGGCATCATAAGAGTCGTAGCAAGACTTGCGCACTGTGCCGAAGCCCCAGCCGGTATTGTCGTGGATACCGTCGCGGCTGTCATAGCCACGCGGAAGGATCATGCCGGGCACTACGGTGCCACCTGCTGTGCCACCCCAGCTCCAGTTACGTCCCGACTGATAGTCAGAGTAGTTGATCTCCCAGATAGATTCGGCACACCATTCACCGGTGACATCCCAGATATCGGCAAAGTCTGCCATAAGCTGATATTTGCCTGAGCTGATGATCTCCTCCATATATTTCAGAGCGGTGGATTTGCGAGAGGCGTCGTTCTGATACATCACAACCTCGGTGTAGAGCATATAGACGAAATGCTTGGTAACACGTCCGAGCTCCGAGCCGCTGCACTTCTCGGGAAGATTGTTGGCGGCGATCACATCCTCAAGGTCTTTGATGATGAACTCATACACCTCATCGGCAGAATACTGGGTAGCGAGATAGTCGCCACCGAGCACATTGTCGTAGTAGGCGATGTTGCCCCACCAATGCCAGAGATAGTTGTAGAAGAAAGCGCGGAGAGCGATCACCTGCGATCTGTAGT
>CAZEOI010000150.1:0-4304 GCA_964513775.1 uncultured Sangeribacter sp. | reverse complement strand
CTTTGTAGACATTTAAAATTCTTTATGTCATAAAGTTACAAAAACTTTTTGATAGGACAAAGCCCCGGCTTGTGAAAGTCAGGGCTTTGTTTTATGTTTTACAGCATATGCCTAAAAAGAGGCTGTGCCTATTTTGACACAGCCTCGTGTTTTCATGCAATTTTCCAATCCTCAATACATCGTGTCTTTGATGAGAACGATGCACCAATCAGAATTAATTGTCTGGAGTCCAACTGAATACTCTTATTACTTTGGTTTTTACATTATCATTTGTCTCCTCGTAAAATGTTACTCTCCTTTCGAACTCAAGATCAGCAGCTGTGGAGATGATTAATCCGGTTTTATGATGGTGACCCAAGAAGAGTCGAATTTTATTGTAGAGAGGATGGATTCCTGTGAGATTACTGGAGGCCGTTTTAATGTGAAACGAATAGCGTTTGCAGGCACCTCCTGATGGATTGTAAACTGCGAACCGTGAGGTTGCCAAGTGAATTTAGTTTCCCCCGTATATTTGTTTATGCCTAAGAAATTGCCATTTTTATTAGTCTCCCACTTGTATTCATTAGAAGGAAATCGGTGTGTATCTTCCTCAAACAGAGAGAAGCTAAGACAGTCTTGTGAACGTAGTAAAACCATGGTTCGTACGGGGTTATAGCTATCAAGAGCAAGGTTGATACGCTCGTTCCATATGCCAAGAACAGCCCTACCTGTCTTCTCGATCTCTTCATGTGGATCGGTGATTCCATATGAATAGTCTGGCGAACACCTTCCGCTTATCAGTCGGACCCTTTGGGCGGTAAGGGGGTTGGAACATTTAACGGTTTTCATAGACCAGGCCATCTTTCCTTTTACGACATCGGCAATACCCACGGGAGAATCGAGATGTATACCGCCTATAGCCTGCGCAAAGGCATCTCCCCAGTCTTCACCAGTGATATCTTTTCTACCTACATAAAGGAGATAAGCGAAGTATCCGGCGACTTTGACGATAATGTCTTCAGGAATCTCGTTTATTTGGAAGAGTTCCTTTGTCACAAGTTTATGACTGTCTCTTAGTTTTGGGTGTTTCATGGTTTAGACTAGTAGTTGGAGGTTAGTATCTTGTCGATTCGCTTTGCAATTTCTCTTATCATGGGAACCGGTACACTGTTTCCCGTCTGGCGTCTTATCTCTGCGTGGGAAACAGCAATACGATAGTTATCTGGGAAGCCCTGAAATCTCAATAGTTCTCTTGAGGATGGGCGGCGCTTTCCATTTATAAGAAGATAGTTGTAGGAAGCACCAGTGCGCAAGGCACATGCATAGTCAAGTACGGAGATATTTCCGGATTTGTTCTCATGCCACACTGAGGGGTAGAATATATTCTTGTGACTGGTGCGCTCTATTCTTTTGTTAAGTATCATATCCGAGGCGAAAAGAGACTGGTCTACCTCTTTATCCTCTTCAAGGATATCTTTAAGGTCGTATGGCAGTTTGTCGAAGTCAAAACTGAACGCTTCGGTAAGTTTGGGCTCAAGAAACCCTACTATTATGACTCGTTCACGCTTCTGTGGCACCCCGAAATCAAGTGCATTGAGTATGCGCCATTTGAATGTATATCCTAATTGGTCTAATGTAGATAGGATTGTTTTGAATGTACGACCCTTATCATGAGACACCAATTGCTTAACGTTTTCGAGCAGGAATGCTTTCGGCTTATGTTTGCGAAGGATGGAGGCAACTTCAAAAAATAAAGTTCCCCGAGTATCTTCAAACCCACGTTGTTTACCCATTATTGAGAAGGCTTGGCAGGGGAATCCGGCTAAAAGCACGTCGAACGATTTTGGGATAAATCTCTTTGTGGATTCCTTACAGATGTCGCCAAACGGCATCTCTCCGAAATTGGCGAGGTATGTCTGCTGTGCATGCTTGTCCCATTCGGATGAGAAAACACAAGAGTACCCGAGTTCAGTGAAAGGTAACCTTATACCACCGATACCAGCAAATAGGTCAATGAAGGTGAATCTCGGATTTCGAGGATTGGGGAAGGGCACGTTGAAGAAATCGGAAAATAGATTGTTATGGAATGGGTCGCTGATTATGCTGGAAACATATTCATCGTCCAAATCCACGTCTTGAGGGTAAAGGTCTGGTTTTGACCGAAGGAAATCAAGAATAGATTCTACAAGGTTAGCTCGTTGGGCTTCCGAGAGAGACACTTCGGGATTATGGAGGAAATGGCTCATGACGGCCATATGGTTCTCCTCGCTCACAGTGTCGTAGATCCTGATGTTGTTTTCGTAATCCACAGAGGATGGAAAGTCCTTGAGTGAAGGCTTTTTATTTGATTTGTAGTTTCCGGTCATTTATGATTGTCAATATTTATACCTTGAAATCGTAAAAGGGGTGTAACTTGTATTTTCATGCAAATATAACTATAATAATGTGATTGGCAAAATTTGTATGAGTTTTAACCAATTTTAAGTTGGGAATATGCAAACAAAAAGTTACTGTTTCTTTGAGTGTGTCTGAGCGAGGGCACTAAAAAGAAACAGTATCTTCGGGGTTGTCAAGTCCTGATATAGCGTTACAATAAAAAAGTAACGCTATATCAGGACTTGACGGGGGGTATATAAAAAGGAGCGGGACCACGTGGATCTCGCTCCTTTTCAATCTGTATCTATCTTTTACCTAATATTTCAATAATCTGTGCGGAGATTATCTGAAACTGAAGTTGAGGTGTAATCTCATGGGGGTTAACCATCATGAGGTGTAATCTCAAGGGAGATTACTTCACTTCTTCAAACTCTACGTCTTCGGCACCGCCGTTGTGAGGAGCCTGACCGGCACCCGGCTGAGGACCGGCCTGCTGACCTGCGGCTGCCTGTGCGTTGGCAATGTCCTGAGCTGCTGCCTGGAATGCATCCTGAACAGCCTTTACTGCTGCATCAACATCATCTACAAGCTGGTTCTTGTGGATCTCTTTCAACTTGTCGATAGCTGACTGGATAGATGCTTTCTTGTCAGCAGGAAGTTTGTCGCCAAGATCAGCAAGCTGTTTCTCGCTCTGGAATACAACAGAGTCAGCCTGATTGAGTTTGTCGATTCTCTCCTTAGCCTTCTTATCAGCCTCTTCGTTAGCCTTAGCCTCGTCACGCATACGCTGGATCTCTGCCTCGCTCAAGCCGCTGGAAGCCTCGATACGGATTGACTGCTCCTTACCTGTGGCCTTATCCTTGGCTGATACGTTGAGGATACCGTTGGCGTCAACCTCGAAGGTAACTTCAATCTGAGGTACACCACGAGGTGCGGGTGCGATGCCTGAAAGGTTGAACTCACCGAGAAGCTTGTCGTCAGCTGCCATAGGACGCTCACCCTGAAGGACACGGATTGTTACCTCTGGCTGATTGTCGGCTGCTGTAGAGAAGGTCTCGCTCTTACGAACAGGTATCGTGGTGTTTGCGTCGATAAGCTTGGTCATCACGCCACCGAGAGTCTCGATACCGATTGACAAAGGCACAACGTCAAGAAGAACGACGTCTTTCTTATCACCGCTAAGGATAGCGCCCTGTACGGCTGCACCGATAGCCACAACCTCATCAGGGTTAACGCTCTTATTGGGCTCTTTACCGAAGATGGCCTTAACCTTCTCCTGAATTGCCGGGATACGGGTTGAACCACCTACGAGGATCACCTCATCAATGTCGGCTTTGCTGAGGCCTGCATCCTGAAGCGCTTTCTCACAAGGACCAACTACAGCATCGATGAGCTTGGATGAAAGCTGATCGAATTTAGAGCGGGTGAGGGTGAGCACAAGGTGCTTCGGACCGGAAGCAGTGGCTGTGATATAGGGGAGGTTGATCTCAGTAGAGGGTGAGCTTGAAAGCTCGATCTTAGCCTTCTCAGCAGCCTCTTTAAGACGCTGCATGGCCATAGGATCCTGACGGAGATCTACTCCTTCATTTTTCTTGAACTCATCTGCAAGCCAGTCGATGATTACGTTATCGAAGTCATCACCACCGAGGTGGGTATCACCGTTGGTAGATTTAACCTCAAATACACCGTCACCAATCTCAAGGATTGAGATATCGAATGTACCGCCACCAAGGTCGAACACTGCGATCTTCTGCTCCTTGTCTGACTTGCCAAGACCGTAAGCAAGCGCTGCTGCGGTAGGCTCGTTGACAATACGCATTACCTTAAGACCTGCAATCTCACCGGCCTCTTTGGTGGCCTGACGCTGAGAATCGTCGAAGTAAGCAGGCACGGTAATCACGGCCTCATTTACCTCCTGACCGAGATAATCCTCGGCAGTCTTCTTCATT
>CAZEOI010000149.1:0-4355 GCA_964513775.1 uncultured Sangeribacter sp. | reverse complement strand
GAATCTAAAGCTTGCTCACAGAACTAATCCAATAGCCTTCTGATGAGCAGGCTTTTTATCATTCTTGCAAGCGTGGCTTTTTATTGGGTTTGGCTTGCATTAGCTTGGTTGCGTGGTCGAACAAATGCCGTAAAAGCTACTTCGCTCCGATTGGGAGCGAAAGATTTTTCACTTCCCCATTAGATATTTAAAATTCAAGTGCTCAGCATGTTTATTTACTTCTTGTAATTCTTTTGCGTGTCAGAAGTGGTGGTGGAAGTATCCGGACGAGAATCAATCGTTTTGTTTGAAGAAGTCGACGTTGAATTCTATTTGACCATGGAAGAGGTCTGCGCATAGTTGCTGAAGATCGTGCACAGAGGGATATTTCCGAATGATCATTTATCTCAATGACCTTAATGATTTGACTCCGAAATTCCCTAAAAGCCGAGGATAATTATATATTGATAATTTAGTGGTTATCTCTCCCTTGGTAGCTTCTATATTGAGGACCTTACCATTATATTCCTCCTCCAGTTCAAAAGTATAGGGGATGGTATCGGTTAAGCTGTCGGGCGTGAGAAGGAAAAGATTATTGTCAGAAGCTTTTTCAAAATCGGCTTCCTGATTTTGCATATATTCCTTCCAAAGTCGCTGTAACTCTTCTGCTTGCTTTTCAGTTAAAACAATTCCCGAGTGACCACTACCCCAATCATAGTCCGGGATAGCTTTCGTGAGTTCTGAGGAATTTAAAATAGGGTAGGCATCGGGGTTTATCATAGTGTTAAAGTCGAAATCACAATACTTCGTCGGACGATTACGCCATGACCAGTCTTCCCCAGAATATGAATCAGAAGTAATAGTGCCTCGCGCGACTATTCCGGTTTGTCCATATCCTACTTTGAGTAAAAAGCAGGTATCACCTTCTTTCACTTAATCGGCATCCCATACCGACCAATTCATACCTATATTGCCGTTGTTTTGCAACGCACATTTCTCCATATCGTTCAGGAATCTAGCCATTGTATAGGAGGAAAAGCTTGGATTCCATTTTAGAATTACAATACTCATTTCTTTTTTCTTCAAATATATAAAACTTTTAGCATATGAACAAAGAATCGGAAGTATTTTTCAATCCACTGATCAACAGATAGAGTAATATAAAGTATCCCGAGATTGGTTATTCGACTCATACTCCCGCGATGAGGAGACCCCGGAAAGCGACATCGATATCCTTGGTGATTATGATATTGCTCTTTCGGACCGACCTAACGGCAGTCCCTAAAGTCGTGACTTTCTTCTCCGGAGTATTTTTAAGGGAAAACTCAAACCCTATATTTCAAAACGCAACGTTACTATCATCTTGATATAGGCACATATCCATTTAGATCCCATCCGAGCCAAATATCTATATTACCTCGTTGCATGCCCGGCTCGATATACACCTGGATTTTGAGGTATTCGAATCCCGTTTCTCATTCTCAGTTAATAATACAAATCTATTTGGAGATGATTTTCAAGAAATCTCTTTTTAGTATATATGGAGGTTCCGGAAGGGAAAAATTTTGATGCTATTTTTTCGCCGCCAACAGTCCAGATTTCTATCTGATCTCCACGAGGGGAACTGATATACACGCCAACCTTACGGTTGTCGCCTAATCCTATGCCCCAGAAAATGTTGTCATCAAATTTGCATGGTACGGTCACCGCCAGCTTCCTTAAATTAAAAATGCCGACCCTGCCATTTTTATAAATATGCGCCTCGCCATAAGCCACATTGCTTATACGGTCATAATTACCCAGATTCTGACTTTTCCGTCCATCCTCCCTTATTACAACCATATCTCCTGAGGGAGAGCGGCCTATGAAATAAGTCGGCTCACCCTTAACGAAGAAATCTTCTTCATTTGATACCGACCTGAAAACCGGATCTGACAATTTATCTCCATCTCTTGTATAGATCCCTGCAAGTCCATTTTTCAATACCTTAAAATGCTTTCCCAGCCATTGCACTCTATCATAAACAGGTGGAATCACTTCTCCCCAATTATCCCTATATATTCCGACTTTCCCGTCCTTACTTACTAATTTGTGTCGATATCCAAACTCTTCAATCCTATCATATTCAAGAAGTTTCCTGTCAAAACCTGATTCAATATTTATTTCCTTCCCATCAATAGAAGCATAAAGATAATTGTCTTTAATGAAGATACGATCAACATTGTTATGAGAGATTTCCTCCCCACTTTTCGCGAAAAGACTTTTCCCAATTCCGGATTTGACCGAAATTACGAAATCAAGCCCTGTCCTGTCAAGAGCCTTTACAAGTTCCTTAAGGTCTTCCTCAAAAAGCCCCCTCTTGCATTCAAGTGCGATTTCATAAAAGTTATTTCCATTCTTTTTAAAGCTATACATCCTTACATCTGAAAGTTTAAATGGAATCACCTCATTTGAGTTCACATGTAAAGAATACAAATCAAACTCCGGATGTTTAAGCATGAAGATCTTCTTGTCGGGATCAAGGAAGTTAACCGGATATATTTTATCGTTGATAAGCATCATATATTGCAAGCCATTGCTCCATAATGATTCTTTCACCACATTCCAGAGGGTATTTGATGAGGGATTAAGGAGCGCGACGACCGCATTCCCATTATTCAGTCTATAATAGTCTTCATCGCCAATCCTTGTTAGGTTGCACGAAGAGACATTTTCCAATTTAACAATTCCCTTGGAATTATATAGTTTATGGTCAAAGAGTGTGTAGCCCCCTTCAAGTTGCTTTACGGGATCTTCATTGATATTCCAATTCTTGGGAAGGCTTTCATTCGGTGATATTATCTCACACCATCCATTATCCCTTAATCCATACCACCGTTTATCAGGTCCACGGAAAACCGCTCTTAATGGCATAGTAAAATAAGCCTTCGACGAAATCATACCGAAGTCAGTCCCTTCTTCACTCACAAAAAAGAAGTCGTTCCCTTTCGGGTTCCTGTAAAAGGACGGAAAAATAATTTTTTTAAATTTGCAAGGAATATATACTTTTCCGTCTTTTCCTACCACCCCTTTCTTCCCCTTTTCCTCAACGATGGCATAATCGCGTTGAAAAGGGTAGATTGTATCATATTTTGACTTCAATATTACCTTTCCCGTCGTATCGGTCAGTCCCCACTTCCCTTTTTTCTGAAAAGGGATCTGAGCCTTTGTCGGCACGCACAGACCTACCGACAATATAATAATTAAAAGAAAAAACGATTGTTTAATATTCATAAGACCGATATTGGATTATGTCGCTGTATGGAGTTGAAACCTGACGTCTCACCCAGTTGCCATGCGAATCAAATTGATAGTTACTGTAAGTTTCCGTATAAATCCCATCCCCGAAGAAGGGGTGGCCTTCCCTTTCAGTTCTTTTGCGAATCCATTCATATCGTATGTGATGGTGAAATTCTCCAGACACATTTCAAATACCGACTTGCACCGGAAGGTGAAGTCTTTGAGAATCGCCAATACGTTCATAGTCTAATGGTTTTATAATGAATCCTTTGGCGATTCATTTGTATCTGACAAATTGATATGTTAACTTAATCTTCAACAACTTCGGTAATTTTTACCGAATCATTGTAATTAGCTACTTAATATTGGTAGGCACGGTATTGTTTTTTTGTTTCGTATGGTGTGTCCACGATTCGGGTAATCCAATTGCCATTTTGGTCAATTACATATTTAGAATATGTTTCCTTGTATGGTTGATTTCCGAAAAAATCTAAGGATTTGCCTGAAAGTGAGGATGGGAAGCCCTGATTGTTGTAAGTAATATCGAAATATTCCAGACCCTTCTCATAGCCATCAAGAAATATCATTCCTTCATCCAGATCTTTTTGGAACGCATTTTTATCAAGTGTGAACCTGGTTGGGCGCCCATTTTCGAAATCAACATTAAAGATACCAGGCAGCCCATGTACTATAACTTTTACAGGTGTTTGATCATTATATTGTAAAACCCAATCGAGTATTTTGCCATCAGTAGTGAATTTATACTCAATTACTTGTGTCGACATTTCATCTAAAATGCCAGACTCAAGTGCTTCATCAATCACTTTATAGTCAGTGGTATTGAGTTCAGGATTTTCTGCCAATATGTCTGTGGATATTTCCCATTCATGCATAGCTTTTACGGGAGTGGACAATTGATAGAGTTTTTGGGTTGGTGTAGTTTGTGTAGAAGTCTCAGCTCCTTGTGCAGCATGAGCTTGCCAGAGTGTTAATAGAATTAAAGTAATAATAACTTTTATATTCATGATTTATATTATTGCCGTCGGACTCTCCTCGTCGGCGTTAGGTTAGAAAAGAAAAGCGTGAGAGCCGTACTG
>CAZEOI010000148.1:0-4434 GCA_964513775.1 uncultured Sangeribacter sp. | reverse complement strand
GGTATGAAGAAATCATCTATATTATTTCCGTGCATAATGTTAATCATTGATGATTGAGACATGTCATACTCGTAGTTATAACATACAAAATTACGCACAAATGGGGAAAATAGTATCGCCTTCTCTGGGAAATCGTCACGGAGAAGGCAAATTATAAACTTGGATTTATATCTTCATCTTTGGAAAGACTCTTTGATTGACTTTCTCTGATTCGTAGAAGCTGACGGCGAGAAATATTGAAATATGAGGCAATATCTCCGTATGATGCAATTTCAGTTGTCGAGGTAACTATTCCATTATTCACATCTACCACTTTATTACTCGATATATTCACCAGTACAAAGGGTCTGTACTATTATTACCGAGCGAACGCCTGCATTTGGACATAACTTCTGATAGTATTCTGTTTTATCCTTGTATAGCCATGGACGGACGTAAAGTGGTTGAACGGATCTTACCGGTAATCCCGATACCCTTTCAAGTATTACAAAGAAATCGTCTACTCCGGTATCATCTATTGTTTCATGAAGAATCCAAGTACCTGCCGAGACAATCTGCCCCTGTGGCAAAATACAGGGATATTTTGCTTCAATTTTTTCAATAGGTTGTCTCTCAATCCAATACTTATATCTACTATTGCTTTCGTTGTCAATCAACTCAATTATTTGAACATCCTTTCCTGATAATTTTCCGTCATATAACAGATAAAAACTGTGTGAGAGTGCATCTACATCTGACGATAGGTAAGACTCCACAGCTTCTACATCATCCGCATCTATATCATATTGTTTTAGTCAAAATTTAGCGGTTGTAGCAAACAGGTAATCTTACAACCATTGGAATTATCTGTTAGAATCATTTTGTATTTAGTCGGTGGGGTGGAACGGGACAAGTCAACACTTTCGTTCCAATTGAACCCAAAAATACTATTAAAAATATTCATGTAACCATCATCACCACCCATAGTATATTCAAACGTTTCGATCTCCTCACTTTCTACGCCTTGCAATGAGAGAGTCATAGTGAAAATATTTGTTTCACTGCGAGATATGTCAAAGAATCCTTCTGCCCTTGTCACAGATTGGAACTTCCAAGGATTGAGCCAGGTGATTTTTACGGGTTTCGTATTGTCTTCATTTCTGATGAATCTAACCCTACAACTTGTTTCAGTTGTGAAAAACTTGTTGTTATTAGTACCTTCAATTTCTTCAATTTTGAAAGGCAAATAATAATCTTCAACCGTAATATTGAGAGTGACAGAGTTTCCTGCATTGACATCGATGATATTCAGGGTTGACTCTCCAGTTTTAGCTGGAGTTATTATTAGATGGTGAGTTTCTATGTCTATTCCAAATTTTCCTAATACCTCGGGATTGCTTGCTTCAAATTTATACACATCTCCACCTCCTGTAAATGGAATACCATTGGACCCTCCGTACACTATAGTGTAGTCTCGTTTGCTAAATTGTATAGAAGAAATAGCCTCAGGCTCATCGTTGTGGTTGCTACAGGCTGCCATTACCAGACAGATTGTGAGCATTAAGGTGCTTATTATTTTATTCATAGGTTTTATATTTAGAAATTTACGACTTCAGATTATTGATTTTAGAACAAACCTGCTGCACATGGTCGAGACCATACAACAAGGAATGATTGTCAATCCCCATCCACATAAATAGTTTGTGGAGAGTTTGGTAGGCGTTCAATATGTAAGATTTAGGGTGGGTATAAGAGCTGTCACGCATAAGTCGGTTATATGCTTTCCTGATTATTTTTGCGCTATCCCGGCATCACGGCACATCAAATATATTATCTTTGGGTTCGTCTTCATTGCTACATGATGTAATGAAAAGACAGGCGATGAAAAGGAATGGAATTAAAATATTCTTCATATTAGTTAATATTTTATTTGGTTTTCTTTTACTATTTTTCTGATTCTCTGAAACTGACGGCGAGAGATATTGAGATACGAGGCAATATCTCCGTATGATGCAATCTCTGTTATCCGAGGATAGCGGTCAAGCAGTCAAATTTTTTTAATGTGTGGCGTAATACCATTTTGTTTTGTCCTTATCCAAAGCTCTCTGACTTACACTGGGATCAGACGTTGTAATCCCTGAGTAACGGTTGATTTTTATAGGACCACGTGTAGCTGTATAGAATTGTGCTGTATTTGTTTTATATGGAACAAGTCCATTCAACCTCATCTCAAATTCAAATTTCATGTTTTCAGGCGCTACATTCTGTTCAAGCATCAAGTTTATGTAGTCACCGAAATCATAGAAAATTGTAGGTGAGTAACCATCCAAATTCTGAAGCTGTTCACGATGATAATCATCAAAGGAATATATGCTATTGACATATCTCATGAAACTTGCCATCTCATCAATTTTGGACAGATCGGTAACAGAAAGTGTGCCGTAAGGAACGGAATAGTTTGAATAGAACTCATGGAAATCTTCACATATCGCCTTATAGTCAGGTGTACCGAGA
Source organism: uncultured Sangeribacter sp. (assembly GCA_964513775.1). Taxonomy (GTDB): domain Bacteria; phylum Bacteroidota; class Bacteroidia; order Bacteroidales; family Muribaculaceae; genus Lepagella. Next base: position 1,941 of record CAZEOI010000148.1, on the reverse strand, counting down.
AGATGTTTTCCCATAGTTGCGTAAGGCATTCCGTATGCCATGACTTCGCAGGTTGAAGCTATCAGATAATCCGCTGCATCCTTTAATTCGTAAGCAACTTCAATGGAGGACATATAACAGTCATCAAATAGAATATACTCCATCTTAACACCTGTGTTTTCAATGGCTGCCGACAATGTTGATATGTCGGTCTGGAATTCCGATGTGGTTCCTCCGAAATAACGTGTGAGAGGTCTGTCATTGTAATCCCAATGTAGTTTTTCCTGTGAACGCAAGGTTCTGCTTGCCTTGACCGGGAGCCAGCCCATGCCATGACAGCCAATAATCATTGAATACCTCTTTGCAGGAGCATACGAGATAACATCTTCAAGAATCTGAGTGATGCCAGCCTCAGTAGTGAAAGCAGGATATGGGTATGGTTTAATGTCAATCCTTTGACATTCTCCGTTTTCATATTTAATCTCAAACAAAGATGCCTCTGTCGAGGTCTTCGAAATGAAAACTATAACTCTTTCGTTACGCAGTCCACCTATTTTCTCTATGCAGGATTCCATATCCTTGATATTCTGATAGAAGTAGCTCGTAAGGTTGGAAGACCACGGCAAATACATGAATAGAGTCTTCTCATTCAGTTCTTCCTCGGGTATTGGCTCGTCAGACTGGCTACACGAAGCAAGAAACAACAACGGGAGTAATAAAAATAATATGTATTTTCTCATTTCAATACAACAATTATTTCACTAAGATTTTTGAACGTTTGCTTTTTCCACTCTTATATACATCGGTTTTTAGCATAATACCCTTGCGTGGCTTATTGTGTGTCATGCCTCTGAGATCGGTATAATTGGTTGACACGATTGATTCTCTATCTTCATATATGCCTCTAACACCTGAATTTTGATTTAACGGCACATAACCACTTTCGTTAACGATGTCCTGTCCTGCGGGTGTAGTAAGGAACTCAAAAAGTTCATAAGCTGTACTGTTACGGTCGATATCAGAGCGAACTACGGCATATACCTCTGTTGTATATGGGTAGGTATTGTTCTGCACATTAGTTTTTGTCATAGGAACACCATCCAAGCCAATTGCTTTTGTGCTCCCATTATCAACAATCACACTATAGTAGTAGAATGGAGAAAATCCTATGCCTTGTTTGTCGTCTTCTAGTTGATAGTAGGGAGACATCATAGTGAGACCAACCTGAAGCTCAGGGAACTCTGCAATTGTCAGACCTTCCATTACCAGAGTCTCAAACTTTTCCTGACTTCCGGAATTGCGATTTCTTACATAAGGTCGGATTTCCTCATCGTTTCCACCGACTTCTTTCCAGTTTGTTATCTCTCCGGTATATATGCTCTGAAGCTGACTGATTGAAAGGTTATTAACAGGATTTGATGGATTTACCATAAATGTCAACGCATCCTTGGCTATGGGTTTTTCTATAAGTGTTACACCGCATTCATCTGCATACGCTTTTTCATCTCTTGAAATGGAACGTGCTGCAATTACAAGCTCGACCTTGTTATCAATCAAATTTATGTATGACTGATGTGTATTAGAATGTTTAAGACATACATTCTCCAGGTGTCTCCATTCAGAATCTGAACAAGTGTACTCCGGGATTATTTCCTTAATATCTGCCTCTGGCTCCTGAGTAAAAGGCCGACGTTCCCATTTGTATTCAAAGCCAAGAATCTTGCACATTAGGAGATCTCTCAATGGGTCCGTAGAGTCGGATCCATCAATAATAGGAAAACTATTGATTGTTATGTCAGGGAGTGTTGTGATGTCTGGGATTTCTTCTGAAGAACAAGAAAAAATACACGCTACACTCATAAAAACTACTAACTTATGAAATAACTGCATACTATTATATGTTCTCTATGACCCTATCGAGATTGAAATAAGGAAGAAACGTAGGTCAATATGCGTTTACAC
>CAZEOI010000147.1:2323-4494 GCA_964513775.1 uncultured Sangeribacter sp. | reverse complement strand
AGGTTATTTGGGCCTAAGGATATAAACTTAGAAACGTCAACTTAAGGACATCTGATTAAAAACATCAAATTATAAACGTCTACTTAAAAACGTCTGCTCAAAGAAATTAGCTTAAAGGCAACAACTTTAACAAGCGACCTTCACTCAGAACCTCACACCAATCTTAAAGCAAATTATCAAATTAACAAATCATGAAAAAATATTGTTTGCTCATTGCAATGGCATTAGCACTCTTTCAAAATGCCAACGCACAACCCAACGCAGGGAAATATATTGAAGACCTTACATTGGAAAGTAAATACCTTAAAGGAACACGCCATTATTCAGTATACCTTCCCGCTGACTATCAAGTGTCGGAACGCACCTACCCTGTTCTATATCTCTTGCACGGTGCAGGCGACAACCACACCAGCTGGGAACAATTTGGCGAAGTACGCCAAATTGCCGACAAAGCAATCGCAGATGGAGATGCTACTCCAATGATCATTGTAATGCCCGATGCCCACGAGGGATACTTCAATGAATTAGACAATTCCTGGCACGGAGAAGACTTCTTCTTCAAGGAACTGATTCCTCATATAGAAAAAAACTACAGAGTAAAGACCAATAAACAGTATCGCGCTGTAGCAGGACTTTCCATGGGTGGCGGCGGCTCCATAGGTTACGCTCTGCGTCATCCCGATATGTTCTCGGCAGTTTGTCCGCTTAGTGCGGCTCCCGGTCCCGCCACCTACGATGAATTTATCGAACGCTCTTACCGTCGCATAGGCAAGGAACGCACCGACCGTCAGCCAAAGGAAACCCTCGACTCAACATATATCGAAACCAATCTCATAGAGAAATTCCGCTCACTTGATGGCGATCAATTGGAAAAAGTACGTAAGCTAAACTGGTATTTCGACTGCGGCGATGATGATCACCTGAGCATACGTTTAGGAGGAATGCGCGAAGCTATGGACGATAAGAAAATCAATCATGAATACCGCATACGCGATGGTCGCCATAACTGGGAATATTGGAGAGGCTCATTGCCTGAGGTGCTGAAATTCGTTTCAAAAAGCTTCCACAGATGATACAAATTAGCGTTTAGTTTCCATTATTTCGTTGAACGAAGTATACCGTTTCATACGAAGAAATAATAGCAGGGCCGGCGAATGAAATTTAGACAAGATCAGGTTAATCTTGAGGGTGATCAAGTGAATTTACCAATTCAATCTTTTATATTAAGATAAATCTTACTAACTTTGCATAAACCTTAGAAGGAGACGCCGAGAATCCTTGCTATTGAAAGCAATGAGCCGATTACTTGCAGCCCTCAATAGGTATCAATCTGTTATATACTTATTATGAACTGGATTATACTTATTTTAGCCGGACTGATGGAAGTCGGCTTTACATTTTGTCTTGGCAAGACCAAGACAGCCTCAGGTCATGAGCTTACATTATGGTGGATCGGGTTCCTCGCCGCTCTTACATTGAGCATGTATCTTATGGCTAAAGCATCGGAAAGACTACCTATTGGCACGGTTTATCCCGTCTGGACCGGCATAGGCGCAGTCGGTGCTGTAGTGGTCGGAATTGTATTTTTCCATGAACCAGCCACATTCTGGCGTATTCTGTTCCTGACCACTCTTATTCTTTCAATTGTTGGACTTAAAGTATTGGGCTGATGGAAAGAAAAATGCGTAGATTCAAACAGTTGCTCAGTGAGCAAGCTACAAAAGAGATTCTCAATAATGCAACTAACGGTGTTCTTTCACTGATAGATTCCGATGGAGAACCCTACGGAGTGCCAATCAGCTATGTCTATGACGGCAACAAACGTATCTATTTTCACAGTGCCGTCACAGGACACAAAATTGAATGTATCGAATCAAACGCCAATTGTTCATTTTGTGTCGTCAACCAGGATATGATTGTACCTGAAGAATTTACCACCTACTTCCGAAGCGTAATTGTAAAAGGCTCGATACGTATAGTCGTGGATCACGATGAGATGATGAAGGGTCTTATGCTCTTGTGCGAGAAATATTCACCCGGCATCAACCCTGATGCGGAGATCTCAAAATGTTTCAACCATGTGGCTGTGTTATGTCTTGATATCGCCAACATAACTGGTAAAGAAGCAATCGAACTTGTCAAGAAACATAAGCAAGCAGAACAATAAGTAG
>CAZEOI010000147.1:0-2223 GCA_964513775.1 uncultured Sangeribacter sp. | reverse complement strand
AATGTAAATAATACTTTACATTTTGGAAAATATTATTTACCTTTGCAGTCGAATCATAGAATTAAACCAATCATTCAATTTGGTTGGTATTAAAACCACTTGATTCTAAACAGAGACTCATGAAAAATATACTTTTTCCACATTATTTTCAATTGTTAGGATGGGTGATGTTTATTCCGGCTCTAATTGTCGGAATATTGATTTACTCCGGTGTTCTTTCAACTACGTGTATACCTCAGATCATCCTAAATGATATAACTATCATCGGCATAGTTTTGGGAGGCTTGTTCATAGTGTGTTCCAAGGAGCGTGTAGAGGATGAGATGACAAAATCAATCCGTCTGTCATCACTACTTAATTCCCTTTATATTAATGTAGTGATATTGATAACATGCACGCTGACCATGCACGGGACACAGTTCATGAGATTCGCAGTGCTCAATATGGTTCTACTCCCAATTCTATTTGTAGTGAACTTCCGGTTAGAAATCCAGCGATATAACAAGATGTGCGAAAATGAAGAATAGGATCAAAGTGGAACGTGCCGAAAAGGATATTACCCAGCAGCAACTTGCCGAAGCTGTAGGAGTGAGCCGGCAGACTATTGTTGCCATCGAGAAGAATCGGTTTCTCCCCTCTACCCCATTGGCTCTGAAAATAGCCAAATACTTCGGCAAACCGGTTGAGAGCATCTTCATTCTCGAAGACTCGGATTAAATAGTGAAGATGTTAAGCTTCCGAATCTACAATTCTATGTAAATATATAAACTACTAAAATACAATATTATGAAGAATAAAGTGAAATACAGTCTGTATTCCAAGATTATAACCTTTGCGATTATTGGCCTCTGTATCTTCGTTCTCTGCCAAGTTGAAGGATATTCGGAGAAAAATCTTATCGCAGGCAGTATCCTGATCATAGCCATACTTGTAGGTCTTTACTATTGCCCCATATCAGTTGAGGCTGACAATAACGGCATCAGAGTTCATCGTTTTCTCTCAAGACCCAAAACTTTTACTTGTGCCGATATTGAATCGGTTGACACCTGCTACCCCTCTGCGGGGGGTATCAGACTCTGTGGAAGCGCCGGCCTTTTCGGCTACTGGGGATATTTCAGCGACATAATGATCGGTACCTACTTCGGCTATTATGGCAGCAGGAGCTATTGCTTCCTCTTAAAGCTAAAGAGTGGTCGCCAATACGTAATCGGTTGTGAAAATCCGGTAGAAATGGTCAGCTATATCAACACAAATTTATTACCTCAGTAATTACCTAAGACTATCACCCCTTACCTTTCATAGATCGAAAGACCTAAATCTGTAAACTAAATTGGAGCATTGGTATTGACGTTATCCGGACTTTCCAATTCTGCAAGTGACACTTGCAGAATTTAAGGATCTGTGTAAAAGGTAAAGATTGACTATAATTAAGGCTCGTTTTAGTTACGAGCCTTATTTATTCCCTTAGGATTATTGAGCATAATCATTAACGGATATATACAAGGGGCATAAATCCAGTCGAGAATTTATCTAAGTTCAACAGTAAGGCCCATAGCTGCAACCATACGATAGAACGTTGAAATAGAAGGTATTGTAAGGCCTCTTTCCACGCGAGAGATGTAACTCTTGTCAGCACCAATTTTTTTAGCGAGCTCTGATTGCGTCATACCCGATTCCTTGCGGGCATCCAGTAAAATCTGAGCGTTATATTCTTCCCATGCCTGATCCTCAGCCCGTCTACGACTTTCAGTTCCCGGAGCACCAAAAGTTTTATTGAGTTCTTCACTCACATTGTATGTTTGCATTTTTGTACTCATAATATTCTTTTTTAAGTCGTTTAGCTTTGTTTATTTCACTTCTTGGTGTCTTTTGTGTCTTCTTCCTAAACGCATTGAATAGAATCACAAGCTTTTCACCATCATATATGAATAATATTCTGAATTCGTTATTACCATAGTTTACACGAAATTCATAAATATCATCTTCCAGATACTTGATGAAATGAGATGGTATTTTTTCGGTGTCAGAAAATAACAATAAAGCCCTGCGAATCTTCATCTGTTCCTTATCGCTAAGTTTCTCCATGAAGTCCTGATAGTATCCCTTATATGCTATAATTTCTCTAACCATAAAACAAAGTTAACAAAAGTTGTTTAGTTGTACAACGATTATGATGAAAGAATGTTGTAAAACAATACAACCTTTTTCATGATATAATAAAAA
>CAZEOI010000146.1:0-4559 GCA_964513775.1 uncultured Sangeribacter sp. | reverse complement strand
TATTCAAATAATACATATAAAAATCAACAAGCCCGTAAAAAGTTTAAACAACTTCTTTGTCAATCTTAATTATATGCAGATTATAGATGTAATTAACGAAGTGCTTTGGAGCTATGTGATGATCGCTATGCTCCTGTTGTGGGCCATCTATTTCACAGTGGCTACAGGTGGAGTGCAATTCCGGATGATAGGGGAGATGTGCCGGCTCCTCGTAAGAAGTGCTCAGCCGGACGATCCCGATGGCAGACGGCAGACAGATGATGATACTGCCGATGCAGGAAATAGAAAGCATAAGAGAGGTGATAAACCCAAGAAAGAGGTGTCCTCGTTTCAGGCTTTCGCTATGTCCATCGCAAGCCGCGTGGGTACCGGCAATCTGGCGGGAGTTGCCACCGCCATAGCTCTCGGTGGCCCCGGAGCCGTGATGTGGATGTGGATCATTGCCTTGCTTGGCAGTGCCAACGCATTTATCGAATCCACACTTGCACAGCTCTTCAAGGTGAAAGGGAAGGATTCATTCCAAGGCGGACCTGCCTATTACATTCAGATGGGTATAGGTAAACGCTGGTGGGCCGTGCTCTTTGCTATACTCATTACAGTCACATTCGGACTGGCGTTTAATTCAGTACAGTCAAACACTATAGCTGAATCACTCAAGGCTTTCAACGTCGACTCCACAGTCACCGGAGTTGTGCTAATGGTTATGACTCTGATGGTGATATGCGGAGGCATCACACGCATCTCCCGTTTCAGTGAGGTGGTGGTGCCGATTATGGCAGTAGCTTATATTCTTCTCGCGTTGGTGGTGTTGATTCTCAATATCGGTGAGTTCCCGCGTGTCATCAGTGAGATTGTAGAGAATGCCTTTAATTTCAGAGCCGGACTTGGAGGTGGAGTAGGAGCCGCTATAATGATGGGCATAAAGCGCGGACTCTTCAGTAATGAGGCCGGTGAAGGTTCGGCTCCAAACGTTGCTGCCACGGCCACTGTGTCGCATCCCGTGAAGCAAGGTTTGATCCAGACTCTCAGCGTATTTACCGACACACTCGTGATATGCACCTGCACCGCTTTCATCATATTGCTGAATGGCGCTCCGGATAGCGGACTCAGTGGAATCGCTCTAACCCAGAATGCTCTTGATATGGAATTGGGAATGAATCTTGGGTCTATTTTTGTGGCGACGGCAATTTTCTTCTTCGCCTTTACAAGCATTGTGGCCAACTATTACTACGGGGAGACCAATATACAGTTCATTACTCCACGCCGTTGGGTAGTGTGGCTTTACAGGATAATTGTTGCCGGGATGGTGCTGGTGGGAGCGGTCTCTACGCTCGACTTTGTGTGGGCATTAGCCGACATCACCATGGCCTGCATGACGATATGCAACCTTGTGGCTATAGCAGTGCTTGGCCGTTACGCCATTATCCTCTTGAAGGACTACCAATCGCAGTTGCGTAATGGTCATGATCCGGTTTATCATTCCTCAAAATTGCCCAAACTCAACACTCCCTGCTGGGATTAATTATTTTTATTGAATATTTTTGATAAAATAGTTGGAGGATTGAATTTTTATTTATAATTTTGCCATATCAAATGAGAAAAGATATGAAAAATTGCATAAATATACGTTCTTGGTGGCGCTTCGGTAGAATTTCCCGATGGCGTTGATTGTTGTGAGGCTCCTTTAGCCACTTCAACAATCAAGAGCAAAATGCAATCCTTATTATAAAGCCATCGGATGAAAACTCTTCCGGTGGCTTTTCTTTTGCCACATATTATAATTTCCCCTAAATGGGATTGATAACAAACAAATTAGATAATCTGAATAAAAACACCATAATTATGGATAACGATAAAAAAATGATAGATCCCTTTCTCCCGGTGGATGAACAGGGTTATTACGGACGATTCGGCGGGGCATATGTGCCGGAGATTCTTCATGCCAATGTGGAGAATCTGAAAAAGGCATTTGAGAAATATGCCGATGACCCTGAGTTCTTAGCTGAGTATGAGCAACTGCTCGCCGACTATGTGGGTCGCCCTACACCTCTTTATCACGCCAAACGACTTTCGGAACATTTCGGTACAAACATATACTTGAAGCGTGAGGATCTTTGTCACACCGGCGCACACAAGATCAACAATGCAATCGGAAGTGTGCTGCTCGCCAAAAGAATGGGCAAGACCCGCATCATAGCGGAGACGGGTGCCGGACAGCACGGTGTGGCCACTGCAACGGTCTGTGCTCTTCTCGGACTTGAATGTGTCATCTATATGGGGAAGACTGATGTGGAGCGTCAGAAGCCGAATGTGGAGCGTATCAAGATGCTGGGAGCAACCGTAGTGCCTGTCACTTCCGGCAATATGACACTCAAGGATGCTACCAACGAGGCGATCCGCGACTGGTGTTGTAATCCGCAGAACACTTTCTATGTGATAGGCAGCACTGTGGGCCCACATCCTTATCCTCAGATGGTGGCCCGTTTCCAGTCGGTAATCAGCAAGGAGATCCGTAAGCAGCTCAAGGAGCAGACCGGGCGGGAATTGCCGGATTATGTCGTGGCTTGCATCGGTGGTGGCAGTAATGCCGCCGGAGCTTTCTATCATTTCCTCAATGAACCGGAGGTGAAACTCGTGGCTGCGGAAGCTGATGGCCTTGGCTCGGAAACCGGAGAATCTGCCGCTACTATCAAACTTGGCAGGGAGGGTATAATCCACGGTTCACGCACTCTTGTGATGCAGACTGAGGATGGCCAGATCACTGAACCCTATTCCATTTCCGCCGGTCTTGATTATCCCGGTGTCGGGCCCCTTCATGCTTACCTTGCGGAATCAGGACGTTCGGAGGTGTTGGCCGTGACCGATGATGAGGCTCTTGACGCCGCATATCTGCTCACCCGTACGGAAGGAATTATTCCGGCTCTTGAATCGGCCCACGCCTTGGCTGTGCTCGGAAAGAAGAAGTTTGGCAAAGAAGATGTGGTGGTGATCAATGTTTCCGGTCGTGGCGATAAAGATATGCACACCTACCTCTCTCATCAGCGTTGAATCTCTTAAAATATAGCTTTGTATTATGAAATTGCATCAGAATATCACAACCATATCCGCTGATCTCGAGACCCCGGTAGGCCTTTATCTTAAGATCCGCGACCTCTATCCCTGTTCGGCTCTTCTTGAGAGCTCCGACTATCACACCACCCAGAACTCCGTCTCCCTTATCGGAGTTGATCCTATCGGTTCCTTCACCGTTGTCAAGGAGAAGATAAAATGTCGTTATCCTGATGGTAGGGAGAGTGTGGTCCCGGCCGAGAATGTCACCACTGCCTTGAAGAATTACATACAGTCGTTTGAGATCGATCTGCACGACAGCAAGCTCTTCAACGGCCTCCTCGGATTCACGGCTTATGATGCCGTGAGGTATTTCGAACCCTCCGTGCCTGTAAGAGCCCGTGAGGAGAAACTGGCTGACATACCCGATATGCAGTATCTCCTCTATCGCTTCATCATTCAGGTAAACCACTTCCGTAATGAAATGACCATCATAGAGAATGTGATGGAGGGTGAGGAATCGAGATTGGGCGAACTTGTTTCGATAATCCGCAACAACAATATGGCGGTCTATCCCTTTAAGGCGAATGATGATCTCGAATCCCCCGTCACCGATGAGGAGTATATCGAGATGGTGAAGAGGGGTATCGCTCATGCCAAGCGGGGTGACGTCTTTCAGATTGTACCCTCACGCCGTTATTCACAGGGTTTCACAGGCGATGAATTCAACGTCTACCGGGCCCTCCGCTCAGTGAATCCCTCTCCTTATCTTTTCTTTTTCGATTTCGGTAGCTTCAAGGTATTTGGTTCCTCTCCGGAAACACATTTCCGGGTTACCGCAGACCGGAAAGCTTATATAGACCCGATAGCGGGCACATTCCGCCGTACAGGCGACGATGTCAAGGATCATGAGCTTGCCGAGAAGCTTCTGAGAGATCCCAAAGAGAATGCGGAGCATATAATGCTTGTAGACCTTGCCCGCAACGATCTCAGCCGGAGTGGTGGAAAGGTGCATGTGGAATATCTGAAACAGATACAGTTCTATTCTCATGTCATCCATATGGTGAGCCGTGTTGTGGCGGAGCTTCCCGAGGATGCCGATGTCTACAAACTATTCGGCGAGACGCTGCCTGCAGGCACTCTCAGCGGCGCACCGAAGGTCAGGGCTATGCAGCTCATAAATGAACTCGAACCTCACAGCAGAGTCACCTATGCCGGATGTATCGGTACGTTCGGATTCGACGGCTCCATCAATCAGGCCATCACTATCCGCAGCTTCCTAAGCAAAGACAATCGTCTTTATTCACAGTCGGGGGGTGGGGTCGTGGCCCGCTCAGTGCCTGAAAACGAGCTTCAGGAGACTAAAAATAAGTTGGGAGCCTTGGTTAAGGCGGTGGAACTTGCAGAAACATTCAACAACTAATAACGAAGATGATGAAACTCCTTATACTTGATAATTACGATTCGTTCACATATAACATAGTCCATGCGGTGAGAGAGTTGGGAGTGGT
>CAZEOI010000145.1:0-4574 GCA_964513775.1 uncultured Sangeribacter sp. | reverse complement strand
GCGGAATGGATGAAAAGTCAATCGCCAACCTGTTCAAAAAATTTGAAAGGGCATACCCTAAATGGATGGAAATGATTGGCCAATCCTTCCTGCCGGAGGAACAACAAGAGTTATATCGCGGGCAAATAGAGAGAATGTCGGCTAAACTGGGAATAGCTAACACTTGATCGAGAAATAGTTAAAATGAACCCTCGGACTTGTGAGGCTCAAGGAAATTTTGTAATCCTTTCGTTTCAGGACCGAAATAAGTTACAATGGTCCTGAGAATCGTTTGATAGGATTACCACGCTCCAGATTGTCATGGTTACTCCATTGGCGTGACTGAGAATCAGCTAAAGTTTTACCATTGTGCCGGAGGAGTTTGAATAGAAGTCGCTCTCTTGCAAGAGTCTTATTCTGAGATTGGGAGCGTTCATCAGAGCATTTTACTGATAGTCCGGTTGGGGTATGAGTTGCTCGCACTGCTGTCTCTACCTTGTTGACATTCTGACCGCCTTTGCCGCCGGATCGACAGGTCTCATAAACAATTTCTGATTCCTCAATCCTCGGTAGTTCAACCTCTTCAAAAAAGTTGATACCGACAAACCAGTTGCTGCGTTTGTGAGACGGACGATATGGATTCTTGGTTGAGCGCCAGAGTATCGTGCCTTGCCAGTCATTTACAATCGACTGAGGTATTGGTTCTGCCGTTGTGAATGTCATTGACATAAAGCAATCATCTGCCTGATTGTGTGGCTCACAATCAGCGAGCTGTATAGCCGGGATTTCCTTTAGCAGTTCGCGGGCCACGAGTGTGACTACTCTGGCACACTCCACCGGACCTCGACCGGCGGTGATTTGTATACAGTGTTTCATTCTCCTTTGTCTTTAATATTGAGTCTGGGCTTTATCATAGCGATAACTTCAACTGTCGGTCGGATAAGTTCGAGAATTTCGTCAGTTGGTTTGTATGCCATCGGAGATTCATCAAGAGTACCGGCGCAGACTGATGATGAATAGATGCCGGTCATTGAATTTTCAAATTCACTCAAAGAAATTTGTTTTTTGGCTTGGGCTCGGCTCATGATGCGTCCGGCTCCGTGAGGTGCGGTGTTGAGCCACTGCTCATTTCCTTTCCCGATGCAGATAGCAATACCATCGCGCATATTGAACGGTATTGCTACCTTTCGACCCATGTAGGCGTCGATTGCTCCTTTTCGCAACATTGGCACGTCATCTATTACGGATATATAATTGTGGGTAGTAAAGATGGATTCGAGACATTTAGTCTTACACAGCTTTTTGAGAATAACGAATATGCGGTCACGTATTATCTGATGATTATAGAGTGCGTAAGCTTGGGCGATTATCATATCCGACAGATAGCCGCGCAGAGTATCGCCCCAAAGATAGCCAATGAATTCAGCGCGTTTGGGGTTCTGCGCAATATTACGCCAGTGATTGGCTACTTTGACTCCGAGATTTCGTGATCCACAATGAATTGTCAGCCAAGCGTCCCCGGATATGGAGTCCTCGCCATACTCAATGAAATGATTGCCGCCGCCGAGTGTACCGAGGCTTTTGTAGAACATTCCTTCCTGAAGTTTGCTGCGGCGGCAGAAGTCTGTTATGAAGCGGGCATCTATGCGCGGCGCTTCATTGATAAGGTCGGGAGCGGCAGACCGGGCCTTCTGATAGTACGAATTCAGAAAGCGGAATAACTCTTTCTCGTTGAGAGAGTTCTTCGGGCAAATATTTGTGCCCGTCGGGATAGCCTCGCGGATGCGATGGTCGAGCAGCGTATAGTCATCGGGGGATACAGCACACGAAAGGCGGTGTATTGAGATGGTGCAACCAATGTCAACGCCGACATGGTCTGGATTGACATACATTCCTATCGGATAGGCTGTACCTACATTACACGAGTTCCCGGCATGAACGTCGGGCATCTGCACGATACGCACACCCGCCATTGCCGGATGGTCGCACAGTTCAGTTATCCAGTCAAGAGCTGATTGCTCTATATTATCGGTAAAAATTTCAGCTGATGTTGTTTTTCCATTTATAATCATGCCGCAAAGTTGAAATGTGTGTGCGCAGTGGATTTGCGCACTACTGAAATTTTTGCTATTTTTGTAAAAAATATCTGATTATGCCCCTCAATCGCGCTACACTTATTCGAATATCGACCATAGACAAGTGTCTTCAGAACCATTATCGTCGCTGGACTATCAACGACCTGATAGACGCCTGCACCGATGCTTTGGCAGAGTTTGAGGGTCGAAGTAATCCCGTAAGTCGCAGGACGTTTCAGAACGACCTCGCATTGATGCGCAGCGACCGTCTGGGCTATAATGCTCCGATAGTGGTGCGCGAAAACAAATATTATGAGTACGAAGACCCGGATTTCAGTATCACCCATCTTCCGCTGAACGATGAGGGACTCGACGCCCTCAACTCGGCTCTTGACATATTGCGCCAGTTGCAGGGATTTCCGCAGTTGGCTTCTTCAATCGACACAATAAGCAAGCTCAACGAGCAGATCTCGCGGTATACGGGCACGATGGTTCCGGCTATGGATATGGAACATGTGGCAGGATATAAGGGGGCAAAATTGATAGGCGACATCTATGATGCGGTGCGTAAACAACAGACTATCATTATAGAATATCAGTCGTTCAAGGCTCGTCAGTCCGAGACATCAGTGGTATATCCCTATTTATTGAAAGAGTATCGCAACCGATGGTTTCTTATAGGGGAGAAGTCTACCAACCGTGTACCGCAGGTCAATATTTTTGCGCTCGACCGTATTCTGTCTGTCTCTATTGACAAGGAACATCCTTTCATGAAATGCGTTGACTTTGATCCGGAGCATTTCTTTGATGATACAATCGGTGTGACCAGGGGTATACATGACAAGGCGCGGCGTGTCGTAATTAAAATTGACCGACAGCAGGCTCCATACGTTGAATCAAAGCCATTTCATAAATCGCAGAAAGTCGAACAGCGTTTCCGCGACGGCTCAATCCAACTCTCTCTAAAGGTTGTCATAAACAACGAACTGGAGCGCCTGATTCTCGGCTATGGGGGTCATGCCGAAGTGATAGCTCCGCCGGAGTTCCGAGCCAGAATTGCAGAGAGTGTCAGCATAGCTGCGCGACACTACCTTCCACAAAACAATGAACAATGAGAACGGCAGTGGTCTGTTGCTTCATAACTCTGTACCGCAAAATGCACCACCATTGGTGTAATTTTGTACTCTTGTAAGAATATCGTGATAATATCTTAGTGCGCAAAATGACTGCGCAGCGACATTCTAACTTTGCGTCGAAATATTAAAAACAACAGAATATGAAGACAATAGAAGGACATGACGTAAAGATATTTACGGACAACATCGAGGAAAATGCCTTGGAACAAATCAAAGAACTGCTTTCGATTGACGTGTTTTCTGACAAGAAGATACGAATCATGCCCGACGTTCACGCCGGGGCAGGTTGCGTCATAGGTTTCACCGGCGATCTCGGCGACAAGGTCATTCCCAATATAGTTGGCGTTGACATCGGTTGCGGTATGCGCATCCTCAATCTCGGCAAACTCTCCGAGATTGACTTTCACGGATTCCACGAGCATATCCGTGGCAATGTGCCTTCGGGTATGATTGTGCGTGAGGAACGTTTCGGTTTCAAGCCTCTTGTAGGTGAGGAAATGGAAATCTACCGTGAGGCAAAGCAACTTGTGACCAACCTTTACTGCTATAGAGAGATTAAAGATTCCGGGCGCATCAATAAGTCTATCGGATCGCTTGGTGGAGGCAACCATTTCATCGAGCTGGACAAGGATGATGAGGATAATGTTTACCTTGTGATACATACCGGGTCGCGTAACCTCGGTAAGCAGGTCGCCGACATCTATCAGGCAAAAGCCGTGAAGCACCTCACCGACGGTGCCGATGAGTTTGAGGAAATAATCAAACGTACTATAGAGGAGTACAAGGCAACAGGTCGTCGGTCAGAATTGCAGAGTGTCATTAAGAGGATGCGCAAGGAACAGCAGGACGCAGAGCCGAATCTTCCTGCTGATCTTTGTTATGTAGAGGGAGAGGGGCGTGAGCATTATCTCCACGATATGCGTCTCTGTCAGCAATGGGCCGTGCTCAACCGTAAACTTATATCGCTGTTGCTTATGCGTTTCTTCCCAAGCGTAGAGGTCAAGGAGGAATTTGAATCCGTCCATAATTACATCAGTGATGAGAATATCATCCGCAAGGGTTCTATCTCCGCTGCTGAAGGTGAGCGTTGTATTATTCCTCTAAATATGCGCGACGGTTCATTGCTCTGCACCGGCAAGGGTAATCCGGACTGGAACTACTCTGCACCTCACGGAGCAGGACGTGTATTGAGCCGCACTCAGGCATACGAGAAAATAACGATGGAAGATTTCGAGGCATCTATGCGGGGTATCTATTCGGAGTCGGTCAATGATTTCACCCGTGACGAGTCTCCGATGGTCTATAAACCGGCAGAAGAAATCATAGCCAATATCGGCGACACAGTCACCATCGACACAATCATCCGTCCAATCTTTAATTTCAA
>CAZEOI010000144.1:0-4656 GCA_964513775.1 uncultured Sangeribacter sp. | reverse complement strand
TTGAACTGAACGGTGTTCAAGCGATTGACCATGATGCACTGATAGTGCTCAAAATCAAAGCATATCTTAACAATATCAAGCGACGCGAAGCCGGACAGAAAGTTCAGAGTAATGACATTGACAAGCATAAACGAGATGTCTATCGAATGGTTCACCTGATTACCCCGGCTGACAGGTTTGAGGCTTCGGAGACTATCAAAGATGATATAAGGGCTTTTCTTGTAGCCATCGAGAATGATCCCATTAATACGAGGGGCATTTCAAAAAATATGGGTGTCTCGGATATTCCACAGTCAGACTTTATTGAGATTATAAAAACCGCCTACAGCTTATGAGAATACAATACACCTCAGGAAGGTGATCTTTTTTCATGACCCTCGATTTTCCGATTTCTAAGCAACACACATTCGGGGGTTGATAGTGTTGATAGCAAACAAGAATATGTATATCAACGAGTTGGCTATAATAAGGAGCGTTGACAAACGTTGACAGAATTGAGGAACAGATAAAATTCAGAGCCACGGGTTGACAAATTTTGGTTCTATTATATTCTTTTTTGCAAGGTGATTTATCAAGATAATATATTTATATAAAGCATCTTGCAAGGGTCTGTTTTCAGGACGAAAATGGACTGTCACCTCTGTCAATCCTGTCAACCCCGGATAATGTGTGTCTCAACAAAACATTTTTTTCTCTCGCTGTGAGGAAAGCGGCGAAGATAGCCCTTCGTCTGCGCACGTTATCGGTTGTTGCGCCTCTGAAGCCGGATATACTCAAAACTGATTGTTTAACTCTCAATAGGATCAGACTATAAAAGCAAGAAGCAAACCGATACATATATGGGGTATTCGGGTAAAAGTCGCATATTTTGCAGATTTGTCATGGTATGATGATGCATTCACGCAAATTGCCTGATTCAAACATCATGAATCTTACGAGGAATTCAAAAAATTTCCCTAAATTTGCAAAAGGCTACGACTTAATGCTGCTTGACTATGAAACCAACTCCACGAAAGGCTATGAGATTATATCGGTTGATGATTTACTTATGGACACTGCTTATGATGGGTTTGCCTACAACTATAAAGGCAGACAAAGTAACTCACGGTCTTTCCCTCGACAACATAAATATCTTTCCAACTGAACAATCGAATATATCTACGACAGAACCGCAGGAGGCGGCCCCTGCAGAAGATGGAGTCAGCGACGTAGCTGCCATGACGATTTCTGAAATAGAGGAGAGGGAGAAACAGTTGGTGAAGCGTATGACAAGCGATACCTTCAAATCACTTTTTCTTAACAACTTAAATGATTCCGACGCTAACAACAGACATAAGATTATAGCCACCCGAAATGATGAGGAAGTCACGGAAGAGAAACTGGAAATATTGTCCTATGAGGTTTCAAATGAAGACAGCAGGACAAGCATAGCGTTTAAACTCGAAAGCAGCAACACTCCGGTTACTATCTATAGTGTGGAATGGGAGAATTGCGGCACTCTCATGCAACCTTTGGAGCCATTTACCCTTGTAGTGAAACCGGAGGATGTGGCCGGACAAAAAATAGAGTTGGACATCACTCTCTATTTCCCTTTCACCAGCAGATTCGGGGATGCCGATATGCTCATTGTCCATACCGACAGAGGCACCATAAAATGTCCCACATCCAGCGCCGGAAGATTTGTCAGGAAGATTAACATACTCGTCAATGATTATGAGACTCAACTCGACGCTTCCACCCGTAGCACACAACGGGCCTGGATTATCTTGGCCGTGGCACTGATAATCGTAATCATCATCGCCTGCATTGCCTTTGTGACAGTAAGGCGTAATATTCTAAAAAAGCGAAGAGAGATAGAGGAGCTGTCGCTGCTTATAACCGAAAGAACCGACCGTAACCTCGAACTGGAAGCGAAGGTAGACAAATTATATGGAAGTCGCCTCGACACGCTAAATATGCTCTGCAACGAATATTTCGAAAAAAATGAATCGGAGAAGGTGAAGCTTTCACTCTACAATGAGGTGGAGCGACATATTCTGGCGTTGAGAGATTCAAAGAGCATAGCCGAACTTGAGATGCTTGTCAACACCTATCTTGACAACATTCTTATCCGTGTGAAAGAACAGTTGCCGGAACTGAATAAAAACGATCTTACCTTCCTCACCTACCTCTATGCCGGCTTCTCTCCACGCGCCGTGTGCATCTTCACCGACATCAAGATAAAGAACTTCTACAACCGCCGCAGCCGCCTTAAGGAACGCATTCTGGCCTCCGAAGCCCCCGACAGAGAGTTTTTCGTGTCTAAAATGCAGCTCTAATATGCTGATTTTCACGATGAGGAATCTCCTTTTATTCCTCCTATTGATAATCAATATGTTAGCATCGTAAATGAGGACAAATATGTAGCCATTTTTCTTGGTCATGGCCTATGATGAGGCTAATTTTGCAGCATCAAAACCAAAAAAACGGCTGACATATGAAAAGATTCCTTACCTCCATTATGCTCCTCCTCGGAATGAGTGGCACCATTGCCGCGACAAGCTCACGGACACATCAGGCAAACACGACACACCAACTTATCGTCAACGACACCATTCCATCTGCTCACACCGCCGCTGAGAATAAAGACAGCGTCGTGACCCTGCAGGAAGTAGAGGTGGCAGCCTCCACCCCTCAGGTAAAAACACGAGGAGAGATCTCCACGATCAAGGTGCGCGGCACCATACTGTCTCATTTGGGCAATGCCTTCTCAGTGCTTGCCCAGACTCCGGGACTACATCAGGGTGCCTCCGGAATTGAGGTAAACGGACTCGGTACGCCGGTGTTTCTCCTCAACGGTAGAGAGATCGACCCGGCCAAGGTGCTTGATCTTTTACAGGCAAACACAATCAAGGAGATCCGGATAAACCGTGCTCCGGAAATAGCCTATTCTTCCGATGGCAAACCCACAGTTGAGATCATTCTTTTTCGTCCCTTAGACGATTTCATATCTCTGGCAATGGGCGACCGGATGGCGATAGGAAGAAAATACAGTAATGCCGGAAATCTCAGTTTCGGAATCGGATTGAAGAAAATATCCTCCACCATCGACTATCTGGGAGGTGTCGGTAATACGGAAAACAGAGAGACCTATTTCAGAAAAATATATCGTTCCGAAGGAATATCGGCTTTCTACCAGCATAGATCAGCGACACTCAAAGAGCTTCCGCAACGGCTACGCTGGAGTCTTGACTACAACATCAACAAATTCAACCGTATAGGAGTAGAATATTATTACCAATACTCCAAAAAGGAGACACACGCAGAGGGTAGCGACAGCTACCGCCACACAGGATTGACAGAAGAAGCCGACTTCCGGCGCCATAAAGGAGGAATCAGCAATCTCCACAATCTCTCGCTGCACTACAATTATAAGAAAAGGAAGAGAAGCTTTCAGATAGTGCAGGATTTAGGCTTCACCAACGCCCATAACAATATAGATTCCAAAGAGGGAATGGCTCAATCCTCCACACTGAGCCGTGCCCGCAATCGTTATGCCATAGCAGTGACCGATATGAAGTTCAGCACTCAGCTTCCGCTTAATATCAAGCTGAGCACCGGATTGAAATATAGATATATCTCCAACAGAAGCAGATCGCTCCTGCATCAGGAAGCATACTACGGAAACGACTATTCCCTTGCATCACAGATAACAGAACACGACCCGCAGGCGTTTCTATCCTTGTCGCGCAAAGTAGGCAATGTGACTCTTAATGTAGGGGGACGCTACCGATATATGTACCGGGAGATAAGCTCCGCCCGCCGTGGCAACGAGCCTGCGAATCACACGGATGGCATCTCGTCATTCTTTCCACTGGTGTCGCTGAAATATATGAATGGCTCGGGCACGTCATTTTTTATCCGATACAACAGAGTGGTGGAGCAGCCGAATTTCAACTCGCTCAATTCCGGCTATGTCTATATGGATTCGCTTACCTACACCTGCGGGAATCCCGGTCTTAAAGCCGCGTTTACAAATAAACTATCGGCCGGAGTAACATTTAAAGACCTCTCCTTCTCAGCATCATATGCCCATATCTCCGATCCTATCGTAAACGTATCCGAGCTTCGCGAGCCCGACACCGACATAGTGGTGGAAAGAGAGATCAATATGAAATCTGACAATCGTGTGAGGCTGAGCCTTGCCTATTCCAAGACAATCTCCCGGCTCAATCTCTATGCGGAGGCCGAGATGGTGATTCCCCATGCCAAATATAGTTTCAGAGGAGAGGTGCGCACCGCCAACAAAATTGCTTTCAATGGCAACGTGAATATAAACTATATGATAAACCGGTTTTTTGGAGCCTATCTCTCTTTTGACTATCAAGGACACCGCACGGAGATTACGTTGACACAAAAAGCTGTGAATAATCTCAGCGTGGGAGTGATGGCCTCTCTTCTGAAAAATCGTCTCACCGTGAATTTGGCATTAAGCGATCTGCTTGACGGAGCACACTACAACAATCTCACTTACCGATATGGTGCTATCACAAACGGCACCTATGGAAAGAACGATATACGTGGAGTGATGCTGAAACTTGATTATACTATCTTCTCCAAAAAGATCAAGACTCACGCCACACGCGGCAATGAGGAGGAAACCGGACGCTTTTACTG
>CAZEOI010000143.1:0-4699 GCA_964513775.1 uncultured Sangeribacter sp. | reverse complement strand
TTGAACTCTTGCCACATCTCCTGACTCCTGGAACCGTAACTATCTTCCCACTATCTATAGGAAGTTGAGCTTCACGAGGCTTCAAGTCTGTAGGGAACTCAGCCTGACGCATTGCAATTTGAGACTTTATATATATTTTATCCATACTGTCCTAAAATTTAGGACAAAAATAACACTTTTTGTCCTAAAAAAAAAGACACCTAACGATTTTTTTAGATTATTACTGTTTTATCTCGGATATCAAAGACTTTTTAAAAAGAAGTAATCTATCCATTCTATTACTTGTTAATTCGGTTTAAATCCAAACATACTCTTAAAGTTTTCGTATCACTCGTAATTTGTCTCCGGTCAGATCTACTTCCCAAAATACAGGTCGCCTTACGTATCTGCCATCCACTACGGTATGACTATGCGCCGACAGGATAGTGCGACCTTCAAGATCTGTGAAAATCATTCCATGTCCATGATTGGGTGGAGTAATGGGCTCCGGGTCCTGAATCCATGGTCCTTCGAGTGTACCTGATTCGGAATATGCCACTCCCATGGTATAATCTCCGAATATCCAGGAGGTCCATAACATACCAAGTTTTCCGGTTGCCGTACGGAATAGCCACGGGCCATCTGTCACCCTATTGAATGACACCTCTCCATTCTTACGACGTTCTCTGCTCCATGGGGAATCAGATGCCCGGAAAAGCATTTTCGGCTCACCGATAGATTGCTTCATGTCATCAGAAATACGGATAGCCTCCATTGTTCCGTTTTGATTATGCAACCATTCTCCGCAGAACACCATATATGGATGACCGTCTTCCACCCATAGAGTTCCATCAAGCGTCGGGCGATCCGATGGAAGATAGTCTGCACCCGACACCGGAAAGAACGGCCCCGCCGGAGTATCGGCAACAAGTATATGTGTGGCCCGACGTGGAATCTTACCTTCCTGATTAGTTTCTATTATTATGTCGTCATTTGTGAATGTGGCGAAGTAATAATACTTATCGTTGTATTTATGGATTTCAGCTGCCCAGATCTGAGGATGAGAACCAATCCAGGAATTGGTATCAGGTCTTGCCACTTCATACGGACCTTCCCACTTTTCAAGATCATTGCTCTTCCACAATAGTCCGGAAGTACCTGTCATATAATATGATCGGGTAAGTGGGTCTGCGATAACGGCAGGGTCGCTTAATATTATCGAGTCGCGAGGCACATCGTGGCGCACCTGACGTCTATGCTGAGGTGTGGCTGCCGAGATGCCTAAAGTCGCCCCCAGCATAAGGACGGAGAAGAATAATTTTCTATAATTCATGGTATAGGTTATTATTGGGATTTACTCCGCAAAGTTAAGCAAATTATATGGCTATTCCAATAATAATTTGAGCCTGACAACAAAGAGGAATGAGATATTTTGTATTAATTTTGCAGTGTAAATCCTCAGATATGGAAAAACTTGAAGTATTCGACTGCTCAAATGTTTTCATTGCGAGCTTTTTCACAGATGACCGTGGTTGTGCCCACTGCAACCGTGAGCATACTCTGATATATATTCTCTCCGGCCAACTGGAGATCACTGATGATGGAAAAAAGACAATCCTGCATCCGGGAGATTGTGCTTTCATGCGCCGTGACAATAGAATGTGGCTCCAGAAACGAGCCTCAGAAAACAAGCCTTACCGCTCCGTTGTTATGAAATTTTCGCGAAACTTTTTGAAAGAATTTTATCAGACAATAAATCAGCGTGAGATTCCATCCAACTCAAAGAGAGAGAAGGTAAGCCTGATGAAGTTTCCATCCAATCGTCTTGATGTCAAAAGCCTTTTTGAGTCATTAGTCCCCTATTTTGACGCAGAATCTCAACCTGACGAGGATATTCTTAAAATGAAGATGATAGAGGGTATGCGGGCTATCCTTAAGACAGACATAAACCTCTATGCTTCACTTTTTGATTTCATAGAGCCTTGGAAGATAGATATCGTAGATTTCATGGAGAAAAACTATATGAACGAGCTATCTATGGAGGAAATGGCATATTATACAGGGCGTAGCCTTGCAACTTTCAAAAGGGATTTCAAGAAAGTAAGCGAACTCACTCCTCAGAAATGGCTGATACGCCGTAGACTGGAGGCTGCCCGTGATCTAATCTTAAAAGGAGGAAGAAAGGTATCGGAGATCTGTTTCGATGTCGGTTTCAAAAACCTTTCGCATTTCTCAAAACTATATAAGGAGATGTATGGAATAGCTCCAACACTATCTACAATTTGAACTTCCTGACAAAACAGTTTGAGCCTCACGACAAAGTGGGGCTATTTTTTTAGATGTAATTTTGCATCAGAAAAATAAACAAATTTAAAATGGAAAATATATTTGAAAGAGACCGCAACGGCGAGGTCATATCACCTAATGAGCCGGGATATGAACTACTGATTGACGACATTTTTTCCTGCATGGAAACCGCTCAGGAGCTTTCTACCGTAAGTATCCGCGATCAGAAACGCGTTCATGAACTAATGGGAGAAATACTTGGCAAGCCGCTCCCCGAAAGCACAACGCTACTGCCTCCGTTCTATATAGACTACGGCAAGCCTGTAACCATCGGAGAAGATTGTTTCATCCAGCAGTGCTGCACGTTCTTCGGGCGTGGTCAAATCACAATCGGCAACGGAGTATTCATCGGTCCCAAGTGCAACCTTATCACCATCAACCATGATGTTAATCCCGACAACCGAAGTGCAACTTACGGTCGCCCTATCGTTATCGAAGATAAAGTATGGATAGGTATCAACTCTACGATACTGCCCGGAGTCAGAATCGGTTATGGTGCCATTGTCGGAGCGCAGAGCGTGGTTACACATGATGTCCCTCCGATGACAATTGTTGCCGGAAATCCTGCACGTATAATCAAGAAAATAGAGCTGTAATGAGTGGAAATAAGTTTAGCCGAAGAGGATTCATTAAAACTCTTGGATTGACTATGGGTGCGATGGCTTTGGAACCCTCCTATAATAAAGTGCAGGCGGCTACCAAAATCGTTGAGCGGGAAGACAGCAAACCTATCTCCGGAAGCCTTCCTATCCGTACGCTTGGTTCGGGTAAAGCTGCTTTTGAGGTATCGGCTCTCGGATTTGGAGTTATGGGTATGACCTACAACCGTTCGCAACACCCTGACAAGAAGCAATGTATACGTCTGCTGCATGAAGCCGTAGACAGAGGCATAACACTTTTCGACACCGCAATTATCTATGGCCCGCTGACGAATGAGATGCTTGCAGGTGAAGCATTGTCGGAGTTTCGAGGAAAAATAAATGTTACCACCAAATTCGGACATGAAGTTATAAATGGGAAAGGCACAGGGCGTCAGGACAGTAGCCCTGCCACTATTCGCCGATACTGTGAGGAGTCTTTGCGTCGATTGAAGACAGATTGCATACCAATGTTCTATCAGCATAGGTTTGACCCCAATACACCGATAGAGGATGTGGCCGGAACAATCAGTGATCTTATGAAGGAGGGAAAGGTGCTTCACTGGGGAATGTGTGAGGTTAGTCCCGAAACAATCCGTAAGGCTCATACGGAATGTCCACTTACCGCTATCCAAAGCGAATACCACCTGATGCATAGGCTCGTTGAGGAGAACGGAGTGCTTGACACCTGCAAAAACCTTGGTATAGGATTTGTGCCATATAGTCCGCTCAACCGTGGCTTCCTCGGTGGGTGCATAAACGAATACACCGTGTTCGACCGCAATAACGACAACCGGCACACTCTACCGCGGTTCCAACCTGAGGCGATGAGGGCAAATACAAGGATAGTAAACGTATTGCAAGACTTCGGACGGGAACGTGGCATGACCTCCTCGCAGGTTGCTCTTGGCTGGCTACTGCAAAAAGAACCGTTTATAGTTCCGATACCCGGTACGACAAAACTGTCGCATCTGGAGGAAAACCTCAGAACATTTGATTTCGATGTGTCGCCTGATGAATGGAAGGATCTGGAACTCGCAGTAGCACAAATCCCCGTAGTGGGCGACCGCTACAATGCAGAACAGCAGAAACAAGTAGGTTTTTAGAGAAGTTGACGAGTGAAATTGATGGTGTAACCAACGACTTGACTGCTGATTTCACAGTCTATTCCTTGTCTGGGAAACAACTCATGTATAAATCAAAATCCATTGATACCCTGCAACCCGGAATCTATATTATCAATGGATATAAAACCTACATATCACGATGAGACGAATAATCAATAAGTAGCTACTTATAAAACAAAACTACCAATATTACTAATCTGGAATGAATCTGTAATATTGGTAGTTTAAGCAATTTAAACGATTAAATAACCATCGCAAAGGTCAATCATTCTTCGATTGTTACAAGACGGTATTTTTGAGAACCAAGACCAAGTCCTTCTGCGTGAGTAGGTATATGGTTTCCGAGGTCGTAGTCAAATTTTGTGGCAATTACCACCTTATCACGGTAAGGCTGCAATGCCTCCCCAACGAGTTCTTCGTTTGTACCCATGGTATATACCTGAGCAGTATCGAAGAATGTTACACCGAGGCCTCCATCTCCTCCTCAAAGTCATTTCGTGTTATATATTATCCATGAAAATAATGATTAGTCGGACCGCGCCTCCGAATGCAGATTCTCATATATTTTTTTGAGGAAATTAATTCCTGTCTCGTATTCTTCCTCTGTGA
>CAZEOI010000142.1:0-4929 GCA_964513775.1 uncultured Sangeribacter sp. | reverse complement strand
GATAGCCGTTCCCATCAACCACATCAGCTGACTCTCCTGTCGCCATGGTCAGAATATCGTTGTCGTAGGCACCGTAAGATGAAAAACGGCTGATGCGATATTCTGTGCCGCGAGCAGTCATTTCACCGTCAGTTCCGAGTATATAACTGCGTGTGGTTCCGGCATTGCCCTGATTGTAGGTTAGAGCGTAGAGGTAGTTCTTGTAAAACACCCACTGAGTTGCTCCGTCGTTAAGCAAGCCGTTGTTGACCGGCGACAGAGTCCCTTCGTCAAGTGACTCACCGGTAAGCAATACATAGGAAGTGGCATTCGAACCTTGAACAGTTGTGGCAAATACAAATTTACCTTTACCATTACTGTCACTGCCATTCTCACCTCCATTCTTTGGCTCATCGGAGCTTGAGCAGGATACCAATGCCATCGGCATCATTAGCGCGCCTAATGCGCCAAACAGAAAATTCTTCTTCATTATCATTTGTTTTTATCAGTTGCCAAAATATATTCTTACCTTCCCATAAAAAGCTCTGCCTGCTTTCTGGAGGCTAAAGTTGTCGTAAAGCCGTTCGTTGGTGAAATTACGGCACTCGAAAGAAAAATTATATCTTCCGTTTTTAATGCCGTAAGATATGGTGAGATTATGAGAGAATTGATCAGGCACCATATAGTCGTTGTTGTTAGAGCCTATATTGGAGGCGTAATAACAGAATTTATGGGTGTACTGGTTGTCGTAGGCAACGGTAAGCACATTGCTTTTTTCGCCCAGACCATGCCAGTAGAAGTTAATGTCGGAATCAGCAAACATATAGGGTTGATTGGGCATGCGCTCCCTGTAAGCCACATTCGCCATTGTGCTTCCCATAGCCGTCTTCATGTTGTCGCGCACATTCATCTGAGTGAAATTGCCTCCGAGACTTACCCACTTTGAGAAATTGTAGCGCGCCGAGACGCTAAAGCCTTTTGTATCAACCTTGCCATAGTTGACATAGGTGGCGGCAGACTTTCCACCGCTCAAGGCCAAGATGTTGCGCTGAATATAATCTCTTGTGTCGCGGTAAATGAATCCTGCCTCAACATAAATTATGTTGTTGCCGAATGTCGCGTTGTAGCTTAGATTCAGGTTGACATTATGACTTGACTCAGGTTTCAGCGACATATCGCCGACTTCAAGATCCTCGTCGCCAAACATCTCTTCGATAGTGGGCAGACGATATGCCTTTTCGTAAGATGCCTTCATCTGGAATCCGAGAGGCATGAACCATGTTCCGGCAGCACCATAGCCAAAGGCATCAACCGAGCGGGAGCTTTTCACATAAGTATCCTGCGCAGATGTAGTGGCGGCCGGCCCGGACACGTATTGGTGATATTGTTTGCCAAACGCGATAAAATTCAACTTGTTGTTCGGGGTATATCTGTAAGATAACCCCACGATGTTTTTGGTGGTGATTTTCCCTATTTCATCTGAGCTTACAATGGAGGCAAGCAAATTGTCGTTAGAGCGATTGAATGTATTGAATACATCGTTTACAGTGAAGAGATGATTATCATTAAGTCGATAATCAGTGGTGAGCGTAGCCGTCCAGTTATTGTTGTTGGCCCGTGAATTCTGATAAGATTGTTCGCCGGGAGAATTAAGAGGATCTGTTTCTCCACGCCAGTTATATTTCACAGACGCAGTGTCAACATTGATTGTGACGTTGCGGTTATAGTTTGCATTGAACGCTACGTCAAGCCCTTTTGTGAGGAGATTGCGTTTGCCATATTCCACGGCTCCGATAAGGGAATGACCGTGGCGGTGCTTCTGTCCATAAACAATTTCTTGCCGCACACCTGTCTGTATCTGCTTATACATGTGGGAATATGTAAATGAGCCCATAAGTCGGTCGGCCCACGGTTTATTTACAAATCCTATTTTAGCGATTACTGCCTCGTTATGATATGTATCGTTGAAACGGCGCACATGCTCAAGTTTATTCCTGTTGATGCCTCCGGTGGCGAAATTCTCGACCGGGGCGTCAACCCAATAGTCATTGTCGGAATAATTTTGAAATGCGTTGATTTCATACTTGAATCCGTTGCCGAGGGTCTGTCCGAAATTTACGTATGCCTTGTGGGTGTTGAATGATCCGTAAGAATAAGATGCATCAAGAAACCATCGCCTTTGGCGTTTGGGTGTGACAATATTAATGACCCCACCTATCGCGTCAGACCCGAATCCTACAGGGACTACTCCACGATACACCTCGATACGGTCGGCGAAGTTTACAGGAATGTTGTTTATGCCAAATGAACTTCCGACACCTTCCTGAGGCACCCCGTCAATGAATACTTTTACATGCTTTCCGCTGAATCCGTCCATCGTCACCGCCATATCTGATCCTACACCACCGCTCTCGCGGATTTTCATACCCGGAGCTTTAGAGAGAGCCTCGCTAAGAGTTTTGGTGGTATTCACTAGTTCCTTTGTATCAACCGCTGTGGCATTGAATGCCGAGTTCTTTACCTTGCTCAGAGTGTTTCCGACTACTATGACCTCCGCCAGCTGAGTTGCCGGTTTCAATTTGACATTGAGTTTAGTGCGGTCTGTTGCCTTTATGGTCGCTTTCAGCTCCAGTTTTTCATAACCGACAGATGAGAAGACTATAGTGTAGGTGCCGGCAGGAGCTTTAATATGATATAACCCTTTGTCATTAGTGGTGCTTGAAAAAGCTGTACCTTTCAGATATACATTCGCATAATCGATAGGTTCACCATCTGAAGAAAGAACCTTTCCGGAAATCATGCCGGTAATATCCTTGGCAGACAGATTTAACGATAGCAAACAAATTACAAGTACTGCTAAGATATATTTCTTGGGCGATGCCATATTTAATCGTTATTGTGACTTAAATTTTATGCAAAGTTCGGTATATTATCTCGTCCGAAAAATACTTAATTTTGAGTATTGTAATTATATTTATCTGAATATTACTATATTATGAAAATAGATCTCATAAGAAAAATGATTAAATGCATATTTGTGGTGGCGAATGGACTGATCATTGGAGATGAATATCACGGTAGGAATACCGAAAAAACCATTGTCACGAAGGAGATATGACCGGTTTTAGGTATAATGACAATTTTACGGTATTAAACCTTGACGTTTCATATCAGTCAAAGACGAAATGACGAACCGCACCATAGTGGTGGCTAACGATAGGCAGGTGATTGCTTGCTTAATTCTAAAATAGCTAATTTTGCGGTAGGATTGGAAAACTGTTATTTTCTTCTTCAAATAAAATATTTCTTGTAAAAAGAATTGGCGAACACATGTGCATTGAAAACTGCCGTAAGCGCCTCGAATTTCTTTATGCGGGAAAATATGAATTGAAAATCAATAGCAATAGCGACATTTATAATGTATCGCTCCAAATAGAACTGAAATAATGATAAAGTGTGTGGCAATAGATGATGAGCCAATAGCTCTGAGTATTATTCAAGAATACTGTAAACGCTTCGGAGATATTGAACTGCAATGTTTTACCTCGCCGATAGAGGGTATGGCCTGTGTGAAGTCAACATACCCGGAGATTGTTTTTCTTGACATAGAAATGAATTCTCATAATGGAGTGGAGCTTGCAAAAGATATGCCGGAAGATACCTGTATCATCTTTACGACCGCTTATTCCCAGTATGCCCTTGACGGCTTCAACGTCGATGCCGTTGACTTCTTGCATAAGCCTATATTCTATCCCAGGTTTGAACACGCCATGCAGAAAGCTCTGGTGCTGGTCAAGGCAAAAGGGGGAGAGGTAAAAAGACATGATACGATAATACTGAAAGTGGAATATAAGACTGTAGTTGTGGATGTTGGCGACATTTCCTATGTCGAGGCAATGGACAATTATGTCAAGGTTTACAGATGGGGCTTACCTACAGTGATATCTCAGATCACTATGAAGGAGATTGAAACCCTGTTGCCTGACGACCGCTTTATCAGGGTGCATCGTTCGTTTATAGTGGCCCTCTCTGCGATTGAGAAATTCTCGAACCGTCAGATTTTTCTCAAAAATTTCGAGAGGCCTATTCCCGTGGGTCGCACATATACAGAAGCATTTAATAATCTATACAATATTTTTAAACAAAACAATCATAGCAAATGAAAAGAATCATTATCCTGATGCTTGTGGCAGTCACAGCATCGTTTTCGACACTTGTATTTGCCGGAACACCCGTCAAGCAATCTGAACTTCCCAAAGCGGCTCAGACATTTCTCCGCAAACACTTTCCCGGCGACAATGTAAGAAAAGCCGAGAAGGACCAAGGCAGACGTGGTGCTGAATATGAAGTGGATCTTGTAAGCGGCGCAGAAGTTGAATTCCGTGAGAATGGCGATTGGAAAGAGGTGAAGGCAGCCAAAGGCCAGGCGGTTCCGGCCGCCATCATACCCTCAGCCATATCGAAGTATGTAGCCACAAACCATGCCGGTAAGACAATCGTTGAGATTTCGCGTAAACGTGGAGGCTACGAGGTGGAGCTCTCCAATGGTGTTGAACTCAAACTGACAGAGGATGCCCGGCCGTTAACGGAACAAAGAGGCGGACGTCGCGGAAATGCTCCCCGCCGATAACGCGGCCGCCTCATCACCATCATTGCTATAGCTATAAAAGCTATTGTAGCTTCCTTAATGGATGGTTCTGACGATATTACAGTTGTATCTGCGTCTGATTTCATATTATTCAGACAATAAGGAGACAGTCGGGAAGTCCTGAAAAGCTTCCCGATTTTTTTGTGCCTTGTCATGGCTACACGATTTACCCTATATTCGATTTGCCATCAAACAAACGTCATTCACCATTGAAAATAAACTTTTGTCTTCAAAAAGGACTTATTATTAGAAATAGAAACAAAAACTGGAAAATATGAACTTCAAGCATTTATTTAGCGGCA
>CAZEOI010000141.1:0-4955 GCA_964513775.1 uncultured Sangeribacter sp. | reverse complement strand
AAAATAATATCAAAAAATGATATTTTTAATAGTAAGTAGATTGAGGTGGGGGGCGCCGTGAGGCGGTCTCCATCTGTGTTTTCAGGCGTGTCAGATAGCCTGAAAGTTTCCCTTTTTTTTACTCTGAGCAGAGAAATTTAATTTTATAAAGTGCTTATATTTAAAAATATAGTATTGATGAAGAGCCTCAAATATTTACTTTGTGCTTTATAATTTTCGATTTTACTGATTTTTTGATTAATTTAGCAAAACAAAGATGATTTATATTGCATCAGGCAAGGGTTATGAAAGTGTTACGTAAGGCATCTGATTGACTTTATATGATATGTTCCCCGCCTGTCATAATCATGCGTCATAAATTGATGATATGATTGATTGGAGACACCTTTAAAACGTACCGCTTGATAGCTCATAGACTATACTACATATAGATATAAACTATACTACATAACTAACCACGAAAGACGTAGAATTATGTTGAAAAAATTTATTTATCCGTCATTGGCTGTCTTGGCTGCCGGATGTGGCGGAGGAGGCACCCAACAGGGAGATCCCGCTATCGCCTATGACGCGGATCTTGAGTCGCAGGTAAAAAAGATTGTGGAAGGGCTCACATTGGAGCAGAAGATCGGCCAGATGTGTGAGGTGACAATAGATGAAGTGCTCGCAGCGCCCTCTGCCGATGGTGAGGCTCAGCTCGACCCGGAGAAGGTGAAGAGAGTGATCGGCGAATTTCAGGTAGGTTCGGTGCTTAATGTGCCTCTTGGCCATGCCCAGACTCCCGAGACCTGGTGCCGCATAATCTCCGGCATTCAGGAGGCATCGATGAAGGAGATCGGGGTTCCCGACATCTATGGCGTTGACCAGAACCACGGATCCACCTATACTATGGGGGGCACGCTCTTCCCCCAGGAGATCAACATGGCCGCTTCGCTTAACAGGGAGCTTGTGCGCGAGGGAGCCATCGTGACCGCCTATGAGGCACGCGCCTGCGATATACCTTGGGTTTACAATCCTGTCATGGACCTTGGCCGTACGCCGGTATGGAGCCGTATCTGGGAGAGCTTCGGCGAGGATCCCTACATCAACGGCCAGATGGCTGTGGAGATGGTTAAGGGTTATCAGGGTGACGACAACAATCATCTTGGCCCGAAAAACGTAGCCGCATGTCTTAAGCACTATATGGCTTACGGCAATCCCACGTCAGGCAAAGACCGCACTCCGGCCATCATCAATCCTATTGATCTGAGGGAGAAGTATTTCGCTCCTTATAAGGAGGCCATCAAGGCCGGAGCCCTTTCGGTGATGGTAAACTCCGCCACCATCAACGGCATTCCGATGCATGTGAATTATGAGCTTCTCACCGTGTGGCTCAAGGAGCAGCTCAACTGGGACGGTATGATAGTGACAGACTGGGCCGACATCCACAATGTGCATAACCGCGACAAGGTGGCTATCGATTATAAGGAGGCTATAGAGCAGTCGATCAATGCCGGTATCGATATGTCGATGACCCCGAATGATGTGGAGTTCTGCACGCTTCTCAAGGAGCTTGTCGACGAGGGCAAGGTGAAGATGAGCCGCATCGACGATGCCGTGAGCCGTATCATCCGTCTGAAACTCCGTCTTAATCTCTTCGAGCAGCCCAACACTCTCTATCAGGATTATCCGGAATTCGCTTCTGAGAATTTCGCACAGAAAGCGCTGGAATTGGCCGTGCAGAGTGAGATTCTTCTCAAGAATGATAACGGCGCGCTTCCTATAGCTGCAGGAAAGAGAATCCTTGTCACCGGTCCCAACGCCAATTCCATGCGTGCTCTCAACGGCGGCTGGAGCTATACCTGGCAGGGCACCAATGATCCGAAGTTCCATTCACAGTATAACACCATCTACGAGGCTCTTGCCAATGAATATGGTGCGGCCAACGTCACCCTTGAGCAGGGCATGGACTATGTGGAGAATTACGGACAATGGGAGAAAGAGGAGAATGTGCGCATAGATCGTGCTGTGGCAGCCGCTTCGCGTGCCGATGTCATTGTGGCTTGTGTGGGCGAGAATTCATATTGCGAGACCCCCGGCAACATCAACGAGCTTACACTTTCAGAGAATCAGCGTAACCTTGTAAAGGCACTTGCCAAGACCGGCAAACCGATTGTGCTTGTCATCAATGGCGGCCGTCCGCGCATCGTGCGTGAGATCGAGCCCCTTGCGTCGGCTGTGGTGGATGTACTCCTTCCCGGCAATTACGGTGGTGATGCTTTGGCACTCCTTCTCTCCGGCAAACGCAACTTCAGCGCCCGTCTCCCCTATACTTATCCGAAATGGACCAACAGTCTCACCACCTACGACCATAAGCCAAGTGAGAGCGTGCCTGTGATGGCCGGTGCATATGATTATTCAGCCGACATCGACGTGCAGTGGCCGTTCGGTTTCGGTTTGAGCTATACCACATTCGAATATTCAAATCTTCGTGTAGACAAGAGCGATTTCACAGCCGACGACCATCTGACAATCTCCGTAGATGTGAAGAACACCGGTGAGGTTGAGGGTCTGCACTCCGTGCTACTTTATTCCACCGATCTCGTGGCCTCTATCACCCCTGACGCATATCGTGTGAGAGGATTTGATAAGATAAGCCTTAAACCCGGAGAGACAAAGACTGTGCAGTTCACCATCCCGGCGAGCGATCTTGCGTTTGTGAACATCGACAACCGCTGGACCCTTGAGAAAGGGGAGTTTGAGTTTACTATCGGTTCGCAGACAGCGAAGGTGAATTGCACTCAGACCAAAGTCTGGGACACTCCGAATATCTGAAAGCTTTCTCTACATCAATCAGCTTGCTGAGGCACTTCAAGTGCCCGATCAGACAGCCGTATCGATCATCGAGGTTATGATCATCAAGAACAAAGCTTGATCATCAAGGATAAAGCTTTATCATCATAATTACTTCCAACAATAAAAGAGTCTTTCAATCTCCCACGGGAGGTTGAAAGACTCTTTTAGCTTTTAAGATCCGTCAGCTTATCCTTGTGAACCGTTATTTTGTATTCTTGATCGTTTATCTTTTTACGTGGTCATTCATAAAAGCTTTGGGCATAGTATTCATATTCTACATACTTCATAACCTCATTGCGGGACTCTGAACTAAATTGATTGAATAAGGTCAAGTGGCTGATCGAGAATTTTTGCAATATCCTTATCAGAGAAGCCGTTACTTCTCATCCGGGCTACATTCGCATTTAACATCTTGCGCTCACCTTTAGCTATACCTTCAGCTATGCCTTCGACACGGCCTTCGGCGCGTTCGGTCTCAATGATTGAATACCAGTCGCGGTAAGCTTTGAGGGAACGCTCATAGCTCTTCCTTTTCTTCACGGGAAGAGCAGCCACCTGCGCGACATCATTCAGTTCGCGGAATACAGGGTCATTCATAAAAGCTTTGGGCATAGTATTCATATTCTCCATATTTTTAAATAAGTACAACCAACGGTCGAGGGTAGACTTGCACTCCTCAGGTGATTTGTTCATCATCGGAATCTTCAGAAAAGTCATCCTCAGTTTATTGGAAAACAATTTGAGAGTCCTCAGGTTCACGAGGCCTACATCATCCCTGATCTCCTGCACCATATTCTCCTTCCATTCGAAATTCATGAGGAATACTCCATACACCGGAGTCAGCCGATAGTCCCAGTTCTTACCTTTGCGCCCCTGATGGTAAATGTCTCCGGCGAGATAGAAAAGGGCTCTGTCATCGAAATAAGCCTGCGTACGATTCTGCATTTCCACGATGATCTTTTTCCCGTCAGAGGTCTTACAATGGAGGTCATATATCAGAACTCTTCCTGATTTAGAATCACTGATTCTCTCCTTGTCGACAAACTCCACATCCGTGATAACCTTCCCGTCGGTTAATAAAGAATTCAGGAAGGAGAGGATAAACTTCTTGTTCGTTTCCTCCCCGAACAGATATTTGAAACCGAAGTCGGTAAGAGGGTTGATAAAAACGGATGTCAGTTCGCTCATGATTCGAAAAGATTGACAATATTGCAATTCAGTTACAAATATACTCCTTTTTCTCCGGATTTACAAAAATATAAATTACATTCTGAAGAATCGGCAGGAATGAATAGAAGGATCAAGATCTTACTTCCTTACCGACTTCTATGCTCATATTAGTCAGATATTATGTTATGAGGATGCTATTGTTTTTTTATTTAGATTAAACATAGTGTTCTACTTGTAATGTTCATATGTAAAAAACGCTATGTCATAGTCGGTCTATTCAGGTTTGGTAACTTTTTTATTTTTTATAATTTATAATTATGATAACTAAGCATAAGCCCAGAGCAGAGTAGGCTATATATTTCCACTTTAAATCATCATTGTCTTTGAATAGATCAGCAATAAATTCAATACAAAGTCCCCATACTATTTGTGACAGTGTAGGTAAATTGAGTTATTAGATGATTCTTCCTTTGTTCTTCAGATAGAATATGATAAAGATTTTTTTGATTTTCCTGAACTACCTGGTTTAATTCAGCAATTTGTGAACTGAGCTTATCAATCTTGCTAGTTAGAACTTCAATTTCACTAATAGAATTAAGTTTTGTATTAAATGACCCTTTTATATTAGACTTTAGGTATTGAGAATTTGAATGATGATTTCTTTTAGCTGCCATATAAACAATATTTTTGGCAAAAATAATAAAATCTTATCATATATACTCTTTGTCTGTTTCTTTCTTCATTAAAATTACCAATTTTTAAAAATTTTGCATCTTATCAGATTTCTGAAGATAATATTTACTCAATGTTTATTTTGGAATGTATATAGTCAGTATTCTTACATATGATCCTTGATAATTCAAATGCGTGAATTATAATAGGATGATTCAAAAAAATAAACTTACCCCATCAAATTGACAAGGTAAGTTTATTTGATTATTCTACGATTA
>CAZEOI010000140.1:0-4991 GCA_964513775.1 uncultured Sangeribacter sp. | reverse complement strand
CGCAAGCGGAGTATGTACTTCTGGCCAGGTCCCGAAAGACACATCCGTTTTGAATCAACTCGATTGACGAGGCATTGGCCGGCTACGCCAACGATATCAAGGTCACGATCCTTGAGAACAACTCCATCAGGGTTGACGACAATGGACGTGGTATACCGGTGGATATGCACGAAAAGATGCACAAGCCGGCTCTTGAGGTTGTGCTTACAGTGCTTCATGCGGGCGGTAAGTTTGATAAGGGCTCCTATAAAGTGTCAGGTGGTTTGCACGGTGTGGGTGTGAGCTGCGTAAACGCTCTTTCAGATTATCTTCGTGCGGAGATTCACCGTGATGGAAAGGTGCATATGCAGGAATACGCATTTGGAAAGCCAACTTGCCCGTTGGAAGTGATTGGTGAGACCGACCATACCGGCACCACCATAATCTTCCACCCGGATGCCTCCATATTCACTGAAACCATATATGACTATGAGACTCTGGCCAATCGTCTCCGCGACCTTGCATATCTGAATGCCGGCATTACGCTTACTCTTACCGATATGCGCGAGCTTGACGAAAAGGGCGAGCCTCGTAGAGAGGTGTTCCACAGCGATGAAGGCCTGAAGCAGTTCGTGAAGTATCTCGACCAGGGTAAGGAACCTCTTATAGAGGATGTGATCCATCTCAATACGATGCGTAACGGCGTTCCTGTGGAGGTGGCGATGACCTATAACACCTCTTTTTCTGAGAATATCTTCTCGTATGTGAATAATATCAACACTATTGAGGGTGGCACTCATCTCACAGGTTTCCGCCGAGGTCTTACCACCACCCTTAAGAAATATGCCGATGATAACCATCTTCTCGATAAGCTGAAGATTGAGCTCTCTAAAGAGGACTTCCGTGACGGCCTTACGGCTGTGGTGTCGGTAAAGGTGGCTGAGCCACAGTTCGAGGGTCAGACAAAGACCAAACTTGGCAATAATGAGGTGGCCGGTGTGGTTCAGACAGCCGTGAGCGAGGCGCTCCGCAATTATCTTGAGGAGCATCCGAAGCAGGCACGTGCGATAGTCGATAAGGTGATGCTCGCAGCCCAGGCACGCCATGCTGCCTATAACGCCAGAATGAAGGTGCAGCGTAAGTCGCCCCTTTCAGGTGGCGGTCTTCCCGGCAAGCTTGCCGACTGCAAGAGTCGTGATGCCGTGGAGTGTGAGCTTTTCCTCGTCGAGGGTGATTCGGCAGGCGGTTCTGCAAAGCAGGGGCGCAACCCAAACTATCAGGCCATCCTGCCGCTGAGAGGTAAGATCCTTAATGTGGAGAAGGCTCTCGACCATAAGGTGTTTGAGAGTGAGGAAATCGTCAATATGTTTAAAGCCTTGGGCGTTACTATCGGTACGGAAGATGATTCAAAGGAGCCGAATATGACCAAGCTCCGTTACCATAAGATTATCATCATGACCGATGCCGATGTCGACGGAGCTCATATCGCAACTCTACTCATGACATTCTTCTACCGCAAGATACGCCCGATTATCGACAACGGCTATCTCTATATCGCTACCCCGCCGCTTTATAAGTGCAGCACAAAGGGTAAGCAGAAGGTGCAGGAGTATGCGTGGGATGAGCAACAGGTGCAGCGTTTTGTCGACAGGTATTGTGATGGCAACCGCGACCGTATGGTGCTCCAGCGTTACAAAGGTCTTGGTGAGATGAATCCTGAGCAGCTTTGGGAAACCACAATGGATCCGGAGAACCGTATGCTCAAGCAGGTAAATCTTGTGAATGCAGCAGAGGCCGACCGTACATTCTCAATCCTGATGGGTGAGGAGGTTGGTCCGCGTCGCGAATTTATCGAGAGTCATGCTACCTATGCCAATATCGATGCGTGATACAAAATATTTCGAAATAAAAAGTGGATTCCGCCGGCCGGTGGAATCCACTTTTTTTAAGATAGGGCTTAAACAACTTCGATATGACAATGTGGGCACGGGATGATTAGAACACGAAAAGAGAGGAGGGGTCTATAGCCGTGCCTCGGTAACGGATCTCAAAATGAAGATGAGGCCCTGTGGAGTTACCAGTATTTCCTCCTAATCCGAGAGGGTCTCCTGCTGAAAGCATGGCTCCCAATGTGGTTGCAGGTGCTTTAAGATGGGCGTAGCGAGTCTCCATCCCATTGTTATGGACAAGCACCACATAATGCCCGTAGCCACCCGGATCATAAGCCACTCTCGCCACCACTCCCGGCAAGGCGGCACGTACGGTGTCGCCAATATTTACCGCAAGATCTATCCCTTTGTGTATTCTGCCGAACGAAGGCCTGAATCCATATAGCGATGTGACACGACCTCTTACCGGCCTGTA
The DNA here is from genome assembly GCA_964513775.1 of uncultured Sangeribacter sp. Taxonomy (GTDB): domain Bacteria; phylum Bacteroidota; class Bacteroidia; order Bacteroidales; family Muribaculaceae; genus Lepagella. The sequence goes on along the minus strand of CAZEOI010000140.1, from coordinate 2,648 downwards.
GAAATCCTGTGGATCGTAGTCGGGAAGAATTACATTGCGGGTGATGGCAGTCCAGTCTTCAGCATCGTCCCAATGTCCGCTTTGATAGAATCCATGTTCCGCATACACCTTTGTCATGAAATTCAGGACATCACCGGATGAAGCCGTTTTATTTTTTCTTGCTTTATTATTTACTTTTCTCTTATCGGAATTGCTGATAAGAATGTCGAGCACATTTCCAGCGTTGGTAGGAGTATAGACATAGCCGTCAGGGAAAGCTACGGTATGGGTTCCCTTTTGAGAGAGGGTATCTTCAGTGGAAAACACACTGAAGATTGATGATATGTCAAGGGAATCGGGCAGTTGTTGATGAAGTGAATCTTTTATCTCTCTCGCATTTTGCTTTTCAGCCACTGAGTGGGAGCTCTTTTTTGTCGGTGAAGATGTCTGAGCGTCAGGACGATAAGTGCCAAAAGCCCCGGCTATAACCGGGGCTCCTGCGATTGCTATTAAACTTTGTATGAAATATTTCATTTGGAGAGGAGGGAATCAGAGTTGAAAAATCATTTATCTGCTGAAGCTGAGGGCTTCGTGTCGGCAGTTTCTTTAAGCATAGCCTTCTTCTCCTTCTGCTGCTGAATGAGAGGAGCGCCGAAGAGAATCCATGCCGCACACGCCACGAAAGCGAGGAATGTAAATCCAACCAGAATAAGAGCTTTTCTCGGACTGGTTGGCTTTACAGGCACAGTGGCCGGAGTGATGATGGCATACACCGGAGTTGTCTCCTGCACCTTTGCCTTTGCCTTCTGAACCTGCTGTGCGGTCTGGTTGTAGAGGCTGAAAGCAAGCTGCGCCTCATTCTGCAGACGGTCGCTGGTGATGCGTGCGCTCTGGAAAGCGAGCCCTTGATTGCGGTCGAGATACTCGGCATATTTCTGCTGGGCGGCGTAATAATCAGCTTTGGCCTCTTCATTAAGGGTCTCGGCATATTCAAGATCTTTACGTGCCTTGTTGGTGCGGTAGTCTGTCACATATGCCTGAAGCCTGTTGACAACTGTGTCAGCGAGCACAGCCGACACAAGGGGATCCTGCATCATTACACTGATGGTGACTACGCTTGTCTTCTGATCTACACTTGCGGTGATGCGTCTGTTGACCGCCTCTACAAGGCGAGCCTCATCTTGGGTGAGACGGAAGTTGTCGAGCGGTTTAGTGCCGGCCTCCTCATTATCTCCCCCTCTGAGCATACCGAGCAACTTGAAAGGAGCTCCCGTAATCACACTCCACCAGGGAGCGCGGAGTTCATCCTCCATATACTGCTCGACAGTCATTGTCTGGGGCTCATCTTTATCGCTGGTAGTGATCTTTACGTTAAAGAGGCTGGTGACGAACGGCACCGAACTTACTACATCAGGATACAGTTGGGGATAAACCGCATCCGCACCGCTCGCGCTTGAGCCGAGTCCGGCCATTGAGGCGAGAGCCCCAAGACCCCCGGCGGCAGCTTTATTGTCGGTGGTTTCGGGCGCGAGTTTAACATCTGTGGTGTATTCGCGAGGGATGCTGAACGCGATGATCAAACCTATCACGGCGCCACACACGCTCCATATGATCAGTTTCTTACGCTGGTCCCATAGCTTCATTGCGAGTTCAAGAAGATCTATCTCCTTCTCATCGCTTGCGTCATCTCTGAAATCTTTATCTTCCTGCATAATGGATTTACATTCATACGCGGCTTTGCCGCAGAGTTATTTGCCGGATTTGAGAATCGGCTTATCGGGAATTATTTCTTAAACAGATTCGCTACTGTCGCGGCCATAGTCGCAACTGATCCTACACTTGTGGCGAGGGCCATGATCTTAGTCCAGTTGGTGCCGTTGTCAATAGGCTTGGAGGGGACGATTATTTGACATCCCGGTTCTATAGGGGTGTTTTTCTTCGCTTTCGCTACCGAACCGTTCATGTATACGATAAATGCCTTATTCTTTTTAGCTTGCTGTCCGTAGCCTCCTGCCTGATTAATATAGTATTTCATGGTCTTGCCCGGTACATACACTACTGTATTCGGGAACATGACATCTCCGGCAATCTTGACAGTGCTCTGAAGTTCAGGCACTACAAGCTGGTCGCCGGGCTTCAAAACAAGATCGTAGGTGCTTCCTGGATTGGCAAGAGCTTTCTCAAGGTCAATACCTACACTATAGCGGTCGGAAACTTCTATTTTACTCATTGCGATTGAGTCGCCCTGACCCGACTGGTTCTGCATAGCAATACGGAGAGTCTCCTGACGCATCTTGTATTCCTCATCGGAAAGACGTCTTGTGAATTGAGCGCCTTTAAGGTAAGCGCCCTCAACTATACCTCCTGCACGTCGGATAAGACTTGATACTCTCTCGTTGCGGGTCTCGATTGTATATTGACCGGCGAAAAGCACCTCACCTGTAAGAGTCACCTGTTCCTGCGGGGCATACCCAGGACTACGACGAACGTAAACCTCATCATAAGGCATAAGCACAAATTCCTTCTCCTTGCCTTTTTCAAGACCGCCTTCGATTGCGACAGAGAAAATTTCGGCAAGCTGCTCGGTGGGAGCGAGCGACTCCGGATCAATTATTCGACGAGAGATGTCGACACGTGCTGTTGATGCACCCTGAAGCAGACCGCCGGCC
>CAZEOI010000139.1:0-5046 GCA_964513775.1 uncultured Sangeribacter sp. | reverse complement strand
TCACCCAACGCTGATGTTCATACTCGTTAATAGAAATGTAATGAAAGAAATAGAAGGCATCTATTATAACAGAAACTCTGTTAATTTCTCCCTCTGTAAGGAGGTGTTTGAGAAATTCGGTGAGCGCCCGGCAAGGATTATGTGTGAAAGGCTGAATAGGGATCATGAACTTGATGATAGGCCTGTTTGAGCGACTGTATGATCAGTTCTTGGAATTTAGTAACCAAACCCCGGTACAACGGTATCTCCGCCTGCTTGACCGCTATCCTCAGATAATAGAGATTGCATCTTACGGAGATATAGCCTCCTATCTCAATATACCACGCCGTGTATTTCTCAGCTTCAGAGAACTATAGAAACTATATCAAAAGAAATACAAACATAACTAATAAACTTAAACAATATGCAAATGAAGACATTTTTAATTCCATTTATCCTCATCACCTATCTTTTTATGACAAGCTGCCTCAATGATGACGAACCCAAAGATAAAATCGAGGAGATCAAAATAGAGGTCTCTGCCGAAACTGGTATAACATATCATTGGGGTGACGACAAGCAAGAGTATCCGATTGAATGTATGCTCGTTAAATTGCCAAATGACCCCGACAGATGGCTACCCATGATGTTCGGAGAAATAGAGGGCTTTACATATGAGCGTGGACATGAGTATTATCTCAGTGTAAGAAGAACAACACTTGCTAACCCTCCGGCAGATGCTTCCTGCTACACTTATTCTTTGATAAAGATTCTCTCTGATAAGTTTGTGGTGGAGCCGGAAGTGCCTATTGACAAGGTAACTCCGTGAGCGGGGTTCGGTACTAACTCGTCAGCGGGAACTGGGGTCGCTTTGTCACGTCGAAGGGCATAATTGAAGACGCAATGCTTCGAAACCTTATATCGTTAATAAACATTTGAGGATAACTTATAAAAAGACAACTTCTTATGAAAAAATTACTATCTATCTTACTACCTATCATTGCAATCCTCTTTACAGGTTGCGAAGAGGATGACTCTCCGATATTGTTCTCAACTGAGAATATGTCAAATCCTGATAATGTAAAGATTGAATATTACTCGCCAGATCCATGTTGCGTACCTCGTGGGTATACAATTACAGCGAACAGTAACCAAAGTGAAATATCAATCAAATGCACCAATTTCAGTCGTATAAACTTGGAAAAATGCGATTGTGAAGACGGCACTGAGTTGACTGCAAAGTTAATTGATTCTAATACTGTTGTCGTTTCATTTAATGAGATTGCACCAAACAATGAACAAGAAATAAGTACTAAGAGTGGATATATTGAGGTTTCAGCCATCGGTAAGAAGGATAAAGTTTCGACATGTATCAGCGTTCTTAGAATAGCACAATATTACGATCCATTACAATAATAACCCCGCGTCTGTTCGCAACCGTCATAAGGTTCATAACTTCGCTGATAATATAAGCGAAGTTATGGACTTCTCTTTTTCCGACCTCAATTTCAACTCCGTTGAAAATCTGACCTGCTTTGAGAATATACCATAGTTTGTACGCTTAAAAGTCCTTTTTGCCCCTTATTTGTACTTCTTTTCTGTAACATGCAAATTTTCAAGGCTTAGAATTTTTGTAATCCAAACTCTTTTGTGTAATTTTGCATTAGGATTGGCTTTTGTCGGTCCAAGACATTTTGGAAAAATAAGACGCGTTATGCTTATCTTGTAGTTTGAGAATGTTGAAATTCCTAAACCTGTGCGAGATATAGCCTTACATTTTAGAGTCTTGACTGTGATTTAATTATCGATATCTACTCTAACCCATCCAATAATATAATAATGACATGACAAATTCCAATGAAATGAACAATCAGGATGGGCTGTCGAACTCCGATAACCTTAAGTTTAAATGTTCCTTATCCAAGAAGGCTATAAAACGTAACGCTCTGATACCATGGTTTTACCTTACTCCGGTCTTAGTTTTCTCAGGATATATCTGCACTGCTACGGGATCATGGATGTTGCTATTTGGCCTAATCACATTCTTCTGCTTGCTTTCAGCTTTTAATGTTTGGTATACAGGAAAACTGGAGGAAGGATATTTGGAAATTACTTGTGACAACGAGTTGAAATGTAAATACATGGGATATCCAAAGGTGAGTTTCCCAATAAAAGAAATTAAATCCATTGAAGCGATATCTCTAAAAGAAGCCGAGGAAAGATATGCCAGATATCCGGTAGCATTAAATATCAAAGGCGAAGATTTGTATCCTGAAAACGGAGTCTTAATTACTTTCAACCGCTCTTGGATTAAAAGCATCTTTCCCCTATACTTTAATCCGCAGGATATTGAAGGATTCATTGCAGCCATGAGGGAAAGAATGACTGATTCACATATGAATATTTAATAATTTTATTATATGTGGCGTACGGAAAAATGTTGACATCAGTGGATAAGATCATTTTCTTAACTGTAATATCAATCTTCCTGTCCCTAACAGCTACTGCACAATCACATCAAACGGATTCAGTAAAAGCCCACAGACTTGATGAGGTTGTAGTGGAGTCATCTTATATCACTCGGGAAGATGACCACATACTCGCTGTTCCTACGAAGGAGCAGCGGAGACACGCTGTGAGCGGATACGACCTGTTGAGAAACATCATGATTCCTGGAATCACTGTCGATAGAACTTCTGGCATTGTGAACACTCCAGCCGGGAATGCCACGGTGTATATAGACGGACGCGAGGCTGAGTTCCGGGAAGTGCAGTCGCTTCGTCCGAAGGATATAGCCAGTGTAGAATACTATGATCTCCCGTCCGGGGTATATGCAAAGGATGCTGCGGCTATCAACTTCATTCTGAAAAAGCAGGAGAACGGCGGCTATACACAGATAGACGCCTTGCAGGGTCTCGGATTCCTCAACGGTAACTACAACCTGATTTCAAAATATGTAATAGGAACCAAAAGCATTAACCTGTGGGGAGGATATTCTTTGGAGAACCCGCAATCATCGGTAAATGAACAGGAAACATTCAGTCTGGAAGACAATCTTTTGAAACGAGAAACCGTATATAATGGAGCAGATAATAAAGCGGCGGAAAAATATTTGCAGGCCTCCATAAGCAATCGTGGTAACAAATACATCTGGATGTTGAGAGGCGGAATGTCATGGAAAGACGAAAGAGACAATGCAGATGGCAACACGCTCAGTTCCGGGATCTTTGATTCGGTTTTGCACAATCCTGAGGTTGTTGGAATAGCGAGCAGAAATAAGGCACTGCTTCCAAGCGTATATTTCTATGGACTGCATACAATTTCCGACACAAAGTCACTGGACTATGTCCTTGACACCTATTATTCAAGGAACGACTATAACCGAAGTTATGAAGCTGACGAGAACTCCTATAGTTCGACTGTAAAGGAAAACTATTGGTATACCAAAGTAAACGCCAATTATTCGATGGCGTTAAGCCACCAGAACCGACTTGCTTTCATGCTTTATGAGTTTCTGCGTACCAGTGATTCTGATTATTTCGGAGTGTCTGAGTATTCCCAGAACCTACATTCTTTTGAAACTATACTCTTTGCCGATTACTCTCAACGCTTGGGAAGTTTCTTCTATGACATCAATCCAGGGGTATCATTCCTTACATACAGGCTAAAGGGAATGAAGGCGATAAATCATCTTACGCCAAGACTTCAAGCGAGGATGGCTTATATGATTGACCGACGACAGCAGTTTCAGTTAGCTTTCGCCTTAGGCAATACCTATCCGAGGATCAACACAATCAACAACGTGGAGCAACAGATCGATCCGATAATCATTCTCAAGGGTAATCCAAAGATGGATAATTCAATCCTGCTTAGTCCACGCCTGAGTTATAATGTCAATCTTAATAAGTTCGGTATAGAACTGGGAACAACATATTTTTATCAGAACCATACGATAATATCAGACTACTATGTTCATGATGAACACCTCATCAGTACGTTCAGGGATGATTGCATATATCATAAGCCAAGTGCAGACATTTCATTTACCTATAAACCCTCTAATTCCCTGCACATGCAGATATCAGGAGACTGGAGCAGGCATATAACGCGTAGCAGAATTGAAAACCGGAATCTGTCATCTTTTTCGGGAAGCGCAAACCTGAATTATTATGTCGGAGATTTTTCATTCAGCGCATGGCTGTCAACACCTGTAAGGGATTTGGTAGATTGTCAGATTAGTAGAAAGACTTTTTGGCAATATCAGCTGACGGTAATGTGGAGTCACGGCAACTTGGCTATAGAGGCCAATGCGAACAATCTGTTCTTGATGAAAAACAGATTGGAAGATGATATTATTACAGCCGTTTATTCCGTCAACAGAACAAACTGGAACCGCAGGAACAATCAGTATGCAACTATTAAGGTTGTATATAGCTTTGACTATGGCAGAAAGACTTCCAAATCGCCTAAGTATCAACATACCGTAAGCGAGAGTGCAATCTTGAAATGAATCTAACATGAACCTGATGATGGGGCTGTTTGAGCAACTGTATGATCAGTTCTTGGAATTTAGTAGCCATATTCCGGGGCAAAGATATCTCCGATTGCTTCACCGCTATCCTCGGATAACTGATACTGCATCATACGGAGATATTGCCTCGTATCTTAAGATCTCTCGCCGGTAGCTTCAGAGAACAAAAGAAGCCATATCAAAAAGATATAAACAAAACTAATAAACTTAAACAATATGCGAATGAAGACATTTTTAATTCCATTTATTCTCATCGCCTATCTTTTTATGACAAGTTGCCTCAATGATGACGAACCCAAAGATAAAATCGAGGAGATCAAAATAGAGGTCTCTGCCGAAACTGGTATAACATATCATTGGGGTGACGACAAGCAAGAGTATCCGATTGAATGTATGCTCGTTAAATTGCCAAATGACCCCGACAGATGGCTACCCATGATGTTCGGTGAAATAGAGGGCTTTACCTATGAGCGTGGACATGAGTATTATCTCAGTGTAAGACGAACAACACTTGCTAACCCTCCGGCAGATGCTTC
>CAZEOI010000138.1:0-5233 GCA_964513775.1 uncultured Sangeribacter sp. | reverse complement strand
TCGGGGAAAATACGGATCCAGATCTGACCCTGACGCTGCATGTAGCGGGTCACTGCCACACGGGCAGCCTCAATCTGACGGCCGGTGATCCATTTAGACTCAAGTGTCTTGATGCCGAACGAGCCGAAGGCAAGCTGATTGCCTCTCTGGGCCTCACCTTTCATGCGGCCCTTTTGCGAACGGCGGTATCTGGTCTTTTTAGGTTGTAACATTGTCGGTCTTCTTTATTAACGATTGTTGTTTTTCTTGTTGCGGAATCCACCTTTACGACGGTCGTTCTGCTGACGTCCACCCTGCTCTTTCTGGCCTACGGCATATACCGGAGCAAGCTCCTTCTTACCATAGATCTCACCACGGCAGATCCACACCTTGATGCCGATGATACCTACCTTTGTCAATGCCTCTACGAGTGCATAGTCGATATCGGCACGAAGTGTGTGGAGAGGAGTACGTCCCTCTTTGAACATCTCGGAACGTGCCATCTCGGCGCCGTTGAGACGTCCGCTCACCTGCACCTTGATACCCTCGGCACCCATACGCATTGTGGAGGCAATGGCCATCTTCACAGCACGACGGTAAGCTACCTTGTTCTCGATCTGACGAGCGATGTTGGTGGCAACAATCTCTGCATCAAGCTCGGGACGCTTGATCTCGTGGATGTTGATCTGAACGTCCTTATCGGTGAGCTTCTTAAGCTCGTCCTTAAGATCGTCTACATCCTTGCCTCCCTTGCCGATTACCATACCCGGACGGGCTGTGCAGATTGTAACTGTCACCATCTTGAGAGTTCTCTCGATGATGATTTTTGAAACGCTTGCCTTTGCAAGACGAGTGCGGAGATACTTACGGATCATTGAGTCCTCAAGAAGAGTGTCACCGTATTTCTTTCCGCCATACCAGTTTGAGTCCCAACCGCGGATTACACCAAGACGGTTGCTGATCGGATTAACTTTCTGTCCCATCTTTTAAATCAAGCTTTTTCGTTATTTTTTGTGTCGACAAACAATGTCACATGATTTGAACGCTTGCGGATTCTATAGCCGCGGCCCTGAGGAGCCGGACGAAGGCGCTTGAGCATGGGAGCGCAGTCTACAAAGACTGTCTTCACATAAAGCTCGCCGGCCTCTGCCTTGCGATCGTTTTTCTGTTCCCAGTTGGCGATAGCGCTGCGGAGCAGCTTCTCAACCTTGCGGGCAGCCTCCTTGTTGGAGAACTTCAGGATGCCGAGAGCCTTGAAAGCCTCCTGTCCGCGGATCATGTCCACTACAAGACGCATCTTACGGGGCGATGACGGCACATTATGCAGCTTTGCGAAATACTCGCTCTTGCGGGCCTCTTTGATGGCGTCGGCTGCTTGTCTTTTTCTTACACCCATTGTATGTGTTTTTTGCTATGTTATTTGGACTGTTGTTTTGGCACGCACGCCTCAATTATTTCTTCTTATTGCCTCCGTGGCCGCGGAATGTGCGTGTCGGTGCAAACTCACCAAGCTTATGACCCACCATATTCTCTGTTACGTAGACGGGGATAAACTTGTTGCCGTTGTGCACTGCGAATGTGTGGCCTACAAAATCAGGGGAGATCATCGACGCACGGCTCCAGGTCTTGATGACCGACTTCTTGCCGCTCTCGTCCATGGCTGCGACCTTCTTCTCCAGCTTCACACTGATAAACGGTCCTTTTTTAAGCGAACGACTCATAATTGTCTTCTTTTAATCAAATTTACTTTTTCCTTCTTTCAATGATATACTTCGAAGAGTGCTTCTTCGGCGAGCGTGTCTTCAGGCCCTTAGCATAAAGACCTGTACGCGAACGGGGATGACCACCTGACTGACGGCCCTCACCACCACCCATCGGGTGATCGACAGGGTTCATCACGACACCACGGTTGTGAGGACGGCGACCCAACCAGCGTGAACGGCCTGCTTTGCCGCTCTGCTCAAGAGCGTGGTCAGAGTTGCCCACCACACCTACAGTGGCTCTGCAGGTGAGAAGCACCTTTCTGGTCTCTCCAGAAGGCAATTTGATTATCGCATAGTCTCCCTCACGGGATGTGAGCTGAGCGAATGTACCGGCTGAACGGGCCATCGCTGCGCCCTGGCCGGGCTTCAGCTCAATACAATGGATGAGTGTACCTACAGGTATCTTGGCCAAAGGAAGGCAGTTGCCTACCTCGGGAGCAGCTTCCTCACCGCTCATGACTGTCTGGCCAACTTCGAGTCCGTTAGGAGCTACCATGTAAGCCTTAGAGCCATCCTTATAGTAAAGCAGCGCGATGCGTGCCGAGCGGTTGGGATCATACTCGATGCTCTTTACAACTGCCGGTACGCCGTCGTTGGTTCTTTTGAAATCAACGAGACGCAATTTTCTCTTATGACCACCACCACGGTAACGGGTTGACAGATGTCCCGAAGAGTTGCGGCCGCCTGTGGATCTCTTGCCCACAGTAAGAGACTTTTCTGGTGCGATTTTAGAGACTTTCTTCACTTCTACCTTTCCCTCGGGAGTGGTAACAGCGATCTCATTGCGGAACACACCAATAATCTTGTGTCTTTGCCCGGGAGTTACGGGCTTGAATTTTCTTACTGCCATCGGTTTTAAATGTTGCTATAATAGTCTATCTTCTGTCCATCAGCCACAGTCACATAGGCTTTCTTGTAAGCCGGTTTCTGACCACGGATGAGTCCGCCCTTTGTGTAACGCTGTTTGCGCTTGCCAGCATAGAGAGCGGTGTTTACTTTCACGACGCGCACGTTGTAGAGCTTCTCGACAACATCTTTGATCTGAAACTTGTTTGCGTCGGGAGACACAGCAAATGTGTAGCAATTCTGCTTTTCGCTGTAGGCGTTAGCCTTTTCTGTTACAAGAGGTTTAATCTGAATGTCCATTTTCTATATCTCCTTTTCGTTAGAAGTTCTCATTGATCAGCTCAACGCTACCCTCGGTCATGATGATCGAATCGTTGTTGAGCAATGTATATGCGTTCAGATCGCATGCCTGCTGCATGAGTGCGTTGGGCACGTTGCGCACTGAAAGCAAAAGATTCTTGTCAAGGTCATTCATTACAAGAAGAGTCTTCTTGTCGTTCACCTTGAAGCTCTTGGCAATGTTCACCCAGTTCTTGGTGCTGGGCTTGTCGAAGTTGAAGTTCTCAACCACGATGATGCTGCCTGCCTGAGCCTTTGAAGTGAGAGCGATCTTGCGTGCGAGACGCTTCATCTTCTTGTTGAGCTTGGTGCGGTAGTCGCGGGGACGGGGACCGAATACTGTGCCACCGCCACGGAGCAACGGAGAGTTGATATCACCGCGACGTGCGCCGCCGCCGCCCTTCTGGCGACCGAGCTTACGGGTGGAACCAGACACCTCGCTGCGCTCCTTGCTCTTGTGAGTGCCCTGGCGCTGATTGCCGAGATACTGCTTGATGTCAAGATAGAGTGTGTGGTCGGCGTTGCCCTGGCTGAGGTCACGCGCAAACACTTCATCGTTGAGTGTAACTTTACGTCCTGTGTCTTCTCCCTTGATGTTATATACTGCTACTTCCATTATTTCTCAACTATAACGATTGAACCTTTGGATCCGGGCACCGAACCCTTGATCATTAACAAATTGTGCTCGGGAAGCACTTTTATCACCTGGAGATTCTGAACAGTCACACGCTCGTTGCCCATCTGGCCTGCCATACGGAGCCCCTTGAATACCTTCGCGGGATATGAACAAGCACCGATTGAACCCGGCGCGCGGAGACGGTTGTGCTGGCCGTGGGTTGACTGGCCTACACCTCCGAAACCATGACGCTTAACTACGCCCTGGAAACCCTTACCTTTGCTGGTGCCCACTACATCTACGAAACCTCCCTCCTGGAAGAGATCTACTGTGAGTGTGGAGCCAAGCTCCGGAGTGGTCTCAAACGATTTGAACTCGGCCAAGTGACGCTTGGGGGTTACTCCTGCTTTTGCGAAGTGACCGGCCTCAGGCTTGTTGGTGTGTTTCTCCTTCTTGTCGATGAAACCTACCTGAACTGCCTCATAGCCGTCCTTCTCAACTGTCTTGATCTGAGTAACCACACAAGGACCTACTTCGATAACAGTGCACGGAATGTTCTTTCCGTCGGCACTGAAAACGGATGTCATTCCGATTTTCTTTCCTAATAATCCTGGCATTTCTACTTTTGATTTATTTTTTCCGATTATTATCGGGATATGTTTGTTTTTGGGTTGATTCGGTTTGGAGTATCAGACTCCACATCCCTTATTTAACGGATGCGGAGCCTGATTTATTGTCAAACCTTGATGCTTACGTCTACTCCGCTGGGAAGCTCAAGCTTCATGAGGGCGTCTACTGTCTTTGATGTCGAGCTGTAGATGTCGATGAGACGCTGGAAAGATGAAAGCTGGAACTGCTCGCGGCTCTTCTTGTTGACGAAGGTTGAGCGGTTTACGGTGAAGATACGCTTGTGTGTGGGCAGAGGTATCGGACCGCTTACAACCGCACCAGTCGACTTAACCGTCTTGACGATCTTCTCGGCCGATTTGTCGACAAGATTGTGATCGTAAGATTTGAGTTTGATTCTGATTTTCTGATTCATATCTGTGAATAGGCTTTATTATTTCAAAAGATCAACCCGGCCCTGCACCTCTGTAAGCACATTCTTAGCGATGGAGTTGCTTACCTCGGCATAGTGGCTGAACGACATGGTGCTGGTGGCACGTCCTGATGTGATGGTACGAAGTGCGGTTACATAACCGAACATCTCTGCAAGAGGAGCCTTTGCCTTAACGATGCGCGCACCGCTGCGGCTTGTCTCCATACCCTCTACCTGACCGCGACGCTTGTTAAGGTCGCCGATCACGTCACCCATCGACTCTTCCGGAGTCACTACCTCGATCTTCATGATAGGCTCCATAAGAACCGGACCGGCCTTCTCTGAACCCTTCTTGAACGCCTGGATAGCGCAGAGCTCGAATGAGAGCTGGTCGGAGTCGACGGGGTGGAAGCTACCGTCCATCAATGTCACTTTCAGACGCTCTACAGGATAACCTGCGAGAACACCGTTCTTCATAGCGGTCTGGAAGCCTTTCTGAACTGAGGGGATATATTCCTTAGGCACGTTACCACCCTTAACCTCGTCGATAAACTGGAGGCTGCCTTCGAAATCGTCGTCAGCTGGCTCGATGCGTACGATGATATCGGCAAACTTACCGCGACCACCGGTCTGCTTCTTGAATACCTCACG
>CAZEOI010000137.1:0-5424 GCA_964513775.1 uncultured Sangeribacter sp. | reverse complement strand
CATACCCATCACAGTACCGAGAAGACCGACGAGAGTACCGAGAGTTGTGAGGGTAGCCACGATGGGGAGGTTCTGAGAAAGAGAAGGCATCTCAAGTGCAGTAGCCTCTTCAACAGCGTTGCGGAGGGTAGTGAGTTTCTGCTCTTTGCTGAGAACTGTGTTCTGATCCATCTCTTTGTACTTCACGAGAGTGTTGTAAACTACAGAAGCAACAGAGCCTTTCTGCTTTTTGCAACGATCCATGGCAGCGTCGATGTTGTTGGCAGCGAGATCTTTCTTGATGTCGGCTACGAACTTAGTAGTGTTGCCTTTGCCGGAAGCAGAACGGATAGCGATCCAACGCTCTACAGAAAGAACGATAACTGTGAGGAAGAGGGTCATAAGGATAGGTACGATGAAACCACCCTTGTAGACAGTACCAGCGAGGTTGATGGGGTGACCTGCGGGATCGTTACCCTCGAAGTTGCCGGGAGCGCCCATACCGAAGAGGAAGATGCAGACTGCGCAGATTGCACATGCGATGATTACGAGGAAGGCGTTGCGGATACCGCGTACGTTGCTGATTTTCTCTTCCTTTTTCACTTTAGCCGCAGCTGTGGGAGCGGGCTTGGGATTCTGAGATTCCATAATGTTAAATAAGTGTTTGTTTGATGATTAAATATGTTTGTATTTTTGAAAATACGAGTTTTTTGATAATGCCGTGTTGAGGCTTTGTCAAGGGATTATGGGTTTTTCATGTCAAAAGGTTTTGTGGCGTGAACCTAACGACATTGCAAAATTACAATATAATTTGAAAAAAACAATACTTATTTATCGAAAAAAATGTTACAGAGTATTCCACGTATTATTAAAATTATAAAAATACGGTCATTTCCCTCATTTTATGAGTGCCTGTCGCGAGTTATCCGGTATTAAGTATTGATGAGAAAAGTAGGGATCCACATCAATCGGGTGATGTGGATCCCGATCTGTTGCTCAATTTTTTACTGTCTATATTATTCTGCTACTGCAGCAACGCCGGGAAGCACCTTGCCTTCGATAGCCTCAAGGAGAGCGCCACCACCGGTAGATACATAAGAAACCTTGTCGGCGAGACCGAACTTGTTGACACAAGCCACTGAATCACCACCACCTACGAGTGAGAATGCGCCATTCTCTGTAGCTTCTACGATAGCCTCGGCGATAGCACGTGAACCATCAGTGAATTTGTCGAACTCAAACACACCGGCAGGACCGTTCCAGAGAATGGTCTTGGAGGGGATGATGGCCTCTACGAAAGCTGCGCGGGTGGCAGGACCTGCATCCATGCCTTCCCAGCCGTCAGGTATATCGTTAGACTGGCAAACCATTGTGTTGGCGTCGTTGCTGAAAGCGTCTGCAGCGATGCAGTCAGTGCCAAGAATAAGGTTTACACCTTTCTCTTTTGCTTTTGCCATGATGTCGAGTGCAAGCTGAAGCTTGTCATCCTCGCAGATTGAGCTGCCGATCTTGCCACCCTGAGCCTTGGCGAAAGTATAGGTCATACCGCCGCAGAGGATGAGATTGTCAACCTTGTCCATGAGGTTCTCAATAATACCGATCTTTGTGGAGACCTTAGAGCCACCCATGATTGCGGTGAAGGGACGTTTGATATCTTTGAGGATATTGTCGACAGCCTTAACCTCTTTCTCCATAAGATAGCCGAGCATCTTGTTGTCAGGAGTGAAGTAGTCGGCGATTACAGCTGTAGAAGCGTGTTTGCGGTGAGCTGTACCGAAAGCGTCGTTCACATAAACGTCGGCATAGCTTGCTAGAGTCTTGGCAAACTCCTTCTGGCTCTCTTTCATAGCTTTCTTAGCCTCGTCGTATGCAGGGTCAGCTTTGTCGATACCAACAGGCTTACCCTCCTCCTCGGGATAGAAACGGAGGTTTTCGAGAAGAAGCACCTCTCCGGGTTTGAGAGCTGCGGCGGCATCTGCAGCTTTTGCGCAGTCTTCAGCAAACTTAACATCGGTGCCAAGAGCCTTAGCAACATCCTCACGGATCTGAGAAAGGCTGAATTTGGGGTTTACTTTACCTTTGGGCTTGCCCATGTGAGACATAAGGATGAGGCTGCCACCGTCTGCAAGGATCTTCTTGAGGGTGGGGAGGGCACCACGGATACGGGTGTCGTCGGTGATGTGGCCGTTTTCGTCAAGGGGTACATTAAAGTCTACTCTGACGATGGCTTTTTTACCTGCGAAATTGTAATTATCGATTTTAGCCATTGTAATTTTTTTATTATATATTTATGACTTAGTATATTTATCTTGTTGCGGGATTGTGAGGATTGAGGAACACGACCGTTGCAAGATTTTGTTTTCTTTCGGGTTTTGTTTTTAGAGTTTCATTGAAGTTTAGCCAACTTCTCTGCAAAGATAATGTATTTTGTCAAGAATCACAACAATTATTCTTAAATTTGCACATAAGTTTTAAAAACTTAACATTGAAGCTGTCTGAATCCAAGCAAAGAAAAAGTTTAAACAACTTCAAAGAAAAAGTTCAGGAAACTTCTATTAAAACAGTTTAACGTATGTAGGTTATCAGAATCGGGAATATGATAAGCAGAAATGATGAATATATAAAGGAGGCTTCAAGATTATATCAGGAGCTTGAGGGGGTAGCTCCCGCTGTGGAGAAATTGCCCGGAGCCGGATCCAACAGGCGTTATCTACGTCTGAAAGGGGAGAATGCGGTTACGGTTATAGCCACCTGCGGCGATGATGTGAAGGAGAATCGTGCTTTCGTGGAATTGGCAAGGTGTTTCCGTGAGAATGGCTGCAACGTGCCGGATATTTACGCTGTAAATAAGGAGGGCACGGTGTATCTTCAGGAGGATTTGGGCGACTGTGCATTGCTCGGAATGCTCTCAGGCGATAATAGGATGTCATTGTCGGCCAAATCATTGAGGGCGCTCGTTGCCATTCAGACCGTTCCGGAACATCTTTGGCGAGGAGCTGTGGCTTTCGGTGATTTCTCACGAAGATTGGTTATGTGGGACCTTAATTATTTCAAATACGAGTTTCTGAAGCCGGCCGACATAGCGTTTGATGAGGAAATGCTGGAGGATGATTTCGAAAGGTTTTCGGAGAGACTTTGTATTATTCCTGAGGGATTGGGAGGGTTTATGTATCGGGATTTCCAAAGCCGCAACATCATGATCAAAGAGGGAGAGCCCTATATGATAGATTTCCAGGGAGGACGTTATGGGCCGCTTGTCTATGATGTGGTTTCATTTCTTTGGCAGGCTAAAGCCGGATTCTCAGATGAGGAGCGACGCAAGCTTTTGGAGATATACGCGGAAGAATTGAATTTCAGAAGAGGTGTGCTTTCTGACAGATTGCTTGGGGAGGTGGATCGTTTTGCGCTGTTTCGCACTTTGCAGGTGTTGGGGGCATATGGTTTCCGGGGACTTGTAGAGAAGAAGGCTCATTTCATAGAAAGTATTCCCGGAGCTTTGAGAAATCTCCGGCAGTTGCTTGAAAAGGGGATATTGGATGAGTATCCTGAATTGAAGAGAGTGGCCATGCAATGTGTTGACAGCAGGTTTGCCGCTTGTGATTCAACGGATGGTCTTACGGTAAAGGTGTTCAGCTTTTCTTATAAGAAGGGCTATCCGGAAGATCTCACCGGCAATGGCGGAGGATTCATGTTTGATTGTCGAGGGATGCATAATCCCGGGCGTTATGAACAATATAAGCCACTGACCGGTCTTGATAAAGATGTGCGCGATTTTCTTGAGGAACGTGGGGAGGTGCAGGATTTTGTGGCGAAGTGCATTTCACTTGTCTCTCCTACGGTGGCCCGATATGAATCACGTGGTTTCCGGTCGCTTCAGGTTGGCTTTGGCTGCACAGGAGGCCGGCATCGCTCAGTGTATTGTGCGCAGGCTTTTGCCGAGGAGTTGAGCAGAAGATTTCCCGGTGTGAAAGTAAGTCTCCGGCATCGTGAGCAGGATATAGAAGAGGATTATTCAGATGGGAAGATTGTGGCTCACTCTTAAAATCAAGAGCTATTTTCAGATTTATAATAAGCTATAAGTTATGAAAGCAATGATATTGGCTGCCGGTCTGGGTACACGCCTTAAGCCCTGGACTCTTGAGCATCCCAAAGCGCTTGTGCCAGTCGGGGGCGTGCCGATGCTTGAGAGGGTGATCGGGCGGCTTCGTGATGAGGGTTATGATGATATAGTGGTTAATATTCATCATTTCGGAGATCAGATAATAGATTTTGTCAAATCAAAAGATTTCGGAGTCAGGATCTCCATCAGCGATGAGCGTGGCCGGCTTCTTGATACGGGGGGCGGCATATTGTATGCCGACTCTCTATTAGGGGGAGACCCTGTGCTTGTGCATAATGTGGATATTCTGAGCAATGCGAATCTCCGCAATCTGATGGATGTGCACATGAAAGGTGAGGCCGCAGCCACATTGTTGGTGAGCGACAGAGACTCAAGTCGCAAATTGATATTTGATGAGAGAATGGAGCTTAAAGGGTGGCATAACGTAGAAAAGGATCTCTGGCGACCTTCCGATATAGTTCAGTTGGTGGGAGAGGGTCTGCCAAAGACTTGGAAAGAGAAGGCTTTCAGCGGAATCTACGTTATGTCCGGAAAGATGCGGGAGGAGATGCGCTCGCTTTTTAGCGATGCTCCTTTCCCAATTATGGATTACTTCCTTTCAGAGAAGCGAAAGGAGAGGGTAGAGGGCTATCTCTCCGTAGAGCTTGAGCTGATAGATATCGGCAAGCCTGAAACGCTTGCGAAAGCAGAGCAGCTGATAGGTTAAGTTCTGACAGTAGGAAATGCAAAGGGGGAACATCGGCAAGTATGCAGATGTTCCCCCTTTGATAAAAGTCTGTACCCGTTCAGTCGCGATGATGATAGTTGAATTGCTGGGCACGGGTGTTGGCGTTAAACTGGCAGACGCATCCAACGATTAAAGCCACGACTGCGCAACCTCCGAGCCACCAAGTGACAGGTATGCTTGTAGTGAAACAAGAGATGATAAGCAGGATGAATCCGATAGCGTAGAAAATTATCGACAGTGTTTTCATAATAAACAAGGATTAAGGATATAGAAATTTAAGATATTAAGATTGCGATAACGCCGCCCCGGATAGACCTGAGTTGATCACGAGTCGTGTTACACTTTAATAACGATGGTGGAAAAATAAAGTTTGCAATGCAATCGAAATAAAATAGTATAAAATAAAAAAAAAGGATTGTCATCGCGACAATCCTAAGATTAGGTAGCCGATCCGGGACTCGAACCCGAGTCTCCACCGTGAGAGGGTGGCGTGCTAACCGCTACACTAATCGGCCATGATTCGGTTAGATTAAGAAGTATTAAAAGTAGCCGATCCGGGACTCGAACCCGAGTCTCCACCGTGAGAGGGTGGCGTGCT
>CAZEOI010000136.1:0-5432 GCA_964513775.1 uncultured Sangeribacter sp. | reverse complement strand
TTATTGCATCAGCAACAATTGGCAACCAAGTATTTTCATCCCCAATGATAGTAGTAATATCTGGTAATTTCAGAACCCAATTTAAGGCATAAAGCAATATTACTGCGGTTATCGTACAAACGCAGTAAATCCAAAAATTACTTTTTGTTTTAATCCTTATCACAGTATATTCGATTTCAGTTTCTTTATTTCCGCATATAATTCGCGTTGGCGGCGAGGTTGGGTGGTTGATCGCATTTGACGTTCCAACGCTTCAATCTGACGTAGGAGTTTATCTCTTTCTTCATCAATCTTAATTTGCTCGGTGAGGGTGTTTTCCGAATCAATAGAGAAATCACCGATTGAGGAAACTATGTTTTCCCAAACGGTATCAAGGTTGAGTCCTTCGAGTGTTAAGAATGAGGAATAATGAGTAAGGAATTGCCATTCTGATATAAAGAGCTTGGAGTGAAAGACTGCAAGCATAGCTTCCTCCTCGTAGCGGAGGACATAGACAATGCGTTGCGGTATATTCTTAGCAAGCAGAGTTATCGCTTTAGTATCAATTTCTCGGGATTTGAGTTGAACGTCGACCACAAATATCTCCTTCACGTCATTTCCGACGGCAATACCCGGTACTGTATGGGGCGAAATCCAATTCACAAAGTCAAGATGCGACACCTCCGCATCGAAACGATCTCGTTGCGATGCAGTCCAGTCGAACCGCTTAAAGAGCTGCGCCTTTGGGAGCGGTCGCTTAACTTCGGTGGATTGTGGCAGTCCTAACATAGTTATCTTCTTGGGTTTCCGGTTTTATTAACTATTTCAACTGATATAGTATCATGCGTTGAGATTTTAACAGGCTCACTCAACTGACTGCATTCAATTTTAGTGCCAATAGAGTCCACTAAATTACTTAGCTGTGTCTCGTTTATAGTTTGATGTCCAAATTTTGCAATAGCGAGAGTTACTATCAACGCTATAACTGTTATCCAAAATGTACGCTTCGTCCATTTTAGAGAATTTTTAGTGTCCGAAAGTTGCTTCTCAAGACTAATTTGCTCGTCAGTCTTAAATTCATTATCAACGTAAGAACAGGCTAACGGTAACGGATAAATAACAGCTAAGCCACATTTTTCTAAATCCAGTGCAAAATCTGAATGAAATGTTTGCCATCCTTCTAAAGAGATAACACCTTTTGCGTGATATTTAGTATCTCCAATTTTCATGTTAGACATATCCTGCCAAAACGTATTATCTTCAGCAACATATTCATATTTATCACGGTCATACAGAATTGTAAAATTTTCTTTCTTCTCAGATGGAATATTCTGTAGTTTTATAAATCCCAACTGGGTTAATTCCTCTATGAAGTAGATGTAATCTGATATTTGAAAATATAAATTTCCAACTTGCCTTTCAGATAACTGTTTACTCTTTGGTATGTAAATTGTTATTTGCGGTTTAGGCGTTGTTTCCCATTTTATTGCAAAAAAATTTAGGTCTTCACGCAGAAGTTTCGCGACCTGCAGTTCTGGCACAGAATTTATTCCTTTCTCTCTATGTATCGAAACAATTCGTTTTATAAATTTCTTTTCAGAATCGGTAAATTCTCTCATAGATTTAGCGTATTATCAGAAAACAAATTAACTCAAAATCATCGAGACCATGCACTTCATTACCGAAAAGTGCGCCGCTGTCACCGTCGAGGAACGAGAATAGATCAGTAGTCTCCTTTACTTTAATCAACGAGGAGATAGCATCTCCAAGCAGACGTGAGTAAGTACCCATGCGCTGACCGTCGCGAGTTTCGGCATTGAAATTACGACAAAGGTCAAGCATAGGTTCGGACTTACCGCGGCAAAGGTGACGCATACGGTCAAGAAGATCTTTCGGGTCAAGATGATCTACAATCACCTCTGAGTTCTTCGAGATATAGACCATATAGAACGGATGAAGCCGGTTCTTGCGGTCGATATTGATTTCGTTGTTACGGTTTTTCAACACAAAAACGACACCCGGAGGAGCGTCCTTATCTGACGGCACGATAGCATGAAGGCCCATCGGGGTATGCTCAATATCGTGTCCCTCTTTCATATAGTCGAGTAGGTCAAGACGGAACTCGTTGAGACCTAAGTCCATGATAGAAACGCCCGTATTCATCTCCTCAATATCGACGACTTCCTCCTTTAGTCGTTCCAACTGCTCACGGCGATATTTTAGATCTCCCTGTTCTTCAACCGATAATGGATTATCATCCCCAGTAGCTGTGAGGACAGATACTTTCATTCGCGCCTCAACTCGTCCTTTCAGGTCGATGTAATCGTCAAGATCCATATCGGGCCAGAAATTGACAAGCTGAATTTTATCGTTTTGCGAGCCTATACGGTCGATACGTCCGAACCGCTGAATGATACGTACAGGGTTCCAATGAATATCGTAGTTAATCAGATAGTCACAGTCTTGCAAGTTCTGACCTTCGGAAATGCAGTCGGTAGCTATAAGCACCTCTATCTCCTCATTGAGATTTGGATAGAGCGTGGAGCGGTCTTTCGATACAGGCGAGAACAAAGTGAGCACTTTATTGAAGTCAAGTTTCTCGCGCAGTTTCAGTGTAGAACGAGCTTCTACATCACCTGAGACAAGCGCGGTGTTAAGCCCTGTCCGTTCCTTGATGAATGGAGCAATATTCTCGTAGATATACTGCGCCGTATCGGAAAATGCAGTGAAAACTATGATTTTGCGGTTGTCTCCGTTTATGGGATTGGCAAACTTTTCTCGGATTACATCAATCAGCATCTGCAACTTACTGTCATGCTCGGGGGTGATATCACTGAGCATGTAAAGCAGCGTATTAAGATTGTCAAGGTCTTTGGTAAGATATCCACGCCACTGGATGTAGTCCATATCCTCCAAATCAATCTTGGTTTTCTTATTTCCGATGAAAACCGAATCCTTACGCTCGTCAAAGTCAAGACCGTATGAGAAATCATAATCACATACCATCGAGGCCTCATGACGTGCGGCAAGGACGTCTATTGCCTCTATTGTAGTGGGAATATATTTCCGTATTCTTTCAAGGGTGAGACGGAAAGAATTAACGGAGCTTTCAAGACGTTTGAGCAGGTTGATACTCATAAGCTGGCGGATACCGCGCTCACGTCCGGGACGAGATAGATTACCGAAACGACCGCCTTCACGCGGTTCAGTGTATTTCTCTAACTTGCTCGGCAGGATGAAGTCAGAGGGGATATAGATGGCAAGGTTGAGTTCGCTGATACTCACAAAGATGTCATTGAAATCAACGGTCTTGGGGAGGTCTGTTAGGTTTGATCGCAATGATATTGGCTTTAACCTTTCTGGGAACTTGCCGATATCGGTAGTATCGTAATATTGCTCTATATGTCGACGACTTCGGGCAATGGTTACGCTGTCAAGCACCTCAAAGAAGTCGAAACTAAGCATTTCAAGCAGAGTTTTCGAAGTTCGCTCTTCCGATGATAACTTTGACCACTTATTAAAGGCAGCATGAGCCTGACGGAATATAACTTCAAGCGTACTGGATGTTTTGAGTTTTGCATCCATCTGTGAGCTATCGCCCTCGTAGGCAAGTGCGAGCTGATTTCGCAGGTAATTGAAACGATTGTTGACAGGCGTAGCTGACAGCATCAGTAATTTGGTCTTTACACATGAACGAATAACCTTATTCATCAATTGGAGATAGCGGTTCTCACGTGGGTTCTCATCGTTTTCATCAGTTGTGACTTTACCGCCATTACGGAAGTTATGGCTTTCGTCGATAACCACAAGGTCATAATTGCCCCAATTGATGTGTTCAAAATCGAGACCGTTACTTTGTCCTGACTGTCGCGAAAGGTCAGTATGATACAGAATATCATAGCGCAAACGGTCGGCAACGAGCGGATTATTTTTGTAGTTGGAGCGATATGTAACCCAGTTGTCATGAAGTTTCTTCGGACAGAGAACGAGAACAGACTTATTGCGGTTCTCGTAATACTTGATGACGGAAAGTGCAGTGAATGTCTTGCTGAGACCTACGGAGTCAGCAAGGATACAGCCATTGTACTTTTCGAGTTTATTTATGATTGCAAGTGCAGCATCCCGTTGGAAATTGTATAGTTTATTCCAGATTACGCTTGATTTGAACCCAGTGGCTTCGTTACGCTCTACAATATCTTCAAGAAACTCATTGAAGATATTGTAGAGCGTAACGAAGTAGATAAACTCCGGGGAATTCTCCTTGTATGCGCTAGTAATGTTGTCAAGCACCTGTTCAGTTACGACTTGCAACTGACCGCTGTCATTCCAGATCAGATTAAAAATCTGTAGGTATTGGTGTGTGAACGGAGCCTCCATCTTAGTGATGGCAGTAGCAAGGTTGTTGCCACGTTCACAACCAAGCTCCACAGTCGTAAAGCCGTTGAGGGGCATATAGGTCGTATCATCGACAGTGGCAAAGGCCGGCATTCCGGCATTGGTGCGGTTGGACTTAAAGCATACTTTCTTCCTGATCCATTCGGCACATTCCTTTGCGACGGCTTTCAATGACAACTCATTACGAAGTTTAATTTCAAACTCCGATCCGTATAGATTCCGTTCACGGTTGAGACGAGGGATATAAAACTCACGCTTCTGCTTGTCAGTCTTTTCTGTGATAAAAGATGGAGAGGTAAATATAAAACGCAGTTCTGAAATATCGCCTAACTGCTCCTTCAATTCTTGGAAAGCATAGATAGAAAAACTTGACGCAGTGATTGATACCTTTGAGCCGGAGCGCAAGGTTGACATCATATCGTCTTTTAACGTTTTGTTTATATTATCTATAATTTCCATTCTAACAAAGAGAACACCCATGTAGCATCTGAAGGCCGACCAAAGCCTGTAACGACTACAAGGATGTTTCTAAAGTTTTTCGGCTCACGCCGTATGTCTCTGTCTTTTAATTGGTCATTTTACAGATTTATATTACTTTTAATTGCAAAGATAATAATTATTTTTGATAATATAATTTAGGCAAAGAGGAAATATTATACTTTATAGCTATTATAATGTACCCTACTCTCAACTAGCAACTGCAAAATTAGCGACTTTTTGGAAGAAAACCTTAAGAGGGGACTCGAAATTAAGTTTTTCCCGAGGTCTACGATTCAGTTTATGCTGAATTTTACGGATAAAAGCATCGGTCAAAGATGAAAAGTCAGTGCCCTTGGGAATGGACTGTCTAAATTTTTCTTTCGGGTTTTCTTTGCAGTAAGGCAAAAAATTGCGAGCTTTGCTGCGAGGTTAATTGACTATACATATTGACAACACAAAATTAGTTAATCTCAGGGAGACTTCGGTCTCCTTTTTTATTTTTTGTATTGCCAATCAAGAAAGACCAGAGATTCGCAGATCACTCATCGGGGGCTCTGCCCCCAGGCCGTGGGGCCTTC
>CAZEOI010000135.1:3150-5488 GCA_964513775.1 uncultured Sangeribacter sp. | reverse complement strand
AGTGACATAGTCGACACATCCATCAGCGGCAGTACATTTGAAAACGAATGGACCTTCACCTTCGATGTTTGTCACGTGGCCATCGGTAGTAACTGATACTGACTCACCTTCGGGTACATAGTCCACACTCCATGTAACAGAAATCTCAGGGTTGCTCTTTAACCAGTATGATGTGACATCCGGACATAGTGTGACATCATTAGATGGTGTAATGGGACAATGGTGGCGTACGTCCGGAGCTTCGCGGACAAAAGGATAATGAATTGTGATAGCACCAAGTTTAACACTTAGAGTTGTGAGAAATCTAATCTCAGCACCTGAGAACGGAACATTAGAAATAATGGAGGTCTTCTCCATGCCACCTTGAGCCACACCGAGCTTGAGCACCTGCGCCTTGATCGTCTCATCCTGCACGATATTATTGTTACGATCGAAAAGACGTATGTTAATCCATGCACCCGCATCAAGAGCAAGCAGATCTCCGGAGTTGTAGGCGAAGCCCACTTCAGTTCCCGTCTTGAAAATGTCTTTGCCGTCATCGTCCAGTTCTGGATGAGCGGGAGTATAATCCTTGGTGAGCAGAAACTTTGCTCCACCTTGATATCCAATAGCAAGAACGGGGCTTAGAGAAATCCAGTTATTATCGAGGTCAGCATCGGTAAGTTTCTCAATCTCGCTCGACACCATAGGGAATGGCAGGCCAAGCAGTACGGGATTCCAGCCTTGAGCTTTCTTGAGTTTAACATTGGCCATTTCAGGATAATTCTTACCATAGGCCGAGGTCGTTGTACCAAAATCGGAAGAGAGGACACCATTGTCAGGATTGGAGGTCACAGTCCACATCTTCGACCGACCTACGAATGCATATTTCACACGGAGTATTTGACCGGCATTGACATCAGCGAGACCGTCACCGGGTTGGAGACAAACCTCGTCAAACACGCCGGGAGCATCAGCTGTGAAATAAACGCAGGCATCGTCAGTACCGGGAATCTGAATTACCGAAAGTTGAACGCCGCTGCCTTTCTGACCCTCCTTAACTGCAACGTTTCCGATAAGATGACCGTCGCGATAGAAGCCTATCTGCATGAAGCTGATTAGTTCAAGCGAAAGAACTGAATTACCCGATCCTGCCACTACACAGAAACCTGCCTCAGTGCCTTTTGCATAGTAGCAGCTGCGGTCGCGCACACTGACTATGGGATCCATGCCCACACCTACCGACGCTACTGCATTAAACTCGCAATAATCGTCAAGATTATCATTGAGCATATTGCCCAGCGACGCTGTCCACGAACCTACACCCACCGAGTTAGCCATCTTATTGATAGCACATCTCTCACCGGTGAGCGCACGACGGTTATTAAGATATTTATATTCGATCCAGCCATCCTTCGGGAGGTCAGTATAACCGTTCTCGTAAGATTCTATCTTGCCATCCGGGAACTGTAACAGATACGCCGGATCGTCATGGTAGATAGGGCGATGTTCCTTATTGGTTGCTATTGAGTCGCGCACTGCGGAGCTGCCGAAAATCAAATCATTTGTCTCTGCGGCAAAAGCTCGTGAGTGACATAAAATCACCACAAGCAGCATAGCCCATTTTATATATGAATTCTTTTTCATTTTCTGAAAAGTAGTTTGTTAATTTGTGGTAAGGTTAGAGAGGATTATTCTTATTGTCAATGACACCTTGCGTGTCATACACTGTCAAAACATACTTATGATTGCGGCGCAGATAGAAGATGCCGTCATGATAGTCAGGTGAAATCACGCCGGTTGCATTTCCTCCGGGGGTGTCCACATCCGTCTTGGCAAGGAGCTGACCGTTTTTTATAGAATGGGTAGTGCCGACCCATTCTTTGGTCTTGACCCTGATAGCAAGGTGCATCTTGCCCGGGAGTACGTAGGCTGTAATCACCTGTTCATTTTCTTTCTTTTTAGCGTCATTCCAATTTTTGACATCATCTGAAGATGGTGCTTGGACATTATCATCCACATCAATATAACCGATAGGGCGGTATTTGCTGTCGGTAAGTTTGAATGTCGGATTGAGGAAACAATCGTAGTCAGTCAACCCGACAGACGTTGCAACGTTGTCTGACAGAAGCGCGACCCAATCGACTTTATATGTGCCTCCCGCTACTTTTGCGGCTGTAGGGATAACATGTAGTTCGATCTTGGCTACTCCTCGATAGAGTATACCCTCAATAGGAAGTTCTTTCTGATCATCACCGTTGGTATCTGTTTCGCTGAATCGGATTACATCGTCAGCCACTCCATGAGCTTTACATGTTCCAAAGAATAGCTGAGGAGTTTCCACTACATCAATAGTTTC
>CAZEOI010000135.1:0-3050 GCA_964513775.1 uncultured Sangeribacter sp. | reverse complement strand
TTGTCAAGGTTGAGGTATTTCTTGTCAAAAGCAGACTCCCGGGTGGATGAGTAAGCGAGTGCTACTACTTTGTATTCATAGCCATACACCTTTTTGAGCTTGCCGTCTTTAGTGTACTTATGTTTATGATCATATTCGTATCTACCCTCGCCGGATTCCACCATATCTTCCACAAGATCGAGAATCTGGGAGTTGGATGCATCGTAACTAAATCTAAGGTCATTGGCAGAAACGGTTTCGCCGGGCACAACCTCGCGTACACGGCGACGGAAGGTATAGACCTGTACCTTGTCAACATCTTTAATTTCCTCATATCCTAACAGATCGGCATCCGGGGTATCGGTGCCGGGGTTATTTCCACCTAATCCGGGAGGCGTGGCACGAGTCTGATCTGCATCAATTTCCCATCCAGAACCGAGTGAAAAGCCGAGAGGGACCTCAACTGTTTCAGCCTCTACAACTCCGGGAGAAGACGGCATTGGAAAATCTACATCTTCGCTACATCCGGCAAATCCGAGCATCATAAAACCAATGAGCCCGGAAAATGTATATTTTGCTATATTCTGTTTCATCATTGCAGCTTAATAATCAATTTCTATGTCGTTGTGAACCCGATCGAATGAGGGGCAAACCTCAATGTTGAAGTCAACCTCCTGACTGGAAGTGAAGAAGTCGTCAAACGAACCTTTAAGATTGATTCTGACATTGGAATATGAGAAGAAATTGTTGGTAGAAACATTGTAGAGATATACTCCGTTTCCACCCTTGAGTTCTTCCGGTGCGCCATCGAGATACACCTCAGCGTCCTCGCCTGTGAGGAACACGCTTTTAGGCGCGCTGATCACGTAGTCGCGCGACTTCAGTTGGTTGCTTTCCTCATCCTTGATTCCGTCGGCAAAATACAGACGTATCATCATCGAGCGTCCGATGGTGCTCGGGAGTAGGAACGTGGAAAGCGTCACGGTCTCCGCCGTCATGTCATCGTTGTCGGCTACCTTTACCCATTTGACATCCTTATCGTCTGCGGCGATGTCGGTGTGCTGAGACTTAGCAGAGGCAGCCTCGACGGGATAGAAAGTTCCGTGGTTGCCGTAAAGAGAGATAGAGGTAGGAATGTTGGAGAGATACATCTCCATTTTAGTGACAATCTTGGGGTTGACATCTTTGATTTGAGCGGTCAGTCCGCTCACGATGCGGTAAAGCTTGCCGGAGACGGGGACTTCGCCGTTGAAATCCCTATTAACGACTAGACCACGTTTAAACCATTGAAAACCCTGTGTCGATGACTGGATGGTATTGTCGATAGTTTTATCTCCCGTGATAAAAGACAGGCGTCCGAAATAGACTTCCGGAGTAATATAGCCCTCCTCCTTGGTTTTTAGCGAGAGTGTCATAGCCGAGGGATCGTCAGGCGTGGTGCAGCTGAAGAGCGGGGCATCCGTTTCCGTGTAAGCCAACGCAGGGATATAAAAGGCTGTGACATAGTTTGGAATCTCAGCGAGATAGTCCCAGTTCAATCCTTTATTCTGTGCGTAAGGCCCTGTAAATTCGGTGACATCTTCGCTTACTACATTTGCATTTACTCCATTGATTTTAGTCTCCGGCTTAAGATCACTAATTTTTGGTTCAGGTTGCGTTACTGTGCCGGAATGCATGCGGTAGATTCTGAAATCAATTTTATCAGCTTCGCAGTAACCGAGGACCGCCGGCTCAGAAGCTCTTGAAAGGGGGAGTCCGGAAGGGCGGCCGCCGCAGATCTCGATGCCCGACACCGCGGAAGGGGTGTCCGGAGTGGGATCCGAGACAGCCTCTTCCGCAACGCATCCGGCCATGATAATGGCAAGCACAGATAATATTGGTAGAGACTTATATTTCATAATTTCTTAATATTATAGGTTAATATCCACATCGGCTTGCCAGTTGCCGATAACGGTTATGTTGAGTTCCGGTTTGTTCAGCACCTCCTTGAGATTAATCGGCTCATCAATTTTGGGATTCTCAGTCCGATAGTCTCCGAGGCAGTAGATGTTGTTGCAGACGAGGTTGAACTGCGATTTTTTCACGCTGAGCTCAGCGGGCGTATAGAAAGAGGGTCCGCCGGGGAGATGTGGGGTCTGACGCTCGTCGATCACCGGGAGCATCTTCACCGGATAGCTTTTCTTATCGGCGCCAACGGTGAAGAACGCCAGATACATGCTTGCCGGAAAGCTGTAGGTCACTTCCGCGGCATCCTCGTTGTCGGGGATATATGAGAGTTCGACGGAGTTGTCTTTCAGTTGAGCCGGGAACACGAATGATCCGACGCGCTGGCTTACAGTATAGTATCCGTCTTCGTCCTTTGAAGCCTGCTTGTCCGCACGTATCTGAGCCATGTCGAAAGAGACGAGTTTTGCAGAGGTGAACTCCTGAGTCTCCGGGATAAACGATTCTTCGGTCCAGTGGCGCTTGGGAAGATTCATCGAGGCACTGTATCCAGGGGTGACGACGGCTATTTCAGAGATGGAATATGTCTCGCCGGAAGCCACGACGGTATATGTCACCTCAGTCTCGACGGGATTGCCGTCATCATCCTTAGCCGTTTCCGTACGGGTGGCATTCCAGGAGAAATCTGAAACCAATTGGTCGGGAAGATTCTCTACATAAAGAAGCACGCCAGCCACCGCGCGGTAGAGGTCGATAGAGACGGAAAACGCCTTCACTTTATCCACATGGAACACCAGCGGTTTATTGTCGGCGCCACAGGGGTATCCGGTGAAGATCTCTTCTGACGGTTGCGGATCTGACGCTGAGATCAGAGCGTTGCTCCATGTGGTAGACTTGTCGTCCCATGCGATGGAAATATTCTCGCCGTATTTCTCACGGGCATCCTTGTCCCTGCCAACGGCTAAGAAACGGTAATAGCCTTTCGGGAGCTGCGGATTTATGGTATATGTCCAGTCGCCCGTGATATGTTCGGGAGCGGCGATATTCTCGAAATCATCTACCTTGAAATAGTCTTGCGGTCCCGCGTCGCCTACGGATGGCCGATAATAAGTGAAAGAATCATCTCC
>CAZEOI010000134.1:0-5517 GCA_964513775.1 uncultured Sangeribacter sp. | reverse complement strand
TTCATATAGAGGAGGGAACTGAGTATGATGGCTATTTTGAGAGAATGGCTGACAGGATATTGGAGATAATGACTCCAATTCAAAAAGATAACATCCTTAAACTAAAATTTGAGACCCCTTCTGACAAAGACTATCATGGTGTAGAATATTATGAGGCAGTGATTGCTGATGGAATATCAAATATGATAGAATTTGATGAATGGGTTACTGACCACAGAAAGAAACCAATGTATTACTGGATTCCCTAAAAAATGGCACCGTTCCGTCCCGGAAAGACGAGTCTGTGATAATCCGACAAGGAACGATGACGGATTATCACAGTCTCGTCACGTGGACTGATGACAAACGAAGAGTAGCGCAACAGGTCTGAAAAGAAAAGTATGGAGAGGGAGTTAAGAACACGGAGTGACTGGAGTCTTAGCTGGTACAGCGAAGCCTGCGAGCATCCAGCAATGGCCGTAAGTCACTCGGTGTTTAGCCCTCACGGAAATCCTGACAATGCGGTCAACGATTTTGCAGCATGCGGAATGTCGGTGACGGCATTGACATTGTTCGTAGTGTTCGCTTGCGATAAATATGCCATAGCCGTTGCGCTTCTCGGAGTTTTATTGGTAATAAATTGCTAACTTTACAACCATAATTTTAAGTTAAGTAAGACGCTGAAAATAATCGATATATTTGATTGAGATTTAACCACTATGAAAAGAAGTAGCATTGTCGAAGCTCGCCGGGCTAAAGTTTCGCCTGAAGTCCGTAGAAGCGTCAACCTGTCATTCCTTATTGTGGATAGAATACACGCCATATTGGAAGAACGCGGTCTTAAACAAAAGGACCTTGCCAATATGCTTGGTAAGAAGGAGTCTGAAATCAGTAAATGGATGAGAGGTACTCACAACTTCACTATTGAGACTATTTCATCATTAGAGAACGTGCTGGATCATACAATTCTTCAGGTTGCAGAAATGAATAGATGAGTTTTTAATCCCCGTAATTGGAATATTATACCCGTAAGGGTATTTAATAAGATTAATTCCAATAATTTATACCCTTTAAGGTGTAAATTGGAATATTTTTATTATCTTTGCACCCTAAAAGGTATAATATGACTAATTTGGCAAAATTTATAAAGGCTAAGCGCAAGGAATTTGGGCTTACACAGGTTGATCTATCTCAGAAATCAGGGGTGGGACTCCGCTTTGTTCGTGAAATGGAACAAGGAAAGGCAACCCTCCGACTGGATAAAGTCAATCAGGTTCTTGCACTGTTTGGTGCGGAAATGGCTCCAATGAAACTTTCTGAGGTATGAAACAAGCGAAGGTATTTATCAGTACTACTCTTGCAGGCATACTGACCGAAGATGAAGCCGGGTACGAGTTCAAATATCTACCGGAGTATTTAGCGTCTGAGTCGGCTATAACCGTCAGTCTGACCTTGCCTCTGTCGGATAAACCGTACAGAGAGAAAGTTCTATTTCCATTCTTTGATGGACTTATTCCTGAAGGATGGCTGCTTGATATAGCGGAACAGAGTTGGAAAATATCAGCACGCGACCGTTTCTCGTTACTTTTGGCTTGTTGTAAAGACTGTATTGGAAACGTTAGTGTAACTCCTATAGAGGAAAGTGAGGTGATAGATGTGTAAGTGCTTATTTTGTTATAAGCCATTGAACGATGGTGAGGTTGACTATCATCCCGGATGTGCACGAAAGATTTTTGAATCAACATGAAAAAGCCATGTCTGATAGCGAAATGGATGAAAAGTCAATCGCCAACCTATTCAAAAAATTTGTAAGGGCTTATCCTAAATGGATAGAAATGATTGCACAATCCTTCCTGCCGGAGGAACAACAAGAGTTATATCGCGGACAAATAGAGAGAATGTCGGCTAAACTCGGAATAGTTAACACTTGACCGAGAAATAGTTAAAAAGAGCTCTCGGACTTGAGTGGCTCAAGGAAATTTTGCATTTAGAGTATGGGGAACATGTCCCTCAACCTCCACTATAATGCTTGACTTTCAAATCTTTTACTATTTTCATTCGATTTCTTCTTTCAAGAGAGGCAGAGATCGGATGTTTTTATGCTTTGAAAATTAATGGGGATCAAAAAATCTACTTCATTATAATATTTATCAGGCTCTCGCGTTATATTGTATTTGTCAAATTCAAATATGATGAATCAAGAAGAAATATTTAATTTGTCCTTTGCCAATCAGGAAAGGGCAAAAAGAGTTCTGATGAATTCCGATATAGCCAATGTTTGGGAACAGAATGGATGTCGTGTTAATCTTATCGGATCCTTGCGTATGGGATTATTGGCTTCCCATAAAGATATAGACTTACACGTCTATTCAAAAGGTATAACTGAGGAGAGCAGTTTTGCTATTGCCGCACAGATAGCCAAGTTGCCGGATGTGATTGAAATTAAATGTATCAACGGTCTTCATACTGACGAGCATTGCATCGCATGGCATATTTTCTATAAGTATGAAGAAGATATATGGCAAATTGATGTGATACATATTGAAGAGGGAACAGAATATGATGGCTTTTTTGAGCAAATGGCTGACAGAATCTCGGAAGTGATGACTACTGACCAGAAAGAAACAATCCTCAGATTGAAATTTGAGACTCTGTCAGACAAAGATTATCATGGTGTGGAGTATTATGAGGCAGTGATTGCTGATGGAATATCAAATATGGTCGAATTTGAAGAATGGGTTATCGAACACCGAAAGAGACCTATGTATTACTGGATTCCGTAATAGTGATCCTGTTCAGTACCGGAAAAGTGCGTCTGTGATAATCATGCAAAGTGAGATGGCGGAATATCACTTTATAGATCTATGTACTGTTGATAATCATCAATTGAGAACGTGCTGGGTCCTCCTATTCTTCAGGTTGCTAAAACACATAGATAAATTTCCAGTGTCCATGATAGACATAGTAATACCCGTAAGGGTATTAGATAAGATTAATTCCAATAATATATACCCTATAAGGTGTAAATTTAAATTATTTTTACACCCTAAAAGGTATAATATGACAAATAAACGAAGTCTCTGATAGCAATACCAGAGACTTCGTTATTGTATTTATAGCCTTATTTCACTTCAATGTATATTAAGTATCTACAACTTATTTATTTCAAGATTCCGGATGAGGCAGAACCTGATGCTTGTGGTTCATTATCTCTCTTGACCTTTTTACCGAATCCAAAAGTATAAGTGGCCGTGAGTTTTATGGTCGCATGAGAATTACCATTGATAAGCGTTTCATCGGTGCTATAAAACTCACTGTTCATAATCCTTCGGGAGCTCCTCCAATTCCACCGCGCAATATTTCGGATCATAGCAGAAAATTTCCAATTGGTGTTCGACCATCCCACATTGAGATAGTAATTGTCTTTGTCTTTATTCCATATGCCATTCATCATTCCGTCCCATGAGCCTACTGTAGAGACATAAGTGACACCGAAATTCCAGTTCTTCAAATAGTAATACATTTGAAGAGTATAGTATAAATGGAAATGGTTTACATTGTATGGTCTGCCATTATGGTTGAATAACTGGCTAAGATTCCCGGTCATAACCAAAGATCTATTTAATAAGCGGGCAGTGCCTTTGACGCCATACATACCTTGTGCATAGGATCCCATCGGCTGTTTGATGGTACGAATCACGCCTTTTCCATCAGGCTCATAAACGTAGGCATAACGATCTTTTACAATCCAACCCCAACCATACGCACTTAAACTGTAATTGTTGTTAGGCACCCATGTGTAGTTGAAATCAAAATCATAACTTTTTGCGGTCGTAAGATTGGGATTACCGGTGTATTTCAAGAATGGTGAAGCCGTTATTATCTGGTCGCTCTTGAAGTTTGGAGAGGGTAGCCATGATTCCATTTGAAATACTGCTGAGATAGAATGTTTCCTGTTAGGTGCATAGTGGAGCGACACATCAAATGCAGGGGCATTTCTTCCATCTGACTTCTGTCCGAACTGGAGCTTATCCCAATCCCAACCAAAACCAATATGGCTTCTTACATACTTAAAATAAAATTCGTAACTAACACCAGTGCCCAATCTTATGGCTTTTGCACGATCTAATGCATCTGCCGTTCCTGCATAGAGCGTGCGATTATATTGATACGATCCTTTCACATAAGCCAATAGGCTGCCAAATCTGCCGAAATCATGTTTCAATTTCAAATCTGCCGACAATTTGTTGGTATTGTCGGTTGCCGAGTTGAGTATAGATGAATAGCCGTGCTCCAAATAACTGCTGTTCTGCTCAGTATGTGAGAAACTATATTTAGGAGTAAAGGTTAAAGAGTTGCTTTTAGGTAAACTAAAGAAGTAATAACCGTCGTAGGAGATAAACTTCGAACTTTTGCTTGAAGTAGAATTATACTCTGAATTCGGAGCTATTTCAGGAGAATACCTTACAATACCATTTTGAACTGTATTGGGCTGTCGATCAAGGTTGGTGTTTATCAACGATGATGCTTGAACCTTGTCAGAATTATACGTAGCCCTGAAGGTAAGGTAGTAATTCTGACGCTCTTGTTTAGACTCAGTGGTTTCAGATTTTCGTACAAATTGATTGACCGAACCGTCTTCCTGCGGTATACGGAACGTTTCTCTCATCTCCTCTCCAAAATGATTGATCCCATGATCATAGGCTGATCCCATAAGGTCATATGTTATTCGTTTATACTGCATCCTGACATTTGCTATGCCTTGCTCTGTATGGCCGTTAA
Organism: uncultured Sangeribacter sp.; assembly: GCA_964513775.1. GTDB lineage: Bacteria > Bacteroidota > Bacteroidia > Bacteroidales > Muribaculaceae > Lepagella. Next base: position 756 of record CAZEOI010000134.1, on the reverse strand, counting down.
GAAGACTGCCGGTTCCATATAATTTGGCATAGCCACCATATTCATATTGCTGCATGATGAAGTTGACAACATAGGCGTTTCCTTGTAATCGCGGATCAGAAGGATATTCCAGATACTCCACTCGTTTGACGTCGGATACACGCATAGCTTGTAGATCTTTCTCTGTCGCAGGAAGATAATCAATATATACCGCTACAGGTTTACCTCCGTTGGTAACAATGGAATTTCCTGTGATTATTCCTAACTGGGGAATGGCCATATGATTAAGAAGGTCTGATCCGGACATGGAAGCTTTTTTCTGAGTTTCAGAAGGCCTGTATATGGATTTGTCAGAGTATAATTGTGCGTTATCGGCCTCCACCGTGACTGTGCTTAATGAAACAGCCTGTTCCTCCATGATAATGGTTCCAAGAGAAAATTTGTTGAATGGTTCTATTTTAGGTTTATAACCAAGGCAGGTCAACTTACCTATAACTCCATTTCGGTCGCAAGGGATTGAGAAACGTCCTTCTGTGTCCGAAATACCATAAGTGAGAACCGTAGAGTCTTTTGGTGACAAAAGCATAATGGTTGCAGCAATTACCGGTTCACTGTCTGAACCGATTATCTTTCCGGTGTAGACATATTTACCGTGCTGCAAGGCTTCGACATAGTATGTATTCCTGACTTTTGTGACTGTCACAGGATTCAAACCTATTGTCTGGCGCAGAGCATCGTAGACATTGTCGGTCTTAACGGTGACGCTGGTCTTATAGG
>CAZEOI010000133.1:0-5538 GCA_964513775.1 uncultured Sangeribacter sp. | reverse complement strand
ATGTTTTACAGCATATTCCTAAAAAGAGGCTGTGCCTATTTTGACACAGCCTCATTAAGTGGTGGCCTTCATATCGATTCAGGCACCGATAATCCATTTGCTTCCGGGAAGGAATGCGATTAATCTGGTAGTGATGTAGCAACAGATGAAAGTGACTATTGCGATCACCGGGATTGCCGCTACGGTGGGAAGGTTATATGTGCCCTTGAAAATACTTACCCAGAATCCGAGCCAGAATATGTGCATAAGATATATGCCGAAGCTTAGTTTAGAGGCACGGGTCACGATTGCCGGTGCTTTCGTCTGAGTGATGCAGGTGAAGAGAAGGAAGGCTCCGGTGGTGAGCACCACCACGTTGATTGTGCAGAATGCCCAGCCGATCTCAAGCACGGGAGTGACGAGAAGCTCCCCGGGGATTGCCTGCACATAGAATGAATAGATAGTGGCTATGGCGCCGATGATGAGCATTATTGTTCCGGCCCAAAGACGAGTGGCACGATCCCAAGTGAGGTGTACGCGGATGTAGTGGGCGAGCACAAGGTAGCCGAGATAACCGGAGAAGTACCAGAGAAGGTGATACTCATTCCAGAAACATTGTCCCCAGATCTCACCCCAGTTGCGCGACATATAGGGCATACAGGTGGAGATAAGGAACAAAAGAATGAAAAAGCGCTCCTCTTTGGCAGTGGCTTTAGCCAGCCACGGGGAGATCATCGGGATGAAGAGATAGATGCTGATGAGGGGATACATAAACCAGAAGTGTCCGGCGGTGGTGGGGAAGTTGAGGAGTATGCGGGATAGGTCGGTGGCAGAGGTCTCGGCACTGATCTGCCCCCACAGCATGGGGAGTGTGCTGTATAGAATCACGAAAATGAAGAAAGGAGGGAGAATATGCATGAATCTCCTCTTGTAGAACTGGCCCATAGTGACATTTGCCGGCATGGGCGCGAGAAGAAATGCGGAAACAATGAAGAATAGAGGCACAGACATTCGAGAAAAACCATCGTAGACCGACACCCAGAAACGGTCGGCTTCGTTAAGGAGCATGGATGTGGGTCCGGCCATGTCGGATTCGCCACCGGCTCCATAATAGTTTTCACTGGCGTGGACGAGAATCACAAGGAAACAGGAGAACACGCGTAGATAATCGAGAAAAACAATTCTCTTCCCGGATGAAGCAGCTCCCACACTCGCAGAGGCGGGACCGGCTTGTGCAGCTGTTGCTGTTGTCATGATGTAGTGAGTGTTATAAAAGTTTAGTTATTAATTGAAGCAGTTTGTTTTTTCTTGATGCAGGGGCCTGACGGATTTAGAATATGGAGTTTCCTATGTCGGTGGTGAAGCGTTCGAGAGTCTCCACTCCAAGAGCCGAGTTGCCATGGCGGTTAAGACCGGGACTCCAGACGGCGATAGAGAGATTACCCGGAATGTATGCTACGATGCCTCCGCCCACTCCGCTCTTGCCGGGTAGGCCGGCGCGGAAAGCGAAGTCGCCCGACTCATCGTAGAATCCGCACGTCAGCATCACAGCCCCGAGGCGCTTGGCCTGGCTTACGGTGAGGATGCGTTCACCGGTGAATGGGTTCACACCACGGTTTGCCAAAAACAGGAATGAGCGTGCGAGGTCAATGCAGTTCATTGATATGGCACATTGACTGCAGTAGACATCAATAAGGGTTTCGACATCGTTTTGAATGTTGCCGAAACTCTTCATGAAATAGGCTAGGGCCATGTTGCGGCTGGCGTGTTCGCGTTCGGAGCGGGCGATGCGTTGGTCAATGTAGATATCATCGTTGCCACAAAGGGTGCGGATGAAATCAAGAATAGCCTCTTTAGGGCGGTCGAAAAGAGATATGAGCCGGTCTGTGATAACCAGAGCGCCTGCGTTGATGAACGGGTTGCGGGGGATGCCACGCTCATATTCAAGTTGCACGAGCGAGTTGAAAGGATTGCCTGAGGGCTCACGTCCGACAGCATCCCATATTTCATCACCCAGACGAGACATAACCATGGCGAAAGTGAATACTTTTGATATGCTTTGGATAGAGAATCGGGTGGATGCGTCGCCGGCATCACACTGTTGCCCGTCGAGTGTGGTGAGGGAAATGCCGTAATGGTGTGGGTCGGTTTCGGCAAGGGCCGGAATATAGTCGGCCACTTTCCCAAGACCCCGGTTTATCTTGAAGTCCTCGTATAGTCGGGTTATGACCTCATGGTAATTCATAATCAAGGAAATTGAATTGAGTCTACGTTGTCTCTCCGGAGCCTGTCAGGAGGGAGCTACGCGTTGGATTGTTGTGCAAAATTAATGAAAATTCCATGTGTCGCAAAAAGTTTTTAACAATTGCGGGGCAATTGTGTTATGTTAATAGAGATAATTAGGTATATCATATTCATAAAAATATATAAGAATGAAGAGAATTTTATTTGCTGCTGCAGTGGGAATGGCGTTTGCCTCCTGTGCGACGGATGCCGAGAGCGTTACAATACGTCTTCCGAAAGACTATCAGGAGGAGACGTTAGTGGTGAGCCATGTTACGATCGAGAACGCGACAACAGCGACTACGGCTGATGAGGTGGTTCAACTCTACGACACTCTGGCGGTGAAGGATGGTGTGGCTCATCTGAAGCTCGATCCCTCGGGCGCAGCGCGTTATAATATCGAGACACCTATGGTGGCGCGGATTCAACCTGAATTTTATGCTGCCCCCGGCGATAAACTTGAGGTTGTGATCAATGAATTCGAGCCGTCGGACTATACGGTGAGCGGTACTCCCTTGATGGACGACCTCACTGCTGTTAACGCTATCACGAAACCCATAGTGATGGAATATGCAGAGTTCCTGAAGGGTGACGACATTAAGTCGCGCGAGGATATGATGAAGATTCTTGACCGTTATGACGCCGCTATCAAGCAATTCGTGGCTGATCATCCCAAGAGTCAGGCTGTGCCTTATATCATCATGCAGCTCAGTGGCGATGATTTCAAGACATTCTATGATAATATGACTCCTGAGGCCAAGAAGTCAATACTTATGCCGTATGCCGAGAGTTATAACGTAGAGGTGGAGAAGATGAAGGAGGAGGAGGCCGCGGCTGAGGCCCGCAAGGCTGAGGTGGCTTCCGGCACTATCACCGCCCCCAATTTCACACTTCCGGATCTAAACGGGAAGAAGGTGAGCCTTTCTGATTTCAGAGGCAAGTGGGTTGTGCTTGATTTCTGGGGCAGCTGGTGTGGCTGGTGTGTAAAAGGTTTCCCTGCCTTGAAGAAGGCTTATGAGCAGTATGGTGATAAAATCGTGATCATAGGCATAGACTGCAACGAGCCGGAGGCTGATTGGCGAGCCGGAGTGAAACAGCATCAGTTGCCTTGGATCAACCTCTATAACGGAGAGAACAGAAAGCTCTATTCCGAGTATAATATCGAGGGTTTCCCGACAAAGGCAATTATTAATCCGGAAGGGAAGCTTGTGGATCTCACCACGGGCGAGGATCCCTCATTCTACACCCGTCTTGCAAATTTCGTGAAGTAAAGGGAAGCGAGCTCTAAAGAATGGCAAAGTAGATTAGTCTTCAGGGTCTGCTGTAGTGGAATATTCAAAAGTAAAATCCGGTTACACAAATAGGATGCGTAACCGGATTTTATTATGGTAGACGGTAATCAGTGTCGTTTAGCGATTGCGCCGGGCTGGTGGTGTTTCTTTTTTTTGAGATGCTTTATCCAGATATAATATCCGGTCAAGGGGAGACTTGCTCCTAACAAAGCCCCGAGCAACCAAAGAATGCGGGTTATTATTCCTCCCCAGCTTCCGGTGTGGATGGAATAAATCCAGCCGCGCAGTTTGTCGGCGGGAACAGAGTCGGCATATTTTGTAGCAGGAGTTATCTCGCCTGATCTGCGATTGAACTCATATCTGTCTGATGCGCGACCGTTGCCTGTAACGCCTAATGTGACAGAAGCCGTTTCCGCTCCGATAGTAATTTGAGGAGCATCGGGGTTTTGTGCTTTCAGTTTCTCATAAACCTGCTGCCATCGACCAAATTCGGAATGATGGCGGCGACCCTCGCCTCTACCTTCGCCACGACCTTCGCCATTTGCTCCGCGATGACCACCTCTGTATTCACCGCGTCTTTCTCCGTTGCGTTGGCCGTTTTCAGCGGGCTTTTTATTTGTGGTGTCCCCAAAATTTCTTGGTGTGTGTTCAACGCCACATACTGCATAAAATGCTGTACGATACCAGTTGAACGACCATGTAAGTCCTGTCAAGGACATTGCAAGAACGAATAGTAGTGCATACATACCGCCTGCCACATGCAGACCCTTCCATATACCACGCCAGCCATCCTTGAATGAGATCGATAAACTGCGACGTAGATTCTTACGGGCGCGCGGCCACCATATGATGACTCCGGTTATAAGGACAATCACGAAGATAAGGGTGGATATACCTACAAGAAGCTTGCCGACTTTAACACCATCTCCATGAGGATTAGCACTGTCAAGAAGCCAGCGGTGAAGCTTGAACATCGTGGAGAAGAAGCCAATACGTTCATATTTGCCGGTGATTTGTCCGGAATATGGATCAACAAACAAAGAGGCTCTGCGAGGTTTGGAGAGATTTACCTGATATGTCCTGTCTTTGTCCGAAAACACTGTTACTCCCGTGATGGACACGGAATCCGGTAAAGTAGCTTTGACAGTTTCCATAAGCTCCCCCATAGGGATAGGTTCTCCATCGGAGGAGCTTACATAGTAAACATCGCTTTTAATGCTACGGGTAATTTCCGGCTCGAAGATAAGCATTGCTCCTGAGAAGCAAATCAGGGTTATGATTATTCCGAAAGGCACGGAAAGCCACAGATGAATCTTACGAAAAATCTTCATAGAACATTATTTTACAGGGTCCAAATATCCGAAGCCTGTTATGTCGGAAGCACCCTCGATTACCACACCCTTGGTTGCCTGAGCGGTTGCGGGATTGATCCGATATATTGTGGGATAGCCATTTTCCACGTTGACAGGGATATACACGTTGCCGTTTTGAGTAAATACTGTCTTGCCTAATGATGTGATATTGTCAGGGAGTCCGGTTACGTATGACAGTTTCTTTGATGTGGCATCAAAGATTGCGAGGTCGGTGCCGGCAAACCCACTCTGGGAAAGTGGACGGTCGTACATCACCATCAGGAAGTAATTGCCTCCCGCGGGCCAGCAACGCATGAACGACTTACCGTCGGCTTGCGATTCGATGTCGCAATAATAGTCGTCAAACTGTTTCGAACCGGCCGGAATGCGGCATACGCCGGCATTGAGCTTTGTCTTCTGAAGCTGATCGGTCATGGTTTTGGCATAAGAAGGGGAGAACACATAGATATCTCCATTCTCGGCTGCCCAGATTGTCTGATAATATTGCGATCTGTAGCGCCCCGCAGGAGTGCTTATACGATCGGTTTTCACGAGTGTCGGGTTAAGGAAATCGTCATTGTCGTAAATTGCGACCCAGCACTCGTCGGGATACTGTGTGCCGACAAGTTCAC
>CAZEOI010000132.1:0-5650 GCA_964513775.1 uncultured Sangeribacter sp. | reverse complement strand
TACGGCGAATTTCGTCTAGGAGACCAACGGCACTTGGAACGTATTTAATGGCTCCGGCTACTGCAACAGCAGCATCGATCATATAGTCACGTCTCCTGATGTGAAAGTGCTGCGCTATGGGATCCTCACCGATTCCTACCGCACATCACCTGATGGAGGGAAAATCTCCGACACTGCCGGAGGTTATGACTGTGAAGTGCTCCCGTATGAAACCCGTCTCCCCTCCGACCACTTCCCGATTCTGACTACGGTGGTGCTTCCCTGATATCAGTAGCAATCCATCCCCTGTCTCGGCTATCTCCGGGCTTACTTTTACTGTAATCTGGAGATAGCCGAAAAATATCAGAGGAAATATTTGGAAATAATAAGTCAGTGTGATAAATTTGCACACGTTTTCACATTCTTAATACATCTGAGGAAGCCGGTAAACTCCTGCCCGCTTACCCGTATTACGACACAGCATCATGCACGTGGATAATAACGATGAGAGGTACATAATCGAGAGGCTCCGTAGTGGACACAAGGAGGCATTTCAGACAATATACGACATCTACGGGCGGCGTATGCTTGCCTATTGTATCCGTCTCACCGGGAATGCGGAAGATGCGGAAGATTTGGTTCAGGATGTGTTTCTGAACCTATGGCGCACAAAAGATGAACTGAAGAACGTCGACACCTTGCGGCCCTACCTCTTCACATCCTTGCGCAACCGTATACTTAACCTTTGGAAATCGCGTCTGAATTCGAATCTCTACAACGATTATATCAAAGCGCTGCAGGAGCCCGATTCACACAGAGATTTCGAAAATATAGAATACCGCGAATTCGAGAGAATGATAGCGGTGGAGATGGATAAACTTCCCCCTACGCAGCGCCGTGTGGTAAGAATGTCCCGATTGGAAAACCTTGAGGTAGTCGAGATTGCGGCAGAACTCGGGCTAAGTGTCCAGACCATTAAAAATGCATTGTCATCAGGATTGAAGACCCTACGCCAGTCGTTAGGGAAAAATTCCGGCCTCCTGATACTGTTGTTTACGATTGCAAGCCTTATATTTCATTTCAAGGATATGTCATCACGATAAGAAATTGCTATGTTGATTGAAGAACTTATAAAGAAATACCGTACAAACACTCTGACACCCTGCGAACTCGAAGAGATGCGTAGGCTGATTACTTCATTGCCACCCGCTGAAGTGATAAGAGCAATGGATGCCGTCGCTGGCGAAGATGACGATCCCGATGACTCCTTGATTCCGCAGGAAGTTGTAGACCGTGTAAGGAATAATCTCTCCTTCGAAATTTTAACGGCAACCGACCGGGAGGAGGGAGACGATAGTATTGATCATTACAAACAGGATGACCCCGTAAAAAAATGGAAAATCATGTCTATGGCGGCCATGATTATAGGCTTGGTTGCCATTGCTCTCTCCGTGTTCTTCGCTACTCATACAAGCAGTCTCATCACATCCGGCGGATACACGGAAATCTCCACCGGATTCGGTGAAAAATCACGTGTCATCCTTCCAGACGGATCAGTAGTGAATCTTGCCGGACGCACCACCCTCCGCTATCCTTCTGACCTCGCGCTCGGCAATCGCACAGTGGAATTTGACGGTGAGGCCTATTTTGATATCAGTAAAGACAGCCGGCATCCCTTCATTGTGAATAGTGATGGAATTTCTGTCAAAGTCACGGGCACAAGCTTTAATATATATTCTCGCGGCAATTCAAAATCGGCTGAAGTAATTCTTGACAAAGGAAGCGTCACTGTTTCAAACGAAGCCGGAGAGAGTGTCTGCATCGCAGCCGGAGAATCCGTTGTCTATGATAAGTCAACCTCTTCATTCGATATTGCCGTGTTCCGTTCAAATCCGATGCTTAGACGCAGAGTATTTGGAATCCGCTATGACAGTATATCTCCGGAAGAACTCATAAAGAATCTTGAAGAGAAATATGAGGTATCAATAAGTAACGAGATCGCCACAGCAATCAACAGCCCGTTCACCGGAGTGTTGCCTGATGACGATATCAACGAGACACTCTCCATTTTAAGCAAAGTCTACGGATTCACGATTCCCTATAACCGTGATACCACCTCTACGCGATGATGGTGTCTAAAATTTTTCTTTGTCTGGATTTAGACAGCTTTCGGAGATGATTTTTTTAGCTCGATTAAGAAGTTTAGCGAGCTAAACGAGCGATAGGAAATGAAATTATGTTGTATAACATATGATTCAAATAGTATTTCCTCATGATAGGAATGTATATGAGGTAAAGAAGATCTGATTTCTGCAATACGTGTAGATTCCGGATCAAATTTTACCCCATTTTTTCATTCACCTAAACCATGAGAACCATGAAAAGAGTTTTACCCCTAATGCTATTGGGAGTTGCATCGGTTGCTTCGTCCTATGCTCAAGTTCCGGAAGCCTACTTTATGGCAGATTTCAATACAGAGGCTACCATGACCGATGCCACTGTTGGAAAGAATATGCAGTTCGTAAATGAGGTTGGCGAAACCAAGTACAAACCCATCGAGTTCATCTCCGATGGCAATGGTATAAATAAGGAAGACGGCTATGTATATATTCCTACAGGAGCCTATATAAAATGTGATTTCAGTGGACTGGCAGGTTTCACAAATCCTGCTGATCCAGAGAATCCTTACGTGGGCACCTACTCGGCAGTGATGGACATAAAGCTTCCTACACTCGGCACATATTACTGTCTTTTCCAATCGAATCCGTATAACAACACCGATAGTAAACTTTGCCTCAACACTTCGGGTAATTTCGGAAGTGGCTTTCTTGGTGGCTACAGTTCATCATGGGCAGCTGAACCCGACATCTGGTATCGTCTCACTCTCACGGTAAATCAGGCTGACGGCCGCTATGCCCTATATGCTGATGGCAATCTTATTGAGGAGGGCACATCCGGCAATGTATCGAAAATCGACGGACGCTATGCCCTCGAAGAGGCAGGCACTCTTTTCTTCGCAGACGATAATGAAGAAGATGCACCCCTATATTGCACCAAGCTAATGTTTTTTGACAGAGCTCTTACAGATGCTGAGGTTAAGGCTCTCGGCAATCCGGCTACAGAAGTATCAAGTGCAGTGGCAGAGCTCACATGTGAGAACAACGTAAAGATCTATGTTAAAGATAATTCCATCATCATTAATACTGATAAGACGGTAAATGCCTCTCTTTTCAACCTCTCAGGTCAGCTTGTAGGAACCGCCTGCGTCAGCCACGGTGAAACAGGGGTAATCAGTGCCGATATGCCCGGCATATACCTGGTTGTATCCACAGATGCCACCGGAGTGAACTCCACGAAGAAAATTATAGTAAGATAAATTCTGATAAAGTTATTATATAATACCCGGATCTACGCTCGGGGAAAAGCGTAGATCCGGCTCCTTGATGAGTAGGATCTTTTTGACAATTCTTGCTGTTGCACTTTTGTATAACAGCAAGAATTGTCTGTATGTCAGGGACGCGGGGGATTAAGACGCCTGAGAAGAGGAAGCGCATGCCTGATGAGACCAAGACCTAAGTAAGAGATCACAGCGCCCCCTTTCGTTGACAGCAATGAGAAACTGTCACACAAGACACCTCTTCGAAGCTCTCTGATTTTTGAGAAGCAGGCCACTATCGCTTCATGATCGTCGGGACGCATCTGCAACAATGTGAGCAGCAGATTGAAATTGGCACGGAACTGACGGTTTAAAGCCGCCTTGTAGAGCAGTGGATGGTCAGCATATGTATCGGCTATCATCTGCGTGACCTTCACGGCATCCTTACGTCTATCCGACCAGGTGTTTATGAAGCTCCCGGGATTATCCCGATAGAAATATACAGGCTTATCGATCACTCCTACTCTCCCTGCCCGTAAGACAAGTTTATGGAAAATCTCCAGATCCTCATACATGCCATTGTAGAAGCGTATTCCATCGAAAAGCTCACGCCGATAGATGCGTCCGCAAGCCGAAGTGCTGGGATGAGGCACCCTGTAGAGCATAGCCCTGCATAACGCCTCCGCGTCGAACACAGCCATCTTCCCGAGACCTTTCACACCATCAGGGCGTGACACCGAATTAATTGATTTTCCTATCACCAATCCAAGTCCTTTCCTATCCGCATGGGAATGAAGTGCCTCAAGAGCATCGGGATATAACTCATCGTCCGCATCAAGAAATGTGATATACCTGCCGGAAGCCACGTCAAGACCGGCATTACGTGCGCTTGACAATCCTCCGTTCTCTTTTCGCAAAAGCCGGATACGGCTGTCGGAAGCCTCATATTCCCGGCATATCCGGTTAGACCCGTCGCCCGACCCATCGTCAACAAGAATCAGTTCCCAATCGCTGAACGATTGGGAAAGTACACTCCCGATACTCTCCCGCAGGAAAGCCTCGGCATTATATATGGGTATGACCACACTGATTTCAGGCATCTCTGTAAAAATTTATCTACCTATGCGGAATTAAGGCATATACTTATTCAACGAAGTTAATGATTTTTTTTCAATTCTCTCTACTTGGAGTGACTTAATGACTCAACTTATCTCCGTTCAACCCCCTATTATTCGAGACTTACTCTCGGCTCTTTAATTTAAACTTAAAATAACGCCATAATCTCCCTTACCCGGTTCAGTACGAATCGGGCAAATTTTTATATTTGGATTTCAGGAAGTTATCTTTTCTTAAAATTCTATTTTTCCATTTTTAGACTAAGAAGCGAATAAGCCGTGAAAAGCTCATGGAGATATATCTCATTAGTTCCGCTATACCTTTTTTCTTATCGGCTTTCTTTTTGCGCCGTCCTTTCCATGCGGAAAATATGGAACAGACAATTCTTTGAATGGTATCAAGGATGCGGGCTGCTCTTGCTGACTTCCACACTATAACGCAGTGTGCGTTGATTGGCTTTGAGTTCTATTAGAAAGTCTCCTCCTTTGTTCCTAATTTTATCGATGATATCCTTCTGCTTCTACATGGCATTTGCGGTGACAATCTTTCCGGGTATGTCGATTTTGTCAATCAGTATAGGAAGAGCCTTTATCTCATTACTCTTTTCCTGACATGCTTGAGTTGCGATTGTAATGCCGGTGTTGAACGAAAGAGCCGTGGCTTAGTAGTGACAGAATTGCTAACTTCTTTGGAAATCACGGGGGAAAATACTATTTTTGCACATAAACAGTAGAATTATGGAGGCAAAAGTAAAATATCCGATCGGTGATCAGGACTTCAAGTCGATTCGTGATGGCAGATATATCTATATCGACAAAACACAATACATAGATAAGATTAAATCAGGAAGCAAATACTATTTCCTGGCTCGTCCGCGCCGTTTCGGAAAGAGTCTCTTCCTCTCCACTCTCAGGTATTTCTTCGAAGGAAAACGAGAGCTCTTCAAAGGTCTGCATATCGACTCCTCCGACTGGGACTGGCAACCATATCCCGTGCTGCGACTCGACTTCAACACCGGTATGTTCGAACAGCCCGGCGGTATTGATGACGTTCTCGAAGGGCTATTCTCCGATTGGGAGAAAAAGTTTGACGTCGATAAATCAGATCTGACATATTCCCAACGATTCAGAAAGATAATCGAGACTGCTCATGAGAAGACCGGCCGACAGGTGGTCATAC
>CAZEOI010000131.1:0-5756 GCA_964513775.1 uncultured Sangeribacter sp. | reverse complement strand
TCATTTTTGCCTGTGCCATTGATATATGGAGATTATAAGTTTTGACTTACTGTGATTTGTGCAGACTGTATCATCTTGCCCTGATAGTTAATCTGAGGCTTGATGATTCCGGTAATAATCTGCTTGCCCTCGGGAAGATTTTCATCTTCAACAAAGTTGGCGGTTACTTTCATGCCATCGTGATAATCCTTGCCAAGCATATCGACAAGTTCGTAACTATTAGCAAGAAGATTATCTTTCATTTGTTTAATTGACCTTGAGAGCTGCTTATGACCTCGTACCGAGCTATCCATTTTGTAGAGAGTCATCTCCATAAATGTAATTCTATCAGCAAGGGTGGTAATAAGTTTTTGTTCGGTGTCAGTTCCACCACCAGGTGTGGTAGGGATAGAGCCGATCTGCTTAGAGAGGGATTGCATCTCAGACATTTCGGATGAGAGGCGATTTACGATTTCTTCGTTTAGCTTATCTGCTTTAGCCGAAAGCGAGGCAACTTCATTACCACGTTTAGTAAGCAGACGACCAAAGATGAAAGCGATGACAGCAACAACCAATGCGAGAACAATAAAAATCCACATACCAGTTTGGGATTTTTTCGCAATGGTTTGATTAAGGTTGTCCGAGTTGGTCTGAATTTGCTCTCGCGTAGTAGATATGTTTATATTGAGACTATCTGCAAGAGCGGCTACGCTTTTGTTGGTTTCCACTAAGACAGATTTCAGGGAGTCAATCTCATTAGACTGCGCGGAAATGGTATAGTTAAGAGAAGTAACTTCTGATTTAAGAGCATCGTTTTCGCTCTGAAGGGTTTGTACTGTTGCGTCGGTCGCTTGAATTTTATTAAAGCAAGTACGCAGGGAGTCGTTCGCAGGGCTTGCAAACGATACATTGGCTATAAATGCAATGCCAAGGGTTAGGATGAATTTGTTCATAACACGTTGCAGAGGAATATTATAATTGCGATGATGATTGCAACCCAACATCCTACAGGAAGGCCATCATCGGAAGATGATGAACTTGTAGTTGAGGTTCTAGGTGTTGTTGAAGAAGTCGTTCTCGTTGTCGATGAAGAATAGCTTGAACGACTGGAAGATGAACTGGAGTATGTAGAGATGCCGAGGTCATCGCACATACCTTTGAGAGACTGACGATTTGGATTGTATCGTTTAGTCTTAAACTCAGATTCCATATCGAAAGTGTCCATTAGGAGAGTTGCTTTCCATGCTTCACGCACTACGGGCTTGATATTATCAAGGAGTGTAGAACCAACCAAAGAAGGGTTAATACCACGACGCTTACATTCTTCAATCATGCGACCAAAGGTGTTCTGCGCCTGATTGACCTCCTCGATAATGTTGTGTAAAGCATTACCAACAACTTGCGTTGAGAGCGAGATGTAGAAAGAGTTGGAAGCTCCAAGTTTTGACTTGATGGTCTGCAACAACGGTTTAGTGTTGTTGAGCAGAGTAACGGAGTGAGAAATTTTGTCGGGTAACTGGCAGAACTTTCTCAATTCCTCTTTCACCTTGCGAGTTTCGATAGCGACCTCGACAGGAGGCATATTGTCAACTGCCTGTTTCAAGATGTCATAGTTCTCTTTACATCTGTCTTTAGTGAGTTGTCCTATGGCAATCGACAAAGCATAGGATTGAAGCACCATAGCCTTGCGAGGACTTTCCACATCTGAGTCAGGGGCATTATTATAGTAGTTGATGCCGCATTGGAGTATCTGCTTTGCAAGACTATCTGCCGCCATCTGATATTGGGGACTGGAAGCTCCGGCAATATCCTTTACCTGCTTTAACGCAGATTTTGTTGAGTTCATCAACTTAGTACCTGCGGCAAGACTGGCTTCGGGATTTTTCGAATCTGCATTTTTGGCAACGGCTATTGCGGAGTTAATAGCCGAGATAGGTTCATCAAGCGCACTTTTGCTTACAATGGCACGGTCAGTGGCATTGGTACAAGCAGATAAAAGTTTGCTTGCAGGAACTTCTTTAAGCAGTTCCGCAATTATAAGCTCAGCAAGATCGTCTTCTGATAGTTGAAGTTTGGAGAGGCCTAATGCTTGAAGCAATTCTGTGCGATAGGCAGAATTGTGAATGACTTTAGAGATGTTATTAAGACCGGTGGCTGTATTATCATCTATAAAGGCCAGAACGCCGGAATTGATTAAAGAGGAATATGTTTCTTTCTTCAGGAAGATTTCTTCGGCCTTCTCTCGGTTTCCGGCTTGCAGATGCTTCAAGGCAATCTCGTCCATCGGTGAACCGTTGATAAACCAAAAGAACGCATATTTTAGTTGGTCTTTGTCAAGGTTTATAGCTGTATTAGCCGCAGCAATACTATCAGGCGTTCTAACCGGTTTATTGGTCAAAATCGTCCCAAAGTCATTAGGAAAGGCCACCTCCTTCCCGACTTTAGCAAACGCAGCCAAGCGATTTTGGTTTCCGACTCTCTCTTTCAATGGAGAGTTGGAAAGAACGCCCAGTGTGCGATATGGGTTTTGTGATATTATCTTTATCATAGTTTATTTCAGATGTCGTTAATATTATTTTCGTCTCTTGTTAAGAGATAAAATCTGTGCAAAGTTACTAAAAATATCTGATAATTCGCTGTGTATGTTACCACTATTTTAGGGTCTTGTAACAGAATTGTTTTGAAAATCACACAATAACTATTTGAAAGTCACACACAATCTATCTCTTAACAAGAGAGCGAAGTTTTGCTCAACAATTTTCAAGGGCTTCAATTATCTGACTATTAGCTTTATTGACCGCGCTAACATCTAAGGAAGCCAAGTATATTTGCGTGGTTGCTTCCGAATCATGCCCCATACTTTCGCTGATGATTGAAACAGGAATATTTTGAATGTGCGCGATACTCGCCCATGAGTGTCGAGCAACATAAAGAGTCAGCGGCACATCAACCTTTGCCAACCGTGCAACTTCTTTCAGTGATTTGTTAATGGCGTACATCTTCGCCTGATATTGTTTGCGAGTATCTTTGTCGGGCTTCGTAATGATTGAAAGCAGAAACGGACTATCAACTTCGGCTTGATAACGCTCTATCAAGAGCATTACAGACTTCTCACAAGCCACATGAAGTTGCTGACCGGTTTTCTTACGGCGATATGAGATAGTGCCGTTATTGAAATCTGATTTTTTCAGATAAGCAATATCGACGAATGACATACCGCGAGTGTAGAAGCTGAAAAGAAACATATCACGTGCAAATTCCAAAGTCGGCTTTTGCGAAAGGTCGAGCATTTTTATTGCCTTGACCGCCTTTAGGGATATGGCTCGTTTCACTGTTTTTGCAACACCTGTATATACTCTGCGGAAGGGAAACGCTTGCTCTATCAGACCACTTTCCACAGCACGATTATAGGTTGCCCGAAGTATTCTCATGTAGAAAGAAATCGTGTTGGGTGTCAATCCGTTTAATGAAAGATATGCCTGATATTTTTCCATAATATCCGAGTTAATATCATGTAGGAGGATATCTTCATCTTTTCTGAACTTCTTGAAACTGGCGAGAGCGGCAGAATAGGTTTCTGCGGTTCTTGCCTTACCAAGTTTCTGCAATTTTGTAATCGTTTCATTTAAGAAGTTGAAAAGAGTACCCCTCTTTTTTCTAACAAGGAATTCAGACACCAATTCATCAGCGGAACACTCAGGACGCTTTGATAAAAAGGATTCGCATATCTGACGGAACAAATCAATATCCCAAGTAATACGGCGTTGAATAGACTTAACGGTGTCATAACGAGGATTGCTGTATTGGCAGGTAACACAACCGTTCTTCTCATTCCATTCAGAAGGAAAGAGATGGTATGAAGTGGTAATCTGCCGAACAATCCGCTTATGAATAATCTGATAGTACACTGTACCCTCAGACTCAGGAACGGTAGAGTTGCGGAATTTTACTTTTATGGTTGCCATACGTTTATGAGTTAGTGTACTATAAAACACCGCTCATATTTAGCGAAAAAGTATCGTGGAACGGGAATTTCTCGCAACCTATATAGAGGGTATCGAAAGCGTCAGTGCCGTCGGTGCGGTGTTCGAGCAGGTCTTCTTCGGACTCCGCCAACTTCTCGCCGGACTTGTCTTTGCGGAAGCCGTTGCGTCCGCGACTGACACCTGCCGACTGTATGGCGAGAATCAAGTCCTCGTTATTCTCGCGGTTGAAAAACGGCATAAGACGTTGTTTTCCTGCGAAAGCATTGTTGATAAGCAAATACTTCTCGTGCTTGTGCATCGGATTACCGAGATAGACTGACTCCACACGCCAACCGCGAGCCTCAAATTCCTTGACAACATTATAATGGAAGTCCTGGTCGTTGACCGCATAGTTCGAGCCGAGAGCGGTTGCATCATAGTAATAGACCACTGTCTTGTTTCGATGCTCCGAGTAATAACGGCAGAAATCATCAATGAGTGCCGGAATTTTACGCTCGAACTTGACGTAGAATGACTTTATCACATTCAGGCGTCGGTCGCGCGGTTGCCCTGCTACAATCCAATTGATGTTTGCGTTGTAGTCCATACCGATGCAAATGGGAGCGTCCGGGTCAACGTCTGCATCGGCGCGAGAGTCGAGCGTCGAAAAGTCGTAATCATAGCCGAGGGTATCGAGGTACTGATTATCGTTGGCGTTATATTTATGCGCTTCACGCATTGACGAGTAGAAGCCATCTTTGGCGATACCTATGCGTTGACATAATATCGAGGTCTGAAATGTGAGCGGTGTAAGGTCGCGTTTCATCTGCTTAATGTAGTTTTCTCCGAGAAGTTGCAGATTTTCGATAGATGAATACTCCCTGTAATATACAGCGACAGACCGCATCTTGTTAAGGTTGCGGTCGAGCCTACGGAGATAGCCTTTGAGATGTGCCGGAACCGTCTCACCTTTGGCGTTAAGAGCGCGTATGCGCTGCTTTGTACGCCATATTTCATAGACCGTAGCCTCAATGGTCTTGATAAGCTCCACGTCCATCTTGTCGCGGTAATGTAAAAACCAACTCCCTTTTGAGGTCTGTGGCATATCACTCAAAATCATAATTGAGTGATTGTAGGAGTGTTTCCCGAAATACGACTTAATGCCGCCGTTTGCAGGGAGGGTTTCATCTTTGAGTTTTGCGTAGTCAATAAACTAGGCTTCATCGACCAGTAGCCACGACAGAGTGAGCGAGTTTGACGAGCCGGGGCGGTCCTGAGAAATAATGACCGCTACGGAGCCGTTGTAGAAAGTTATGACGTGTTCATAATCTTTCGGGTCGATGATAGGCTGACGAAAAGATTTGGGTGGTTTCTTGCCGACAACATAGTGAATACCCTCTATGAATCCCCAACGTTTCCAAGCGGCGAGTAAGCCCGGAATAGTGTTAGTCAGTCCGTGCTTGGAGGTGGGAACGACGATGCCTCATGTCGAGCCCGGCATACGCTGTATATTGCGGAGAACGAAAGGGGCGGCTATTGAGTCGGTCTTTCCTGTTCTTCGTCCGGTGACAATAACGGTGGTATTGGTACCGATAAGCTGCGTAAGGCGTTGCGGCTTGTTAAAGTAAACTTTCATCTCTGCCATCTGTTTATTTTATATCGGTTTATATTTTACAGGTTTAACTATGGCAAGCATACTTCTTTGGATTGGAATTGCCTTAACGGTAATAGGTTGGATTGCACTTGCTTGGCAAGCAGCAAAAAGAATGGCAGTCAAAGATGAATTGGAACGATTTCCTGATAGGAAAAATG
>CAZEOI010000130.1:0-5824 GCA_964513775.1 uncultured Sangeribacter sp. | reverse complement strand
ATGATTATAGCTTCATATCCAGCCTTGCGTATTGACCATATGGCGTGTACGGTGGAATAGTCGAACTCCACACCTTGTCCGATACGGATCGGGCCTGAACCGAGCACCACAATCTTCTTGCGCTCCGTGGGCACCGACTCATTCTCAGTCTCGTAGGTGGAGTAGAAATAGTTTGTTTTGGCGTGGAATTCCGATGCGCAGGAGTCGATCATCTTATACGACGGCATGATTCCGGCCTCCTTGCGCATGAGGTAGATCTCCGCTTCAGTTTTCCCCCACACCATACCAATATACTTGTCGCTGAAGCCCATGTGCTTGGCTTCGCGGAGAGTGTCGAGGTCAAGAGGATTGGCCTTGAGCACTTTCTCGAAATCAACGATGCTCTTGATCTTGTCGAGGAAGAACATATCAATCTTCGTGCGGTTGTAGATATGTCCGGCGTCTACGTCGCGGCGCAGAAGCTCGGCGAGAGCGTAGACACGGTCGTCGGTGGCACGGCGTATATAGTCGAGAATCTCGTTGGTGGGCATATCGTCGAATTTCTTATGCCAGAGGTGGCATACTCCCGTTTCGAGAGAGCGCACTGCTTTTAGCAGCGACTCCTCCATGTTACGCCCTATGCTCATGACTTCGCCGGTGGCTTTCATCTGGGTGCCGAGCTCGTTGGAGGCATCGGCAAACTTATCGAATGGGAAGCGGGCAATCTTGGTGACTACATAGTCGAGAGCCGGCTCAAAGCTTGCCGGCACATGGCCGAGGTCGATCTCATCAAGATGGAGCCCCACTGCTATCTTGGCGCTCACGCGGGCGATGGGATAGCCGGACGCCTTTGATGCGAGGGCTGAAGAACGAGACACACGCGGATTCACCTCTATCAGATAATAGTCGAACGAAAGGGGATCGAGCGCGAACTGCACGTTGCATCCACCCTCTATCTTCAGGGCACGGATAAGTTTCAAGGCGCTGTCGCGCAGGAGCTGATATTCCTTGTTGGAGAGGGTCTGGGCAGGGGCCACCACGATAGAGTCGCCTGTGTGTACGCCCACAGGATCGAGGTTCTCCATCGAGCAGATGGCGATCACGGTGTCGTTGGCATCGCGCATCACCTCAAATTCAATCTCCTTGAAGCCTTTGATGCTCTTCTCCACCAGCACCTGATGCACCGGAGATAGGTCGAGGGCAGTGCGCATCATCTCGCGCAGTTCAGTCTCGTTGTCGGCGAAACCACCACCTGTGCCACCGAGTGTAAATGCCGGACGCAGGATAACCGGGTATCCTATTTTCTCTGCAATCTCAACGGCATGTTCGATGCTTGTGGCCACGTCGGAGGGGAGCACCGGTTCGCCGATGCTCTCGCATAGCTCCTTGAAGAGCTCACGGTCTTCGGCACGCTCTATGGAGTCGAACGAAGTGCCGAGTATCTCCACTCCACACTCTTCGAGCACACCCTTCTTGGCGAGCTGCACGGCGAGATTCAGACCCGTTTGTCCGCCGAGACCCGGCACGATAGCGTCCGGACGCTCATAGCGCACGATCTTTGCCACATATTCGAGAGTGAGGGGCTCCATGTAGACCTTGTGGGCGATCTCCGGGTCGGTCATGATGGTGGCCGGGTTGGAGTTTACGAGCACCACCTCGTAGCCCTCCTCCTTGAGCGCGGTACACGCCTGAGTGCCCGCATAGTCGAACTCAGCGGCCTGACCCACAACGATTGGGCCGGAGCCAATCACCATTACTTTCTTTATATCAGTACGTTTAGGCATTGCTTTCTTGGTTAAGTAAAAATGTTTTACTTTGCGGTCTGAGGGATCATTTTGATAAACTCGTCGAAGAGATAGATGGAGTCTTGCGGACCGGGGGCGCTCTCCGGATGGAACTGCACTGAGATCACTTTGTCAGGCAGACAACGGCATCCCTCTACAGTATTGTCGAGGAGGTTGATATGGGTGATCTCAAGCGGAGTCTCTTTCACAGATTCCGGCACCACGGCATAACCGTGGTTCTGGCTTGTGATGAGCACTTTGCCGGAGGTAAGCTCCTTCACAGGGTGATTGCCTCCACGATGGCCGGGATTGATGATTCCGATCTTCGCTCCATAAGCGAGAGCTATAAGCTGATGGCCAAGACAGATGCCGAACATCGGCACACGTCCACGGAGCTGACGAATTGTCTCCACCACCTCCGGCACATCTTCCGGCGAACCGGGCCCGTTGGAGATAAGCACGCCGTCGGGGTTGAAAGCGAGAATCTGCTCGGCAGTGGTGTTCCAGGGCACCACCGTGACGTTGCAGTTGTGGGCGTTGAGGCTGCGCACCATATTGTATTTCATGCCGCAATCGATAGCCACGATGTCATACTTATAGTTGGCGGTGCGGGCAAACCAACGTTTCTTGCAGCTCACGCGGCTCACGAGATCCGTAGGGCGTTTCACAGCCTTGATTTTGGCCACGGCCTCCTCGGTGGGAGTGTCGATATCTGTTATTATGGCTCGGATGCCACGCGCATCGCGCAGGATTCGCGTGAGCATACGGGTGTCGACTCCGCTCATGGCCGGGATATCATTCTCCTCCAAGACCTCGGCGAGAGTCTTGGTGTAGCGGAAGTTGGAGGGAGAGTCGTTGTTCTCCTTCACGATCATCCCTCCGATGGAGGGAAATTTGGTTTCATAGTCCTCATCGGTGATTCCATAGTTGCCGATAAGAGGATAGGTCATCACGATGATCTGGTCAGCGTAGGAGGGATCGGAAAGGATCTCCTGATAGCCCACCATGGAGGTGTTGAACACAAGTTCGCCTACTCTTTCAGTGTCGGCGGCGAATCCAATTCCCGGAAATTCGCGGCCGTCTTCAAGTACGAGTTTTTTTGTATTCGAAAGCATCAGTGCTTGTTTTGAATTATTTAAGTTGATATTTTAGTCATCTTTGAGGGGGGATGCTCATCCCCGGGCTATGCGGCCGGAGAAGATGGTGGCATCCACATGGCCCGATAGCGTCAGCCCTGCGTAAGGGGTGGCACACCCTTTTGAATGGAACTTCGAGGGGTCAACTTTAAAGGAGCCTTCAGTGGAGAGCACGGTGAGATCGGCCGGATCGCCGGGTTGAGGGCCGTAGACCATCGGAAGTCCGAGTATGCGGCGGGGATTGATAGTCATCACCTCTACAAGTCGTTCAAAAGATATGAATCCGCCTTTGACCATAGTGGTGTAGACGGCCTGGAAAGCAGTCTCAAGCCCCACCACACCCATAGCACTTTTTTCGAGTCCCTTGCTCTTTTCCGATGCGGAATGAGGGGCATGGTCGGTGGCTATCACGTCGATTGTTCCGTCGGCTATACCTTCGCGCAGAGCATCGCGGTCGGCCATGGAGCGAATTGGGGGGTTCATCTTGAAGCGCCCCTCCTCTTGCAGATCATCGTCGCAGAAAGTGAGGTAATGAGGTCCTGTCTCACAAGTCACCTGCACTCCGCGAGCCTTCGCCTTGCGTATGAGATCCACGCTCTCCTTGGTGGAGATATGGCAAACGTGGAGGCGGCAGCCGGTCTCCTCCGCGAGCTTTATGTCTCGCTCGATCTCTCTCCATTCCGATTCGGAGCAAATGCCGCGATGTCCCTTGCTGCGGGCATACTCGCCATCGTGGATGTAGCCGCCGCGGAGCAGGGAGTTTACTTCGCAGTGGGCCGATAGAATCTTGCCGGTTTTGGCGATGCGGCTCATAGCCCGGCGCATCACCTCCTCACTCTGTATGCCGGAACCATCGTCGGAGAATCCGGCCACCCAGGGAGCGAGAGCCTCATAGTCGATCAGTTCATCGCCCATGCGCTTGCGAGTGATGGTTGCGAAGGGGATCACCTGCATCTGTGCATCGCGGGCTATTATGTCGAGCTGTATTTTCAGATTCTCCAGAGAGTCCGGTGCCGGATTCAGGTTAGGCATTGTGCAAACTGTGGTGAACCCACCGGCGAGAGCCGCCCGTGAGCCGGCATAGATGGTCTCCTTATAAGAGTAGCCCGGTTCACGGAAATGCACGTGCATGTCTACGAGTCCCGGCACTAAGTATCTGCCGTTGAGGTCAATGGCTATGGTCTCTTCCGAAGGGTTGTCGGTTGACAGGTCATCGAGAGATATTTTGCTCCCCACTTGCGTGATGGTGCTGTCGTTGATAAGGATTGCACCGTTGCGGAATCCGCCATCGGTCCAGATGTTTGCGTTGTCGAGAAGTAAACGAGACATATGCTTTTATGATTTATTTGTTAGGGCGTCCTTTGCCGGTGCTCAGTTGAGGCAACAAAGAGTGGGTAAGGAGGGTAGAAAAAAAGGCAACCCGCCAATGGGTTGCCTTGAATATTTGGAAAAAGGAAGTTGCCGAAAGGCTGAGGCTTCCGTTTTGCATATACTTAGAGAAGAAATTGCCAAATGATGTATGACTTTGTATCTTTATTGTCATTTTTCCTTCATTTTGGGTGCAAAGTTAATAATAAAATCGAGATTATACAAAGAAGTTCTAAACTTTTTGCATGATGCCCTGTAAGCAACGAGGCTCTTTTCTGGGGAATTTGTGTTAAGGGGCGGATTATTTTGAGATGCCATGACGCTTCATGTAGCTCATAAGACTTTTGTAGACCAGCCCGCGTCGCTCGGCGATCTCTTTCATTGTGAAAGAGGAGGATAGGTATTCATCAATGGCCTCCTTATACTTGTCGTTGCTGCTGCGTTTGCTGCGTCGCCCCTCATTGTCTACGTGCATGGATTGGACGGCGTGAAGCTCAGGACAATGTTTCCTGACATAGGTTCGGAACACATCCGGATTAAAACCGAAATCGGCCGCCACTTTCGCTATAGGTCGCGGCTTATCTCTGAGGCTCTCTATGGCCGGCAGATATTTCTCCGCCGCAGTCTTTTGGCGTGAGGCTGATTCTTTTCTGAAAGTGGATTCAGAATCTGATATGGATGAAGACGGTGCATTAGAACCGGAGGCCCGGCGGAGATCCGGCTTTGAAGCTTTTGAAGATCGGATGTCTGCGCGTTGCCGGGCTTTCCATTCTATCAAATCCTTATGGTAGAAGCGTAGAAATTGTCCGAATCCGCCGGGAGAGACTTTACACTGCTCCGCCACTTCAATGAGCGAGAGTCTTGATTTACGGTAGAGATCGAGAGCCTCTGAATATGTGGCAATGCTTTCGGCCCGCGCGCCTCGCTGACGATTGTGGGCTATCCCTAATTTAGCTCGCTCCTTGTCGCGGGCTGTAAGTATTTCGGGGAAGTGATATTTCAGCTGGGAGGCTAACGCCGTGGGGTCGAGATTGAATGTGTGAGCGATTTCGCTTACATTGAATTCGATGAAGTCGGATGATGCACAAGCCTCGATAGCCTTTTCATATTTTTGGCGCGTGATCAGGGATTGTCCTTTCGGCGACTTGATCTTGTCGGTGTCAAGTAGGGTAGGTGAGGTGGCGGTAATGTCGTCACTATAACGACGCAAGATCAGATCACGGTGATGACGCCGCAGATGAGCGCTGACTGCATCCGGAGAGAACCCGACAATCTCGGCAATCTCGCGGATGGAGAGATTGGTTGAGGCATATAGCGACACAGCTTTGGCATACTTGCCGTCGGCAGCCCCCTTGCGTTGTCTGACCGGTAATTTCCGAATAATAGTAGTAGTATTGAGGTGGGGGAGGGAGGGTGCAGACTGCATGGAAACACTGTTGAAAGTGGATCCGGCAGATTGCGGGATATGTTCGGAGTTTGAGGGCGACTGCTGATTTTCCATTATGTGAAATCCTTTCTCCGTAGTGCATTTTACATATCTCTTAGGGATAGATATGT
>CAZEOI010000129.1:0-5903 GCA_964513775.1 uncultured Sangeribacter sp. | reverse complement strand
GGTGATAATATCGGGTCTGGCTTTATGAAGATAATCAAGGCTTGGGATATCCTTGGGTTCAATAGCCCGGAAATCCATGAAGAAACTGAAGTCAAAGAGGTGTGGCTGACACTGCCTTTATCTGTGAAATCACAGATAAAAACACAGATATATTCACAGAATAATAATGATAACATTAGGCATAACAGCAGAATAGAGGTGGATAACATCACTGTTTCACAGATAATTTCACAGATAGATTCACATATGGATTTATCTGTTATACAACGTTCAATCCTGAAACAGATGGTCTCATTCCCTGAATCTTCAATAGAGGAAATCGCCAATGCACTTGGAATGAAATCAGAGTCAATACGTTATCAACGTCGCCTCATGCAGGACAAGGTTCTTACGGAAAAGATAGGCTCTAACAAAAACGGTAGATGGAAGATAACTTTTATAGGCTAAAATAGTATTGGGTTCTATAAATGTATAGAACGCAACAAACCAGCCATTATAGAATTGGAAATTGAGATAACGTAAGCTATCTGAGAAGGAAGAAGATATTGGAAACGGCTCAGTGTTTGATTTTTGTCGACTCTTTTTTAGACATAGCTATCATGGGAACGCGAAGATTGAAGATTCTGACGCAAACGATTAACTAAATCTAAATTTATAGACTTGATGTATTCATTAAAACTGAAACGGAAAATTGGGCTGTTGAAGTCAAATCTCGAATTTCTGATGAGAATGATATACTGAGAGGAATCTTCCAGTGCGTAAAATATCGTTCCGTCATGGAAGCGGAGAAAGCTCTTTATCCAAATTCCTCCAGTATTCGGGTATTGTTGGTGGTCGAAAAGGAGATGAGTGGACGTATGAAAGAGTTAGCGGATTTCTTAAGGATTCCTTACATGTCTAACTTCAAAGTACCTTTTTGAGTTTTTAAGTTAATGCATCGGCAGTATTTGGCAATCGATTTGAAGAGCTTTTATGCTTCGGTGGAATGTGTTGAACGGAAGTTGGATCCGCTTGGCACCTGTCTTGTCGTGGCAGATGCTTCGCGCACTGAAAAGACGATTTGCCTCGCCGTTTCTCAGGCGTTGAAGGAGTATGGCACCGGTGGCAGCCCCCGACTGTTTGAGGTAGTGTAGAAGGTTCGTGAGGCTAACTACCGAAGAGGGAGAAATGGAAAGTCATATTCAAAGGCTGTACTTGACTCTAATCCTGAAATAGCGGTTGATTATATCGTTGTTCCTCCTCGTATGGCGCACTATATCGAATACAGCACTCGCATTTACAAGGTTTATCTCCGATATATAGCCCCGGAGGATATATTCACGTCTATTCCATTGATGAGGTAATAATGGACGTAACCGACTATCTCCGGACGTATAAGATGACGGCTCATGAGTTGGCGGTCAAGATGATTCGTGAAGTGCTGTAGGAAACATGTATCACCGCAACGGCACGTATCGGCACGAATATGTATCTCTGCAAGATTGCTATGGATATAGTTGCCAAGAAGATACCTGCTGATAAGGGCGGTGTGCGTATCGCTGAACTCGATGAGATGTCATATCGTCGCCAGCTCTGGGAACATATTTTAATTTCTATACCACACGGCCGCGCATCTGACTGATATATTTGATGTACGGCTACTTGTATATCTCTGAGATTATTACTAAATTTGCTCCTGTTAATGACAACATAATTACCCCCTTAATATGAAGAAACTATTATTTATTTTAATTTGCGCAGTTTTTGCAATCAATGCAAACGGGCAATTCAAATTCAAGAGCCTTGATAACAATGATGGCAAAACCACCATTGTAATTGTCGATGACAATTTTAAGACTGGCTCAGAAACTTGCTGTGCAAAATTTAATAATGACGGCAAAACATACGATGCAACTTCAATGGTTACCACACAAGAGGGTAAGCAGATGTCAATAACTATGACATTTAAGAAATTGACGGTATTTAATAATACCTCCGTTACACTTACAATCAATGGACAGCAAGTTAATATACCTATTGACTTGACGGAAATTGCAAGCCAACTCAGTGGCTATAAGCTCTTGATACCATAAGACATTCCTTCTCAGCCTGTACGCATCGACTTGAATGTGCGATTAAGAGGAATGCTGAAGTTATCATAACATACTTCCAACCAGATGTTTTCAAACATGGTGGAGATTATCATAAAGTAATAGGAAAGGTAAAGAGTATAGATGAGATGGACGGTCTGCTGATATTGTCTGATAAACAATCAGTCCGTCTTGATAATATAATAAGTATTGAAGGGGAAATATTTGATAATGTGGAACTTTAATATTGTGATTGAATATCCGCTCCTTGTCAATGTCATGATTTTTCCCTAACTTTGCACTCTATGACAGATATCTTTGGGCTATGAAGAAATGGTATCTCTTCTTTTCTTCGTCAGAGGCAATATAAAAACTGCACCAACTTGGTGCAGAATACAACAAACAAATAATCAAAGGATTATAAAACTCCACCAACTTGGTGGAGTTTACAGCAGACAAATGAAAACAATAAAATTTTCAGACGATACTGAACTTTGCTCCCTGGGTCAAGGTACATGGAACATGGGGCGGAATCCTCTCAAACGCAAGCAGGAGACAGAGGCGTTGCTTACCGGCATAGACCTCGGAATGAAAATGATCGACACTGCGGAAATGTATGCCAACGAAGAATTTATTGGTAAAGCCATTGACGGTATCCGTGACAAGGTATTCCTTGTCAGCAAGGTGCTTCCGGAGAATGCAAGCATAGAGGGAACTATCCGTGCGTGCGAAAATAGTCTGCGTAGGCTCCGTACTGACAGACTCGACCTCTATCTGCTTCACTGGAAAGGTCCGCACCCGTTTGAGGACACGATTGAGGCTATGACCAGATTGCAACGAGAAGGAAAGATACTCCGCTGGGGTGTCAGCAATATTGATGTTCCCGATATGGAAAAAATCGTAGCAATGCCCGACGGAGCAGCTTGTGAGGCAAATCAGGTGCTCTATAATCTTGGTGAACGAGGAGTGGAGTTTGACCTCATACCTTGGTCGCAAAATTTTCAAATGCCGGTTATAGCCTATTCACCCATTGCTGAGGGACGATTGCTTAAAAATCCTGTACTTTTGAAGATTGCAGAAAAACATGATGCCACTCCTGCGCAGATTGCATTGGCATGGACTATCAGGCTTGATGGTGTGATGGCTATTCCGAAAGCCTCGTCATCAGCTCATGTGATAGATAATTTCAAAGCCCTCGACATTATTTTTGATGAGGAGGATTTACATGCTCTTGATGCAACTTTTCCACCTCCGACAAAAAGAATCCCACTTGCCGGTTGGTAAGCTATTAAAATATAGCTTGTTGATGACAGCTGCCGATGGGTTGCTCCGATGATGCCAAAACGCATCAACAGAGGGAAAGTGAAAATATGTAAGTAGTTGCTAAGAATTAATGAACAGATAAAACGAAGTTATTTTTGAGTAGATTAGCCTGCGGAGTGAAGGAGCATACACCGTTATGCGACTGAACGACAAAGGCTAAGATGCCAAAAAGAACGAGTTTTATCGTTCAAGATCTTTCCAACTACTGTGTAAACATAATCGATTAATTGTTAGCAGCTACTTATTATTAAATTACTTCTTCCCGTATTTGCGTTCGAAAATATCGAAATGTTCCTCACCCCATTTGAGCATTTGGTCAATGATCGGAATGAGCGACAATCCAAGTTCAGTGATCTTATATTCGGATCGTGGCGGGAGCTCCGGATAGATAGTCTTTTCGACGAGAGTATCTTCCACCATTTCCTTCAGTTGGATATCAAGAACCCGTGGGGCCGCTTCAGGCAGACATTTATGTATTTCGCTCGGTCGCCGTGGCTGCCCGTCTCTAAGCTCATCAAGGATACAGGATTTCCATTTTGATTCAATAAGGCTCATCGTAAGCCTTAGCGGACAATCAAGATCCACAGGAATTTTCTTCTCGTATGCCATAGTCACAGTATTATATTTCTTTCGGACTACAAAGTTAGTCAATAACTTCCTAATATCCATATACCGAAAAAATTTTCGGTATACGAATAATTTTTCGGTACTTGATTTTTAGATATTATCATTGTAATTTTGCAGTCGGAAAAATCAATCAAATATATAAAATATGAGAGATCAGATTAAGGAATACGAGGCAGTGGCCCAGGCCGCAGAAAAGTTCGTAAAGAGTGTTGCCGAGGGCAACAGCGAGTATGCAAAGACTCTGTTTACAGATGATGCCGTCCTGTTTGGAATCCTGAACGGAGCCGTAGAACGCGGTTCAATCGAGCAATTCTACCACAATGTGGATACCGTGGGTGCGGGCACCGACTTCAAAGCACGCATAGATGTGCTCGCCGTGGAGGAAACAGTTGCAGTAGTGCGTGTGCTTGAAGAGGGGTGGGGTGGCAGTATCGACTTTACTGACTTCCTGCTGTTGCTCAAACTTGATGGGGAGTGGAAATGTGTGGCAAAAGCCTATAACCAGAACTCCGATACTATCAAGAAATGAAGATTACGGTTATCACCGGGAGTCCTCGCAAAAACGGCAATACGTTTGCCATGGTCGATGCGTTTATCAAGGCTGCTGAGGCCAAGGGCCACGAAGTTATTTATATGTCATAGAACATACCACTCAAACGGACCGATATAGTTTTAAGAATACATTGTAGGAAAGATCGGAAGCGACAGCACGTGCTTCCGCGTTTGGCTGACCAGCGGTGCCTCGGGTGGCAGCGTCTTTCCTTTTTCTTTTCTTTTAGATTTTCTTAGAGATGCGGTGATTGACTTATAGCAAAGTCCTCTGTTTTATTTTGTAGCTTCTAAAACGAAGGACAAATTTGTTCGCGCCAATTGTTTTTAGTAATTTTACAGACCAATACAATTGAAAGCCATGAAATTGATCACAATTGCTCTCTTCTTTTTAGGAATTATGGTCGGTGCCTCTGCATCGGCGGCTCTACCGAAATTTACGATAGTCGATGACCCATGCCCTAAATCGGCGTATGGGTCAATCACAAGATATTCCATCTCCTCAGAAAATCTTCAGTCAGACATTATTGTAGATGTTTGGACTCCGAATGGTTATGATCCTGCAGGAACCCGAAGATATCCGGTAGTATATGCTCATGATGGACAAAATCTTTTCGACGGGTCATACTCCTTTGCCGGCGTGCCGTGGGCCGTTGACAAAGCCTGCTATCAACTCGAATCTGACAATAACTTTGATATGCCGATCGTCGTGGGGATTAATAACAGAGGAAGTGAGAACCTTCGTCCCAACGATTATTTTCCGGAGAAGGCACTTGATTATATTACACCCGAGCAGAAGGAGGAAACATTTATATATCAAACCTGTAATGATATTTTCTACGGAGATGAAGAGGCGGCATTTGTTGCAAAAGAACTGAAGCCGCTTGTTGATTCGCTCTATTGCACCGCTCCCGGCATGGAGACGACATTCGCAATGGGATCCAGCATGGGTGGACTCGCCTCTATGTATCTTCTTTGTGAATACCCTGAGATATTCGGTGGGGCGGCCTGTCTTTCCACACATTGGATAGGCTCTCTCAATCTGAATCCCGATTATACGATGAATGATGATGAGATATGCGCTAATGCAATCCTTCAATATCTTAGCGACCATATTCCTACCGATGGCCTCCACCGCCTGTATATGGATCAGGGCACAAAAGATTGGGATGCCGACTATATTAAATACGAAGTGGTCGCAAGAGAGATTGTTGCCAATAAGGGTTATACTCAGGAGAATGGTCGTTTATATGTGTATGATGCAAAAGGTGCGGGCCATAATGAGTGGTATTGGCAGCAAAGAGTAAAGATTCCATTAAAATTCTTGTTATCTAA
>CAZEOI010000128.1:0-5937 GCA_964513775.1 uncultured Sangeribacter sp. | reverse complement strand
GGGCTATCCGGAGGGTGCGATGCTCGCCGTGCTCCTTATGAACTGCTTCGCCGCCCTGATAGACTATTGCGTGGTGAACGCCAACATCAACCGTCGTCTGAAACGCGTAGCAGCCAACAACCAATAACACTCCGGCAATTATGAATAGACAAAGTAACATCTATACTATCATCTACTCCACCGTGCTTGTCATCGTGGTGGGAGTGGTTCTGTCGGTAGTGTATCAGGCACTCCGGCCCCGTCAGATAGAGAATATCGAGAACGATACAAAACGTCAGATTCTCGCGGCCGCACGCATCGTGCCCCAGAAAGGGGAGACTGTGGCAAATCTCTTCAACCAGCACATCACTTCAAGCTACATTGTAAATGATAAGGGTGAAAAGATCGACGCCAACACCGACGCCTTCAAGGTGAACGTGGCTCTTGAAACAAAGAAACCGGGCGCCGAGCGTCTGCTCCCCGTGTTTGAATGTAACACCGACAATGGCATGAAATATATCATACCGGTGTATGGCGCTGGTCTTTGGGGCCCTATCTGGGGCTATGTGGCTTTCGACAACAACGGCGACACAATCTACGGAGCCTATTTCGCTCATCAGGGTGAGACTCCGGGACTTGGTGCTGAAATTGAGAAGCCCGCGTTCTCCAACCAATTCGAGGGTAAGAACATCTTCAATGCCGAGGGCGCGTTCACTTCAGTGGCCGTTTCCAAGGTCGGGAAGGAGCCTCAGGGCCAGGCATGGGTACACGCTGTCAGTGGCGGCACCATCACCAGTCAGGGTGTACAGGCTATGCTCTTCAACTCCCTTGAGCCTTATTCGTCATTCTTCAAATCTCTTAAAGATTCCGCATTATGACCATCAACAAATCTCTTCTGCCTCTCGTAAATCCTCTTTCGAAAGACAATCCGGTTATCGTGCAGGTGCTCGGAATCTGTTCCGCACTTGCAGTCACCGCCAAGCTTGAGCCGGCAGTGGTCATGACAATCTCTGTGACAGCAGTGCTTGCTCTCGCCAATGTGATCATCTCGCTTCTTCGCAACACCATCCCCACCTCCATCCGCATTATCGTGCAGCTCGTGGTAGTGGCCGCCCTTGTTGTAATCGTAGATCAGGTGCTCAAAGCCTATACCTACGATGTTAGCAAAGCTCTCTCCGTGTTCATCGGCCTTATCATCACCAACTGTATCATCATGGGACGTCTTGAGGCATTTGCCATGAGCAACCGACCCTGGGCCTCTTTCCTTGATGGAATCGGCAACGGTCTCGGCTACGGCATCATCCTCATTATCGTGGCCTTCTTCCGCGAGCTTCTCGGAAGCGGCACTCTCTTCGGATTTCAGGTGATTCCGCAGTGGTGCTATGAGCATGGTTATCAGAACAACGGCATGATGATTCTCCCTCCGATGGCTCTCATCACAGTGGCGTGCATCATATGGGTTCATCGTTCACACAACAAAGATCTTCAGGAATAAGCCCCCTACGCTTACCTATCATTTAAATACAGATTCAAATTATGGAAAATCTTAATTTGTTTATCCGGTCGATCTTTGTCGACAACATGATATTCGCCTACTTCCTCGGCATGTGCTCATTCCTGGCGGTGTCGAAGAATGTGAAGACAGCGTTCGGACTCGGTGTGGCCGTAAGCTTCGTGCTTATCATCGCCCTTCCCGTCACCTGGTGTATAAATCAGTACATCCTTATGCCGGGTGCCCTCAGTTGGCTCGGCGAAGAATATGCGGAGACCGACCTCAGCTTCCTCGGCCTCATAATGTTTATCTCCGTCATAGCTGCCTTGGTGCAGATTCTTGAGATGGCGATTGAGAAATATTCTCCGGCCCTATATTCGTCGCTCGGCATCTTCCTCCCGCTGATAGCCGTAAACTGTGCGATCCTTGGCGCGGTGCTTTTCATGCAGCAGCGTGATTTCACCAATGCTTGGACTGCCACCGTCTATGGTGCAGGCTCCGGAGTAGGCTGGCTTCTCGCCATCACCTGCCTGGCTGCCATTCGCGAGCGTCTGTCCTACAACCAGATCCCCGCTCCACTCAGAGGCATCGGCATCACTTTCATCATCACCGGACTCATGGGCATAGCTTTCATGAGCTTCCTCGGAATCAAACTCTAAACAGGAAAAGTATATGTATCTACTCAATATGATTCATTGGAACTCTGTAATGGCGGCTGCGCTGATCTTCCTGGTCATCGTGCTTGTGCTCGTCATAGTTCTACTCTTGGCCAAGAGCTGGCTTGTGGCTTCCGGTGAGGTCACAATCTCTATCAACGACGGCAAGAAGGATGTGCGCGCCCAGAGCGGCAAGTCGCTTCTCGCCACCCTCGCCGATGGCGGCGTCCACCTCTCTTCAGCTTGTGGTGGCAAAGGAAGTTGCGGCCAGTGTAAGGTGCAGGTGCTTGAAGGTGGCGGCGATATGCTCCCCACTGAGGCCGTACATTTCACACGCAAACAGATCAAAGACCACTGGCGTCTCGGCTGTCAGGTGAAAGTGAAAGGCGATATGGCCATACATCTTGATGAGAGCGCACTCGATGTCAAGGAATGGGAATGTGAGGTTATATCTAACACAAATGTGGCCACATTCATCAAGGAGTTCATCGTTCAGCTTCCCAAGGGTGCCCACATGAACTTCATCCCCGGTTCCTACGCTCAGATCCGCATCCCGAAATACGAGATGGATTACGACAAGGATATCGACAAGAAGCTCATCACCGACGAATATCTACCCGCTTGGGAGAAATTCGGCTTGTTCACTCTCAAGGCTAAGAACACAGAGGAGACTGTGCGTGCCTATTCAATGGCCAACTATCCTGAAGAAGGCGACCGCTTCATGCTTACAGTGCGTATCGCCACTCCCCCATTCAAGCCGAAACCTCAGACCGGCTTCATGGATGTGCCCCCCGGAATAGCTTCATCCTACATCTTCTCTCTCAAGCCGGGCGACAAGGTGCTCATGAGCGGTCCTTACGGTGATTTCCATCCTATCGTCGACTCTAAGGCTGAGATGATCTGGGTTGGCGGTGGTGCAGGTATGGCTCCTCTACGTGCTCAGATCATGTGGATGACGAAGACTCTCAACACCCGCGACCGGGAGATGCACTATTTCTACGGCGCACGTGCCCTCAACGAGGTGTTCTATCTTCAGGATTTCCTCCAGCTTGAGAAGGAGTTCCCCAACTTCCACTTCCATCTTGCACTTGACCGCCCTGATCCGGCCGCTGATGCAGCGGGTGTGAAATACACTGCCGGATTCGTGCATCAGGTGATGTATGAGACCTATCTGAAGGATCATGAGGCTCCGGAAGATATCCAATACTATATGTGCGGCCCGGGCCCGATGAGTAATGCTGTCAACAACATGCTCTACAACCTCGGTGTTGAGCCCGATGCTATCCACTACGACAATTTCGGAGGATAATAATTCTTTCCCCATGGATTTCCTCAAGTTTTTCGATTTGCCTACAAAATCTGCTTGAAGAAATCCTCAGGAAATTCAATCTGAATAAAGACTTTTCATCCATTAATTTACAGCAAGAGTGCATTAAATTGGGCTGGTAGAACGCTATCCGTTTAATGCACTCTGCTATTTAAACAAAGTACCATATCATGAAAAGAGACAACGAAATCTTTGAGATCATCGACCGTGAGCATCTGCGCCAGCGTCGTGGAATCGAACTCATCGCAAGTGAGAATTTTGTAAGCGACGAAGTTATGCGTGCAATGGGTTCATGCCTCACCAACAAATATGCCGAGGGTTATCCCGGCCATCGCTACTATGGTGGCTGTCAGGTGGTAGACGAGGCTGAGACTCTCGCCATCGAACGCGCTAAGAAACTTTTTGATGCCGAGTGGGCCAACGTGCAGCCTCATAGTGGCGCACAGGCCAACATGGCTGTTTTCATGGCTTGCCTGCAGCCGGGCGACACATTCATGGGAATGG
This sequence comes from uncultured Sangeribacter sp., assembly GCA_964513775.1. Taxonomy (GTDB): domain Bacteria; phylum Bacteroidota; class Bacteroidia; order Bacteroidales; family Muribaculaceae; genus Lepagella. The sequence goes on along the minus strand of CAZEOI010000128.1, from coordinate 1,979 downwards.
ACCTCAGCCACGGCGGCCACCTCAGCCATGGTAGCCCTGTAAACTTCTCCGGCCTTCACTTCAAGCCCATCAGCTACACTGTGGATGCCAACACCGGCAGAGTAAACTATGAGGAGATGGAGGAGAAAGCCCGCGCTGAGAAACCGAAACTCATCATCGCCGGAGGCAGCGCCTACAGCCGCGAGTGGGATTACGCACGTATCCGCAAACTCGCTGACGAGATCGGTGCAATCTTCATGGTTGATATGGCTCACCCTGCTGGCCTTATAGCTGCCGGACTCCTTGAGAACCCTGTTAAACACGCTCACGTTGTCACCACTACAACCCACAAAACACTCCGTGGTCCGCGTGGCGGCCTTATCCTCATGGGTAAAGACTTCGACAATCCCTGGGGCAAGAAGACTCCCAAGGGTGAGATCAAGAAGATGTCTGCACTCCTCGATTCTGCTGTTTTCCCCGGTGTGCAGGGTGGTCCGCTTGAGCATGTAATCGCTGCCAAGGCTGTCGCTTTCGGCGAGGCTCTTCAGCCCGAATGGAAAGAGTATGCTACTCAGGTTAAGAAGAATGCCGACGCTCTTGCCAACGCTCTCATCAAACGTGGCTACAAGATTATCTCCGATGGAACCGACAACCACTGTATGCTTGTCGACCTCCGTCCCAAATTCCCCGAAATGAGCGGTAAGAAAGCTGAACGTGTGCTTGTGGAGGCAGATATCACAGCCAACAAAAACATGGTGCCCTACGACTCTCGTTCTCCCTTCCTCACCTCAGGTCTCCGCTTCGGCACCGCCGCTATCACAACCCGTGGTGCCAAAGAGGATCTGATGGAGAAGATTGCCGAGCTCATCGACAAGGTTCTCTCCAACGCCGACGACCAGAATGTGATAAAAGAAGTTCGTCAGGAAGTAAACGATATGATGAACGATTATCCCATGTTTGCATGGTAAGCCAATAATTCCGAATCCTGATTAGGGTAGATGTCACCATCATTATGGTGTCCTCTACCCTAATTTTTTTGCATATTCGAAATTCTATTCTTAACTTTGCGCGGCTATGGCAATGGCGTAAACCTCGTCGGTGGCCCGGCTCGGATACATTGCTTAACACTAACCTTACATGAATACATCTATATGAATATAGCTGATATAAAATTTCCTCCTGTTCTATTTATCACCGGAGTCGGCACTGATGTCGGCAAGTCAATCGCTACCGGGTGGCTCGCTCGCGAGATGGCTGCCGCCGGAATGAAAGTGATCACTCAAAAAATGATTCAGACCGGTAATAAAGAATGGAGCGAAGATATTCTCCGTCATCGTGAGATAATGGGCATCGAACTCACAGAGGAGGATAAACAGCATCTCACTGCTCCCGTAATCTACTCCTATCCTTGCTCGCCTCATCTTGCGGCTGCTATCGACGAGCGTCCTTTGGATATTGAATTGATCGATAAGGCAACTGCTGAACTCGCATCCCGCTACCCGCATCTGCTCGTGGAAGGTGCAGGAGGACTGATGGTGCCGCTCACACCGGATTTCCTGACTGCCGATTTTCTGCATACTCGCCAGCTTCCAACGGTGGTAGTGATAAACGGGCAGTTGGGTGCCATAAACCATGCTCTTCTTACCCTCCATGCTGTAAAAACTTACGATATTCCTTTATTCGGAGTGATCTACAATCCCTTCTTCGACAAAGATCCGATAATTTCCGAAGATACCCGCGGTTATCTTCAGCAATGGCTGAGTACAAACTTCCCTGATGCCGTCTGGATTGATATGCCCGATGAGAATATCTGATTCAACCCCTCTTTCACTCTCTCCACTCCTTAACAGTCAGGACCATCAGCATCTCCTATGCTTGAGCAAAGCGTGACGCTGTAACATATGATATATTTAGCCTGTTACATCTCCGGTCAAATTAGAGCCGTTGAAGTTGTTTAAACTTTTTCTTTGTCCGGATTTAGACATCTTTCGGAGGTGATT
>CAZEOI010000127.1:0-6015 GCA_964513775.1 uncultured Sangeribacter sp. | reverse complement strand
TACGTCACCAAGGTGCACGCTATCTGCGTGCGCTGCGGCAATTTGGCCCACCACTTCAGACGGACTAAAAAAGTTCATAAACATTTGCCTGTTCAATAATTGCGACGGACTATCGCAGTATTTCCACTCGTTCAGATTCATTGGATAATCCTTGACACTCAGAATACTTCTTCTTTTGTTCCGTTGACGATTGCGTCTATCTCATCGGCAATTTCATCTGACGAGAGCTTGATGTAGTCCATGAAGGTTTTTTGGGTTTTGTGACCGCTGACGTGCATCATCGGGACAATGGTGAATTTGTGTGAGATCTACCGGATGCGGAAGAATAGCTTCGAATCAACATCAGGCTGATCTGCAGAAATCCTTTGAATCTGAAATCCGGATATATCTGATGAGAACTTCTACATATATTACCTTCCGTCAAACGAAAAAGAATAATTGATACAACCTGATGTCATGTACATAAAGTCTCATCCTACCGAATGAATACATAAAAAAGGGGGAGGATATGAGGGGCGGCGGGAGAGACGGCTGCCACTTCATATCCTCCCCCTCGCATGAGGCGGAGTGTTGAGTCATGTCAGAGAAAACAAGAGCGACATCAAGAGCGAAAACCCGGACCTCCTGTCGAAATCAAAAACTGCCTCCGAACAGTCAAGTCATCACAGGCATGGAGAGAGATAAAACTGTGGAGATCCGGTCAGTTAAATCTTATGCCGCATTGCAGCATAAGGTGCCTATTTGTCTGTCGTATAAGACAGTCAAGTAATCAGATGACAATCCTCGTCGCTCCTTAAGGTCTCAGCCCCCTGAACGGGTGGCCGTCGCCAAACCTCATGCTATATTTTTCAGCTATTCATTATCTTCAGCTATTCTTGCCGAGGCCGGAAACCGTGTCATAGATAGCCTGTAACGATTCCGGTATGCGGATTTTGAGCGCTGCTATCTGCTTAGCCTTACGCTGGATATGTTCAGCATGGCGGGCTTCAAGAAGTTTACGCTCCGCTGTCCATTCCGACATCGCTTTGGTATATTCAGTCTTGGAGGCTATCGCCGATTCCTCCATAGCCTTACGACAATCAGACTTCATCGCGTTGACCTGAGCCTGTGCCTCACGATACTGTTTCTGCAATCGGAAATATATATCCTCCACGAGATCGTTGTTGACGGTGGGAGCATAAGTATATATTAGGGTGTCACGTCCGTTACCCTCCACATTATGAGGTTTCTGAGCCTTCTCCTGAAGAGACTTGCGGGCATCGGAATATGCACCCCCGGGATGAATGGCCTTTCCAAGAGTAGCGGCTAAAGTCTCCTTCGAATAGTAGCGGCAACGCTCATCCATAGATTTAGATGCGAAATACTCATCCTCAGTAAGGCTCGGAGTTGGTTTCGGTTGCTCCTTGAGTTCTATACCCTCCTCCTTTGCGAAATCGGCAAGTGAGAGGCGGGAATTTTCGGCAAGCAGACGTTCATGGGCCTTGATAGCCTCGCGCAACCACGCTATCAGCGACTTGGCATCAGCTATCTTGTGAAGCTTTCCTACCACTGCCTCCACATCAGCATCATTGGCACCCTGATTCAAGACATTTGGATTGGCACCTCCGATAAGAGTCACCGTAGTGGAATAAAACGTCAGTTCAGAAAGTGAAGTCTCCATCTCCTGAATCATCTCCTTGGCAAGATTTGCTATATGGTTGGCGGAGGTGGAGGTAAGTCCCTTACCATCCTCCGAGAAAAAAATCATATCCTTTTTCATAGTTTTCAGTCTTTAAAAGTATGTGTCGATTAATGAGATAATGGTGACATATACTGATAAGATTTGTCACCTATAGCGTAATAGGGTTTCATTATAACGTAAAAACAATGATAAAGATTGCCTACATGGCTTTAATTAATTTGTGACTCATACTTATGTAATCATTTTTATTCTTTTATGATAAGTAGCTACGAACAATTAATGATCATATGTCTACTACATTCTACGGCGATCTCCGCCTCGGCTTTTCAGTCATAATGTCAGTACATTACTCCCTCAAATCCGATGCAGATCTCATCCGTAGAATTTCGCATCTATTATGACATTAATTATCCGCAGCTACTTACAAAATTAAAACGTCGCCGCGCAATCTATCTGCGAAGCGACGAAAAAATAAATAAATCTACTTTTTTGATCGTAAAATGGTAATAATTTTTACCTGCTTATCTGCCTATACGTGAAACAAGTTCCTTTACAGCCTCTTCGGGAGTGGCTGTTGATCCAAGAAGCTTTATAAACTGAGAGCCTATTATGGCACCACTACTGTAGCGACATGCCTCATCATAAGTAGTGACATTCGATATACCGAATCCTATCAGACGGGGATGCTTGAGGTTCATGCCATCTATCCGGCGGAAATAATCGAGCTGTTCTTCATTGAAGCGATCTCGTGCTCCGGTTGTGGAGGCCGCCGACACCATATAGATAAATCCATCGCAATGCTCGTCGATAAGATGTATGCGCTCCTCTGATGTTTCCGGAGTGATCAGCATGATCATCGGAATATCATATTTACGGCTCAAATCCTTGTATTCCTTAATATATATATCGAATGGAAGATCCGGAATTATAACAGCGTCTATACCCGACTCCTTGGCACGACGGAAAAACTCCTCCGGCCCCATCTGCATTATCGGGTTCATATAACCCATAGCAATGAACGGGACATCGGGATTCATGCGGCGAGCCTCAGCAACCTGCTCCAGAAGCAGACGCAATGTCATGCCGTTGCGCAAGGCAATCGTACCGCTGTTCTGAATCACAGGCCCGTCAGCCATAGGATCGGAGAAAGGGATACCCACCTCTATCATATCGGCACCTCCTTTACACAAGGCATCCATTACAGCCACAGTGGAATCCTTCTCCGGATAGCCCGCTGTGAAATAGACCGACAATAAATTTTTATCTTTTTTCTGCAATAAACTGCTAAGACGATTCATATCTTTAATTTTTAAAACCTAAACTTCGGGGGGCGATAACAATGCACCCAAGTTTAAGGATTTGATTATCAATTTCTATTTAATACATTGAAGAAGGTGCTGAGAAGATCGGCATCCTTGATTCCGGGAGCTGTCTCAAAGCGACTGTTCAAGTCTATACCCTTGAAATGCGGATGGTGTATGTTTCGGATAGCCTCACCATCCTGCGGACCGATGCCTCCACTGAGCCAAAAATCAGTGTCAAGATCGTAGGCATCCAGAATCGACCAGTCAAACTTACGGCCTGATCCTCCTTTTGTGGCACACATAGTGTCGAGGAGAAAAAGATCTACCGCACCCTCGAAATCCCTTAGAATATCAAGACTCTCTACCGAACGCATCCCTAACGCCTTAACCACTTTCAAACCACGGCTGCGAAGGCTGAAACAAAGTTCCGGCTCCTCATGTCCATGCAATTGCACGGTCTTAAATCCGTAACGCTCCGCATTCTTCAGTATCTCCTCCTCCGGCATATCCACACACACCATCACCGGCTCTATTCCTTCCGGGAGAGACTTCACTACCGCCGGATCAAGAGGTTGACAACAACGCGGCGAGGGTTTATAAAAGATAAAACCCATATAATCGGGCTTCAGGGAAGCCACTGACGCTACATTTCCGGCATCTTTCATGCCGCACACTTTCACTTTCATACTTTTAAAAATTCGGCTAATCTCTCGCCGGGATCGGGAGTGGACATAAATGCTTCGCCAATGAGAAATCCGTCGAAACCTACGTTTCTGAGACGCACAAGATCTTCCGGAGTCTTAATTCCGCTCTCGGCAATCTTCACCATATCGGGAGGGAGGGCCTCCACAAGGCGGACAGCATTGTCGATGTCGGTGTGGAATGAAGTGAGATCGCGATTGTTTATACCCACCATATCGGCATCTTCCGGAAGCGAGGAGATTTCCTCTGCCGAATGAAGCTCCACCAAAGTCTGAAGACCTAAGAAATGGGCAAGAGAATTGAAACGTCTTATCTCATCTGCGGAAATCATAGCGGCTATCAGAAGAATGGCATCGGCACCATACACCCGGGCCTGATAAATCTGATATTCATCTACAATGAATTCTTTTCTCAGCAATGGCATGAAGGGGGCTGCCAGACGAGCAACGGCCAAGTCTTCAAGACTGCCACCGAAATATGGAGTGTCGGTAAGCACCGACATGGCAGCCGCCTTATTGACGGCATACATACGTGCCACCTCCGCCACATCACTCATCGGGGAGATCTCTCCCTTTGAGGGCGAACGGCGTTTGTGTTCCGCTATGATAGCAGGTTTATGTATACGTATGCTCTCCTTAAAATTCCACGGCGTGCGTTTGCTTATGAAAGCCATCTCGCGCATACGCGCCTCCGGAATAAGCAGCTTCATCGCCTCAACCTCCCGACGCTTTGTATCGGCTATTGTCTGAAGTATATTCCTACCCATAAACTCAGCTGTTAATATCAACGAATCTTCTGAAACTGTCGAGCGCCGCACCACTCTCAAGCGACTCACGCGCCTCCTTCACAGCCTCTGTCAAAGCCAAGCCGGGTTCCAGAGTCTTGATAGCGAATGCAGCGTTGGCAATCACGCAATTTTTCTTCGGATCGGAAGCTCTGCCGGAAAGCACATCGTCGAAAACAGCTGCCGCCTCCTCCACAGTGTCGCCTCCAAAGAGATCTTCCTGACGTCCTCCTGTCAGGCCGAGGTCTTTTGCCTCCATCACCTTCTCTGTTACATTATTAACCACCTTGAAGGGTGATGTAAGGGAAATCTCGTCATATCCGTCGAGCGAATGGACTATCGTACAGTTGATGCCCTCATTCTGCGCTATATATCTGTAAAGGCGCATAAGTTTAAGATTATACACGCCAAGGAGCTGATTCTTAGGCAATGTTGGGTTGACAAGCGGGCCGAGCATATTGAAGAAAGTACGCATCTTCAGCGACCTGCGCACCGGGCCCACACTCTTCAACGCAGGGCTGAAGAAGGGGGCATGCAGGAAGCTCACTCCACTCTCTTCAAGCGACCGACGGAGCTTATCGGTGTCAAAAGTGAATTTCACGCCATGCTGTTCAAGCACGTTGGAGGCACCTGACACAGAGCTTGCGCCATAGTTGCCATGCTTCACCACCTTCCGTCCGGATCCGGCCACCACGAAGCATGAGGCGGTGGAGATATTGAACGTGTTTTTGCCGTCGCCACCGGTGCCCACAATGTCTATGGCCTGCACATCGCCGAAGTCAACCGGCACACGGCGCTGAAGAATAGCATCGCGGAATCCGGTGAGCTCATCAGGAGTGATGCTGCGCATAAGGAACACTGACATGAATGCCGATAGCTGATTGTCGTTATATTTTCCATCGGCTATATTGAGCATAATATCGCGAGCCTCCTCTCTGGTAAGGCTCTTATGCTCGAATAGATTTGATAATATCTTGTTCACGGTTAAAGAGGATTAGAGGTTCAGTGATTAAGAAAATTTGAGATGATACGAATCCCATCGGGAGTAAGGAGCGATTCGGGGTGAAACTGCACTCCATGAATATCATACTCCCTGTGGCGAAGCGACATTATATGCCCCTCCTCATCGCGCGAGGTAATCTCCAGACATTCGGGGAAATCCTCTTCACTCACTATCCATGAATGATAACGCCCTACAGGGAAACGGTCGCCCATACCCTCAAGAAGATAATCGGGAGCCACTACATATGCCTCTGTCTGCACGCCGTGATATACATCCTCAAGGTTTTCCAATTTCGCTCCGAAACGCTCACCGATGGCCTGATGACCGAGACAGACTCCGAAAATCGGCATCTTACCGGCATATTCCTTCAGCAACTCAGGCAATATGCCCGCCTCCGATGGTATGCCCGGGCCGGGAGAGATTATTATCTTATCATATTTCCCGATCTCCGGAAGGGTGATCTTGTCGTTGCGAACCACGTCGGGTACCACTCCCAACTCTCTCACCGCATGGACTATGTTATATGTGAACGAATCGTAAT
>CAZEOI010000126.1:0-6109 GCA_964513775.1 uncultured Sangeribacter sp. | reverse complement strand
CTGGGTTCTCAATTTGAGTGGTCTCAGGAATAGACTTAGTTATACTTTCCTGTAAGTGTGTCTCCTCTTTAGATTGTTGATCGAGTTTTATGGGTTTCTTCTCTCGCTCATCATCTTTATTATTTACCCGATATAGAAGAAATGTACCAAGACCAATCCAAAACAAAGGGCCAAAGACACTATTACCCTTGAGTGCCGCCCCGAAAAAGCTTAGCACTCCAAATATTAAACATATCCAACCAGCTGTTCTCATTTGTCAAAATTCTTTTGGTTATCTACTTCATTCTCTTTTTTCTTGGAGCATGCAACAGCAATGATACCTATAATGATATTAAACAAGGAAAGGCCAAATGCCCATCCGAACCCGATTTTTCGGGTACTTCCCCATTTCCCAACTAAAAGAGCAAGGGAAATGGCAATAATGAAAAGAAATGCTTGATCCATATTTTTTATTTTAGTAAGATGTTTTATCCTTAATGATAAGCAATGCTCAAAGGTTAACATAGCTATTAAAAAAAATCATGCAATTTTTAATAACTTTTTTTTGAATTCTCTAAACACCTCAGACTTAATATCGATATCGTTAAGTATCGAATTAAAATCAGATTCATTTAACTTGATATTATCAAAACTTTTGATTAACTCAGATGCTGTAATATCCTCTCGAGATAGCGTCTGTCCTTTTTTGATAATTTCATTTCTCATAAATGAGTATGCTCTTTTACAACTTGGACAAATCTTTATGAGTTTCTTACATAACCCCACATTGGGATTGCCAATCTTGTCGTTGGTCTTGATTTCTAAAAGATAAAGTTTTTTATCAATAGCTCTTTTCTCTTCTCCTTCAGTAGAGATGGCCATAATTTGAAACAGAATACCGGATGTTTCCTCCCAATTACCCAACTCATAGTTGGCACGCGCCTTAACATACATGGCTTCCAGACAATTTCTTCTGGAGAGGACAAGATCTGCGTAGTCTATTGCTTCTTCATACTTATTGCCATATAGACATATGACGCTATTGAGAAAATTGCAGGTTATATTGCAGTCTTTTATCAATGGGAGGCCTGCAGTTTTATTAATCAGATTATCGTCATCAAGCATTACATCAAACATTTGTTTTGCAAGTAATGCCGCATTGCGATAATCTTTGAGCTGGATTTTAGAAAGGGTCATATTTAATAGGGCCAAGGAAGCCTGATCATACTGCTTTCGTGCAATATGTTTATAAACCTCTTTCCCGGATTCCAATTCATCTTGAATCATGACTACATCATTGAATGAATTGGAAAAAGCCTTAATTTCAGGATTGACAGTTACGTGATGCGCCATCAATGGGTTACTCAAAGTTAATCCGTCAAGAGAACGCATTCTGCTGATTGCCACATAAGCTTGCCCGGCTGCAAATGTACCCCAAGAAAGATCGAAATGCATGCGGTCAAAGGTCATTCCTTGTGAGCGATGAATGGTTATTGCCCAAGCTAATTTGAGAGGGAATTGACTATAAGCCCCCACTACCTTAGATTCAATACGGCGAGTTTCCCGATTATATACTTTTTCATAGCTTTCCCAAGTGGTCCGGACTACACGTACCTTATTTCCATTTCCTAACTGGACCTGGATCACATCATCTTCAAGGTTTATAACCTTAGCGATAGTGCCATTGGCACACTTTGCAGAATAGTCATTCCTACAGAAAATTACTTGCGCTCCAATCTTTAATCTCAAATGTTCGGGAGCAGGACAATCGCTCGGCTTAAACTCATCGGTTTTGATTCCATCATATACAACTTCATCACCTTCCAGTGCGTTAAGCTTTACCTCATTAATGCGCTCAGCTTTTTTATTAAATCCTGTCAAGATAACGGAATAATCGGCCATGTCGTCAGAAGAGGATACTTGCTCATTTAGAATGTTTAGTTCCGTGTGTCCTACTTCTCCCACTCGTATTTTATTCAGTATTTCGATAAATGTATTGTCAGTCTGGCGGTATACTTTCTTAAACTCTATTTTGGGTAAATTTATTCGTTTTAAGACGTTGGCTTTGTAAAAGAAAGGTGTTCCGACACCATATAAATCGCAAAGCATCTCATCATCAACAGTCCCTTTTTTAACAACTGGTTGAAGTTGAAATAAATCTCCTACAAAAATAATTTGTTTCCCACCAAATGGCATGTTGTTATGGAATGCTAAACGCAAATAGCGATCCATACCATCCACCATGTCACTGCGTAACATTGAAGCTTCATCTACAATGATAGTATCAACGTGTTTAAGTAATTCCTCATTAGAGAAAGATACCTGTAATTTGGTATGAGGACCAATGACCTCCATTGGAAATCCGAAGAAAGAATGAACTGTTTGCCCTCCGGCGGCAATTGCGGCTATACCTGTGGGAGCTAACACCGCAAAGTTCTTCTGAATCTCCTTCTGTATACGCTGAATGAAAGTCGTTTTACCTGTGCCGGCTTTGCCGGTAATAAAGAGGCAACGGTTTGTTTTCGCAACAAGGTCATAAGCCAACTGTTGCTCATAATTGTCATTGTCTACAGGTATGGTAATTGGATTGCTCATATATCTGTTCCTTATAATTGTTTGTATCTTTATGACATAAGCTACGGAAAGGTTAACAGTAAAGAGCAAAAAAATAAGGTGCACTATTTGTAGCACACCTTATTCCCAGATAAGTTTAATCTTCTTTGGGAATTCCTCCCCATTCATTAATAGCATCCCGCTCACCAAGATAAATCCAAATAGTACCATCGTCATCTATAAAATCACATGGCTTACCATTCGAATTGAAATCAATGGAATCATAAAATTTATCCATAGTTTCAATAGATTTTAATTAATAAATACCACAACATGGCTCAATATATTGATTTACACCAAAGTAGGAGTTCAATGCAAATAAGCAAATTTGAGCTGAGATTTCCAAATAAATCAGTCTAAAATCACAAATGCACCCCAATAATATGGATCTGAAAATTCTTCACTTTCACGCAAAACCGATTGAGCCAAGAATAATGATTGTCTTTTGGATTTGCCTGAAAGGTAGTGTCTATAGAATTCTGTCATTAATAAATAAGTTGCCTGATCATCAACCTTCCACAAAGACATAAGAATCGATTTTGCTCCGGCAAGTTTAAATCCGCGTTGTAATCCAAAAACACCTTCAGATGAGATTTCGCCTAAGCCGCTATCACATGCTGATAATACAACTAAATTGGTCTTACCTAAATTAAGAGTAGATAATTCTGACGCGGTTAGAATACCATCTTCTACGTCATTGGGTAATTCACCGCCTTCTAAGAACACACTGGCTCCGCTGAATACCAGTCCGGACCTTAGCATAGCATTGTCTTCTTTTGAAAGAGATTTGAAATATCCATCATGAAGAAATCCTATGTTGTCATGTTTACTAATTTCACTTTCACTCCAGAAAAAACCATGAGTGGCAAGATGTATTATGTCATAAGTTGAACCATCAAGAGACTTGAAGGATTCCTCTGTGCCACAGGTATCTGTTATCAAATCAGGTGAAAAGTCAAATAGTCTAGCAATATCAGTGACTTCTGATAGACTTCCTGGTAAATATTTAACCTTGTATCGTAAATCATCATTGCGTATTGCACGCGAAGTAGTTGGAGAGTGATATGTTCCGTGCCGACTGATTGCAACTAATTCATCTATATGTAAATCATACTTAAGTCCACCATATAAAACCGCATTATTCCTTTTATCCTCATCAGTTTTATCTATGATTTCACGCGTAGAAGATATCCTTAACATTTCCCATTTGTCACATACTCGATCTATTCCCATTGAAGCATATTCAATAGGTATAGCGTTAAGATTTTCCACTGGAGAAAAATATATCTTCGTAATTCCTTGTAAATGGGGTTCCAATGGCATCCATAACATATTATATAGTAACGTGTTGTCTTTTGATAGGATGTCATTGGGGGAATAATGAGTTAAATTTAATGCAGGAGACAATGCAACTGTTATTGGTTCATAGCTATCATTTTTGATAATGAGAGCTAAATATATCGGATTGGGTTGATTATTTGTGAAGTTTCGAAAATTATAGCACATTATGAATTCGATGGCCGCTTCATTGTCATGTAATGCGTCTCTTACGTCTTCCCATGTGTAAGAAAGCCTTTTCTCATATGAACTACTATGAGATGCATAGTTAACAAGATTTCGTTGTGCTATTTCGTTATGTAAAAAGTTTTTATTGTCCCTGTTTTGCAGCATTCTTCGCTGAGATTGAATTATCGTGTCGGAACTATTTGTAATTGCCGTTCTAAATTCAGTTTGACTAATCAACAATATTCCTTTCTTCAGCAATGAGTAATTATATGCTTCTTTTGCAGAAGACCATTCAATGTGATTATTCTCATCCATCCCAATGAAAAAATCATTTATAAATGGATATGAGAATGGGCTATTCCGAACATATTTAGTCTGCTCCTCATCACTCAAAAAAGGTATATTACGCAACAGATTATCTCTGTATGTACTAACATAGTCATTAGCATATTTTTTTAGGACAGAATAGTCCCGAGCATCTCTTGCAGACATGAAGAGCATTAATAAATCAAACCCTCGGTTATCTTCAGGAACATCCTTGAAATCATTTAGCTTTATTGATATTGGTAATAACGATTTCATATCTCCTGAATGGTAATAGACTATTGCCTTAGCTCGTAGTGCTTCATATTCATTAGATTCCTTTATTTTATCAATGTAGAAGTTTGCTCGTTCATTTTTTCCAAGACAAAGATATGCATAGGCAAGATTTTCGTATATAGTTCTTAATATATTTTCATTCTTGTCATAACGATGTTCTTTCAATAAATTTTCTCCAAAGTCAGCTGCATAGGCAGCTTCCTCCGGTAACCCCGAACCAGATATAAGAACCATTACATCACAACAGAATAAATCCCTGTTATTTTCTTTTCGCCATTCATAATTTTTCTTAGCCATATCGAATGACTTACGAATCAAACCAATATCACCATAATAACGAGGCAATAATTCTAGTAAAGACTCAATTTCTTCATCAGAGAACCAATGTGTTAACTCATCTTTAATCACAAGTTCATAAAGAGGTTGAGCATATTCTGCCGCATGAATATCGTATTTGATATTAGAGTCTTCGGCTCTGATGTTAATGAGATTAGTCATTATTTCTTTATAGCTTCCATATAGAGCTTTTTCTTTATATACCGCTACGCATCCTTCGTGAAAATTATTTTCACGGCTTATTGCCCAGATAGAGTTTAAGGTGTGCATTCGGCTTTCACTGTCAATAGCATCACGGTGGTCATTTAAGATTTTGAGTAAGTATTGGATACCGGCAATTGGTTCATCGCATAGTTGAATTACAGTTCTAAGACTGGTAAAATGTTCATCATAGCTTCTTCTATGTGGAAAATCATCTATTATGTCTCTTGTTTGATATGCTTGTTCCTCTTCCATTTTTGCATAATCAACAGCGAGTACATTATTACCCGCTTTCTGATAGAAGAACGACAACATATAATATTCGTTAACTAACCGAGGAGAATTAATCCCATAGGTATCCTGGGTAATATGGAGCATCTGTTTTCTACAATCTATTGCCCTTTCAAAACATCCTGCTTTGAACAAGTGAGATGACAACAATTGATAGAGTTTATAATGCTCGATGTCATTTACATCATTCAGTATATTCAGAGCTTGATCTGCATAATGAAGACAACTATCGGGGTCTAAAATACATGAGTAATACTCACAGAGTGACTCAAAATCAAAAAATAAATCGAATTTATCAGGATTAGTTGTGTCCCACTCTAAACATTGCTTAGTCAGCCTTATGGCATCTTCATATTTACCCACATCTGCGTATTGTCTTGCTAAATTATAGAATGCACTCTGTGGATAGCACGAAAGAAAGCAACTTATTAAGCATAAGATTATTGCATTGAGTCGGTTCATAGTCAAATTGGATTGATAGAATAAAGACGATTCGATTCCATTTATAACCTCTTATGAATTTCTTTGATTTGATCTTTCAAGGAGATAGGAACATTTTCATCCTCTAACATACTATCTAAAA
>CAZEOI010000125.1:0-6128 GCA_964513775.1 uncultured Sangeribacter sp. | reverse complement strand
CGAAACAGACATGTCACTCTTCAAGACATCATAAATGCCAACAATCAGTTATGACTCTGATTGTGCTAAATTAATGTTAGTAAGCTCGGAGCGATTAACTTTGTATCTATTATATTTCGATGCTAAATGCTTTATTTGTCGGCAGGAATTGATAATGGCATATTACAGCCTCCGGCATAGAACATAAGAACCACGGCATCGACATCACCGCGATTCTCTCCATGATGAACTTCTCCATCCGTCTCAACCAATGGTTCACCGGCATGGAAGTCGTGGAAACTGCCGTCTTTGCAGACTATAGTAAGTGTTCCACTTAAAACGACACCACAATTGATTATCTTATGGTAATGCGGATTTGTCACTGTATGCGGAGGAAAAGTATATTTATAGATGGAGATTACGGGAGTAGCCGTTGGATAATTCGGTAATGCCGATCCATCCCACGCAGTCGATGTCTCGATGATTTTTTCGGATTTGATTCCCGTGTTCTCAAGTTCTGATTTCTGTGCCATAATATTATTTGTTAAATATCTCTGTTTCAGTAATACTGAGTATATGGGAGTCTATATTCAGTAACAACCGATCATGTCATTTGTTGTTAACGTTAATTTAATAGCTTTCATCAACAGATGGAAACGTTTGATGTTTCACTTCTCCAACATAATCACTGACAGATGATTTTATGGATTCACCAATATGTCCGAAATGTCGCATGAACTTTGGTTTGAAACCATCGTTCATGCCAAGCATATCCTGAACAACCAGCACCTGCCCATCGGTTGCGGGACCGGCACCGATCCCAATTGTAGGAATAGATAGCTTGTGAGTTACATTCTCAGCTAAATTAGCCGGTATTTTCTCCAACACGATTGCAAAACAACCCAAATCCTGTAGCATAAGAGCATCGCTCATTAAGCGTTCTGACTCTGCTTCACTTTTGGCGCGTAACCCATATCCGCCGAATTTATTCACTGACTGAGGTGTCAAGCCAAGATGGCCGCATACAGGTATGCCTGCTGCGAGAATATGCTTAATCTGTTCACATATTTCCACACCTCCTTCAAGTTTAAGTGCCGCCGCTCCGGTTTCCTTCATTACCCTGACAGCTGAGTCCACGGCCTTGTCAATGCTTCCTTGATAACAGCCAAATGGAAGGTCAACAATGACAAGAGCCCGGTTAACACCCCTGACAGTACCTTTTGAGAAAGTAATCATATCGTCAAGAGTTATAGGAAGGGTGGTGTCATATCCCATCATGACATTAGCGGCGGAATCACCCACCAGCACGACATCGATACCGGCGCCATCAACCAAACGGGCCATAGTATAATCGTAAGCTGTAATGCAAGCTATCTTTTCTCCGGCATCCTTCATTATCTGGAGGTGGGCCGTGGTGACTTTAGAACTCTGTTGTTGACTATATGATGACATTTTATATCGCTTAAATTTTAAATCTTGTCTTTGTTATTCAAAAAGAGAGGAATAATTTCAACTTACGGTAACAACAATCTTGCCTATCTGACCGCGCTGCTCGGCGAGAAGATGGGCTTTGGAAATATCATCGAGCGTGAATTTTTCAGCAATGACAGGATGTATACCACCTTTCTCAATCAGCGACATCATATCACTGATCTGACGCAGAGTAGGGTAGTTGCTATAAAATCCGGTAAGATACACTCCGGATGGGATATCCTTAATCGGATCAAAATTCTTAAGTCCGTAAACACCGCCTAAAAGCCCCGTATGGCACACGATGCCATGTGTGGCTGTAAGTCGCATGGATTCGGATAATGTGGAAGCACCGATGAGCTCCAGAACCTTTGTCGCTCCCGTCGGATATTTTTCAAGGAATCGCTTTCGGAAACCCTCACCCTCCAATATAACATCGTCTGCACCATAACCACGTAGTAAATCGGCTTTCTTTTCGCTCCTTGTGGTAGAAATTACTTTTGCGCCCATCGCTTTGGCAAGCTGAAGTGCCGCGATACCTACAGTCGAAGAGCCACAGCGGATAAGCAGAGTGTCGTCAGGATTTAGCTGCAAGGATAGACTCAACGACCCGTATGCAGTATAGAATGTTTCAGGGATTGCTGCCAACTCATCCCAATCAAGATCACTTTCGATGGGAAAAACATGACTGACAGGGAGCAACGCGTATTCTGCGTAGCTGCCGTTGAAACTGCGTCCCATACCTCCCATAAGCGCCATAACTCGTTGGCCTTTTGCTAAACCGCTATCTGAGGAATCGACGACTTCGCCAACACATTCTATTCCGGGTATGATAGGTTTCCTGATATAGTCCTGAGCGATTTCAAACTGACGCAAGAGCACTTCGGAATGATTGATTCCAAATGCCTTAACTTTTATGAGTACCCATCCTGGACGTGTCTGTGGGACGGGAATTTCCGTCAAGGCTATTTCCTCCGCCTTACACGGTTTTGTCAAAACAACAGCTTTCATACTTGTTTCCAACATTGAGGATCAGGTGCGTAAAATGAACGATGATAGCCATATGCTACGGCGGGGCAACCACGACAGAAGCGAAGAAGCTCACACTTCGAGCATTTTTCAAATTTGTCATATTGTCGGTATGTTTCCATCTCTTCGCCTGTCCATAATTCGTGAAGCGGCTTTCGGAAGAGATTGCCGACAACGCTTTCAAATCTTCGACACGCCATTACGTTGCCGTTGGGCTGAATTGTAAAGTGGCAGTCCCCGCAATGGCAACCGTCGTAGATCGCATCAGGGTCACTGTTCCGGGGTATCTTGAACAATCCCTTCTCATAGAGGAAAAGTGTCCACAGATGGTCTTTCAGATTGAATATGGTGCCGGAGTCTTTGTGTTGTGTAAATTTCTGCCAGATACGTTCAAGAAATTCACGATACTCATCAGGGGAAATATGTGTGGATTTCTCTTCCGAGGTAGGGCAGTAACGTCCGAAGGCGAATACATTCACTCCCTTTTCCGCCACAAGATCGATTATATCTGGAATTTCGTCGATGTTGGTTCCTGAGACAGTTGTCATTATTGCCACACGGATACCGTTTCTCCTGAGTACATCAATTTTCTCAACGGTAGTATCAAACGATCCCGGCTTGCGTATTGAGTCATGGGTGTCGCGCATCCCGTCAATGGAAAGCTGATACTTCTGGCATCCCATTTCCTTGAGCTTGCGGCACACGTCATCGGTTAGATGAAACGGATTGCCGAGAATCGTAAACGGAATATCCCTCTCCTTAAGCAAGGAAAGGATTGTCCAGAAGTCACGGTGAAGAATCGGGTCACCACCGGTGATATAAAAATATGGCAGACGGTTCATCTTACGGCACATCTCCTCACATTGCCTGATTACCTCCCGGGCTTTTTCAAGAGGCATCTCTATCAGATGCGGGTGTCCTTCGGAAAATATATAGCAATGTTCACACCGCTGGTCGCAACTGTCGGTGATATGCCATTGAAACGCGAAATATTCCATAAATTCAGAGTAAACGACTCCGATGTCAGGATTGTGGTACCTACACCGGAGTCGTGATGACGGTTGATGATTTTACTTCTCACCTGCGCCGCAAGCCGAGCCGCAAGCTGCGGGCTTGGATTCGGGTTTTTCGTCACCTGCGCCACAGGCTGAACCACATGCTCCTGAAGGAGTACCGTTCTCGGCTTCTGCACAGAGGTAAGCCTGTGCGGTGTGCTTTACAGCACTGTTGATCATACGTGTCATAGTCTTGTTTTTTATATGTTTAACACTATTTGTCAACGCAAAATTAGCAAATATTGTTCTTCTATTCAAGAGGTTACATTTTATATTGTTAGTAACATATTTGTCGCTTTTAGTGATTTACAGCAAGTTGTAAAATTAAATTTTGCTGAAATTTTTTCTTTTCGTTATATCTTTGGATATATGGATATTAGATACTAATTTTGCAACTGAAAGTAATACTTAACATGAGGAGAAAAGAACAACTAAACTCTATTATTGAGATATGCCCTGTAAGAAATGTTGTGGCACGTTTCGGCAACAAGTGGGCCTTATTGGTAATACTCGTCCTCAGTGAGAACGAGCCGATACGTTATAACGAGCTTGGAAGAAAGATACCAGACATTTCATCCCGGGTACTTTCCAATACACTCCGGACTCTTGAAGCCGATGGTCTTGTGCTTCGCACGTTCTATCAAGAGGTGCCTCCGAGAGTGGAGTATTCGCTTACTGATACCGGTAAATCGCTCGTTCCGATTATTGTCAAGCTGACCGAATGGGCTCAAAAAAATATGAAGACGATTATCGAGCATCGCAACCAAAAAGAGAAGTGATCTACAATGCACGATATTTGGAATCCATGGCATGGTTGTAAAAAGGTGAGTGAAGGATGTGCCCATTGCTATATGTATTATCTCGATCGTTTGAGAGGGAATGTCGGGAGTGAAATATATAAGACGCAGGGATTTGAGTATCCTCTTCAACGCAAGCGGGGAGGTGGTTATAAGATCAGGAGTGGCGAACAGATCAGGGTTTGTATGACATCCGACTTTTTTCTTGAAGAAGCCGACATTTGGCGTGATTACGCATGGCAGATGATGAAAGAGCGGAGCGATGTGCGATTCTTTCTCCTAACCAAACGCCCGGAAAGAGTTGAAAAATGTCTGCCGTCGGATTGGGGAGACGGGTGGGATAATATATTTTTCAATGTCTCTTGTGAGAACCAGTATAGAGCCGATGAAAGAATACCGATATTATTGAAACTTCCTTTCAAGCATAAAGGGATAATGACTGCTCCGCTAATAGGACCGATTGTAATTGATAATTTTCTGAGTTCAGGACAAATTGAGCAGGTAATAGCCGGGGGAGAGAACTATGATGGTGCTCGGCCATGCAATTTTGATTGGGTAAAATCATTGTCCGCTCAATGTCTCAAGCACGATGTTTCCTTTTATTTTATTGAGACAGGAACTGTATTTGTCAAGGATGGGAAAACGTATCATATCCCTAACAAACGGCTTCAATCAGAAATGGCATTCAAGGCACAAGTGAATCATGTTGGGAAACCCATAGAGTTTCATCTTACCGATCCATTAGGATTTGAGATTGAAAAGGAATTTCTACATCAACCATATTTCAAGTCATCGTGTGAAAAGTGTGGGAGTAAATATATCTGCAATGGATGTAGTAAATGTGGCAAATGTAATTATTAATGTGTAGCCCTATGAAGCGTGTGTCTATCGGGTTATTGTGTGTTCCTATCGCTCGTATAGCAGCGGCGCAGGCTGCTATCGGATAGAGGAGAGGCATAAAAAGAACCGCGGTAATACCTTGAATTCAAGATATTACCGCGGTTTATGATAGTATTAACTGTTAGTCGCGAAGAATTTTAGTCTTCTATTGCAGCCTGCGCAGCTGCTACGCGTGCGATAGGCACGCGATAGGGTGAGCAAGATACATAGTTCATGCCGAGCTTAGCGCAGAATTTCACGCTGCTGGGCTCGCCACCGTGCTCGCCACAGATACCTACCTTGAGATCCGGGTTGGTAGAACGGCCTTTCTTAACACCCATCTCTACGAGCTGGCCTACACCTTCCTGATCAAGAACCTCGAATGGATCTACCTTGATGATACCCTGCTCCTTGTAGAACTTGAGGAACTTGGGAGCGTCATCACGAGAGTAACCGAAGGTCATCTGAGTGAGGTCGTTTGTACCGAATGAGAAGAAGTCGGCAACCTCAGCGATCTTGTTGGCAGTGAGAGCAGCACGAGGTACCTCGATCATTGTGCCCACCTTGTAGTGGAGTGACTCGCCACGCTCCTCAAACACCTTGGCAGCAGTAGTGTTGATGATGTCTGCCTGGTTCTGAAGCTCTTTGAGCACACCTACGAGAGGAACCATGATCTCGGGCTCTACCTTGATGCCACGCTTCTTGCAGTTGAGGGCAGCCTCGATGATGGCACGTGTCTGCATCTCTGTGATCTCGGGATATGTGATACCGAGACGGCAGCCACGGTGGCCGAGCATTGGGTTGAACTCCTCAAGAGAATCAACTTTAGCCTTAACCTCCTCAAGAGTAAGACCCATCTCCTCTGCGAGCTCTTTCTGAGTAGCAGTCTGATGAGGTACGAACTCGTGCAACGGGGGAT
>CAZEOI010000124.1:4759-6561 GCA_964513775.1 uncultured Sangeribacter sp. | reverse complement strand
CTCATCCGTAGAATTTCGCATCCATTATGACATTAATTATCCGCAGCTACTTAAAAAAATCAACAAGTATGAAAAAATTTTACACATCTTTATAAAATAATCCGAATTTTGTTTGGATTATTGAATAATATTGTATTACATTTGCAGTGTATTAATAGACTAATACACCAATGCTATTGAAATGTCGGAAATCAGATAGTTTACCCGTATTGCTCATCATTACGAAATCTGATTGTCATGGATAAGTCTTGTCTTTAAAGTGAGGATCTCGTCGGCATACAAATATGTTAGGAGGTCTGTGCGAAAAGAGAGGCTACCTGCGGCATAAATCACATTGGAGGTCTGGGCGTAAAGGAAGTTTGGATTGGGATAGGATAGTGGGATGAATTAATGAGTTAACAACAGATTAATGAGATTGACAGAATGAATGAGATGATTCGTCTGAACGACGTAAACAAGACATATGACGGAGCGGTGCCGCTGCACGTGCTGCGAGGTATCAATATGACGGTTGAGAAGGGTGAGCTCGTTTCAATTATGGGTGCATCCGGCTCCGGAAAATCTACTCTTCTGAATATTCTGGGAATTCTTGACAATTATGATTCGGGAGAATATTATCTTGACGATAAACTTATCAGAAACCTTACTGAAAATCAAGCGGCAGACTATCGCAACAGAATGATCGGTTTTGTTTTCCAGTCATTTAACCTTATAAATTATAAAAATGCCGTGGAGAATGTGGCTCTGCCCCTTTTCTATCAGGGGGTGTCGCGAAAGAAGCGAAATACCATGGCTATGGAACAGCTTGAGAGAATGGGTCTCGCCGACCGTGCCCACCATCTGCCGGGAGAGTTGTCTGGAGGGCAGAAGCAGCGTGTGGCCATAGCGAGGGCTATGATCACGAATCCATCTATTATTCTTGCCGATGAGCCTACCGGCGCTCTCGACAGCCAGACTTCTAAAGATGTGATGAAGATATTCCGGGAGCTGAATGAGGAGGAGGGTAAGACAATAGTTATCGTGACTCATGATCCCGGAGTGGCCGAGCAGACCAATAGACTGATACGTATTTCCGACGGGTTGATTGTGCCTGACAAGGTGTTACTCCCCAGAGTTGAGGGGAGAGAAACAGAGATCAGTGACAATAACCGATAAAATTTCATGGGATGATAGATCTTATAAATGAGATAATGCAGACTTTGCGCAATAATAAGGTGCGCACAGTTCTGACGGGAATAGCAGTGACCTGGGGTGTATTCATGCTCATAGTGCTGTTGGGTGTGGCGAGAGGAGTCACCAACTCTTTCGATAGCCAGATGATGCAGGGCAATTCCACAAGGCTGCGTGTATTCGGTGGGCAAACTTCCGTGCCATGGGAGGGAAACCGTGAGGGACGAAGGATTCGGCTGGAAGAGAGTGATCTTCAGAAAGTGCCGGCCGGAGCACCGAAGTATGTTGAGAGTGTCACGACAAGGATTAATGGAGGAGCCACGGTTTCTACATCGAAAGCGAAGGTGAATCAGTCATACACTGGAGCTTTCCCTCAGATAGAGAAGGAATTGAGTAACTTTGAGCTCACAGAGGGTCGTTTTCTTAATGAACCCGATATCGAGAATACGCGAAAGGTGGCCGTATTGCCAAAATATTATATTACCCAGCTTTTCCCACCGGACGGGAATGATGCGTTAGGGAAGGAGGTGACAATTAACGGATTGGCGTTTAAAGTAGTGGGTATCTACGACAGTAGATGGAACCGGGATATTTATATCCCATTCACTACGGCAAGACTTATGGCTTCCGAC
>CAZEOI010000124.1:0-4659 GCA_964513775.1 uncultured Sangeribacter sp. | reverse complement strand
ATGGAACCGGGATATTTATATCCCATTCACTACGGCAAGACTTATGGCTTCCGACCGTAAAGACCTGGGAGAACTTAGTGTGAATCTGATGAACGTGACAACGGAAGAAGATGGTAAGGAGGCGGAGAAACTTGTCAAGAACACTCTCGCCAAGAGCCACAACTTCAATCCTGACGATGAAAGCGCAATCTGGATCTCCAACTATTTCACCAATGCACTGACTGCCAAGAAGGGTATGGCGATATTGGATGTAGGAGTGTGGGTGCTCGGTATTCTTACGTTGCTTACCGGCATTGTCGGCATCAGCAATATCATGTTTGTGAGTGTGAGGGAGCGAACGCATGAGATCGGTATACGCCGTGCCATTGGAGCGAAACCGCGTAAGATACTTATACAGATTCTGTCTGAGGCTGTGGCGATTACATTGATTTTCGGATATATCGGCATTGTGTTGGGCACTGTGGTGACTCAGGTTATAGCTACCGTAGTTGGCGATGACGGTCCACTGGAGAATCCCACGGTTAGCTTGTCGATAGCGGTGGAGGTAACGGTGGTGCTTGTCTTGGCCGGAGCGTTGGCGGGATTATTCCCGGCGCTTAAGGCGTTGAAGGTAAAACCTGTTGAAGCTCTCAGAGATGAATAAAAATAATATGCGGAAAGATGAAACTGACAATTTTTGACATAGAAAACTGGAAGGAGATCTGGGCTACACTCATGCGTAACAAGACGCGGACATTTCTCACCGGTTTCGGTATCTTCTGGGGTGTGGCTATGCTTGCGTTGCTCACCGGAGGTTCGCGTGGGGGTGAGGATATGCTGAGGCGTAACTTCGCCGGTTTCGCTACCAACACAGCCGGTATGGTGCCCTCCAATACCACTATGCCCTACAAGGGATATCAGAAGGGGCGCAGCTGGCAGATGGATTTGAGGGATGTGGATGCGATCACCAATGCTTTCCCCGAATTGGAGGCTGTGGTACCTACATTGCAAAGATGGGGTCAGAGCGTAAAGAGGGGGAAATACAGTTATTCCGGACAAATAGCCGGAGTGACGGAGGAATATACAAAAATTCTGCAACCGAAACTTTATGAGGGTCGATTCATCAATGAGGCTGATGTGCAGAATGAACGCAAGGTGGCAGTGATAGGAAAGAAAGTGGCGGGTCAATTGTTTCCGGATGGTGAATCACCTGTGGGGAGGATGGTGGAGATCGGAGGTTCGCCTTATGCCGTGGTCGGCATGGCGGGTGATGTGTCGGAGGTGCACATCAACGGCAGTGTCGACGAGGGTTTGTTTATTCCCTCCTCTACGTTCCGGCGTGTGTATGGCTATGGCGATAAGATCGACTTCCTGATGCTTACCGGTAAGCCGGATGCAAATCTCACCGAGTTGCTCCCGAAGATTCAGACGCTGCTTAGCCGTCGGCATGATATAGATCCCTCTGATAAGGGTGCTGTATGGTCGATTAATATAGCCGAACTATTTGAAAAAGTAGACAAAGTGTTTCTTGGAGTTGATTTGTTGGCATGGTTCATCGGTCTCTCCACACTTATTGCCGGTGTGATAGGCATAGGTAATATAATGTGGGTGATCGTAAAGGAGCGTACTCAGGAGATAGGTATCAGGAGGGCTATCGGAGCGCGACCGTCGGATATTATAGTTCAGGTTCTGAGCGAGGGAATGGCACTGACATTTCTTTTCGGACTTGGGGGAATCACTTTTGCTGTCATTATATTGGGAGTGATGCAGATGATGACAAATCCGGAAGATGCCGTGAGTGTAGCTCATTTTCAGATGAGTTTCAATGGAGCATTGGCTATCTTGGGTATATTTGTTTTACTCGGAACGCTTGCGGGCATCATTCCCTCTCTGAAGGCTATGCGAATAAAGCCTATCGAGGCGATCAACTCGAAATAGGCTGGCAGAATAGTTCCGAAGCATATGTTTTAGAAAAGTATGGGATTGATATTTAAGGATTTGTATTGAATAAAATTAAAACTGAAGATATAGGTTATGAAGAAGTTTTTCAAGATTTTTCTGATTGTGCTTGTATGCGTGGTTTTCATCGGCACATTCGTGTTTCTCTACAAAAACTCTGCTGGAAAGGAGACAGTTTATACTCTTGCCACGCCGGAGGTGGCTACGATCGAGCGCACCACAGTGCTAACCGGTAAGATTGAACCGCGAGATGAGATAGAGATCAAACCACAGATTTCAGGTATCATAAGCGAGATACTTGTTGAGGCCGGCGATCATGTCAACAATGGTGATATCATAGCAAAGATTAAGGTGATACCGGAGGAGGCTCAGCTCTCTCAGGCTCAGAACCGAGTGGCAGTCGCCCAGATTTCGCTTAATGAGGCGAAATTGAATTTCGAACGCACCAAGAAGCTTTACGACAAAAAGTATGAGAGCCGCGAGAAGTATGAAGCTGATGAGGCTGCTTTGGCCCGTGCACAAAAGGAGTTTGATCAGGCAAGCGATCAGTTGACAATCGTGCGCGACGGTTATTCAGCCGCGAATGCTCAAGGTTCTAACACATTGGTTCGCTCCACAGTTACCGGTGTAGTGCTCGAAGTGCCGGTAAAGGTAGGTTCGTCAGTGATACAGGCCAATACCTTCAACGATGGCACCACCATAGCCAAGGTTGCGGATATGACTGATCTTATCTTCAAGGGTAAGGTAGACGAGACCGATGTTGACCTTCTTCATGAGGGGCAACCGGTGAGAATCAGCGTCGGTGCTATAGCCGATTCCGACTTCCCGGCAACAATCGAGAAGATCGCTCCTATGGCAGCTGACGACAACGGCACGAATACGTTTGAGGTGAAGGCTGCCTTATCTGCAGAGGATACAGGGCGCCTTAGAGCCGGCTACAGCGCCAATGCCAATATAATACTTGAGCGAGCAGAAAATGTATTGACAGTGGGGGAGGGCCTGGTAGAATATGCTGATGGTCAGGCTTATGTGTATGTGCTTACAGATTCCGTAGGCGGACAGAAATTCGACAGGCAGGAGATAAAGACCGGTCTTTCGGATGGATTGAAAGTGGAGGTGAAGGATTCATCACTCAAAAAGGAGACTCTGCTAAGGGATAAGGCCGTGAAATAAGTCAATGCCGTGAAATATTTAAAGACTGTGGTTAAATTAAGTAGTTTATGAGTTTATGAAAATGTTTTCATCAAAACATGGAGAGGAGAATATTTCCATGCATCGGCATAGAGTGACGTCAGGAGCCGGAAGAGGGTTTGCTTCGGTGGTGGCGTGTGTTTTGGGTATGGCATCGCTGACAATGTTTTCTGCCTATGCTGAGACGTGGAATCTTGAACAGTGTGTAGACTACGCCTTGAAGCATAACATAAGCATCCGTCAGACCGATCAGCGGATTGAAAGCGGTGAATTGGCAGTGACCGAAGCCAAGGATGGCTTCCTTCCCCAGGCAAGTGCCGGAGCCAATCAGTCGTTCAGTTTCGGACGCGGTCTCACTTCAGAGAATACGTATGCCAACCGCAACACATCGAACACATCATGGAATGTGGGGCTCAGTTTGCCGCTCTTTCAGGGATTACGCGAATATAAACGTGTGAAGGTGGCTGAGATGTCGCTTCAGCAATATCTCTGGGAAAGCGGGAGTGCGAGAGACAATGTCACACTCAATGTGATGTCGCAATATCTTCAGGTGCTTTATTGCAAGGAGGTGGTGCGCAGTTCGGAGTCGCAAGCCGAGTTGTCGGCTTATCAGGTGGAGAGACAGAAAGCGATGATCGAAGCCGGAAAAGTGGCTGAGGCTACTCTCTACGATCTTGAGGCGCTGGCTGCTCAAGATAAACTGCAGGTGGTCACGGCGGGCAATGATCTTCAGACAGCATTGGTGAATCTTGCCAACCTTTTGCAGTTGCCTACAGCCGAAGGTTTCGATGTGATGCCTTTGGAGAATTCCGATCCCGGACTTTCTTCTGCAGAAGAGATCTACAGTCAGGCAAGTGTGATCAACAACTCATTGCTTGGAGCCCGGCAGGCTGTGAAGGTGGCCGATGAGAATATCAGTTTGGCTAAGACCGGATATATACCGACGTTGAATTTCAACGCTGGCATTGGATCGAGTTTCTATACTGTGAGTGGATTCTATAGCGAAAGCTTCGCGAAGCAGATGAAGCATAACTTCTCAACCTCGTTGGGATTCTCTCTCAATATTCCGATATTCGATGCTTTCTCAACGAGAAATTCAATCAGACGGTCAAGGCTTCAGAAACTCGATGCGGAGCTAGCCCTTGAGCAACGAGAGACCGATCTTCAGAAAGAGATTCAATTAGCCTACTATCAGGCTAAGGGGGCGCGTGAGCGGTATCTCACCTCGGAGGAGACTCTTGAGAAGACACGGCTATCTTTCGAATCTACGAGAGAACGTTTTGATCTCGGGCGTGCCACTCAGGCTGATTATGAACAGGCTAAGAATAATCTGTTTAAGACCGAAGTGTCGCGGATACAGTCGCATTACGAGTATCTTCTCAGGGCACGCGTGCTGAAATTCTATCAAACGAATCATCTATAAGTCAAGGGTGATATATAAATCTGTTTTATGTAAAAAAGTATAACCACTTCATGAAGTTGTTTCAACTTTTTCTTTGTCTGGATTTAGACAGCTTTCGGAGGTGATTT
>CAZEOI010000123.1:0-6967 GCA_964513775.1 uncultured Sangeribacter sp. | reverse complement strand
AAAAAATCAACGACGCTATCCTCGCATCCTCGTGGCATGAATAGGTAGTCATCTGTAATTTCTGAGCAAGAAATAATACGCGGCAAATTATAAACCGGTAAACGCATACCAATCTTGGCATAAAATTCCGGATTCTTAAATGCCGCTATGCGTTTTAGATGATTTATAACTTTGGCTGAAATGTTATCTGTTGGAATATAAATGCCGGATGCCCGAACCAAGGTTATTGATTTCGGAAAGTCAGATGATGTCATAGGTTTAGGCTGCGGTCGTTCACATGGTGCCGATTCTTTTGATGTTGACAAATCTCCAAGTGGCTCTTTCGCACCATATTTATATAAGAGGTTTTCTACCTCGAATGAAGAAACCTTCTTTATTTGCTGAAGGTAGTCCCATTGATCATCATAGGGCTCAAAATTATCATCTACAAACACGCTGTTGCCATTCCTACGTGCTTGTCCTTGCAGTGGCAATGCCACGAGATTTCCAAAGCCACCCTGAGGCATAAAGTCTTGATTAGGGAAGAACCTGTCGTAAGATTTGAATGACATTCTTCCTTCGCGTTCCATTGCCTCAGTAAGAATAGCATTTCCAAGTCGTCTTGCTTGTCGAGCTTGAACCGGCTCTGAAAACAAAACCCATACATGTGCTCCATTACCAGACCGAGACCGCTCAATATATGCCGGAATGTTCCAATCGCGACAAACCGACACATAAGCCCGGACATCATCCTGATAGCCATGCTCACAACTCTTATCATCGAAATCACAACATAGAAAATAGCAAGTGTTGTCTTCCAATATTGCATATGCACCTACTACATCACGGCCGCTGGGATCCTTGCCTTCAAGATGGTTATAAATATCCTTATATCCTAATGGCTGAAATTCCCTGTTTGGACATTCGGCGCATTTATACTTCTTTTTGTCGCAATACTCTCTATTCCATTCACGTACGCACACCGGCTGATAACCACTCTTCCCGGTTGCAGGGCTATTCCATCTGCGTGCAAAAACATCTTCCCGGCCCCGAAATAAACTGCGAAACAACTTTACCTTCTCCTCCAATGAAAGAATAGGCCTTTGGGGCATCGAAGGTGTAAGATCATCAATAGCTATGCCGTGGTGTAATAGCAATGCCCGTAATATGGCATTCTCCACGCGGAGCCGTCTTAATTCATCAAATTCCGCCTCATTCATAGGGGTCTGTCACCATTTATTCAATGACTTCCCATGTGCCGGATTTTAAGTCTCCGACACGTTTGATACGGTTTTCGGTCTTTAGGACATCAATGATTCTAAATAGTGTTCGGCGTGGAATATTCAAGGCCTTTGATATTTGAGTGACGCTAACACGCTTATTATGTCTCATCATTCCTATTATGGCTTCCTTCCGCTCCACATCTTCATTGGTGCCATCTGCACTAATATTGGTGCCACTATTGGTGCCAACCTCATTATTATTGGTGCCATTTTCTCTAATATTGGTGCCACTATTGATGCCAAGTACATCATCAGTATCCCCCTCGGTAGTATTCACTATAATTCCGGGCGTTTTATTGGTGGCATGAGTGCCATTATCTATGACATCAGCATTCTGAACAACCACTTTGAATGTAGTATAGTCTCCGAGAAGGAATTCAGCGGGATTACTTTTGTTTTCTTCGAGAAGTGTTGAGACTGTATTTACACCGCTTCCGAAACGATTGACGTAGCCAAGATTCAGCATTATCTCGGCTATATTGGGATTACGATAATCGGTCTCATTAGGGAAGTTTTCCAAATTGACTTTGCCGTATAGATTACCGGGGTTGTCAATCTCTATGCGATCGTTATATTCGTAGAATTTTATCGGGGAGTTATTGCCATTATAGGCACGGTGCATAACAGCATTCATTGCTAACTCACGGATTGCCTCCCAAGGATAGTTAATGCGTGGTTCTTCGCGAAGGACACTCACAAACTCCGGGCGTTTGCTCTCGATGGAATATTTAATGAAATACTCCAGCTCTTTTAGCATTGAAATCAAATTGCCTTTGAAACGGTTTTCCTTCAATACTTTTGTCGCACGAGTAGTTCCTGCAAATTTGACATACTGAATGTATGCTCCCGGAATAAAATACTGCGGGTCGTGCCCCAATAATAGAATACCGGCATACGTCGGGCAATTAAATCGAGTATCGAAAAGTCGCAAAGAAGCAAGCTGCTGAATTACGCTGCGCTTATCCTTCGCTAAAGTAACCGGCGATACAGCCTTCGGCAAATACTCATTCTTGAACAGATCTATGTCAATGTCATCAATGGTAGCTTCGCGACATGGACGACCATCGAAAGAAGAACTGTGAATCTGACCCTTTTCGGTCAAGATGCGCTCTTCCTCGGTATTGGCCTCAGCTTTACGCGCTCCAATCCTTATCCAAATAACGCCTTTGTATCGCACCGGAGTATCTTGGCTTGGCTGAACTTCAATGACGGCAACTTCTCCTTCCGGGAATGTTTCCTTGTAAACCATCATTGCGGGAGGCGGAAGAATTGTTCCGGTATTACGTAACCCAGCATATGAACGCAACTGTGCATCGCTAAAAGTCAGTCCATCAAGATTACCGTTATCGTCGGCACCTATGAGAAAATAACCGGGCTTATTCGTATTACGAATGTCATTGGCAAATGAGCAGATAGCCTCCGATATTTTCTTGGTGTTATCGGTGGACAATGTGCGCTCCACGCGCTCATTCTCTATGTCGCTCAACAGCGACTGTATTTCATCTTTTGTCAGAGGCATATCATGTCTTTTTAGACTGCAAAAATACTCATTTTTCGTGGATTACACAACTTTTATGATAGTGCCACAGATGTTATGATTGTTATTCGGAGGTTGTGTCTGATGATTTTTTTAAGATTATCGAAGCGCAAGTGATGGGGATTTTATATGTTATCGCGCAACAATAATCCTGATTTTATTTGTTGATGGCGGAAATAACAGCCATGATTTGTTCTGGAGACATACCCTTTAGCAGTGCGATGGCTTGCTCCTCTTTTGATAGTCCGTTGGGGATGTCATCGGCTTGTGGTTTTGGTGTAGGTTTCTTTTTGAAAAGAGTTCGCAGAGTGTTGTCTGTCTTGGATGTGTCGAAACTACCCATATATCGCTCGATTGTAGCGAGGTTGCTATGTCCGAGAATATTCTTGATGGCGGAGCTTTCGGCACTGGCCTCTTGTGCGATGTGAGCGAAGGCATGGCGCCTGATGTGCATGGTAAGATTGGTGGTAATCTCTGCCTTTTCTGCAATCTTCTTCAGATATTTATTGATGAGGGCATTTTTTGCAGAGATTTGCTGATAGAGTTGATGACGCAGTTCCGGCTTCATCCTATCTTTGTCAGCTTGCATTATAAATTTCGCAAATGCTTCATTGTTGTCAAGCAAAGGGAAGATATAATCATCGGGCTTGACATCATTGTAGTGGTAGTACCGGAGAATATCTAACTCTTAGTCAACGAGAAGGAGGTCGCGGTCTTTGTGGTTCTTGCCCAGTTGGTAGTGCAACCGACCATTCTCCGTAACATTACGCCACCGAAGCTGTATCAAGTCGGCAGCGCAAATGCCGGCACAATTATGCTTACAAAGCGGATGGTGTATTGACCATAACCACAGACAACGGTTCCGAGTTTTCGCAGCACATGCTTATCTCGAAAGCTCTTAAAGGCGTTACGGTATACTTCGCAGATCCTTATGCATCATGGCAAAAAGGGCTGGTGGAATATACAAACAAGCTGATACGACAGTATACACCTAAAGGCTCTGACTTTGATGAAATCAGCCCACATCAACTTATGGCTATTCAGAAAAAACTTAATAACAGACCTCGTAAAAAGCTTGGCTGTTCCACGCCTAAAATAGAATTTTTCAAACATTTTAATTAATCTTCAACTAGGTATGACAGCAGAACAATATCGTAAATTAGTACAGTATGCAGCGGAATTCCGCAGTGCCATCTATGCATATGAACATGATAATGGTGTTATCTATTTTGAGTTTGACAACTTCTCTGAAATAGTTATGGCTGGCGCTAATTTGATGCAGTTTGTCGAATCACTTGAACCGATAAACTCGCCTCTTGAGGCAGATCATTTCTGAATTTCCCCATTTTTTATGAGTTGATTCAACTATATTTTGTAAATTCGCACTTGCTTGTTTAATCTGCAAAAGAATAAACCAATGAAAGGAGAAGATAAAAAACTCGTGCGGTTCTTTGAGGGAAGCGATAAACGCTTCATCATTCCGCTATACCAACGCAATTACGATTGGGAAATAAAGCATTGTCGGCACCTGTTTTCCGATTTAGTCAAGCTTCATGAAGAAGAGCGACGTTCGCACTTTTTCGGCAGCATAGTTACTTGTCGTGCAAACGACATTAACGACGACTATCTTGTTATTGATGGCCAACAGCGCATCACAACCATTTCTCTACTGCTCATCGCCATGGTAAACGCAGCCAGGGCTGGCGATCTCGCGTTTGATGATGAACGTAAGATTGAGAAAATATATAATACATATATTATCGACGAGTATCAGGACAATGAGCGAAAGGTCAAGCTAAAACCCATCAAAAATGACATGAAGTCTTTTGATGCATTGATATATGACGACCCCGAAAAATATGTGCGAGAGTCGAATGTTACTCGCAATTACGAGTTCTTCTACAACGAACTTAAATCCTGCACGCTGAAACTTGAAGACATTTTCGAGTCCATCAAAAAACTCGTAGTTATCGACATCCGTCTTGAACGAGACGATGATGCACAGTTGATTTTCGAGAGTCTTAACTCTACCGGTCTCGATCTTAGTGAAGCAGACAAAATCCGCAATTTCCTCCTAATGTCAATGACCACTGAGCAGCAGGAGCAATGCTACGAGAAATATTGGAACAAAATCGAGGTTTATACCAGCTACGATCCAACAATGTTTGTTCGTGATTTTTTAACTGTGCGAACCAAGACAATACCGAACATCGAAAATCTCTACTTCGACTTCAAGTCGTTTGTAGAGCGTTATGAACTATCACGTGAGGAAGTGATGGCAGAAATGACCGAATATGCTCAGTATTGGGACATCTTCACTAATCAGAAAGCCGACGACTCCAAACTAAACATCAAGTTTCGCCAACTCAACACCATTGAGTCCACCGTTGGAATGGCTTTCTACATGGCTTTCCTTAAATATGCCTCCGACAATCAATTCACGCCCAAAGAAATATTTGAGGTGTTTGATCTTATTGAAGCATATTGGGCTCGACGCATAATGTGTAATTATCCGGCAAACGCCATGAATAAGGCATTTGCCACTATGCATCAAGATGTGTTACGGCTACGTGGAGAGCAGGAAGCCAAAGGTATTGAACCGTCGAAATATATTGATATTCTAAAATTTGTCTTGCTCAAACGTCAAGGAACCGGCACCTTCCCCACCGACTTAGAAATAGCAGAAGAGTTCAAAAAGCGCCAAATTTACCGCATCCCACAACCATACCGCAACTTTCTGTTTGAGCGCATGGAGAACTGTGACAATGTGGAGGGTAAATGGGAGAATATTGTTCCTCATATCAAAGATGGCTCCTATACCATCGAGCATATCATGCCACAGACGCTTACGGCCGCCTGGCGCCAGCAACTGG
Source organism: uncultured Sangeribacter sp. (assembly GCA_964513775.1). Classification (GTDB taxonomy): domain Bacteria; phylum Bacteroidota; class Bacteroidia; order Bacteroidales; family Muribaculaceae; genus Lepagella. Next base: position 1,295 of record CAZEOI010000123.1, on the reverse strand, counting down.
GGGATGATGCAGAGCGTATCCATAAGGAATATCTTCACACCTTCGCCAACCTCACCCTTACCGGCTATAACAGTAGTTATAGCAATCGACCATTCGAGGAAAAGAAGAATGGTTACGATTACAAGGGCAAGCATATCTATGGTTTCGATGAGAGCCATTTCTCGCTCAGCAATTACATTAAAACTGTTGACCAATGGACTGAGAAAGAACTTCTTGAACGCCAAAAGATTCTACTCGATCGCTTCATGAGGCTATGGCCTATGCCGACGACTGACTTCAAACCCGTGGAGAAGGATACCGACCATGTGCCTTTTGACGACGAGGATACTGTGCTCACCGGTCGTAAAATCATTGCTTTTTCCTATAAGGGTGAACACATTAAAGTTAGTTCGTGGAAAGAGATGCTTGTAGCCGTATGCCAACTTCTGTACAAAGACTCACCATCATCTATGCACGTGCTATGTAACGTAAACACATGGGTACATAACAACGCGGCACCGGAATATTCTCCGTTCGCTGATGGTTGTTATGTATTCACTTCTTGTGGTACCCCCACCAAAATATCCTGTCTACGGTATCTGTTCAGCAAATTAAACCTTATGCCCTCAGACCTTGAGTTTGAGCTTCTGCCATTAACTGAATTGTCCGAAACGAAAATCGCAGTACCCACAGAATTCGACAACGAGTGATGCGGTGTATTACGGTTGGGTGGACTTCGACTATAATGAGAGCACGGGCAAATTGTCGGGTATCTTTGAAGACTCCAACCAATTTGATAAGTAACTCTTAAAAATTAGACGATATAGATTTGCGCAGGATTGACGATGCATTTTGTCCTTTGAGCAAAGGAGCGTAGTGAGCTACGTGACTGCGCGAAAAGAACAAAAGGCGCGTCAAGACAAGCAAGGATATACGGCCCGCAGACTTTAAAATATATCCCATATTTTTGAAGTTACTTATGTTATAAACAAAATATAATCCTGGTAGTGGGTTTACCGAGGTTATGATCAGAGCGTGGCCATGGGAATGTCGTTGGCGGGATGGTCTAAATCTTCGGGGGGCTCGAGTCTTATTGCTCTCCTCCTTTCTGCGGTGGAACAATGGTCAAGAGGTAGGCCGCTGCGGGAGTTTTTAAGCCGATGATGGGAGTCGGAGTTGCTCAATCTTTCGAGGGATATGGTTAATTAATGTTATATTATATCGCTGGCGGCTAAATAGTGTTAATATTCGCGGTTGGGTGTTGCGGGGGTGGGGGATTATGGATACATTTGCTCGGTTTTAATGATCGAAAACAC
>CAZEOI010000122.1:0-7336 GCA_964513775.1 uncultured Sangeribacter sp. | reverse complement strand
TAAGGACTCATAAAAAAGAGGCTGTGTCGTAAACCTTAATTACGACACAGCCCCTATTTGCGGTCTTTCTTATTTAATCCTTAACCAATATCCTATCGTAGTGGCTATCGACCATTGATTCGAAGCCTGATAGGTGTCGGCTCTCTTCGACGAGAATAGATTTCCAAGTCCATAATAGAATCTCCCTTCAAGACATATTGAATGTCGGCGAGTAATATTAAATTCTCCTCCTAATCCGGCTGAAATGCCATAATCAAGCTTCTGCTTGACCTTAAGCAACATCTGCTCGTTCATACGGTTGGCATAAGGGAAATCCGGCAGAGTCGCCATATCTTTCGGATCAAAGTTTGCCTTTACATTATCTCCAAGATAAAGACCCACCTGCGGACCGGCATTAAAGAAGAAGCGTCCTCTCCTGCCGAAGAAGATATGAGCCATCACCGGCAGCTCTATGTAATTCGTGGTGCGGGAGTAATTATACGGGGCGTCCTCGAAATTCTCGCTCCACCCTCTCTGCACAAAATCAAGCTCTGCAATAAGACCGAAATGATTCTCCTCCACATAGCGGAACATAACACCCCCTGTGAATCCCATCTTCATCTTCTGGTTGACGCTGGGATTAAAAAATACATCAGAGAGTGTCATGCCACCCTTGACACCTAAGGCCACATTGGAACTGTAGTGGGTCTGTGCGGAAATGGATGGTATAAAGACCCCGATAGAGGCTATGAGGGAAGCAACAGCTTTTTTACCTGATACGTTCATCTGAAATTTAGTTACTTTGAAAGGTAGGTAAGTGATTGGTTTTTGACAATCCGATTATATCCCAATCTTATCAACATAGCCCGAGGGCCGGAACCTCAGCAGATACACCACCGGATTTACGATTCCTCCCCAGTTGTTGACTCTTTTCAGATTGAAATCTGTCTGAAGTCCCTTTGAGGAATTGAAGTTCGTCTTATTAAAGTCACCTTTATTGTTGACTGTGGCATCGATAAAATAATTGGCTATATCAAAACCGGAGACTGCAAAATTCGGGAACGACTTCACAGGTGTGCCTCCGTAAAGATCTTCATAGCGATCTGAAAAGAGTTTACCCTCCTCTGTTTCCGGATCAAACCAACATCTCGCAGGCACAATCACTTCGGCATCATTGAAATTATCCCGGAAGTATTCAGTAAGCGTCACCCAGTTAGGACGCCCCACGATAATTATCTCCGCCGGCGATTCATCCTTGATCATCCTGACAGTCTCTAAAAGCGCCTTTACATCTTCACGCTTCTGAGGATAGGCATAGAGGAGATAAGATCCATTGTCTTTGAATGAATATCCGCTCAAGGCCGATGTGGAAAGCTCACGACTCTTTCCGGATGGTATCTTCTCACGGATTATCTCAGCTATGGCATCGTTTGAATCCGGCGTGCCCACAAATATCAGTTCGCTGTTGCCATAATCTGCAATTATCCGATCAGCCACCTGCTCGTTGAAATAAGATGACGGCGGGAGAATCTGCACCATAGCGGCATTATCCTCATACAGCTCATTCTTGACATCGAATGCATTGACTATCTCTATACGGTTGGTGTCGCCATAATCGGCAAGGAATGCCGGAAACGCTTTATCAGCCGTACAAACGATAAGATGCGGCTCAAAATTATCCAGAGCTCTTGTGACAGTCTCTGTCGATCCGCTGCCATCGATCGCTTTAAAGATAATCTTATACGGAGCATCCTTCATATCCTCAAGAGCCATTAACATACCCCTTGTAAAGTCAATGTCCTTTTTTGAAGAGGGCTCGTCGAGTAGTACTGCCAATCTCATCTCGCGCAACTGCTCAACCTCCGGATTAACCTGATGTATGGAATCATAAATCTCCCGGATACCCTCAGAAGTAAGTTCGCGCGGATCCTCATCCAATATCTCTTTCTCAACCTGCACTGTCTCCATCACAGGCACATGTATGACCTCATCCTTTTTCAGTACTTCTGTGTCTTCGTTAGCTTCACGCAGTGTAGTCTCGTCCACACCCGTCTTTTTTGCAATGGTGGCCCAGGTGTCTTTCTTCTTCACTTTATAGCTGTTGATTCCGGCAAGACGCTCCTCCTCCACGAGCTCTGTCTTGAGATGCTTCGTATTCGAATTAACAGGAATTCTCACAGTCTCCCCCGCTCTGAAGTTACTGTCTGACACTCCGGGATTGGCAGCAAGTAGATCTCCTACAGTAGTCTGATAGGTCTGCGATAAGGAATAGAGAGTATCACCCGGTTTTATCTCATAATAGAGATAACGGTTGCCCACTGCCACATCATTCTGTGGAAATTCAAGAATTTCACCGGCCTTGATGCCATAGCGTGAATTAGGATATAAGGCATATATCGTTTCCAAAGGTATGCCATACTGACGCGATATGCCGTAGACTGTCTCCCCCTTTTTCACTTTATGGCGTATTGGTTCGGCCTCAATCTGGTCAGCAAACCGATCATCTCCAATCTCCGTAACCACAGTCACTCTTCCTGTAGGGTAATAAAGGCGTGTCCCCTTCTTCATCTCTGATGAGGCCGTGGGGTTAAGACGCACCAACTCCTCAAGATTCCAGTTGTACTGACGCGCTATACCATAGATTGACTCACCCTTCTGGATCTCGTGATAATAGTATTCCTTACCCAAGATTTCTGTCTTGGGGAGATCGGGAGTGGCGGAAAACGCCCGGAATGTACCGGTCAAAAGTAAACCGCACAATGCTATATGACCAAATTTTAACTTCATAATTGCAAATTTAGCATAATTTTTTCAATGGACACCTCTATAATCAATTAAATTAGCTTGTTTTGTATCTATTTAACTGATGAGAGAGGCGCCATTACCCCACTCACACTCTGTGGTCGTCGCAAAATTATAATTGAACTTGGCGATGCCGAGATCCACAAGATTTGTGGGATTCTCCACATCTACTTTTGCGCATGGCACAGCATTCTCACCCTCACCTCTCAGCGTCACCCTGACCGGGCGTTTGTTGAGTGAGGATGGAGCGCAAGCTATCCCTTCGAGACCAAGTTTCATATCAGGAAACATAGTCATAGCCTGGGCTGCATCCGCCGAGGGTTCAAAGAAATCAGCAGCGGTCATTGTCTTCCTGTGGGCCAACTTTTCAGTCATTCTGGCAAGAAATTTCTCCTTACCTAACGGGAAACCGAACACAACGATGAACAATACCTTCTCCCCGGCCCTCAGCGGAGCCTTGACCTTATCCTCATTGTAGGTGCCACCGACGAAGCATGTGCCGAGGCCAAGTTTGACGGCCTCGATCACAAACTTCTCTGCATAATATCCTGCACGTTCATACACATTCTCCACTGCGGTATCCACCACTGCCGCAAGGTAATTGCGCGGATTAGTGAAGCTCCCATAGCTTCGGCTGAACGATTTCATCGGCTCCGGATCATCCGTGACAATCCTGAATTTCAAACCATGTTGATGAGTATTGGTCATCGTGACCTCCGCTTTGAGTTTGTTGAGCATCGGGGCCGGTATCGGTTGTTCGGTAAATGCTCTGACGGAATGTCTCATCCGGAGCAGTTCGATTGGTGAAAGTGTTGCGTTATCCTGTTCCATAATCTTGTTTATAATCAATTTAACGGCGAAGTCTTAGTCTGACTACATTCTCCACATGATGGGTATGGGGGAACATATCTACAGGCTGTACATCTGTGACCTCATATTTGCAATCAAGCAGTGAGAGGTCTCTCGCTTGTGTGGCCGGGTTGCAGCTCACATATACTATAACATCCGGCTCCGCATTTAAGATTACTTTCACCACATCCTCATGCATTCCGGCTCTGGGGGGATCCACGATCATAATATCCGGTCTGCCATGCTCTGCAATAAAATGATCGGTGAGGATATCCTTCATGTCGCCTGCATAAAACAGGGTGTTGCCAATACCGTTTACCTCTGAATTCAGTTTGGCATCGGCGATCGCCTCCTCCACATATTCTATGCCGATAACTTTGCGTGCCTGTCGGGCCACAAAGTTGGCTATAGTGCCGGTGCCGGTATATAAATCGTAGACCAAGGGTAATTTACTATCTTTACCTTGAACCGTATCTGCCAGCAAGCTTCCCGCCTGTATTTCATCGGGATCGAGACCTGCAAATTTTCGGGCCACTTTATAGAGCTCATAAGCCTGCTCTGAGTTGGTCTGATAGAACGACTTTGCGTTGACTCTGAATTTTAGCCCCTCCATCTCCTCCTCAATATATTCCGGGCCATCGTATCTGACGACCTCCTGATCGGCAATGGAGTCATTAAGTTTAAGGTTGACCACATAAAGCAGTGAGGTGATCTGAGGGAACCGATTCCTGATCGCCCCCATAATTTCAGCTATCTTTTCCTGATCATCCTCTCCGAAAGTAAGACAAACCATAACCTGACCGGTAGAGGCTATTCTCAACATGAGGGTGCGCAAAAGGCCACGGTTCTCCTTAATATTATAGAAAGAGAATCCATTTTCCTCAGCAAAATCGAAGATAAAATTTCTGATTTCATCACCAAGGTGATCCTGAAGATGACATTTTGATATATGTAAAACCTTGTCGAAAGCCCCCGGAATGTGAAAACCGAGAGCATTGCCAGAATCGTTAAACTCCCGACCCGACTTGATATCCTCCCACGATCTCCACTTCTTGTCGGAGAATGTGTATTCCATCTTATTTCGGTAGCCCCACACTTTCTTAGAGCCTAATGCTGGTTTCACCTCGGGAAGCTCTACCTTCGCTATCCTTGTGAGAGCATCCACAACCTGCTGCCGTTTATGCTTGAGCTGCTCCTCATAAGGCATATGCTGCCATTTGCAGCCACCGCAAGTGCCGAACGACTCACAAGGCGGCGCTACCCTTATAGATGATGGCGACACCATCCGCTCGATATGGGCCTCCGCGAAACTATGTTTCTTTTTATCGATTTTCAAATCCACTATATCTCCGGGTGCGGCATAAGGCACGAACACCACAATAGGCGATTCGTCGGTCTCTCTGAGCTTTACGCGGGCGAGGGCTTTACCCTCCGCAGCCACTCCTGTAATCTCCACATTATGCAACAGTGGAAGTTCTTTTTTCTTTCTTGCCATTTTTTGACACTTTTTATAGGTGCAAAATTAGTGATTTTGGGGAATATTTGCTAAATTTGCAAGTGTAAATCGGTGGGGTAAAATTAAAAGAGTGTACAAACTCACCTCGCCAACCCGAAATTTAGACCTGCACAAGGCCTGTTTTTTCAAAGAGAATTGACTGTAAATCACAATTATACTATTTAATTTAATCTTTAACATGGCAAAAGCAATTTATACTTTTGGCGACGGTAAAGCCGAAGGTAATGCCGGGATGAGAAACCTCCTCGGCGGCAAAGGTGCCAACCTTGCAGAGATGAATCTCCTCGGAATGCCCGTTCCTCCCGGATTCACTATCACAACTGACGTATGTACTGAATATACCCAATATGGCCGTGACAAAGTCGTGGCCGACATCAAGGGTGAGGTTGAGAAAGCTATCGCTCACGTTGAGCAGCTTACAGGCAAGAAATTCGACGACTCTTCCAATCCCCTCCTTGTTTCCGTTCGTTCAGGCGCACGCGCTTCTATGCCCGGTATGATGGACACCGTCCTCAACCTCGGTATGAACGATGCCACTGTCGAGACTATGGCTGAGAAGAGCGGTAACCCCCGTTTCGCTTGGGACAGCTATCGCCGTTTCGTGCAGATGTATGGTGACGTTGTTCTCGGCATGAAGCCGAAGAGCAAGACCGATATCGATCCTTTCGAGGCTATCATGGATAAAGTGAAAGAGGAGAAAGGTGTGAAATTCGACAACGAACTTGACGTAAACGACCTCAAGGAGCTCGTTAAGCTCTTCAAGGCCGCTGTAAAAGACTATACCGGCAAAGACTTCCCCGAGTCAGCATGGGAGCAGCTCTGGGGTGGCATCTGCGCTGTGTTTGACAGCTGGATGAACGAACGCGCTATCCTCTATCGTCGCATGAACCAGATTCCCGAGGAATGGGGAACTGCCGTTAACGTGCAGGCAATGGTATACGGCAACATGGGCGACAACTCAGCTACAGGTGTGGCTTTCAGCCGTGACGCCGCTACCGGTGAGAACATCTTCAACGGTGAGTACCTCATCAACGCTCAGGGTGAGGACGTGGTTGCCGGTGTTCGTACACCCCAGCAGATCACAATCGAAGGCTCTCGTCGTTGGGCCGCCCTTCAGGGCATCAGCGAAGAGGAGCGTCGCACAAAATATCCCGCACTTGAGGAGTCTATGCCCGACTGTGCAGCCGAGCTCATCGCTATCGCTCACAAGCTCGAAGACTACTACAAGGATATGCAGGATATGGAGTTCACAATCCAGGATGGCAAACTCTGGATGCTCCAGACCCGTAATGGTAAGCGCACCGGCGCTGCTATGGTGAAGATCGCATGCGACCTCATGGAGGAGGGCATGATTGACGAGAAGACTGCTCTCCTCCGCATGGAGCCTCAGAAACTCGACGAGCTTCTCCACCCCGTATTCGACAAGAGCGATATAAAGAAAGCTACTGTAGTTGCCAAGGGTCTTCCCGCTTCTCCGGGTGCCGCTGCCGGTCAGATCGTATTCCAGGCTGACGACGCTGAGGCTTGGGCTGAGAAGAAGAAGAAAGTTGTTCTCGTGCGTATCGAGACTTCTCCCGAGGACCTTCGCGGTATGGCTGTTGCTCAGGGTATCCTTACCATGCGCGGTGGTATGACCAGCCACGCTGCCGTTGTTGCCCGTGGCATGGGTAAGTGCTGCGTATCAGGTGCAGGTGAGATCAAAGTTGACTACAAGGCTAAGACTGTAGAGATGGGTGGCAAAGTTTACCACGAAGGTGACTGGATTTCACTCAACGGTTCTACAGGTGAGGTTTACGACGGTCAGGTGCCCACTCGCGAGCCTGAGCTCGACGGCGACTTCGGCAAGATCATGAACCTCGCTGCAAAATACACCAAGACTCTCGTACGTACCAACGCTGATACACCCCGCGATGCCAAGCAGGCTCGTCACTTCGGAGCTCAGGGTATCGGTCTCTGCCGTACAGAGCATATGTTCTTCGAGGGTGACCGTATCAAGGCTGTCCGCGAGATGATTCTTGCTTCTGACGTTGAAGGCCGTCGTATGGCTCTCGACAAACTTCTCCCCATGCAGCGTGGCGACTTCGAAGGCATCTTCGAGGCTATGGACGGCTACGGCGTGACCATCCGTCTTCTCGATCCCCCGTTGCACGAGTTCGTACCTCATCAGACTGCTACTCAGAAAGAGCTCGC
>CAZEOI010000121.1:0-7372 GCA_964513775.1 uncultured Sangeribacter sp. | reverse complement strand
CATCCATGCCGAAATAGTTACTTGTGGAACCGGCTGCTATGATCAGACGGTCATATTCAAGCGTCTCGTAGCTCGTGGTCACCTTTTTCGCCACTGTATCTATATTTTTCACGTGTCCCATATGATAGGTCACGTTCTTATGCTTGATCAACTCCCTGCGGAATGGGAAACAGATATTTGCCGATGCAAGACTTGATGAGGCTATCTGATAGAAAAGTGGTGGGAAACAATGAAAATTGTTCCTGTCCACTATCATTATCCTGAATTTATTCTTATCAAGTTTCTTGACAAGATTAAGCCCGGCGAATCCTCCTCCTATTATGACTATTCTTTCCATCTTAAATATCTTTTTCCTTTAAATGTTGTGTAAGAACAATAATCAATCTCTCAAATCAGACTGATTATCAAATCCATATACATCAATCAGCTTACATTGACTTTTTCTTTTGTTTCCATTGCCCGCAAGCTCGGATCTGCCATGAACATGTTCATATCAACTCTTTTGCTTGAAATTAGGCAATATCTATATTATGGAAACATTCAATCTCGCGGATAGTTTAATCCTGATATTCTCTGATCTTAAGAAAAGTCATCGTCTGCACAATGCCCGGAAAGAACAGAGCCCACAACGATCTTCCGAACATGCCTTGAATGGCTCATCCGAGAATATCTCCTCAAGCATCCGGCTCATTCCCTCTTCAAACAGATCGGAATATTCACTGTAACTCATCACCTTTTCCGGTTTCCCGGTGATATTACCCTCTTCATCGCTCTTCCCGATCATAGGAAGGTTTACCTCTCCTTTCTCTATTCCGGGCACATCATAGATCTCCATTCTCACATCGCCTGTAGGGAAAGGGATATTTTTCAGTTGTCCCAAGAGCCACGCATAAGTAAAAAGTTGAAACACCTGTTCACATCGATAATCGCCATCGAATAACTCATCGAATGTCTCGGCAATCAACTTTATGCTTCCTGTCTTGTAATCCACTATACGCAACTGCTCTCCGGAGGTGGTACGGATACGGTCAAGCCGGTCTATAGCGAATCTGAAATTCACTTGTCGTCCATCCTTGAGCGCAACCTGCATATTATCGGCAAGCTCAAGCCCATGAATGGTAAAAGGCGCTAAATCGCGGTCGTGTCGGAGCACTCTTTCAATCTGCCTGCATATTCTCGTCCCCACCATCTCTGCGCTACCCCTCAACGGAGTGTCAAGATCCTCGTCCTTAAGATGGAAATGCTGTCGGTTAATGCTTCTCGTCACAAGCCTGCTGATTTTCTCCGGGTCTCCAAGAAGTGAGTCGATCCTATCAGCCGTCATAACCTCAGGAGGTGTCAGCAACTTACCTCCACGGCTGTCAGGGAGATATATCTTCTCCATCACATCATGAAGGATATTACCTGCGGTTATGGCATCGATGAATTCCGAAGGCTCAGGATCATCACTGATTCCCAATACTGTCCTATAAAAAAATCTTACAGGACATTCGCGATAAGCCTGTAATGCGGAGGCAGAGAGGTTCTTTCCTCCCTTTTGCAGGTATGCATCAAGGCGCTCCCTTATCTCAGGGGTCTTCTCGACAGTAGGATCTGAAGGCACTTTGCCCGACAATATGAATTTCCAATCCTCCTCTTTGAGCGAATCCTTCGCAAAAAGATAGCGGAGCTGCTGAACATAACGCGACACATCTCCGCTCCTGACGCCTCCTCCTGAACGGGCATCGTAAATCAATGTCACCTCTTTCGCCCTGCTTATCATGCGATAGAAATAATATGCGAATATCCCCTCGGCATAATTGGAAGGAGGCATTCCGTAGGCATGACGCAGAGAATCGGGGATGAAGCTTCTTTTACGCGCTCTCATCGGAAGAATCCTCTCATTGGCCGAGAGTATGAAAATATGCTCGAAGTCGATTGAACGGGTTTCGAGTGTACCCATAACCTGAAGGCCGGTAAGTGGTTCTCCCTCAAATCCCACTTTCTCTCCGGCAAGCAGACGGTCGGCAAGACGGTAGACCGTAGGAGGACTCATCTTCATTCCATACTCCTTCAGAATATCTTTCAGACGTCTCAGATAATCAATATATACTCTTATATGTGAAATCTCAAGTCGGGTCTTTACCATCATGGTGTCGGAAGCGGGAAGCCTCTCAGCCACTTTTGAAAGAACCCTTTCCAGATATTCAATCGTCTCCTCAGGAGTGGCGTTTTTATCCGGCCCTCTCAACAACTCGACGTCCTCTCCGGCAATCTCCTTTAGTTCTTCAAGACCAACAGTTATCTTATGGCGTTCCCTGATAAATTTGAGCAGTTCCGCAGTCTCACCCGGTCCGAATAACGCATGTGAAAAGGGATGAGCCAAAAATAACTTCAGATCTCTTCCCAAGAAATGAGAGGTGCCTCCCGACGACCGCATATTGTATTGTAATTTTCTTATCAATGTCACATATGGCACCACCGATGTGAGCCTGAATGGATAACCCATCGTAAGGTTCACATCCCCCATTCCGGCCGGAAGAGAATAGAGCATAGGCAGTAGAAGATTCTCATCCGGGAGAACGACAGCCACTTTTGCATTCCTGAACGCCTCGCCTGAAAGTCGACCCCTAAGCTCTGCAAGCATCTTTCCCGCAATCTTGGTCTGTGCCGCATTAGAAGGAGAAGCGGCCACTCGCAGACTTGACGGCAGAGCATCTGTATCACTCAGTTTCAAGAAATTTTTTGCCCATTCCGGGCAAGGAAAGGCATTGATGTTTGATCGCACAAATCTGGATGCCGAGTTTTCATCCCCTTTTAATACAGGACCGGTAGCATCCCAGAAAAAATCTGCAAACGAATCAAAACCGGCATAACCCTCAAATTCCTGTAGCCTGCTGAAAATTGCCTGTTCAGATGTGCTCAGGGCATTGAAGCCCACAACCACGATCTTTTTATATGGAAGTATATCGCGTCCTTCATCTTCAAGACGTAAGGCGGCTGCTCTATACATACCTCCTGTGGTTGTAAGTGACTCCTTACCCATCCGTTCATTAAATTTCTCATAAAGAGGATACATCACTCTCCAAAGATGGATGAATCGCTGTTTTACTGTTGAGAGTTCACCCTCCTCTTTGTCGAAGTTTTTCCAGAATCTACCGGGATCGCCCATATCAGTATGGCCAAAATATTCCTCCATCACCCTACGTTGTTCCGCAGTGAGGAATGTAGAAGAGATCTCCCTATAATCTTTCACATTCTTGAAAATCTCTTCCGGATCCACCATATAGAGATCTGTCTCATTGAAATCAGAAAGCACTGTCTCTCCCCAGCCTATAAAGGAATCAAAGTTAATCACTCCCTCCTTCTCCTCATCTTCCGGCTTTATGCCCATGAGTTCACGATAACATTCATAAAGGATAAAGAGCATATCAAGCCGTGAGGCAACCACTTTCTCCGACACTTCAGTCACAAAATCACTGATAGTTTTAATTTCCGGTGATAACGCGGCATGAGCATGATATTCCTCTTTCAGATATTTCTGAAAGAAAGTGCCGCTTCGTTTATTCGGAAAGAGGAAGCACATCTCTGAGAGATCTGAATATCTTGAAGCATATGCCTTTGCAATTGTCTTGAGAAAGGGTAACATTGTATCGTAATGATAATTTCTGAAAAATTTGTCACTAAATTAGTCATTTTTTCCAAATTCTCCAATTCTAACTTAAGTGAAGTTGTTTAACCTTTTTCTTTGTCTGCGACACCTCTTATGCTGAGGAGAAAGCCGGAAGTCTAAAAGGATGACCTCTGATAATAATCTTAGATTCCGCATTACACCCATATCTACAACTGAATTAAAAAAGTTTAAAACTTCATTTGCTCTTATTAACTTTTTTAGGTACTTTTGCATTTGCTTTCACTGAAGTTGTTTAAACTTTTTCTTTGTCTGGATTTAGACAGCTTTCGGAGGTGATTTTTCAGCTCGAAGAGGAAGTTTAGCGGGCTAAACGACCGATGAGAGATGAAAAAGTAACCCGAAACATGGCTGAAGACGGGCAAAGAGGACTCCATATTCAAAGAATACATATATAAATCAACAAGCCCATAAAAAGTTTAAACAACTTCACTATCACTCTCCTAACAGCAAGCTGGAATTTGTAAAAATGGAATCTGTTAAAAATGAAATTCGCTGATATAGCAGGACATTCAGACACGATCTCTTCGCTACGCTCACTTGTCGACAGTGGCAGGATACCTCACGCCATATTGTTGACGGGGATTTCCGGCATCGGCAAATTCCGTCTGGCAAGAGCATTCGCTCAATATGTCCACTGCTCGCGTCGTGCAGATGGTGATGCCTGTGGAGTATGCCCCTCTTGTCTTCAGCATCAACGCCACAATAATCCCGACCTTCATTTCGTATTCCCCGTCATTAATAAGGATAAGCGTAGAATCTCGATGGATTATGTGGATGAATGGAAAGAGATGCTCGACTCCTGGAGCTACATGCCCCCTGAGAAATGGAATGATATTTTAAACGCCGGAAATTCCCAGCCTGCCATCCTTGTTGCTGAGAGTGAAGATATTATCTCTAAAGCCTCTCTCTCTGCCTTTCAAGAGAATTTCAAGATTTTCCTGATATGGCTCCCTGAGAAAATGCGACCGGAAGCTGCCAATAAATTGCTCAAGATCATTGAGGAGCCTTTTGAAGACACTCTTTTTATCCTTGTAAGCAATGATGATTCCCGTCTTCTCCCCACCATATTCTCCCGCACACAGAGATTCAATCTCCGTCCACTCAATGAAGAGGATATAGCCTCATATCTTGTCAGTCAACGTGGAGTGGAAGCCAATCTCGCCCGTGAAGCAGCCCGCATTGCGGAAGGAAGCGTGGCAAAAGCCGAGGAACTAATCTTACATCCCGAAGAGTTGTTGGAATTCTCATCCCTCTTCATGGAAATCATGAGAATGGCATATGTTCTGAAAGCGGCCTCTCTAAGGACTCTATCTGAGCAATGTGCCGCTATGGGTAGAGAGAAACTTTTGCGTTTTCTGAGCTATTGCTCGCGGATGGTAAGAGAGAATTTCATCTATAATCTCCAGATCCCTCCCCTTTCTCTGCTCACAACTCAAGAGGAGAGCTTCAGCCGCAAGTTTGCCCCCTTCATTCATGAGGGCAATGTGGAAGGCCTGTCAGCTGAGATCTCTCGGGCCTCGGCAGATATCTCTCGCAATGCCAACGGGAAGATTGTTATGTTTGATCTCTTCTTGCTTATCTCACAATGGGTCAGGATGCCTAAGCCGGCCGTTCTCCCCATTTAAACTATAAAAATCACCATCTTATCTAAAACAATATTTTATGAAACCTACTCTTTTTATTCTCGCTGCGGGAATGGGAAGCCGCTACGGCGGTCTGAAACAGCTCGATGGTCTCGGCCCGAGCGGTGAGACTATTATGGATTATTCCGTTTACGATGCTTTACGCGCCGGATTCGGCAAAATCGTGTTTGTGATCCGTCATGACTTCGAACAGGATTTCCGCGACAAAGTTATCTCCAAATATGAGGGTCACGTGCCTGTTGAAGTAGTTTTCCAGGACATCAACGATCTCCCCGGTGGCTACAAACCCAATCCTGAACGTAAGAAACCTTGGGGTACAAACCATGCTGTACTCATGGGTAAGGATGTGATCAAAGAACCTTTCGCCGTTATCAATGCTGATGACTACTATGGTGCGGAGAGTTTCCAGATTCTTGCCGACTTCCTCCGTTCTGTCGAGGGTAAGAAGAATTGCTACTGCATGATCGGCTTCAACGTCGAGAACACCCTCTCTGAGAATGGCGGTGTTTCCCGTGGTCTTTGCGAGGTAAGTGCCGAGGGCAATCTCACCGGCGTAACTGAGTGTCATGGCATCGAGCGCAAAGATGGCAAACTTATCCAGATAGTTGACGACAAAGAGGTTCCTTTCCCTGAAGGCGCTCCTGTCTCTATGAATATGTGGGGCTTTACTCCTGACTATTTCGACTATTCTGTTGCCTCTTTCCTCAACTTCCTTGAGAAAAACCACGATGAGTTGAAATCTGAGTTCTACATCCCGACAGTTGTAAACGAGCTTATCGAAGCTGGAACAATCGAACTCAAAGTACTCCCCACTCCCTCTAAATGGTTTGGCGTGACTTATGCTGCCGACCGCCCTGCAACCGTGGCTCAGTTTAGAAAACTTGTTGACGAGGGTCTTTATCCGGAGAAACTTTTCTAAATCACACTATTTATGAAAGAGAAAATTCTTGTCACCGGCGGCACTGGCTACATTGGCTCTCATACAACTGTGGAGCTTCAGAAAGCCGGCTATGATGTAGTCATCATCGACAATCTATCAAATAGCAACGAGGCCGTAATAGATGGCATCGAGGCTATCACCGGCATCCGTCCCGCTTTTGTAAAGGGTGATTGCACAGATCTCGACACTCTGAAGAAGCTATTCGAAGAGCACCCGGGCATCAAGGGAATCATCAATTTCGCTGCATCAAAAGCTGTAGGCGAGAGTGTGCAGAAACCTCTACTCTATTATCGCAATAACCTCAACACCCTCATCAATCTTCTCCAACTCATGCCCGAGAATGGAGTGAAGGGCATCGTGTTCTCATCCTCTTGCACAGTTTATGGAGAGCCCGACAAAAATCCTATTGATGAGACCGCTCCTATCAAGCCTGCAACTTCCCCATACGGCAACACTAAGCAGATCTCTGAAGAGATAATTGAGGATTACATTAAGAGCGGTGCTCCGATTAAGAGCATCATTCTTCGCTATTTCAACCCGATCGGAGCACACCCCAGCGCACTCATCGGCGAGCTTCCTCTTGGCGTTCCTCAGAACCTTGTTCCATATCTCACGCAGACAGCTGCCGGCATCCGTAAGGAGCTTACTGTATTCGGCGACGACTATAACACTCCCGACGGTTCTTGCATCCGCGACTATATCGATGTGGTCGACCTTGCCAAAGCACATGTTATCGCCATGAAGCGTATGCTTGAGAACAAAGATACTGATGCAGTCGAGATTTTCAACCTCGGCACTGGAAATGGACTTTCGGTGCTCCAACTTATCAACGCATTTGAAGAGGCTACAGGTGTCCCCGTACCCCACAAGATCGGTCCACGTCGTGCAGGCGACATCGAAAAGATCTGGGCCGAGCCTAAGAAAGCAAACGAAGTGCTCGGATGGAAAGCTGAGGCTGATATTAAAGACACCATGCGCAACGCTTGGGCATGGCAGTGCAAAGTGACTGAAAAGAACTAAGAAGTGTTTGAATACTTCAGAAGTGTTTGAATACTTCAGATATGGGGCTGTGTCGTAATTAAGGTTTACGACACAGCCTCTTTTTTATGAGTCCTT
>CAZEOI010000120.1:6537-7732 GCA_964513775.1 uncultured Sangeribacter sp. | reverse complement strand
GCAGGTATTCTAACCAGCTGAACTACCACACCAAGGTTTTGAGATGCATCGTGCAACGTCCGGATTTTGTCGCCCTTTGGCGTCGCGGTTACTGCCGTTTTGCGAGTGCAAAGTTATGAATGTCGCGTGAACTGTGCAAATATTTTTAAAAGATTTTTCAATATTGTTAGAGTTTTGCGAAAAACAGACCAAAAATCATTCTGTTTATCCATACAATCATGCCTCTGCCTACGTCTAACAGCTCATACGTGCAACGGTGATTACTCTGTAGGTTTACTTCTCTCGCGGAATGCTCATATAGTATCGCCTTACGTCTGCCGGAAGTTTTTCTATCGAATAGCGCAGCATGGTCCTTGGCATCCGGGCCGCATGGCGGTCGAGAAAATCAGTCAGAACCTCAACCCCGACCTTCTTGCCCATCTCACGGAGCATCCAGCCGGTAGCTTTTTGTATCAGATCATGGGGATGTGTCAGGTAAGATGTGGCAATTTCTATTGTCGGTCCTGCTATACCCCGACCTAACAATGAATATGTGGCCACGATGGCGATACGTTGCTCCCAGAGGTTCGTCGAACGGCTCAGATCAAACAATATATCCGTTCTCCCTGACTCACCCACATAGTCACCGAGGAGTTTCGGCGCGCTCAGATCCACAAGATCCCAGTTGTTGCATCGACGGGCATTCGCAAGATAAAAGTCAACAATGTCCTTGATTTCGTCTGAATACGGGCTGACATCAGCTCCGCTACGCGCTTTACGTTTCCTCTCCTTACACGCACGCTTGTAACGCTCCACAAGCACAAGCAATGCCGAAAGACGATGCTCATGGATTTCTGACGCAAGCATTGCCTCCACTGCTCCCAACGGCACATCTGCCATAAGGCGCGACACTTTACGGACGCCGGGGACAGGCACTCCGATAAACACGTCTCCCTCGCCATATTCACCCGGTGCGGTCTTGAAGAAACGCTGAAGCACCTCGCGCTTCCCCTCAATCACTTCATCGGCAAGCATGTCCTGCCATATATTCAAAATTTCATCCATAATTCAATCACCGGATAAATTGAAAAATATTATCTCGTGCAAAAATAGACAATCTTTCAAAAATAATCCCACCAAGACCGGAAAACTTTAGAACTGATCTAAACCTATTACAATGTCAACCCAATTACGATATCAACCCAATTACGATATC
>CAZEOI010000120.1:0-6437 GCA_964513775.1 uncultured Sangeribacter sp. | reverse complement strand
AACCTAATTACGATATCAACCTAATTACGATATCAACCTAATTACGATATCAACCTAATTACGATATCAACCCAATTACGATATCAACCCAATTATAATGTCAACCCAACCTAAGAAAAAATATCTTTTGGAGCAAAAAAATATTCGCTGTCTATTGTCAGGAATGAAAAAAATATCTACCTTTGCATCGCTAAAAGTCAGAGTGTGCAAAGCACGCCGTTATCACTTCAAAGCTACGCAACCGCGTAAGGTCCTATAGCTCAGTTGGTTAGAGCACCTGACTCATAATCAGGGAGTCCTTGGTTCAAGCCCAAGTGGGACCACTGAAAATCAAGTAGTTAGCTAATCGCTGACTACTTTTTTTATGTCGAAAGCTCTCCCAAACCCTGCGAAACGCACGGAATCACACCCTCTGTTTTCACCAATGTTTTAACCGCTGATGATTACAGTTGAAGCGATTTGCTACAAGTACAAACCGTTGAAAAACGGTGAATTACCTCTAAAAGTGAGAATCTGCAAAGACAGAAAATCACGCTACATCAATCTTGGTGTTTCAACCAAAGCAGAGGATTGGGATTTTTCAAAGAATCGGCTAAAAGACAGCCACCCAAACAAAGATGAGATTGAGAAGCTGATAACTCGCACTATCTCAATGCTCAAAGAGAAAATAATTGAGCTAAAAGCCGAACAGCAAGACTTTACAGCTCAGTCATTGCTTGATAGGCTCAATTCATCTTCCGCAAGAAAGACTGTTGGAGAAATCTTTAATGAGCAGATGCAAAGACTCGCAGATGAGGGCAGACGCAAATATATGCTCTCACTCCGTTACGTCTATAACACTCTGATAGCGTTTAATAAACACCTTGACATATACTTCTCTGAAATTGACATTACTTTTCTTAGACGCTACGAAACATGGCTTCGCAAAAGAGGTGTGGCAGAAAACACAATCGGCATACACTTTCGCTCTTTAAGAGCAGTTTATAACATTGCCATAGAGCAAAACGCAGTAAAAGCTGAAAATTATCCGTTCAGAAAATATAAGGTATCGCGCTTACATGAGGAAACGGCAAAACGCTCTCTTACAAAGTCAGACGTTGAGAGAGTTATTGCCTATAAGTCCACAAACCGCTATATGCGATTCCCGATAGATATTTTCGCTTTTACATACTATTGTGGCGGTATCAACTTCATAGATATAGCTAACCTTACCCCTGCAAACATCATAGAGGGAAAGTTAGTCTATAAGCGACACAAGACAAGCAAACTAATCAAAATCCCCCTGCAACCCCAAGCGATAGAACTTATAAAGAAGTATCATCGCAAAGATAGTCCGTATCTGTTTCCAATCCTATCAGACTTCCATGAAACAGAAATACAGAAGTCGAACCGTATTCACAAAGTCATAGCCAAAGTAAATAAACGTCTCAAAGACATAGGCGAGGATTTAGGCTTACCCCTAACACTGACTACATACGTTGCACGGCATAGTCAGGCAACAGTGATGAAGCGAGCGGGGGTATCAACAGCCGTAATCCGTGAAATCATGGGACATAGTTCTGAAAGAGTAACCCAAATCTACCTTGATAGCTTCGATAATGAGCAGATAGATAATGCAATGAAGAATCTCCTTTGAAATATATGAAAGACCATAGCGTATAACTATGGTCTTTTTGTTAAACCAACTTATTTAAATCGATATTATATCCGGCACTTTTCATTTCCTTAGCTAATCCAAATTTCCAAGCACCTCCGTTATCAATCCCTAAATATAGCACACCACTAATATCCGAAGGAAGTTCCAAATCTCCTTTTACTAATGCGACAACCCTTTCTCGACCTAATTTCCCTATAAAATATCCATGTTCAAATATTACATTTTGACGGGCTCTGTCCTTAATGGCATCTTCCTTTCCAACAAAGCAACCCTTATCATCAGGGGTCATTAATATTATGGCAAATCCTACATCCGAAAAATCTTCAAACTTCTCTATAATAGTCTTTCCTCCATTGGGTTGTTCATGGAGTATAATAGGATTTAGGTTTAATTTCTCAATAAACCGAGCTACAGTTTCTTTCACCTCATTATTTCTACCATGCACAATAAAAACCTTATCAGAAGTCTTTGAATTGGGTACATTTGATGATTTTGGGGCAACTTTAGGGTATAATTTATTTAGAAAATCATCGTCAGATTCTATTATACCAATGGCTTCATCTATACTATCAGTGATAACACCTACTACGCTCAGTCCATAGGGAGGTTCATATATACAAGTAAATGGATCAACATCTCTCACTACTAAACCTCCGACCATTGGAGGGGGAGAAATAGTTATAGTCTTTGATGTTCCAGCTAACCTTAAAATTTTCTGGACAAAAGGAATTTTTTTATTTATTGAGCTTCTCGTTTGTGGGTGATATTGCTGTTCCCAACTGTATAAGAGCTGTTGGAAATCTTCAAGTTCACGTATTATTTCTGTCTTACTTCTCATAATACACAAAATTAGCTATTTTTCATTGATTGGCAAAGTATTCTGACTTTCTATTGGCGGATTTTTCGTAACTTTACATACATAAAAAGCACCGGCAATGAATTTTCCGCTTGACATAGCCATAGATAAAGAGCCTTTCCAATATGTTATCAACATTATAAGAGGAAAGGGTGAACCTTACATATCACCTGACGGCATGGTAAGAATATTCCCAAGCATGATAAAGCTAACCATGCCTGATGATGCACTATTTATATTTCAGGAAAGATACAACAGTGGTGAGATTCCATGTCAATATAAATATGAAGATTACATTGCTGACAAAGACCTGCAAGCCACTATAAAAGGTTTGAATTTAGACCATGACGCCTTTTGGCTATTGATTATGTTCTGTTTAGATTATGTTTGCGATGTGTGCTTTTCAGGATATGAGTTAGCTGATTCAGTTGGTGAACAGATAGCCAAACTCTTATCAGTATTATCAGATGAAAAGGACAGCTCAACCCAAATTTCAGCAAAATCAGGAAGAAACAAGGTTATAATCTCCAATAAACAAGTCATTTCTAAAATTATAGAATGGATTAGACAGGGCTATGAATCAGATAAAACAGCCCTAAACAATTTTGCCATAAATGATTTTTCAGAATTGGTTAATGATTCAGAAGAATCAAACTCAGTATTGATATGGTATTTTGCTTCTTTGTTACGGTACTTTTTTGAGATAAATCCCCAATATAAGGGTAGAGCGAAAAAATGTACCACTGTATCATTGAATAAGAATATCCTTATTTCTAACCTGATTTATTACACACGCCTTTCTCTCAATCCCAATTTCCTGAATGATGATGAAGCTCTAAAAGGATTCTTCAAGCAATACAAGGGTAAAGAAGTTAAAGCACGGTCAGGAATCTATCCAAGCCTATAACTATTCCACATAAAGCGATACAAGCTCCATTCCTCATAGCGAGAAGTGGGGCTTTTCTGTTTTCATGCCCTATCTCATTTTAAGGGGAGTAGGAATCCGTTCAAATTTCACTCTCTATCCACCATCTAAATCAGCACTAATTTTGCAATGTAATCGAAAAGATAACGGTTACAGAATTAATAGAATCAATCACTTAAAACCTTTCACGCAGTATAGGTCAAGCGTGGTAAGATTATGACAACTTCTAACAACAACGAGAACGCAAACAACGTAGTAGCAACCAACACAGACAACATGAAAAAACAGCTCAATCTCCTCTTTATCGAGGGCAACCGTCAAAAAATCGACAAGGCTAACATCAAGGAAGCCTATCAGAAAATCAGCACCCACGGCTATATCTCTTCCATGCCAATGGAGTACCTTCCAATGGAGAAAGCAATCGCAAAATTAGGGGGTAGGACACTTTTCAAAGCCACGGTAAACCGCAAGAGCGGTCAGGGCGAAGCAACTATTTCCAACTTCGACATCAGAATGGTTGCTGTCAAAGAAGATGAATACACCGAATATGACGGAGTTTGCATAGACGGTCAGCACCGTAACCTCGCGCTACAAATAGGTGACCTCTTAAATGTAGAACCTACATATGCGGAGGTGGATATTCCTGAAAACATGGATATTCTCTCCTATGTGGCTCTACGCAACAACGGCAAGACATGGAAAAATCCTGATTTTACACATTCAGGAATTTCAACTCAATGTGCAGAAATAGACCATATAATAAAGCAGTGCGAGGGAAACAAAGAGGACGATGCGTTCTTCTACTCAATCTACACACTGTCAACCATTACCATACGAGCCACACAAATCAAGGGGTTGCAGTTAGGGTACAAAACAACAGACAGTTTCCGCAATCTCCAACTATCGCCGGAAACAACCCGTATGGGTGATGAAGTCCTTAAGGTCGTAAAAGCAAACACAACCCTCACATCTGACCGCTGTAATGGACGACTTGGGGCGGCCTTAAAGAAATTCTATATCGAGAATGACAAAGACTTCCACACCCTTATTTCTGTCATAGGACTGATAGACAACGAGACATGGGAAAAACATTTCACGCCGGAAAAAGGACACTCAATGGAGATAACCGCATACGTTGACGCTCTAAACGCAGTGTGGGCAGAACATAAGGAGAAGAATCATACAGACCAATCAGAAGTGGCATAATTTACATTTGAGTCAATTACCAATCTCTGAAAATCAACGGAATCAGCGTGTTAGTCAAATTCTTATACTGATATGATTTTCAGGGATTGGGTGATATATAATACCCGGACATACTATTAACTATATACTATCAACTACTAATAGGGAATCTCGCCTGACGACCGAGATTCTTAAAATCAGAATCAAATCATGTCTGACAATCCTGAATATTACAGAGTGTTTCCTATTGATTTAGCTTCAAAACTGAACAACAAGGAAGCTATGACCTATCTTCATCTTCTTTTTAAGGCCGATTTTGTTACCGGCGAATCGAATGTGTTATTGGAAACTCTATCTAAATTATCAGGCTACGATTCTGAAACTGTCAGTTCCCATCTTCATAAGGTTGCAGATGAAAGTACCTATCTTATAATTGCGCGAAAATACATCGGCAATGATTCAGGTAAGCCCAAAACAAAGAACATCTATAAAGTTACCTATCCAACCATGAATTTTATAATGGTGGATAGGGAGTTTCTCAATTTCGAGATTGACGGTTTATCTGATAAAGCCCAACATGACCTTAAAGGTTTTATCCTATTGGTGAAGTGTGTCTGCCTGAACAACACAAACATAACAAAATATAGTCTTAGGCAGATAGCTGAACGAATTGGCCTTTCTTATTCTACAATCCAAAGCAACATGAAGAAGTGCATCACTCTTGGATATATAGTCCAAGAAAACGATTATTATAGAATAACACTACCATATTTTGACAAAGGTAATGAAAAGCAATTCCCAATGGGAACACCTGATTTATACAAGGATATATACCGGGCTATCTCCAATTATTGCATAATGAAAAATTGTACCATTCCTCCTTATAATAAAGATTTCATCAGCAAGATAGCCGTAAAATATACATATATGGAATCAGAGTTGACAGATTTAGACGATAAAGCAATAGCAGAGCAATATTCCATTGCAAGACAATTAGAGAGCAGGATTCCCAATCCTCCTGATAAGATTGACAGTCTGAATTACTTTGTCAAAGTGCTTACAAATGATGTAGTCCACATAAACGATAATACTCCAAAAACATATATAATGTGAGTAGTAGTCAATGTTTTTGCCCTCAACCCCATATCGCGAGATATGGGGATTTTTCATTTTCAGAATTTCCTCTATTTAATCACGATTATAATAGCAAATTACAATAGTCCATATAAAATCCAACCGTATATGCAGATGCGCTATTATTCCAATATTCCCTTTAATCAACTCAACAAAAATTACCACTTCAAATTTTCCGCGTATGATGAGAGCGTGATTTCACTTAACCCTAAAGTCCCCCCTCCATACTTGAAATAAAAAGAAAAATCACATTCAATAACCTCTAAAAAATTCGCAACAAATGGAAAATCGAATGATTTTACCTGCGGTTGAGCCTAAAAAAATCAGTTGGCTCAATGAGTACGCAACAGACGCGGAAGTTATTACAGACATTCCGCAAAGAGAGAAAAAGACACTTCCGTTCATAGAAGCAAACACAAAGGCAGTGGAATTATCGCACCTCAAAAATGAGTGCATCGTTCCCGTGTTCAGCAAAGACAATGAGCTTACAATCTCACACACTGCATTTATCGAAACAGTTGCGGAAGCTGTCAGCACGTTCTATAACGGTGAAACAATCGAAATGCCCGAAATCCGTGTGTCACATATCATAAAGGGAAGAATCCCCGAAGCGATACACAAGCCAGCTAATCAGCTCTTGGAATCGGACAAAACGATTTACTATGAGCGTATGATGTTCT
>CAZEOI010000119.1:0-7732 GCA_964513775.1 uncultured Sangeribacter sp. | reverse complement strand
CGACGAATACCGGTTTTGCAGACCGGCCCCTTGAACCGCTCGGGCATTCTCACATATTGGTTGCGGGGGATGGACTCGAACCACCGACTCCGAGCTTATGAGGCTCGTCAGCTACCACTGCTACACCCCACAGTATATTGGTACTTCCGGCAAGACTCGAACTTGCGACCCTCACGTTCGTAGCGTGACGCTCTGATCCACTGAGCTACGGAAGCATATATCGGTTGGGGCGGTAGGACTCGAACCTACGATGTCCGAAGACGGGAGAGTTACAGTCTCCTGCAATAGCCGCTATGCGACACCCCAGTATTAGCGGAAGCAGAAAGATTGGCTCAGTTTGAATCTATTATAGCGGACTTCGCCGATTTGCAATTCGAACTTTCGGAGTCTTTTTGAGGCTCGGCCTCTTAGCAGAGAGCTGGTTTCGACCGCTCACCCATGCTTCCTTTTGTTTGATACTGCAAAGTTAGACAGGCTGGATGCAGCCTATCTGCGTACCAAAAAAATATTTGAAAAAATTAATTTACTGTCATAAATTCGGCATCGGTTTATCTCCAAAGAGGCGGTTTTTATCAAATACCGGAGAAAGGTCTGAGAACCAACACCGATAATATCTTCTATTGATAATGATTCTGCAGGTATGTCTATAAGTTTAGACTTAGGATAAATTACAGAATTGTCTGCAATGTAATCATATACCAGATGTGATAATTCGCATAATCAAATAGAACTGATAATGGGTATGCCACTGAGGTGGCCGGTATGGGTGGTGATCGAAACTTCTTCCAATCCACTCGGAGTGCGTGCAAGTTTTATGCGTGCAAAGTTCATATTTTATCCAAAATGCTCTTGCATAGTCGAGAGGATTTGATTAACTTTGGCCAAGTCCTTGGATTTAGCAGTCTACATGGAGCACAGTCGGCCCCTTTTCCTTAGAGTTACTGATTTTTTCACGGACTTTTACCAACTTTTACATCTCACAATCAAACGCTTAACAGCATAATTTCAATTTTTGTCATCTACTGATCTTAGATTCAAATAAAATTAACGAGATAAAGCCTAATCTACCATTGTTATGAATAATGTTCAGTTGATCCAATCCCAGCAATCTGCCGTCGCAGCCTTCAGGAAATTTCTTGAGGACGGTGAGCAGGTATTCATGCTCAAAGGCGCAGCAGGCACAGGCAAAACTACTCTCGTGACGGAATTCCTGAAAATTCTTGAGGAACGAAAACGAGAGTATGGTTTGATGGCGCCGACCGGTAGGGCCGCCTACATCCTGGGAAGTAAAACCGGCAAACCAGCATTTACCATACACCGGAATATTTATGGACTGTCAAAACTGACATCAACAAGTCAAAACAAAGAGGATGAGGATGATGGCGGACTACATCTAAGATTTGGATTAAAGCCCAATACTGATTCGCTAAATGCGGTGTATATTGTGGATGAATCATCCATGATATCCGATAATTATTCGGAGAATGAGGCCTTTTCATTCGGCTCGGGGTGTTTACTGACGGATTTGTTTGAATTTGCCCGCGGACGCAAAATCGTGCTGGTCGGAGATTATGCCCAGCTCCCACCGGTCGGGATGAATTTCTCGCCTGCCCTCGACAAGGATTATATTGAGGCTAAATTCAGTTGTAAAGTTGTCGAGTTTATGCTTCGCGAAGTGATGCGTCAGTCAGCAGGGAGCGTCATGCTATCGAATGCTTCGAAAATCAGGGATGCCGTGGAGCGGAAATCATTCATTGAATTCAGCCTTGACAAAGGAGATGATTCGATTGCCGAAAACATTGACTTACTCTCTCCGTATTACCTACTGTCTGAGAATACCCCGAGCATAAAGGCAGCTGTGATTGCTTATAGTAATAAACAGGCGTTAGACTATAATCTTGCGATCCGGAGGCATTATTATGGCGATATGGCTCCGCGACTTAAAGCCGGAGATCTTTTGATGATATATCGTAATAACTATGCCCACGAGTATGAATTGTTCAACGGCAATATCGTTCAAGTCGAGGCCTGCCAACCCGATTCGGAGATGACAACACGTAATATAAGGGTTAAGTTAGGAAAGAATCGAATCGAACAAGTGGAACTGCGATTCCGCCGTGCAACGATTTGCTTTGCCGTGCGCGGTAAGCGGGTATCATTAAATGTAATGTTGCTCGACAATTTCCTTGATGATTCCTCCGGGTCGGTAGGCGGATTATTGGCCCGCGCATTAATCGTTGATTTCAACAATCGCCTGCCGCAGAATATCAAATCCAGAGAAAGCGGAATCCGTCGACTGCTTCGGTCAAAGGAGAAGCTTACGACTGAACAGCAGGAACTCTGTGACGAATACGTCACTCTACTGCACAAGGATCCTTATTATAACGCGATAATCTGTAAGTATGGGTATGCATTGACGTGTCATAAAGCGCAGGGCGGCGAATGGGAAAATGTATTTGTGGATATGTGCCGGTTCGGAGGTACGGCCAACGAAGATTATTTCCGCTGGGCATACACGGCTCTTACTCGCGCAAGCAAACGGGTGTGGCACTTCCGTTCTCCTGATTTCAACTATATAAGTAATCTCGTGGTAGAGGAGATTAAGCCGTCGGCCAATATCAAGATAAGCAACTACTCTGCTGAGGGAAACTTCTGCGATCTAAGATTTGAGCGATTGACCACGCTTGCCATGCAAAACGGACTATCTGTAAGCGAGGACAGATCTAAGCCTTATCAGCATATTATCACGTTTTCAGATAAAAACGGGGCGAAAGCGACTTTCCAACTGTGGTATAAGGCAAAGGGATATAGCTCCAAAGATGTACTCTTGTCTTCAACGTCGGAGGAGTTGACGGCTTTATGCACTCCATTGATTGACGCATCATATGCCCCGGAGATTGTCCCCTTCTCTGCTCCCGAAAGACCGTTTGCTGAAAAGTTAGTGAATTTTGTCAAGAGTCAGATAAATGAAGTGGGTATTCAGCTGCTTGATATCACTCAGGCGAATTATCAGGATGTGTTCCACTTGAAAACAGACGGTATTGCACAAATTGGTTTATCCTATACTGCAAAAGGGAATTATACGTACATGCGGCTGACCAGTTCGCTGGGACCTCTTGACTCTAAACTGCAGGCACTGCGAGAGAGATTTATTTAGAATATTTCAGAATGAAAGATTTAGGATTATGACGATCAGAGAGATTACGGAACTTCGCAGGTCTGGGCATCTGAAAGAGGCATTGGAAGCCGCTGAAAAAGAATTCGCACTAAGTGCCAACAATTATACTGTAGGTGCGCTATTTTGGTGCTTGAATGATCTTTACAAACAACATGGAAATAATGATGTGACGGCCATAATAGAGCGTATGAAAGCTCTATACAATGATTACTGCATTGGCGACGAGTATATGCAGAAAGCTCTTGCTTCAGCAGAAAGGCGTAGTTTGCAACACTTTCAACAGATAAAGGATGCGGTTGAGAAGGCAAAAGGGGGAGCCGATGCTATATCCGCTCATCAACAAGCCACTGCATGGTATAACGAAGGTCAACTTGACAGGCAGCTGTATCCAGATTTCGGATGGCTTATCTACTATGCGCTTAAGCAGACCGCTGGCGGAGAAGCCTACAAGAGGAAAGCCCTACTCAATCAATATCTCCAATTAGATTTGCCCAAACCATCCATTCTTCACTCTCTTATTTTAGGGGAGGCTATAAAATTAGAACAGAACACGCCCTTGCAGTTCCGCATTCGGGATTTTATCCGTATATGGGGACTTGAGAGTCTTCGTGATGAGGATTGGGAACAATATCGCACTGATAATGGCAACACTTTGCCCTCTACCGTTGAAAGACTCATTGGTGTCTATGCAAAAGAACTGAAGACGGATGGAGTTGAATCATCAGATGATTTCAGCAAATTGGTTGATAAGGCCCTTGCTAAATATCCTAATAGCCAAAACATGCCGTATTTCAAGGCTACAGTTCTGATCTCTCAGGGTAAAGTTCAAGAAGCATTGACATATTATAAAAATCTGATTTTGCATTTTCCGTCAAAATTCTATTTGTGGAATCAAACTGCGGAGTTGGTGGAGGATATTGACACGAAGATTGGATTGCTGTGTAAGGCACTTACCTGCGGTGCGGAGGATGAATTTCTCGGAGGAGTGCGTCTGAGACTCGCCTCTTTGTTATATCAGAAAGGGTTGAGTGAAAATGCAAAATATGAACTTGAGAGATACAGGGAGACTTACGAGAATAAAGGGTGGAATTTAAAACCGGGATTTTGGGAAATCTACAATCAGGTAAACTCTGTGGAAAAAACTATTGATAACAAAACAATCTATTCTGAATATGGTGGCAGGGCTGATGAATTCATTTATAGTTCATTACCTACAGTAGTTGCTGTAAAGGTAGCTGAAACCCAGAGTGAAGATCGTAATCACCCCGGACGTAAGATTACAACATGGATTCTTCGCACTGCCAACGACACCATAAAATTGAGGAAACCGGCTAAATTCCGACTTAATAGGCGCACTCCCAATGGTGCGATATTCGATTTAAAGCTACATGACGGGAGAATCGTCTGGATTAAGGAACATACGGGAAGCTTAGCCGTCTCATGGCTTAAAGAAATCAGCGGTGAAGTACGATTGCGTACAGATAGAAATGGGAAGAAGTATACAATAATCTCCGGTTCATATGTTGGTGAGAATTTATTGAAGGGCATCAATGATGGTCAAAGAATAAAGTTTCTTTCAATCCGGCAGACGGATGGGCGTTGGTCAGCCATATCGATTATAACTGCTTAGAATCCCATAAAAGAATCCATTCAAGCAACATAAAGCTGAGGAATCAATAGCGACTAAGGAGGAACCAGCCATCGAACTCCTGAAAGGTATGTCCCCGGCACAAATCATGGCTGAGATTTCCGCCATCAACAAATAATCATTCGCGAGTTGGCAAATATCGCTTGTCGAGCTATAGCTCGACAAGCGATTCCTAAGGGAATTTGACCAACCGACAAATAATCAGTAAATTTGCATTATTGTGGCAAAGGAAACACTTATTCAGCATAACGCAGCAGATTACAACATCGCTGTTCAGACAATAAAAGACGCGATTCTTCGCAGCCAATATCAGGCGGCGAAGTTGGTTAATCGTGAAATGCTGTCTCTATATTATGGTATAGGTCGATATATTTCAGCTAACTCTCGCGAGGGTTTCTGGGGTACCGGAGCCATAAGAACAATCTCAGAGAAACTACGCAAGGAATTGCCGGGGCTGAAAGGCTTTTCGGAAAGTAGTCTAAAAAATATGAGAATGTTTTATGAAGAGTGGTCCCCTGTTTTGGAATCATCTGATACTAATTCATCAAATGCGCCAATCATGATTGGCGAATTTGAAACGACATCACTACTCTCAGCTAAATCGACAATCACGATTGACGATTTAGAATTGTTTGGTAATCTAAGTTTTACCCATCACATCAGAATCCTTAACGGAGAAAAAGATGTAACCAAAAGGTGGAAATACATCAAACTGTCTCTTGAGAATAAATGGGACACGCGTTATCTCCAACAACAAATAAAAGATAATGTCGCTGATCACTATGGCGCAATGCCTTCAAACTTTGGCGTAACAATCAAGGATAGCCGCGATGCTATCAAGGCTCTAAATATGTTCAAAGACGAATATCTGCTTGATTTTATCAATACTGAGGAAATTGGTATTCGAGACCTTGCAGATATAGATGAGCGGGTAGTGGAGAAAGAGATAATCCACAATATCAAGAAGTTCATAATGACTTTCGGACGTGATTTTGCATTCGTTGGCAATCAGTATCATCTTGAGGCGTTTTCCGAGGACTTCTTCCCCGACCTGTTGTTTTTTAACAGAGAGTTGAATTGTCTTGTTGTCGTGGAGCTTAAGACCGGCGATTTCAAGCCCGGGTATCTTGCCCAACTCATGACATATCTTCGTATTCTTGATGACAAAGTGAAAAAGCCTCATGAAAATCCATCAATCGGTATCGTGCTGTGCAAAACCGCCAACAAGGACTTCGTAGAGTATGTGATACAGGATTATGCCAAGCCGATGGGAGTAGCCACATATCGGCTCAGCGAGGATATGCCGGAGAAATTGCGTGAGGCTCTGCCTGATGTAGAAGAGTTAAAGAAATTACTCTGATTATTAGATCCCAACCTTGTCGGTTCGCTCAGCGGTCACAGAGAAGGCAGCCAACCCTTCTCAAGCTATCGCGACATCGACGAATACATGAAGTAAGAACTTGTCAGCCTCCTTGACTGACGCTAATAACTTAGAAAAAATCATTCATAATGAAACCGATATTAGACCTCTCAAAAAATACTGACTATCGCAGTTGGGTTAAGGAACTCAAACAGCGATACCTCTCCGCTCGTCTGAAAGCCTCCATCGAAGCTAATCGGACATTACTTGAATATTACTGGAGCTTAGGCCGCGACATTGCGGACAAGCAATATGCCAATACTTATGGCTCCGCCTTCTACAAGACTCTGAGCCATGATTTGAGGTCGGAAATGCCTGAAGAGAAAGGGTTTTCCGAGACTAACCTCAAATATATGTATTATTTCTATCGACTTTATTCTCAGTTGATTGAAAATCGTCCACACCCCGTGGACGATTTTAGGGATCAGAATCTTCCACAGGGTGTGGACGATTTCAAACAGCAGAATCTTCCGCAGGTTGCGGATAATTTACTGAAAGAAATATGCTCAATCCCGTGGTATCATCAAAGAACAATTATTGACAAGTGCAAAGGCGATGCTAAGAAGGCTCTCTTCTTTGTCCGTAAAGTCATCGAAAATAGCTGGGGCCGCGATATGCTGTTGAATTTTCTCAGTACAGACTTATATGAGCGTCAAGCGAAAGCCATTATCAATTTCAGTAAGACCCTCCCGGCATTACAAAGCGACCTCGCCCAGCAGACTACCAAAGACCCATACGTGTTCAATTTCCTGACCATGACGGAGGACTACAATGAGCGGGAACTGGAAGATGCACTTGTCGCCAATGTGACAAAATTCCTTGTGGAGTTAGGCACCGGATTCGCCTACATGGGCAGACAGTATCGTATGCAGGTCGGCGAAAAGGAAATTTTCATCGACCTACTGTTCTACAATACCCGCATCCACGCCTATTGCTGCATTGAGTTGAAGACCGGGTCATTTCAGGCATCCTACCTTGGTCAGTTAGGTTTGTATGTTACAGCCGTCAATCATCAACTGAAGACAGAGCATGACAACCCGACTATCGGTCTTTTGATATGCAAGGATAAAGACAACATAGAGGCTCAATATTCATTGGAGGCTTACAATCTACCTCTTGGAATCTCCCAATACGAGCTTTCCAAACTTATTCCCAATGAAATAAAAAGCTCCCTCCCTTCTATCGAAGAGATTGAATCAACACTGGAGCAACTGTCGGAAAATGACGAGAACTAACCTTTTTACCAGCCCCGATATGTAGGTTTAGTTTATCGGGCATATATAAAGCCCGACCCAAACCAATCTGACTTCTACTATCCACGACGGTGCCTTAAGATGCGTCAGCCTAAGTCATTTTACCCTATATTCGATTTGCCCTCAAACAAACGTCATTCACCATTGACAATAAACTTTTGTCTTCAAAAAGGTCTTCTTAATAGAAATAGAAACATAAACTGGAAAATATGAACTTCAAGCATTTATTTAGC
>CAZEOI010000118.1:0-7897 GCA_964513775.1 uncultured Sangeribacter sp. | reverse complement strand
TGCTCTCCTTGTCAACGACTATGCCCGACACATTTACCTGTGCAACGGCACTGACTGCTACAGCGAGAAATATCAGGTATGTGACTATTCTCTTCATTTGTGATAGTCGGTTTCGAGGAAGTCATATCCCATATCTAATTGTTTGCGACATTGCTCACGCAATTCACCCGCAGTTGTTTTCTCTCCGTTTACAACCAGGCGCGCCCCATTCGGCAAATTCCCTCCAGCTAAACCCGCCAACGGATCCTGTAAGTGTTTATATTTGCCTTGTAGATATTTTATTCGGTCTTCCTTATGGTACCAGTCGTCACGAGGCATACCGGAAATTTCCTGTTCGGTTGTTTCTATGCCATTTACAGAAAACGAATGCACACCTTTCGATTCTGATACTTTTAATATCAGTCCCGGTAGCCCGGCAAATTTCCACGGGCCGTCTTGAATGGGTATCTCGGGTGCGAACCAGGCTGTCCAGTCGCGCCCATGGTATGAAGTTCGGGCCATTACGCATTCGTAATCAAATATGGTTATGGTTGAATCGGAAAGTATCTCCCATCGCATTTCCCCTAAAGGCTCATTGTACTTGGCAAACTGGTCACTGTAATCGTCATAAACCGTCTGCATCTGTTTATCAAAATCTTTAAATACATACATGCTCACAGAACGATTTGGCACTTCGTTTCCGCGACCGGATTGTTCCAAGGCTGCCGCCATGGCTCCGTAAGCCTGACATGCTGCATCGTCCTTTGAATTGATGTCCATCCATAAGGCGGTCGGGTTGTAGAACATAGAACCGTCTTTACCGCTCAGTAAGATGTAGTCGTTCTTCCTAATTTCTCCTCCAATATTGACTTCATAGTCATAACCGACCTTTAATTGGACTTTTTGAGCCAATAAAGGCATGGCGCAAGAAATTGCCAATAAAAATACAATAATGTGTCGTGATATTTTCATGTGATGTGCCTCTAAAATTTATGCAAAGTTAGATATAAACCGCGACTTTGCTCTCAACAAATGTTGAGACCGGCAGAATATGATTAAGATTTTCTTAATCTGCTCAAGTGGGTGGGAGTTATATTAAGGAAAGAAGCGATGTCTTTTAGGGAGAAATACGAAAATATATCCTCATACTTTTCAATGAGTTCATTATACCGTTCCTGCGCCGATTTCACATGTAGATCGATATATCGGTTATAAGTGGTGTCGAAAAGAGCTACATTGGTTTCAGCTACTACTCGATATAGTTCATCGTCCGATTTCATACGAATGCCTACCTCTCTTGCCGAAATGCAATATATTTCGCTGGGTGTAACGGCAACGATTGAAACGCGAGATTTTTTGCCGTACAGAGAAAATGGAAAATCTGCAACAAACTCACCTGCGAACTCCAGACCGACGACACTCTCTGAGCCATCTGCACCGTATGCCACATACTTCAATGTGCCCGATTTAACAAACCCTATATACCGGCCTACCTGTCCTCGCTCAATAAAATAATCACCTTTATCATAACTGCGCAACACACCCTGTTCGACACATAGTTTCCGCCAGAAATCATGGTCGATGTTCTCGTAATATGTGTTAAAGTTAGAGGACATCTCTAAACAGAGGATATTAAAATTCTGGTTGGCTCAAGACCGTGTTATTAAGAAAAGAAAACGTGAGCTAACTATGCCACATCCCAACTTATAAGACTATATGAAAACTATAGTTTGTCAAATCGGTAAAGAAATCTACCGCTATATAGTTAATTTATTGGCTGTTACATTATTGCATTGCATAATATCGTATGTTGTAAGAGGTTAGTGAAAATAAAAAGATAGGTAGGTGGTAACCGTTGGCTTTCCATAAAATTACTTTATATATAGAAATCTAATGGCAACTACCTTTGCCCATACCTACTTTCATTATAGAACGCTATAACCGCCAATATATTACTTCTTTACCCCAAAGAATGTTGATATTAGGTTCAATGTTAGGTTAGCATCTCCTTTTTCTTTTATATATAAATATTAGTGGCGGTTACCCTGAAATTGTCTCGCCCAGAAAAAAGTTGGTCAAATACTGATTTCTCAATTATACTATGTGCTATCACGAGCCTATATGTTTGCGTGTCGCCGACGTGAAATCCGTATTCTCTTGCCAGCGGGTTTTACGAAGTAGTCAAGGTAAAAGATGCGAAGAAGAGAAAAAATGAATGAGAATCGTTATAAAGGTATGGAAGAAATAAGAATAGACGTAACAAAACAGACCGAGGAGGAATTAGCCCTCGCCAATGAACATGCCCAGCTCATTTTCAAGTTTAACCACTCGATGCCGGGTACGGCCGAGTATGACGAACTGATGCATAAGATTTTTCCCACGATGGGGGAGAACAGCCGGGTGTCCACTCCATTGACCGCTATAAGACCTCACTGTGTCAGGATTGGTAAAAATGTAGTTGTGATGCCTGGCTGCCTGATGATGTCGGCAGGAGGAATCACGATAGAGGACGGCGCGATGATAGCTGCCAACGTTCAGCTTATCTCCAACAATCATGACCTATATGAGCGTCAGATCATAACCTGCAAACCGGTCCACATCGGCAAGAACGTGTGGATAGGCGCCGGAGCAACGATATTGCCCGGAGTTACAGTTGGAGATAATGCAGTAGTCGGAGCAGCAAGTGTGGTCACGAAAGATGTTGCTCCAAACACAATCGTAGCGGGCAATCCCGCCCGATTCATCAAGGCGATATGATACGACATAGTTCCGCCCAACTTCATGACAGCGGATATTTTTGCCGGATTGTCAGACCCGGGATTACGTCGCATGATAGAGTGAGTTATACCCATCGGGACGACTATTACATATTGGGCATTATTGTCGGAGGAGAAATTGATTGCATTATTGATTTCCAGGAATATTCAGTGCCCGAGAACTCTATCATTATGCTTTCTCCGGGACAGGTTCACCAGTATATCATCGAGAGGGATTTAACTGCGCTCATGTTGGCATTCAACCCGATGCTGCTTGATGATGAAATCCATTATCGACTCGAACAATCCTCCATCGTTCATTCTCCGGTTTATAAAGCTGAAGGATGCGAGGATGTATATGCCATGTTTGAATTGCTTTCAAGGCAGAATAATAAGTCGGCAGGCAGATATCTGGCCCAGGCAATAATCTCTGTGCTGGGGGATAAGATTATGGAGCAGTGCTATAAAATTAGCCGTGAGTCTTCCCGAAGAATTGATCTGATGCTAAAGTTCAGACGATTGCTAAGGGAGAATATAACAGAAGAGAGACGCCCGAGTTTCTATGCTGACAAGATGAATATATCGCCCATATATCTTAATGAGATTGTGAAGGATATAACCGGACAGAGTTCGGGTCAATATATAAAAAATGAAATAGTGCTTTTAGCGAAGAGAGAATTGTTTCATACCTCCGACAGTATTAAGGAAATAGCATACAGGCTCGGGTTTACCGACAGTGCTTACTTCACACGTCTTTTTACTGATGTGGCAGGTGTTTCTCCCGGAAAATTTAGAGGGAACATTGATTAGTCCAATTAATACCTTAATTGTGACATTGATTCGCTGATCGAATTTTGAGAACTTTGCATTCAAAAAAGACTATGATTTTCTCAAAATTGAAGAAGATTACCAAACTCAGGCTTTGTAATTGGAGTCTGGCGGTTACATCGGCTGCTATGTTAATATCCGGCATACAGCTTGAAGTTACTCACAGTAGCGGTCATTTATCGGTATGGCTTCATATACTTATAGGATTATTGTTTATGGGGCTTGTCGGCGAGCATGTATTTCTGCATTTCGGTAAAAGCAATTGGTTTGCCAAATTCAGAAATCTCAAGAGTCAGGCGACGCGAATATTGTGGTGGCTGACAATAATAACCCTTATTACAGGAATCGCAGCCGCTGTCAGTTGGATTTTAACTCCGGCACACACACCGCTCGGAGGAATCCATGGAAAACTCGGATTCCTGATGATTATCCTGTCAATCTTTCACATGGCGAAACGAATAAAATTCTTCAAAAGCAGGAAGTAGATTAAACCATTCGCTGAAATTCCTAAATAAAATTTATTCAAAATAATGATGTATATCATATAATTTTGTAAATTTGCGGGAAGAATAAATGTGATAATCATGCGAAAAGGATTATTACTCATAATGCTGGGAGGTTTTATGTTGAATCTTTCGGCCCAAACTTGGAATAAGATGCAATGGTTTAATGAGCCGGAGAACTGGAGTGTCAATGACGGTTCTCTCACAATGTTCGTAACTCCTCAAACTGACTACTGGCGTATTTCCCATTACGGATTTACGGTGGATGACGCTCCATTCTATTATGGAGAATATGGCGGTGAATTCGAGGCTACCGTGAAAATCACCGGTGATTATAAAGCTCGATTCGATCAGGCCGGTTTGATGATACGTCTTGACAATGAGAATTATATCAAGGCAGGTATTGAGTTTGTGGATGGGAAATATAATCTTAGTGTGGTCGTGACCCATCACACGAGCGACTGGAGTGTGATTCGGCTTGATCGTCCCGTGGAAGCTATCTATATTAAAGCCGTGAGGCGCCTTGATGCCATAGAGGTGTTTTATTCCTTCGATGGGGAAGAATATGTGATGATGCGCAATGCCTGGATGCAAGACAATCATCCTGTGAAAGTCGGAGTGATGGGAGCGAGTCCTGATGGTGAGGGATTTGAAGTGAAGTTTGAGGAATTTAAGGTTAAGCATCTCCCGGATGCCCGGAGATTGAAGTGGCTCGAACAGAATAAATAAACACTTCGGAGCCGGTAGGCTTCCACAGAATCTGGGAAAGCCGACACGGTAGGGACGTGATTCTTCACGTCCCCGATGACAAAGGTAATTCCAACACAGAGAATTTGTTTGTCGATAATACCGATCGGACGGATGTGCCGGATTGGACGCGAAGAATCGCGTCCCTACTGTGTCGGCTTCCTCGAAATAATATGGTATCATATTCGCTGATAAACGTAGCGTCCGTCTTACAGACGTGCTTCCCATAGAAGGCGATATTTTCAACGATTCAGAGAGTGTCGGGCTATTCCCTCCATTATCGATGATTTTGAGTTAATTTGTTTCCTGATAATTCGATAACCCATGAGTGATATAATTAAAATTGAAGATGTAAAAAAGGTAATTATGCCACTAAGAGGGCATAATGTAATTCCGGATTTGAAGAGAAAGCTGAACTGGTCAAAAATTTTGACCAGTTCAATATAAAACACTCTTCAGCGACCATTAAGGCATTTACAGAGAAAGGATTATATATGTTGGCGACCATATTAAAGAGTCCGGTCGCTACACAAACCACCCTCGCTATTGTAAATACATTCGCTGAAGTAAGGGAGTTAAAACATCGTCTTTTAGAGGTTCACGATTCAGAGTCTCTACAAGATAAACAAACGGGAATGAAACGTATCGGTGATATTCTTGCCGACTTAATTATGCCTGACCTCGAAACTACCGAGACTCAGTCAACTCTTGAATTCAACTTTGTCATTGGAAAATTAAAACATTCAGTAACTCGACAGCGAAAGAATGATAATGCCGATATTATTCTACGAGAAAAAGTTATCTTTGCAAAAAGATTACTTTCAAAAGGCTTTCAAGAAAAGGAAGCACTGGAGTTGGCAAATATCACAGATAGCGAGATAAATAAAATCAAAGACTTATTGTAACAGACCTGTAGAGGACATCTGCGAAATCGGAGAAGAGCGTAGCCGCCATGCCGGCTGAATGTATGGACGCGATTTTTCGCGTCCCCGATGACAAAGGTAATTCCAACATAATATGGAATTTGCCGACTCTATCGAGCATACTGATTCAGAGGAATGTCAGTGCGGCAGGAAACGCTATCTTCAAATTATAGACGTTGATAGGTATATCGATAACCTTAATGACTGAGACTAAATATTAAACACGATGAAAGAAGATAAAGTAATAAATCCAATACCTAAAGAGTTCGTTTCTGATGTTAGGCGAATTATTGAGAATGGCCGTCAGCAGGCGTTCTCGGCGACAAGCGCCATCGCAATTGCCACTTATTGGAATATCGGTCGGCGAATAGTCGAGGAGGAACAGAAAGGGAACATCCGTGCTGAATATGGATCTCGGCTTATTGCAGGGTTGGCAGAGGATTTGCGGACTGAGTATGGTGCAAGTTATAACAAGAGAAATTTAGAACATTTCCGAAAATTCTACTTGGTATTCAATGATATACAAATTGTGAACGAACTCGTACACAATTTGACGTGGACTCATATCAGAAGACTTTTATCTGTTACAAATCCTGATGCTCGTCTTTGGTATATGGCTCAAGCTTCAAAAGATATGTGGAGTACCACCACTCTTGACCGCAATATCAGCTCCCATTATTATGAGCGTCGGCTTGCGGAACAGCGGAAGCATCCTAAAGAGACCCTGCCGGAGGCCGTAGCACCATATAATGATTCTGACCCGCTTGAATATATCAAGAATCCAACGGTCGCGGAGTTTATGGGATTTCAGCGTGACAGTAAATATTCTGAGTCAGAACTTGAACAAGCCTTGATTGATAATCTTGAAAAATTCATCCTCGAACTTGGCAGAGGTTTTGCCTTTGTTGAAAGACAACAGCATATCACTACCGAGATGGATGACTTCTACATTGACCTTGTTTTCTACAATTTCCGTATGAAGCGATTTGTGATTTTCGAGCTGAAAACTCACAGGATGAATCACGGAGACGTAGGTCAGCTTGATATGTATGTCAGAATGTATGATGACCTTATGAAAGGGCCGGATGATAACCCGACAATCGGTGTACTTCTATGCACCGACACAGACTCAACCATTGCGAAGTATTCAGTCCTGAACGACAGCAATCAGCTGTTTGCTGCCAAATATATGACCTATATGCCGACTGAGGAAGAGCTACGTCACGAGATTGAAAAGCAAAAACAATTCTTCCTCGCCCACCACAAAAATGATTGATAAACGTAGCATTCGGCTTACTGACGTGCTTTCCATAGAAGGTTATATTTTCAACGATTCAGAGTGTGTCGGGCGACCTCATTTTTATTGGAGAAACTAAGCGAACAATAAAAAGCGAAAGGGTGTTGAACGTTTAATAAAATCCACTAATTATGAGTGATAAACAATCATCGGTGATTTAGGGCGGAATTGGCTGAATGTAGGGACGTGATTCTTCACGTCCCCGATGACAAAGGTAATTCCAACACAGAGAATTTGTTTGTCGATAAGCCGGATCGGACGGATGTGCCGGATCGGACGCGAAGAATCGCGTCCCTACTGTGTCGGCTTCCGGATGCTCAAACTTGACTCGTTGAACAAACTTAATAATTAGAACTAATGGCTTGTAATATAGATTATATTGAGTGTCTTTGCGGCTTACTTTCCTCTCTTGGAGATGTACGTTATCGTAAGATGATGGGAGATTATGTTATCTATCTGAATGAGAAGTGTATTATAACTGCCTGTGATAATATGGCATTTATCAAGAAACTGCCTTGTCTGGAGGAGTTGATGCAGGATGCTGAGACCGGTCATCCATATGAGGGAGCCAAGGAAGCGTATATTCTTGATACTTCTAACCCAAGTCTATTAAGAAAAGTCATTCCAGTCCTCTGGGATAATCTCCCTTTGCCCAAAAAGAGGAAGTGAGATATATTCAAGCTGCTATAATCCTTGGAGGGCTACGACCCATGAACTACGGCAGTCAGGACTTTCTCTGTTATAGTTTTCAGGTAGATAATCAAGAATAGTAAATAACGCGAAAGCCAATGAAGGGGAGAGGTAGTCTCAACTTCATTGGCTTTCAGGTATCTGGTGTTATTGGAGAAACCGAGTGTCGGATTT
>CAZEOI010000117.1:0-7922 GCA_964513775.1 uncultured Sangeribacter sp. | reverse complement strand
AAGTACTAAGAGTGGATATATTGAGGTTTCAGCCATCGGTAAGAAGGATAAAGTTACGACATATATCAACGTTCTTAGAATAGCACAATATTACGATCCTTTGCAACCATAACCCCGCGTCTTTTCGTACACATTCCGGAGTCCATAACTTCGCTGAAACTTCTCGTACCGGTGAGTGCAGATAGGAATTTGCTCCATGACCCACACATCCGAGAAATGTTGTAGACAACAATTCATCAAGTTATGGACTTCTCTATTTCCGACCTTAACCTTCAGCTCGATGGGCAACTGCCCATCAATTTCAACTCGGCTGTAATCGACATCGTCGCTATGCCTCCATGCATAGAAAACCTGCCCGACTTCGAGGTTGGAGCAATGTCAAGTTGCTTTCATCCGGCGAATGTCGCATAATCGCTTTAGCGCTTTGTTTGCAAAGAAATCCGCGACTGCTGTATCTTCAAAATCAACGACCCTGAAGTATTTTTTTGATTTCTCGCAAATTATCCTTATCTTTGCGTAAACTCTAAAGCAATATATATGTTACGAAGAATCCTTTTATATGCTTTTCTCAGCATTATATCTTTTAGCAGTTTCTCGCAGTCTGTCGATGAAAAAATTGGCAATGCGATGAATCGTTCTGATTGGTTCGCTCTTGATTCTATCTACAATTCCGCACCTAAGGACTCAATTCATCCTTTTCTCGAAATATACTCTCGCTGTCTGATTGGAAACCGACTAAATCGCCCCAATGTATCAATACCTGCTTTTCAAGAACTATTCAACACTCAATCAGAATATCTTGATTTAGACAATTTGATTTCCTCCACCTTTATGTACGGCATGGACTTAAGCAGAGTCGGACAAAATGAAATTGCTGCATCAATGACAAATTCGGTTTTAGATGCAACCCGACAATATCTTGATTCTGCAATGGTTTCTAACCTTACTTCACAAGCCAACCGTTATTCTGCTCTTGCTGCTTATAATCCTTATCAAATTCAATTTAACGGAGATGGTACAGGGAAGGTACCTTTTGCTATCGTTCCCGTTGGTCCAACTGAAAAAGGATCTGTTTTGATGCATCTAAAAGAATGTACTATTAACGGATTATCAGCGGATATTACTTTTGACACAGGAGCAGGTACAAATTTGATTTCCCCAGAAATGGCAGAGAAATATAATCTTATTCCTCTGGAGGGTACGAGAATAACAGTTGATGGTGTAGCCAAAAAGGATGGATATATGGCTATCGCCAGTGAACTTCGGTTAGGTAATATTACAATTAAAGATGTGCCTTTCTCAGTAGTCTCAATCTTAACTGAGAATAGCGAAGCCGACCAATATACTGATGCATTCAGTATTATATTAGGGAGCGATTTGATGCTTCAACTTAAAGAGGTTAACATTAACTTCCTAACAAATACAATTACCGTACCCTCAAAAGCACCATTCATTCCAGTTAAAACCGATGCCAAACCTAATCTCTGCTTCTCGTCGTCAATGAATCTGCTTTGCAAAGGAACAATTCACAACGAACCTATGCTGATGTGCATTGATTCGGGAGATGCGTCTTATGGAAGTATGGGTAATGCTTTCTTCGATCGGAATAGACAGTATGTAGTAGACAATGGAATCAAAGACACAGTTAGAATAGCTGGTATAGGGGGCGTTAATTATATTGACTGCTACAAGCTATCAAATATGAAAATAGCATTAGGAAACCATACTGTTGAGATTCCTGAATTTGTAGTTGCAACCGAAAAGGAAGCCGGCAACGGTGGTCAATATGAGTGCATCATCGGACTGCGAACTCTTATGTTATACACTTTTGTTCGTTTCAATCTTGTTGATTTTGTCTTGACAACTGGTATCTCTAAAGACTTTCACATTAGGTAATTCTGCGTCTTTTCGCAACCGTCATAAGGTCCATAACTTCGCTGTCATCGCCTTGGCGCTTTGCCTTGGCAAAGAAAATCTCAGCAAGTGCAAAGAACCCGTATTTTTTACTGCCGCAATGC
This sequence comes from uncultured Sangeribacter sp., assembly GCA_964513775.1. GTDB lineage: Bacteria > Bacteroidota > Bacteroidia > Bacteroidales > Muribaculaceae > Lepagella. The sequence continues at coordinate 5,904 of CAZEOI010000117.1, read as the reverse complement.
CGGCTTCCGGTGCTTATCGTGGCAAAAATCTTACGCCATTCAAACATACTCCGATTGTTTGCACAACTGGCACCGAGGAAAACACGTTTAATAAAAATAAACGAGTAGTTGAAAAATTACAACAAGCTGGTGCTGATGCAACTTTTATTCCTCTAAACGGTATGCGTCATGTTGATGCTGGCAACCGGGCATTTTCATCTCAAAACTTAGATATACTTTTCTCAAAACACAGATAAATCCTTTTTTAGAAGATATTAAAGGTTTCCTATTTTTCGTTATCAAAACAGAAGAAGTAATTTTGCGCTATGACAAAAGCACAAAAAATAAAGATATGCGATTGGACATTGGCAATTCTATTACCGATTGTCCTCGCATCAAGCATACAGTTGGAAGCGACTTCAAGTAGTGGCTTCTTCCCGGTTATTTTCCATATAATAGTGGCACTGCCCTTCATGTGTCTTGTTGTATGGCATATTTATCTTCATTTTCAATGGAAAAAGTGGCTTACAAAATTTAGCAAACTTAAAGTACCGACGCGCATACTTTGGTGGTTGTATATTCTTACTTTCATATCAGGTGTAGCAACTTTTATCCATTGGCTCCTATCAAATGAGCATAGTCCATTAGGAGGTGTGCATGGGAAAATAGGATTTTTAATGATAGTATTTGCCATAGGACATACCATAAAACGTATAAAATTCTTCAAAAGGAAGAAATAAGTCTCTTTTCGCAACTGTCATAGAGTCCATAACTTCGCCGCATAAATCATGCAAGTTATAGACTTCTCTTTTTCCGACCTCAACCTTCAGCTCGATGGGCAACTGCCCATCAATTTTAACTCGGTTGTAATCGACAACGTCGCTATGCCTCCAAGCATAGAAACTTGCCCGACTTCGAGGCTCGTGCAGCGTTTACCGTCAACTCCGCGTTGTGGTCTAACATCTTCGCCAAGACACTCCGCCGCACTCGCACAAGTGCTTCTCAAAATTCGCCGATTGTGGCGAATATATCACCGGCATAAATCTTCGCGGAGATTGAACGCCCCTCTCGCTCACGGCAGCGGCTCCTGGCTCAGGAGTTGCTTTGCTATTTCAAGACAATATTATTAAGTTTTTTACGTTAAAACATAAACTCAAAATCGTTATAATGAAAAAGTTATCCATTCTCCAGTTTATCTTCATCTTATTCATTCTTACCTCTTGCTCAGGTAATGAAGAACCTGACTATCCTATCTTTATGCAACCATCCTCTATTCAATCAGTGGATGCTAATGCTGATAACCAAACTTTTCAGTATGATGATTATGGGAGGATTGTTTCATGGAGCTGCACATCGAATAACCCAAACACCTTAACTTCATATTCGGCTCATTACTCCTATCCGGATAAAAATATAATAAAAGTCTCAGCTGAAGAATTTATAGCCTTCCCGCAAACAGGTTATGAAGAAACCATTCAACTTAATGAAATCATTCTGCTGAAGAATAGCAGAGCATCAAATTCGGAGGGAACATTTAGTGCTGTTATTCATAATGACGACAGAACGACGCAGTTTCAAAAGACATATCGACTTACATTTGACTATCTTCCCTCTAATCATCTTAATACTGTTGAGCACTTAGAGATCTTTGGCATAGGCGATGACATAAAAGATAATGCTTGGGATAATGCTTGGAGATGGATGAATTACCTGTTATGGGAAAATGGAAATCTCAAAGAGTACCAAGATTTTCAAGGTCATACCACATCTTATCATTCAACCAAATACGAGTATTCAGAAGATAAAGTTTCTTATCCCATTGTTATCCCTATGGTAATAAAATTCGCACACCATCTGCCCCTTATTATGCAAGGCGTTTTTGGGTCTAATTCTGTCAATTTAGTTAAATCTGCTTCGTCATTTGACAATAAAGCAAATTTAAATCTTTCCCGACAGTATTCTTATGAATTTGAAAATGCCCGTATTAGTAGGTACACCGAAACGCTCTTTACAAATTCAGTTATCTACAATCCGGTTACATACACAGTGAATTGGACTGAAAAGTAAAATTCCTGTCTTTTCCGCATAGTGGGCTTTACCGTACATTCGCAGTGCGTTAAAGCCCATTTTCTATGCAGAACATTTCAATCAATTTCCAAGTGCCGCAAGGTTGGCACGAATTAGGCGATAAACAACTGCGTTATGTTTATCGGCTGCTTGCCAGTGACTGTTCGTGCCAACGAGGGCAGAGGTCAAAGTTCTTCGCAAAGCGAAGCGCAAGCGATGAGTTTGAACCTATGCCGAGTGCAGCTGAACTTGGGCCTATGTAATATTCCCACTACAGTCAGATAGCTCCGAATATAAACCTGAAAATCAAGCAGAGTATGGCAACAATGATAATTGAGATTACACCGCGTAGCCATACATTCAACCTCTTCGGGAGAAGTTGAAATATAACATCTGATATAGCGCCGGTTACGATTCCAAATATTATTGGGTACCAATCCATAGTCTATTAGTTTTGACGTTTTTTATATACGCAAATTTAAGCAAAAAATTTCAGATGAGCAAGAAGATAAAGCAAATGCGACTATAAAACAGTAAGTGTTATACTTGGCTACTCCAATGTAGCCACGACCCTGAATCTGTACGTCCATCCCAACATCGACCAAAAGAAACGTTGTTTTGACCGGCTCAACAAATTTCTCAAAGCCGACAATATTTCTCACCAATAGAAGTAATAAATAAGAAGGAACAACCGACGCCGCAAACCACCGGAGCAACGCCACTCCGCGGTGTCGGAACCGCGCCGGATGGCCACCCGAAAATCACCCTACCCGCACAGTCTCGAACAACAAGGACTTGATTCTTGCGGCGCAGTCTGCCGGTGTCTCCAACGGACTACAACATGGGAGCAAACGGTCACGTGTTCCGCCGAATCTGACCCCTCCAACCCCACTTTCCGCTGACCGGGCTTTTGGCTCGGTCAAGCCTCGCCGAGCTAAAAGTTCCGAAAGGGAAGGCTCTTTACGTATGATGTTCATTTCAAGAAAATTTCGTAATTTTGCAGTATGGAAATAATAGCACCTTCCCAATCTCAATCTGAGTATTCAGATATTCTAATTGCTGTAAAGGATATTAAAAAGGCAATTATTGAAAGCCGATATCAGCTTGCTAAACTCGTTAATAAGCAAGCCGTAACACTATATTACAATATTGGTGAATACGTTTCTTATAGGTCGCGTAAGGGTCACTGGGGAACTGGTGCTATTAAAACTATCTCAATTTTGTTGCGCCAAGAGTTGCCGGGATTAAAGGGCTTTTCAGAAACTTCAATTAAGGATATGCGTATCTTTTTTGAGCAGTGGAAATCTGTTTTTGAAAATCGGCAATCAGTAACTGCCGATTTCGAATCATCCTTATTTCCTGTCGGTGAGTTCGTTATAAATCGGCAATTAACAACTGTCGATTTAACTGCCGAGCAATTGGAGCTGTTTTTTAATGTCCCGTTTACCCATCATAGAGAGATTTTGCGTAAAACCACTACACTTAATGAGAGGTTGTTCTACATTGGTAAATGTGCCACCGAGTTTTGGCAGGTTCCAAAACTCAAGTATGCTCTGAATGAGGGTCTATATAAAAAAGAGAAAATTCAATTAACAAATTTTCCTCAGATTATTTCCGAAGATAAATTACGCATCAAGGCGTTAGAAGCCTTCAAAAACAACTATCTTTTTGATTTTGTTGATTTAGAGGACGATAGTGATATTATTGATGAAAGGGTTTTGGAAACACAAATCGTCAAGAATATCAAGAATTTCATTATGGCTTTTGGTCAGGATTTTGCATTTATGGGCAATCAATATCGGTTGACTGTGGATGAAGAAGACCTCTTTGTAGATTTACTCTTTTATCATAGAGGATTAAGATGTTTAGTGGCGGTGGAATTGAAATCCGGCAAGTTCAAGGGGGCATACGCAGGACAATTAAACACCTACCTATCTGCTCTCGATGACCTTGTTCGCCGTCCTGATGAAAACCCTTCTATAGGTTTAATTCTATGTAAGGAAAAATCGGATAAAATGGTGGAGTATGCATTCCGCAATACTAAAACACCAATGGGAGTCGCCACATATACACTTACCTCAAAGCTCCCTAAACAATATTCTGAAGCATTGCCTAATCCAGATGATTTAGCAAAACTGCTATAAAAAATACTGAGATAAAATTTTAAAGCTCGCACATAACTTTGCGAGCTTTTTTGCGTCTTTTCCACCGCTTTTAACGCGCGGTAACTTCTTGGCGTAAATCGCTTTAGCGCTTTACTAAACAAAGAATTCGCAATACGCCATGCCTAATATCGCTTACAACATATCACTTAAATGCTACGCCGGAGGTCTGGACTTCGACCGCTCATCGACGAAGTCGCTTGGCTCTGCCGAGTATCCTCAGTTCGGGATTATCTCGCTCTAAGGCCTGACACTGACCGACATTAAGAGCGACCCGGATATGATTGAGAAGTTTGCCGAGGGTATGAACACCCTTATCCGACAAATTATAGGTCAATCGCTCGCTCCCGGCGACTGATGCATCGTTACCTCGCCCTTATCGACATACCGTTCTACGAAGATATTGCCGAGTACCACTCGAAGCACCGTGTCGGGGCGGTGTTCACTTTCGGAGCAAAGCCATCCAAAGAAAGTAACATAATCGTGTTCGACGATTTTGTTACCACCTGCGCGACGATGATCTCAATGCGAGAATTATTAAATCCTCTCGGTAAAAACCTCGTATTTTTTACCGGGATTAACAATAAACTTTAATAGGCTCGTTCAATACTAAATATACTTGTGATTTTTCCGGTAGCTGTCTCCGTATTTACACATAAGAGTCCGTGTTCTAATATACCTCCCGTAAATATAAATTCCCCGAGTACTTCTGCTTTCCCTTTCTTTCCGTTAACCTTTATTGAATAGAAACCGTCTGTTTCATCTATGCTAGACTCCATATCTCCGCCACTTTGCGCAACATCAATCTTCAAATCCATAAGCCCAGGGCACATTGCTTGAAGTTTGTCTGTCAGCACCATTGAAGAAGGTATTTTGCCGGATTTCAGAGGTATTCCAATAAAACTAAAATAAGGCACATTGCCAAATTGCTCCTCTATAAGATGCTTCTGTTTACATATGTTGCTGACTGCACCTATAACAAAAGGAGCCTCGTTAACATCTATTTCCGAACCTAATTCTCGCTCAAGCATCGTTACGTAGGCATTAAGAACAGACTCTTTCACTTCCTCCATATTTAGAATTGTATCAGGTCGGCAATTTACATCCAACTGAATTTGCAATATGCGTGATGCTACGAAATCGTTTAATTCTTCTGTTCTATCGGGAAGCAGACCTTTTGATTCGGGGTCAGTGCATTTTATTTCAAATGCTTCTAATTTGTTGTTTGTACGTAACACGAAGCCTTTGTTATTTTTAGCTTCAACAAATATTGTAGGTAGAAGTTTGGTCACAGAAACCAATGAATCACTTCCGTGATACATTATTACTTTAGCCGTAGTTCTATATTTCAAAGTCTCTCCAACGGCGAACTGTGGACGTATTGTTATTTCTTTTGCGCCACAAACTAAACAAGCCATAAGCACGCAAATATATGTTACTAATCTTTTCATAGATTTTGAAACTTATTTAATAACGGCAAAGTTACGAATTTTCCGTCTTTTATCCGCTATGATTGAGGAAGTAATTTTGTAGCAACCAAACGCTAACGCATTATGGACCACAAATTCACTGAACAGATAAAGCAATGGCTTGAAACTCCGGACGCAGAGCGCGACTACACCGTAGGCGCACTTTCTCTTTTGAAACTTTCGGGCAATCAGATTATGTATAGAAACATAATCTCGCAGATTGACCG
>CAZEOI010000116.1:0-7940 GCA_964513775.1 uncultured Sangeribacter sp. | reverse complement strand
GCTCACTGCGATCGTAGATAACTTTGCCATTGTCTTTAACCTGCGTAAGTTCAAACCTTGGAGACTTCAGTTCAGTCATCGGGTCAAACATATATTGATCATATCGTACAAGACCATTCAGTCCCATCGCTGCACCGATTCCCTCTATCCATTCCTGCTTATCCCACTCGGGTGTATCGGTGCTATATTTTGGAGCTATTCTTCTATGGAGCTCCCCATCGATTTCTACGAGGTCGTCGGTAGCTATAGTACCTAATCCAATCCCGCTGTCTCCTACACTTACATTCAGATCCATCAGCAGTTCGAAATATGGTTCGCACTGCTCAACCCCATATGTATCCGATTTGAATCGAATTCCGGGATTGCGATAGAAATAGATCTTGCGATCCTTTTCGTAGACGTAGATCTCCTTCTGGATTCCGGTATAAAAATCATACTTACTGTATTGGCTATCATACTTAAGACCCTCACTCAACCAGGAGTAACAACCATTGCAAAAACCTCCGAGATCTTCCACATCTATCGCCAGGCGTTTACATTTGATACCATCAATCTCCTTCGAACCATCGCATTTTACGTAGATGAAGTCGTGAGTCGTATAATACACCTCTCCGTCCATCCTCGGAGTAGCAGCATAATGACACATTGTCCATTCCTTTCCATCCGTAAAAAGCGGGCAGTACTTAATATCCTCCAGATTACGCTTTACCACACCTTCGTGAACGATGGCCGGTACTTCTTCTTTATTCTCTACCATGTGCGAAGTCGATAGTATCAGATTTCTCTCATCAGGAGATTCCGAAGTAGTGATCGTCCCGATATAATTCTCCCCCTCAGAACTTGTATAGATCCGGGAGTCAGACGGATCGAAATTATAAGAATGTGTCCGCTGTGCCTTAGTTTCATGGACGTTCCCTATGATAAGTAGGACTATAGAAGTAAGGCTAAGAAAGAATGGATGTCGAATTGAAAAAAGATTCATAAATTGTATCATTATAAGATTTCGTTAAATTATTTTTTTTAGCAATATCTCTCAGAAACACTTTTATATTGAATCCTTCGACAATCTTTAAATTTTAGATGAAGGAGCTGATTAGTCCCACTCCATCATCTAAAATTTAAATATATCGCAAAATATAGAAACTAAAGTGTTTCTTTTTATCAAGAGCTAACTCACATTATTATTTTATGCAAATTTTCTGGGAATCTAACTCAATTCCATTTGCACTGAGTACGAGAACATACATGCCTTTTGTAACTTCATCTACATTAATATCTGCTGATGAGTAAGAAATGGTATAGTTGTACGTATCTGTACCCATTATATTACGAATGGTGAGTGTATATTGGTTATTGGGAAGTATATTACCTTCCAGTTCAATATGCAGGGTACTATTATTGCAAATAACGGAGGAAATAGCAACTGCTTCGGAATTATTAGAACTATCTAAGATATTGTATTGACCGGGATAGAGTTGGGCTGCATGTTTTTTCTTGTAGCCCTCCTTCAACGGTATTTCTTGATAAAAATCAAGAAGTTCACCATCTGTGATAACCTGATAAACTAAAGGTTTATAGTTTAGTTTTGTAATACAGATTGTTGCATCCTTGGGTAAGTCTACTTCTGCGAATCCTACATATACCTCTGGATCGGCATTAGGGTTGTCATTGTCTGATACGGCTATTTGTGTATCTGAAGTCCATGTTTCAATACTTAACTGTTTGGATCCACCTAGGTAGAAACATATATCTTCAAATATATTTGGAATCTCTGTATAAATAGGCATTTCCGCATCTCCAATCGGATTAAAGGGATATATAGTAAACGATTGGCTTGAGAATGATTTTGAGTTTAATTCTGCAAGAAATTGAGACTTAGTATATGCTACTAATTCTCCAAATTTTTTCTTTGGATCAGTGAAAAGATTCTTGTAGAACATGCCCTCAAATTTCTCAGTCACAGATGTTCCTGCAAAGTTCCCGGAATATAGCCCGGGGCGCGAACTACCTAAATATCCAATTACTCCATTTTCTTTGTTCCTAATGAAAGCTTCGCTGAGGCAAGGATCTTTAGCCTTTCCGGGATCAATGCCGGAGGCTTCTTCATCGAACATGTTTGTATCACAGGCAACAGTAGTAATTAAAGTATAATTATCTGCTACAAGATTAGCTGCATAATCTTTTGTATAAAGATTATCATAGTTGAATACCTCTACTAATTTATTATCTTTATTAAGTTCGTACCAATGCCAATCTTTAAGTCCCCATACTTCGTGACTGCCATGTGTATACATTGATACAAACATTGGACTTTTTGACAACTCAAATTGTAGATTTTCTTTTGTTAAATTATAATTGGCACCTCCTTCAAAATCTGAATAAGTATCAAAAAATCTGTTTCTTTTACCATCCCAGAATGGTTCAATAAAATTTTTGTACATTACCTCAGCCTGAGATTCTGCATCAGACATTATACGGCCGTCCAGACTATTATTATATCGGAATAATGCCCCGGTCATTAAAATGCTTTGATTCCATTTGGAGGAATTGTAACCTCTTTCATAGGAAAGCAATTTCGTTAAATAATTATTTACATGTTCAGCTGTTCTTACCGGAATTCTGGTCAAATTGACATCAATATTACATCCTACATTATCATACCAAGTGCCAAAATATTCATTTTCCTGTGCATTCCATTGGAAGTTACCGTCAAAACTTGCATAATATAGGTCGGTTGGATACACATTCTCTCGCTCTTGGCTGGTAATATACTCATAGTTGGAATCTTGGCAATATCTTACGGGTATTACAGTGTCATCTCCACCTAAGACAACATATTCCAATCCGAATTCAAGAGTCAGATGGTAGATGCATTTTTTTATTTTTTCCTGAATATCGTCACCAAAATATTTTGTATCGATATCTTTTACTGTCATTATAAAAGGTTTAAGACCTTTCTTCCTTTTCCATTCAATGAGGGGCTGGAAGCTATCTACTAATTCATCCGATGTGATAATTAGATAGTCGATTTTCCTATTTGAGGCTGAGGTGACTGTGGGAAGCTGAGCAATTACTTCATTGACATCCTCAGGATTAGCGACGATATTCTTAAGTTGAGTCTCGAGTTTGTTTAGATCTTCCGGCAATCTTACTTCAAGAGGATAATCTTCGAGTTGAATGTTGATTGTAAAGTTTTCCACAAAGTAAAGATTTCCGTCTTCATATGATAAGGGACAAATGTGTATATTTGCAATTGGCACACCTTTCCAGAAAGTCGTAATAAATGTCTCTGTACCATCTGCTTTTTCTTCCTTCGAATGATTAGATCCATTCTCAACCGCCTGAGTACTCCCGATTCTTGTCAAGTATTCTTCGGGATTTGAAGCTAACTCAAGATTTTCTTTGATTAGTTGCTTGCTTGAGGGGGTGATGGTAACTGATTTCGCTTTGCTTCCGAAGGGAATAACGTAAGCGACGTTAGTGAATGGCAAACAGGGTTCACCTGGTTCTCCATAATGAGAATGAATGTTGTTGGAACGGATGAATGTTTTTCCGTCCGACTGAGTCTCGAATTGATACTCAGTTTCGCTGAATTGAACGGTGTGAGTGATCTGAGCGTGCATACAGAAGCCTGAACAGATGATCAGCATGACCGATATCAGCGTTTTGAAAAGTTGTTTTTTCATAACGTTTGGATTTATAATTGTTGAAGCGGAAAAGTAACTGAAAAAGTAACTGAAAAACTAACAATTAGCTTAACCGATGCAAATGTAATAATAAAAATTGTTAAATCAAAATAAATTTTAATAAAATGTTGATTTTATTGTTTTTGCAATGAGGATTGTGTTCGGAGAATAAGAATAATAAGACTTTCCGGAATCCGGGAGATTGTTTGAGGAAGTGTGGGATCAAGTACCCCCCTGTTAAAGTATTAAAAATTCAGGCTGTCAAGCCTCAGCGAGCCCTCTGCACCTCTGCGTGAGATCCTTTTGTCAGCAACGAGTAGAAATCCGCGTTCCCCAAAAAAACAGTCCATCCCTCCCCAAAAAACAGCATAGTTCAGTGAAGCGCCTAACAGGCGCGGCCAAAAAAAATCTCACCTTTGTGGAAAATAAACATAACTTTCGCCGCCACATGTAGTATCTTTGCATCGGATTTAAGAATCAACGCTTATTATTCCATCATTATCACCTAAAATAATTTCAAAAACATATAAAATTTAAAGCAATGAAAAAACTATCAACGACCACAAAAATCGTCATCTACCACAATCAAAAAAGCCTTCCCCCGGGAAGGGGAAGGCTTCTCCATATTACTATAGGGTCAATTACCTTAAGCAGCTTACAAGTACACCGCGCTAAGGCTTTGCCCTACATTCAACGCTGTATTAGCGGATCACCACCTTAGAGGCTTTGCCGTTGGCTACCTTGACGTAAACACCTGCAGAAGGATTCTTCACTTCCACACCCTGAAGGTTGAAGTAAGTTGCATCCGCATCTACTGCCTCTACAGCTTCTACCCCAACTGTCCCGGACTTAACGTCGCCCTGAATCACGATGCTGCCCGCTACGTAGACCTTCTCACCATAGTAGAGGTACATACCCCCCATGAAGGGAGCACCTGCCGATGTGAGCTGGAATGTAAGTGTGTTGGTCTCTTTCAGACCACCCATACCTTCCATGAACATTTCAACGGGAACCCAGTTTTCATCGTCATCATCCTTAGAAGAACGAAGGATGCTTGTGCCCATACCGAGATCAGCGAAGTTAGCGCCTACATAGCCGGTCCAACCCTCGGGAACTGCAAGTGTGACTTCAAGAGTTGATTTGCTTGTTTCGCCTGTAAGATTGATGAAAATCTGACCATCTTCTGCTGTCTGGCTTACAGTAACCTGATCACCATCTGTTGTCACCTTGATTTCTTCGGGGAAGACAGGATCAAGTTCCTCTACGAGGGTATAAGCGAGAGGATAGAACACCGGCTGACCAAGTGCATTTTTACCTGTAGCACCGATGATATTATATACACCACGGTCTACTGCGGGGTTACCATTCAGAAGATTTTCAAGTGCGATAACGCTGCCATCCTCAAGTACAGCTACGTATTCACCTGTCGCGGTGGGTACGCCTGCCGGAATTGTGACATTTTTAAGAACTACTGATTTGAGTTCGGTGAGACCATTCAGATTGTTGACCTGCTGCAAGTGATCAAACCAACCCTGATTTCTTGTATCAGCAGCTCCGCTTCTGCCCGACCATGCCGGAAGGTAGGGTGATGAAACATTTGTTGCAGTCCATCCGCCTGAGAACATATCGTCGATTCGATAGGTAGTGTTGGATAGAGTTTTAGAATATACTACGACCGGAGTACCATTTACATCTTCACAGAAGATATAGAATTCGTATCCTGTCTTTTGTACTTCTACTTCAACTCCATCTTTTATTTCAGTTACTGTATACGGATATGTTCCGCGCTGAGCACCTGTGATATAAAGATTAAGGGATTTAGCTACGTTTACTTTATCACCTACCTCCGGAGCGAGGATTTCCATCTGAGCAAGAGTAAACGCTTCGTCAGCTACATTGAGGAAGAAGGACACTACCTCGGGCTCGTATTCGTCATTAGCTACGGTGGCTGTCATTTCTACTTCGCCTGCGCCTTTGAATTCAGCTGTGTTGCCGTTGACGCTTACTACGTTGTCATCGGATGATGTCCACGTTACTGCTACTTCGTGGGGGTTGACGAGGTTGGAGGCGAGATCGTATGACTTCTCTGCGAGAGATACTGTCACGTTCTGGTTGGTGATTGCGAGTTCTGCAAGTGGTTTGCCGGATCCCTGCTCCATGTAGTAAACCTGGATAGATGTAAACCACTGGTTGCCGTTGAGGACTGTAGCCTTGATCTCTACATCGTTCTGTGTGTAGTCGGTCGGACGCTCCCAAGTATAGTTGTATGTATACGTTGCGTTGTCGTAGGTCTCAGTCATGGCAGTGCCTGCGGCTGTGCAGGATTCGAGCTGTCCGCATGACATTACGATCTTGCTGATTTCACGATCCTTGGCGCTTACGAGGAATGTGCTTGTGCCGGCTGTAGTATACGCTTTTACCGGTCGAAGCTGGATACCGCGTGTTGAATACTGGTCGGCTCCCTCTGTTTCAGTAAGGGTCAGTGTGATCTCTTTACCGGGTACGATGAAGGGGGTAGAAATGGGCTGTACGCTTGATGTTGCACCCGAAATCTTTGTGAGATCAAGGATTTCGTTCTTCTCAACCATAGGAGCGGGGGCCGCTACCTCTTTATATTCGATGGGATAGAATATGACGGATTCAACACCGGTTGTAGAGCTGACACGACGGATGACTACGCCGAGCGTATTATAGTAGCCGGCTGCCTGTTCTTCAATTGAGAAGTAGTTGGTGACTCTGACGGGGTTGCCGTTGGCTTCGACATTGAATGTCTCGCCGACTCCGGGAGTACCGGCAGCTGTAAAGTCAACATTTTCCAACCATACCACCTTGTTGGCGTCTGCAGGTGAGATCGCTTTTACTTCGGAATAAGTTATATCCTGCGCTGCTCCTGTATTGACAGCGGGTACCTCACCTTTGAACGTTACATCGCCGGAGTTGTCGGAGTTTGTAGCAACCCATCCTGCCGGAATCACTTTGCCTGCCACATATGTATTCTTTGCAAAGGTGAAGCTGAGAGAAATCGGGTTGCCTTCCGGATCTATACCCCAGAGACGTGAGAGATCGGGGAAGGAATAGACGATGGTGATCGGGAAGTTGATGGTCACTTCGTCACCTTTATTGGGAGCAACGGTAGCCAACTGTGCGGCATTGGTAGCTTCGGGCACTACGGTGAGTGTGTACGTGACGTAGCCGGAAGCGTAGGCGTCGTTACCCTCGGTGAAGGCCATGATGGTCGTTGTGCCTCCGCCTGCGAGCGTTACATTTCCGTCGGCGTCAACAGTAGCAACGTCCGTCTTGGATGAAGTCCAGGTGATGGGGAGGTTGTTGGGGTTGGAGAATGTCGGCGCAGTGAATGTCTGTCCCATGAATGCTTTGGCCGTAGATTCGCTGAATGCGAGTCCGGGAACCTGCTTATCACCGCTTGCGGCAGCGAATGTTACGTCTACTGTCTTGACGTAGGTAAGAGTGCCGGGTGTTCCGAAATCGAATGCCACCGAGGTGGATGCGCCTTCCCAGGTGTAGGACGCAATGGTTTGGGTCTCACCGTTTACGGTGATTTCCATTGCCTTGTTGAGAGTGACAACCGCCTTGCTGATGAGGCCGCCTCCGGCGCTGACTGTCAGTTCGTGGTTGGCTCCTGTAGTGAGGAGCTGCATGCCGGAGTTGGTGATCATTTTGTTGACAGCGAGTGCCCAACCGCCGTTGCCTCCTGCTGTGAAGGTGATGTCAACTCCACCATCCGATACCGTAGTGGGATCCGGAAGTGCTGTTGGGGCGTTGGCAGTCTGACGGGCGATGCCATAGGCGGGAGTAGTGCCGGTGCCTGTGAAATTGAACGACACTTCATCTGCCATCGCGCCCGTTGTGGCCAAGGCCACTGTCGCTAATGATAGAAGAAATTTTTTCATAAAGTAGATATTTAGTGAAAAATTGGAATCTGATTAGAGTATGTTTACTTTTAAATGATTTTAGCACAAAGAGAGATTTTGGGATGATTTTTCAAAGTTGAAGAGGGAGCGATGCGGGCATCGCGACCGATGAAATCTTTGGAAAAGCGCCCGAAAGATCCTTTGTGATGAAATCAAAAAATTCATAATACATAATCTAATGTTTAATTTGGTTTAAAAGTAAACATACTCTTAGAGTGACAAGGGGCTAATGAATCGAGATTGATGCAATCGTGATTGGTATGTGACCCTTTGAAAATGAAGTCTTACCGACTTCATTCGGCAAAGATAAGTAAAAATTTGC
>CAZEOI010000115.1:0-8068 GCA_964513775.1 uncultured Sangeribacter sp. | reverse complement strand
AATTAATGATCATATGTCTGCTACATTCTACGGTGATCTCCGCCTCGGCTTTTCAGACATAATGTCAGTGGATTACTCCTTCAAATCCGTTCAGGGAATCATAGAACTCTCGGTTATATTGAATCAAAAACTTCGGTTTAGTAAACCGGAGACATCAGGCACTATATTATTTCTGTCAATCTTTCCCGTTTCAATGTAGGCACCGGACACGGACAGAAACGTGAATGGGAAGTGGGAAACAAATCCCCCCATGATGATCTTGACACCAAAATGTCAGGAACAAGAATGACTATGTAACAAGTGAAGTCTCCGACATAACTGCCGAGGACTTGACTATTAGTATTAGTATGATTAGCTGTTTCAAAAATTATAGGAACATGAAATGTAGGCTCCTTGCATAAATGGTTTCTTCGGATAGAATCTATCAAAAGAATTTCCATTGTAAGATAAATGCCGATACTGATTATACACGTCGAGATTAGACATCATGTATCCTGCACTTATACCACACGGACCGACATCAAGACTGACTCCTATGCGTAAATCCATCGCAAACCATTGACCTTTATTTGTGCTGATATAATCATAATCAATATCTGGCCAGTTTGATGCGTTTTCGATGCAGACACTCTGATATGGGATATTCAACATCAATCCCGGCTCAGCAAAAAGAGACCATAAACATGCCCGGTATTTAATAGACGGTGTTTTCAAAAGAACCGAAGGTCGCAAATAAAAATTCCACGGTTTGTTGTCATCTTCGTCAATGCTCCAGTTCTGTCCTGATGCCCAGCCATCTTCGTAGTAAACTTTCCATGAACCGACTGAGCTACCCAATCCGACATACCTATTGAACATATAATGATAAGAGAACTCAAGCAGCCACGAATCGGAAGATGTCACTGCACCGTTGAACCCGACGCGGTGATGTGTATTATCCTCTGCGATTGCTCACGAACACAGCAACCAGAAAACAGCAAGACAAAGAAACCTTATGGTAAAGGTATTTTTCATATTGTTTGTTTCGTTATTTAATGTTTCATAAGTAAGACATCAATAGAGTACTGATAATTGAAAGATCCTGCCAGCCAAATATCAGCAGGATAACTGCCGGAATACTTGTCAGCCTTTCTTTCAGAACAATACGGACAGGATAGCTCTTATTGCAGCCATTGTCAGAGACGCCATAATTTATGATGGCTTGACCTAAGGTTCTCTTCCACTTTAGATAGCAGATTATATAGTAGATTACCCAAATTAATAAGAAGCCTCTAAAAAACGGTAAAAATACGAAATAGGACATGATGAAAGCGACAATCAAATAGATGAAAAAGCAAACTGTCGCATCTATCAAAAATCCTAACAATCACTTAATGTATTTCATTTCAATAATTTCCTTACGTTATTATCATTATCTAATATGCTCATCTGATGAATGGCAATCTGGTTAAGCTTAACAAGCCTCTCACTTTGCGTCATACCCTGCTCAATAAACACGGCATTTAGATTCTCCATATTCGACAGGCATATAAGCTCATTCACCGAGGCATAGTCTCGGATATTTCCTTTCAATTCAGGATTTGCTTCACGCCATTGTTTTGCTGTCAATCCGAACATAGCCACGTTCAATACGTCAGCTTCATTAGCATAAATAATGCTTGCCTGAGCTTTCGTTACCTCTGTCGGAATAAGATTTTGCTTGATGGCGTCTGTATGTATACGGTAGTTTATTTTCGACAATTCTCGTTTAGCAGACCAACCAAGTGTCTTTTGTTCCTCTTCCTTTAATCTCTGGAACTCCTTGACGATGTAAAGTTCAAATTCAACTGAAATCCAGCTCGCGAATTTAAACGCAATATCTTTATGTGCATAAGTGCCGCCATAACGTCCGGATTTAGAGACCAATCCGATGGCATTAGTCGTTTCAATCCATTTCTTTGGAGAGAGAGTAAAAGCATTCAGACCCGCCTCCCTTCTAAACCCCTCGAATTCGAGGGGTTTGAAATCTGGGTTGTACAGACTCTCCCAAATGCCAAGAAACTCTATGGTGTTACGGTTACGCATCCAATTCCCGATTACAGCTGTCGGATCATCGCTTTTGTGCCGGGCAAGGTCTGTAATAGATACATAGTCCTCGCCAACCACATTTATGATGGTGATATTCGTATTTTGTACCGTGATTTTTGCCATTGGAAACATGTTTTTGAATTAAACCATAAAATTAACAATTTTTTTGCAGAACTCAGTCTTTCGCAGGTAATTTATGGTCTCTTGAATAGGGCAAAATCTTCAATGGTTAGATAGCCTCTGCGAGAAGTGTTTTATCCGACATTGGCAATGCGATTGTCCGACATTGAATACCCTTGCAGGGGGAAACCTCTATACCCTATTCCAGATAAAGTCAAGAACCTAAAAAGTTGACTCTCTTTACAAGTGTGATTATGACATTAATTATCCTCTGCTACTTAATTATTAGCCAAATGAATGAGAATACTGCTACACCGCCTGCATCATTATCGCAAGATAATGAAATAAATCAGAGGTTTGATGCTATTTCCCTGTTCCAAAACGCGACGTGTCAATCTCTGTATCTTTATCTTTGGGTTGGAAGCCGTTGAATCGCCAGATGAATGTCAGCTTGAGATTCCTGCTAATGTCACGCACTTTCATCCGGTAGTCCTGGCCCGCATGCTTTATAGTCATTGTAGGCGACCATTTGTTGAATATGTCGTCGGCTTTTAAATCAAGTTCACAGCATCTTTTCTTACCGAACTGCCATTTGACACCTGCATCAATCCTCCATACTTCCGACATATCGGCTATGCCTTGCAAAGATGGCGAAAGGTAGCTGAAATCTACAGAAACGGAAACAGGACTGTTCTGACTGAATTTGAAGGTATTGTTAAATGAACCATAGAAAATCCATTTGCTGTTGTCAAAGCTGATATCATGGAAATGATCAGCCTTTGCTCTCCTGTTCATCACGTTTGCTGTGGCTGTGGCAGTCCAGATGTAACCAACACTAAAAGGAGCGTAGAGATTCAGTCCTGCTACACGTTCATAGTTCATGTTGATGGTCTGAAAGATCAGATTGAGATTGTGCGGCGACTGGTATGGCAACTGCACTGTGGTTTTGTCACCATATTGGAAATAGAGTGTCGCCACATATTTCTGTCTTAGAATGTAGTTGAACTGAGTGTCATATTGAATGTAAGGTTGCAACGCCGGATTGCCGATAATGGTTGAATAATCGTTGATATGTACTGTGCCCCCATGAAGTTCCCAATATGACGGATAAATACGTTGTGTATTGAAATTCAATTGAAAAATGCTTTTGGGCGTCTTATAGTAAGTGGCCCCGAACTGGGGAATAAAATTCCAGTTGTGCTGATATTTATTATGATAATATTCTCCTTTTGCTGAAAGATTGAACGACAGGCCCCAGTCGAAAGACCGTTGAGTGCCGGCATAAAAACTTGCAACGTCTTCGATAAGAGTGTCATCGAAATCAGGATTGTCGTCGTATGGACCATAGTGTTGAGAGCTATGCTCCTTCGAGTTTTGATATTCCGCGCCGTAGTTCAGTTGCCATTTGCCAAGCTGATGCTGTTGGTCGATATACACATGCCAACGGTTTATATCCTGACGGTTTTCAGAGCCAAGAAGATAGTCTGTATCCTTGAACAATGACTGAGAACGGTTCTCTGAATATAGAGTATAGTCACCTCCTATAGTCATGCCAAATGGCGCAGCGTATCTTAAGGCGATATTGTGATAACCGACAGGCGACAGCATATTGTAGACATTCGTATAGTTCCCTAACGTTCCCGATGAGAGTCCCCAGCTCTTTGAATCTGAGATTATCTGACCATTATAAGTAAGTTTAAGCGTTTTCCATGAAGCGGAGGCAAAGATGGTATTGCTCCAGCCCTGACTGATCCTACGCATATAATCCTCGATCATAGTGCGTTTGTCATCATAAAGATGATTTGACCATGTTTCCTCGTGGCTCCACGATTTACTGCGCGTCAGGCTATAGTTTAAGTCAAATGTCCAGTCCTTTATAGCATAAGTGGCAGCAAGTACACCCCCATACGAACCATAGTGCGCCTGATTGTATCCGGCTCTGACCTGTCCCTGCAAGCCATCGAGAGGCGTCGGTGTCTTCAGTACCACATTGATCACTGCACCGTTTACATGATACTTCGCCGGAGCTGAATACATAATCTCTACGTTTTTCAGCCGGTCAACCGGAGTGTTGTAGAGAAGTTGATAAAGATTCTGGAGGGGCATATTGGTAACTTCTCCGTTGAGAATAATGGTGACATTGGAAGCTCCCGTTAGCTCGATTGCACCGTTATTGTTCGTTACGCCCGGCAGATAGCCAAGGGCTTCAAGAATATTGCTGACCGGTTTATCCTTTACTATTCCGGGGAGGTCAACTACTATAATTCCGTCCTCACCTTTGACCTGTGGTTTATCTCCTTTTACAACAACCTCATCAAGATGTCCGGTGAAAATTGTATCGGTTGTTTCTGTCTGAGCTGCAGCCGATATGAACGTGATAAATGAAGCGAATAATATGCCTTTCCTCATAGCTGTTTCATTTTTGTATGATGCAAAATTACAGGCATATGGTCTTTAGCGGATAATCCTCAACCTTATTTAGTCTTAAACGCTCCCTTATTTAGTCTTAAATCGAAGTGTCCTTAAACAATTGTATGACGGATTATGTGTAAATTTGCGGTGATTAATGATTTTTAATATGACACCGCGAGCACTTCGTGGTTACAGATATGAAACGCTTTAAGACAATATCGACTACGTTTATTATTGTCATTGCGGTGATTTTCAGCTGCAATGTCTATTATCTCATATCACTTTACAATTCTATCAGAGCAAGTGTTGAACGAGACGTGATGACTGCTTTGGCAGATGCGGATATTGATGATCTTATGTATCGGGCAGGAAGGACTGATGGGCCGGAGTTTAGTGCAAAGATGCAAGAAGAGAGTGGAGAGAATCAGGCACCAAGAAAAGCAGAATCATCGACATATAAAGATGAAAACGGTCAGCTCATATCTGTCCGGACTGAAGTCGACGGAACGGTAGTTGAGGAACGGTCGATGTTATCGGAAAACACCTCCTATTCCAATCAGATGGTTGATGCTATGAGCCGCCAATTTCATACTCTCATGGATAAATATATCCCTTACGATATGTCGGTTATGGATAGCATGTTATATGATCAACTTTCCAACAGGTTTATATATCCGGATTTTCTATGTGTGGAAGTTGTCAACCGTAATGATTCCGTGATTTGCGGCAATCCTAAATTCAAGGGAGCATCCGGGTTGGATTCCTTCAGATTCAGTATCAATCCTAACGAAGGAATATATTACAAGGCGTATATGACACCGCTGACCCGCCATATACTTTCGCGGATGCTTGGAGTCATTATTACCGTATTCCTTCTGATGATTGCTTTTTCTCTGGCATTCTGGTATCTGTTTCACACAGTGTCGCGGCTACGCACCATCGAGGAGATGAAAGATGATTTTGTCAGCAATATGACCCATGAATTGAAAACTCCGATTGCGATAGCATATTCGGCCAACGATGCTCTGCTCAATTATGACACATCCAACGACCCCGACAAAAAGAGAAAGTATCTGACTATTGCAAACAAACAATTGAAACGACTTGGCGAGCTGGTGGAAAATATCCTTGCAATGAGTATGGAACGCCGGAAGACAATGAAACTAAAGCCGGAAGAGATACAATTGCACGATTTGGTAGAGGAAATCGCCGCCGCCCACCGCATGAGAGGCGATAAGGAGATAACTATAAATGTGAATGTAGCTGAGAATATCGTCGTAGAGGCTGATAAGGCCCACTTGGCGAATGTGCTGAACAATCTGATTGACAATGCAATCAAATACTCCGACGATAGGGTAGAGATAACCATAACAGGGAATGGCGAGGAACTGTCGGTGAAGGATAACGGTATCGGGATTCCGTCAAAGTCGATTCCATATTTATTCAATAAGTTTTATCGTGTCCCGCAAGGCAACCGTCAGGATGTCAGGGGCTATGGCATAGGACTGTATTATGTGAGGAGTATTCTCGATAAAATGGGCTGGTCAATCGTGGTCAAAAGTAAAGAGGGAGAGGGCTCGGTGTTCACAATTAAATTCTGTAAAGATGAGCAATAAGATACTGTTTGTAGAAGATGAGGGAGACTTGACGCTGATTGTCGCAGACACTCTGCGCGGTCAAGGCTATGAAGTTATTACAGCTGCTGACGGTATAGCGGGAATTAACAAATTCAAATCCGATGGTGCCGATATTGTAGTGGCAGATGTAATGATGCCTAAGATGGATGGCTTCACCATGGCAAAAGAGATAAGAAAATTATCTCTGACTGTGCCATTGCTTTTTCTGACCGCAAAAAGCACAATAGATGATGTAGAGCGGGGATTTGAGATTGGTGCCAACGACTATCTTAAAAAGCCCTTTGATCTCCGCGAACTGATAGTGCGCATCAAGGCATTATTAAGAAGATATGGTGACAACCGCACTGAGGACATACGATTTTCAATTGGAGCATATACTTTTAACGTAACTACCCAGACATTGTCATTTGGCGGCAAAGAAACAGAATTATCTCACTTTGAAGCCAAGATTCTTGAACGCCTGGCTACAAATATCGGTAAGACTGTCGATGCCTCTGAATTGATGATTGCCGTGTGGCAGCGCGACGAACAAAGCAACCGCAACTCTCTCCATGGCTATATCCACAAACTCCGGCGTGCATTGCGCCACG
The DNA here is from genome assembly GCA_964513775.1 of uncultured Sangeribacter sp. Classification (GTDB taxonomy): domain Bacteria; phylum Bacteroidota; class Bacteroidia; order Bacteroidales; family Muribaculaceae; genus Lepagella. Next base: position 1,242 of record CAZEOI010000115.1, on the reverse strand, counting down.
ATCCATCGATTTCTATCATCAATCAGCGAGGCTTCGGCTATATGCTCGCTCTTAAATAAACCGAACTATGAAAACTTACATCCTTACATTAATTATTTGCCTGTCGGCACCGCTGGCAGGTTTTGCTCAGAGGGAAGCACCGGACTCAATCAGTCTTCGCTGCGACTCATTGGCTAAAACTGTAACTATCGGCGGTTTTGTCAAACCCGATAGTCTGACATCAGACTTCCGGCTGCCATATCAATATGCCTATGAGAGCAATCCGCTCTTCAATTATATAGCTTCAAGGCCTTTGGACCTGAATATTCCCGATTTCACCTTTGACCCGGGAGAAGCCTCAATCTTCCGGTGGACTAATGGGGAAGTCATGGCATCGGGCGCTACTGTGGTATATCCGGGGCTGATGCAGATTGATAGTGGCACTCTCGGAATATTCCAACGATTCGGTAACTTTGACTTCTATGCCGGAGGAAAAGTTAACAAATATGGATATTTCAGAGGTGTGCACACTCAATACGGAGTGGATGGAAGCGTCACATACAATCTTTCACCTACAACCTCCTTCACAGCATTCGGCACATACTATTTCGACAGACCGCCAATGATGGGCGGCGGACTTCCCATGCTTCCGGCGATGGTAGGCTACTACGATACGTCAAAATTCGGAGGCTATGTCAACCAAGCGGTGGGCGAGCGATTTGGGGTTCTTGTCGGTGGCCAGGCTGTGCAACAAGTGGGCACTCAGGTATACCGTCCCGAACCGATAGTCACCCCCTACATCAAATTCGGCAACGGTAAGAAGAAATTATCAATCGGCCTCCCTGTCGGTCAGATTCTGCATGGCATACTCACAAGATAGCTATCAGCTACTTCTTGATCTGAATAATTTCATCTCCTGCGCCGTTATGTTTGGTAAGAACTTAAATAGAGTGGGGGATAATGAATTTGCTACGTCGATGATAAGACAGACTATAGATGCTACCCGACAGTATCTTGATTCTGCTTCGGTTTCTAACCTTACTTTAATGGCCAACTGGTATTCTGCTCTTGCAGCCTATAATCCTTATCAGATTCAATTTAAGGGAGATAGTATCGGAAAGGTGGCTTAATTGTTGCTTATTGCGGTGGCTTTCTCTCTGAACTGTTTGGGGCTGAGGCCGGTGATGCGTTTGAACATACGGGAGAAATGCTGTGGATGTTGGAATCCTAATTCGTAAGCAACTATGCTTATATCATCTGTAG
>CAZEOI010000114.1:0-8404 GCA_964513775.1 uncultured Sangeribacter sp. | reverse complement strand
CCTTAAAAATATTGAAACCTAAGGACTCATAAAAAAGAGGCTGTGTCGTAAACCTCAATTACGACACAGCCCCATGTTTTCAATTATTCATACCGATAGTGATGCAAGATAAGAGCGGATTTCCGGGAGTCGCGACTCGATCACTTCGAGCAGACGCATCTGGGCACGGGTGCGCACAAGGTTGTGCTCAGGATAACGGATCTTGTAGTAGGTGTCGCCGTTGATATAGTCGGTGAGAAACCTCACAGCCTGCATATAGGGGAACAATGCCACTGCCTCCGGTAGCCAGTCAACCTCCTCTTTCGTTAGAAATTCCCTGGCCTCTGAAAGATAACCTCCGGCAAACGCCTTGAAGATATCCATATCAAAGTCAATCTTCGAAAGTTCCGGTTCATCCTCTGCCGTGGTGCAGGCTCCGGTGCGGAGGAAATCGCCGAAATCACTGAAAATAAACGAGGGCATCACCGTGTCAAGATCTATCACACACAACACCTCTCCGCTCTTGTCGAAAAGCATATTGTTTACCTTCGTGTCGCAATGGCAGATTCTTTTGGGCAATTTTCCCTCCCTGTGCATACGCTCCGGCTTGGTCATCTCCTCTTCACGCTCTGATATGGCTTTCAACAAATCCTCAACCTCAGCTACACGTCCCGCAGAATCGGCCTCCACAGCATCATGAAGCTGACGGAGGCGGAACTCCATATTGTGGAAATCCGGTATGCTCTCCACAAGCTCATCCTTGATATCGGAAAGCATTTTCTGGAATTTACCGAAAGCTTTTCCGGCATACGCCGCAGTCGAAGGTGTGACCTCACTGAGCGTCACAGTGTCTTCTATAAAGTAGCTGAGTCGCCAATAATTCTCACCGTCAAAGTAATAGGTTTTACAATCCTCTTTCGCAGGAACAAAAGAGAGCACTTTCCTCTCCACATCCTTCTCTCCGGAAGAGATGAGTTTGCTACGCAGATGGGCGGTGACAGACTCTATATTGCGCTGCATACCATCCACATCCTTGAATACGTTATGATTGATGCGCTGTAGTACATAATCGGGTTTCCCTTCTTCGGTCTTTACAAGATAACTGTCGTTGATAAGGCCATCGCCAAAGGTACTGACATCCATCACCTCTCCTTCAATATTGAAATGACGGAGTATTTCTTTAAAATTTTCCATGATTTATTGTAAGAATAGAAGTTAGCAGAACTTCATTGACAAAATTAGGAAGTATCCGTAAATTTTACAACTTCTTAATGAATTATCTTCACTTTCTCTTGTATTTTTAAGAGAATATCAATATTTTTGCACTTTGCAACGTGTTGTGCATTGAAGTTGTTCATATCAAAATACTCACCTTTAGAAGTTGTTCAAGCTTTTATATGTTGAGATTCGGATTATCTGTTGAGATTCGGATAGCCTCGGAAGATGATTTTTCATCCCGAAGAGTACCACCTATACCGACAGTCTACCGACAAGCCCGGGTTAAGTCGGAAAAACGGAAAAACGGGAAAACGGAAAGCCCCGGAAAACGGGGAAAACCGACAAGACCCGAGGAAAAGCCGGAACATCTTCATTGAAGACTAACATACAAATTTCAAATAATCTATACCAACAATTATGAAACTATCCTATCTGTTTGCAGGCGTCGCCGCACTCAGTCTCTTCGCTTCCTGCGGAGAGAAAAAAGCCTCTTCAAACATAATCGAGACTGAAATCCCTGAGCGTCCCGCCGGACAAACCGACATGATCGGCTTCGCCGCCGAACCGATCGACACAGTTCGCGTTGGCTTCATCGGACTTGGCATGCGTGGTCCTGACGCTGTAGAGCGATTCACATACATCCCGGGCACTAAGGTAGTGGCTCTTTGCGACATAGACTCCGCTCGCGTGGAATCTACCCAGAAACTCCTTGACAAAGCCGGCAAACCTCGCGCTGCCACCTACTATGGATCGGAGGATGCATGGAAACAGCTCGTTGAGCGCGATGATCTCGATCTTATCTATATCGCTACCGACTGGAAGACCCACGCACCTATGGGTCTCTATGCTATGGAGAATGGTAAGCACGTGGCCATCGAGGTGCCGGCTGCCACTTCTCTTGAGGAGATCTGGGATCTCGTAAATACTTCAGAACGCACACGCAAGCATTGCATGATGCTCGAAAACTGCGTGTATGACTTCTTTGAGCTTAACACTCTCAATATGGCCCAGCAGGGTCTCTTCGGTGAGGTGCTTCACACCGAGGGCAGCTATATTCACAACCTCAAGGAGTTCTGGAACGAATACTGGAACAACTGGCGTCTCGACTTCAACCAGACCCATCGCGGCGACGTCTACCCCACCCACGGCTTCGGTCCCGCATGTCAGCTTCTCGACATTCACCGTGGCGACAAGATCAACACTCTCGTAGCTATGGATACCAAAGCTGTAAACGGTCCTGCCGTTGTGAAGGAGCAGACAGGTAAAGATCCCGAGTCTTTTGCCAACGGCGATCATACTATGACAATGATGCGCACAGAGAATGGCAAGACAATCCACATCCAGCACGATGTGGTGAATCCTCGTCCCTACTCCCGCATGTATCAGCTCACAGGTACAAAAGGTTTCGCCAACAAGTATCCCCGTGCCGGTTATGCTTTCGAACCGGAGCAGATGGATTCCACACTTGTGCCCGACCATGAGGACCTTAACGCTCACAAATGGATCACCGACGCTCAGCAGGAGGCTCTCGTGAAGCAGTACACCCATCCTATCATTACAGAGGTTGGTGAGCTTGCAAAGCAGGTTGGCGGACACGGCGGCATGGACTTCATCATGGACTACCGTCTCGTCTACTGTCTCCAGAACGGTCTTCCCCTCGACATGGACGTTTACGACCTTGCAGAGTGGAGTGCTATGGGTCCTCTCAGCGCTATATCTATCGAGAATGGTTCTGCTCCGGTTGCCTTCCCCGACTTCACCCGTGGAGGCTGGAACAAGGTGCAGGGCTACCGTCACGCCTACAAGAAATAATCAGGCTTATAGTTCCTGACTTTATCGAGGTGGATGTGTCGCAAAATGATTTTGTGACACATCCACCTCTTTTTCCATTAAAATTCCCAAATGCGCCAAGTGGAATCATCGGTAAACTCTCAGAAGCTCAACCCTACAAAATCCCTATCGCAGTAACTTCTCCACCATAAAACATTCAGGACAGGGCAAACTATTAGTAAGACCACGAACTATATAACAGGAATGTGCGTTTGAATTTATATCCCCTCTTCTTCATTGCGATGTATGAAAAACACATAAATATCAGTGCCTATGGAATGGTTTATACAGACATGCCGCGACAATCCCGCGATTCCGCTGTTTCTTACAATCGGTCTCGGATTCTTCATCGGTCGGCTCAAATTCAAAGGGTTCTCTTTAGGAACCGTAACTTCAGTTCTCTTAGTGGGCGTCATCATCGGTCAGATGGATATAGAAATTCCCGGCCCGATCAAAAGCGTATTCTTCCTCCTCTTCCTTTTTGCAATCGGATATAGCGTAGGCCCCCAGTTTTTCCGTTCCCTGAAAGGTGACGGCCTAAAGCAGGTGTTGTTTGCTTTCTGTGAATGTCTCCTTGTGCTTCTCTGCACATGGGGAGCTTGCAAAGTCGTGGGCTATAATGTGGGCGAGACGCTCGGTGTGTTTGCCGGATCACAGACAATTTCCGCTGCCATAGGTGCCGGTATGGATACAATGAAATCTCTCAAAGCCACTCCTGAGCAGATAAAGCAGTGGAGTGACATTATACCTGTCACATATGCCGTTACTTATATTTTCGGCACCATCGGTTCAGCGTGGCTTCTCAGCTGGCTCGGACCAAAGATGCTCGGTGGCATCGACAAGGTGAAGGCCGACACAAAGGCTTTGGAGAAGGAGATGAACTCGGGAAGCCTTAACCTCGACCCCGGATTTATCAATGCCAACCGTCCCGTCGCGTTTCGTGCCTATAAGGTTACTTCAGATCACTTCAATACGCCTCAGTCTGTAACCGATCTTGAGAAATATCTTATGGATCAAGGTAAACGGCTCTTCGTGGAGCGCGTGCGTCAGAACGGTGAAATTGTTGAAGTTTCCCCGAATCTCACCATCTCAAAAGGTGATGAGATAGTGCTCTCCGGCCGACGTGAGTATATCATCGGCGACGAGCAATGGATCGGACAGGAAGTAAATGATGCCGAGCTCCTTAACTTCCCGGCTGAGCAGATCGACGTGATGATCACCGCTAAAACTGTAGCCGGGATGACCGTGGAGCAACTTCGCTCACAGAAGTTCATGTATGGCATCACAATAAAATCTATCGACCGAAGCAATGTGTCCATTCCCGTCTATGCCAAGACAGAACTACATGCCGGCGACAAACTTACAATCGTAGGTCTTGAGAGAGAGGTGGATGAGGCAAGCAAGAATCTCGGTTATGCCGACCATCCTACAACTGCCACAGATATGATAATCGTAGGATTCGGCATCGTCATCGGTTGCCTGGTAGGTGTGCTTGCCATTCACATCGGCGGTATCCCCATCAGCCTTTCCACCAGCGGAGGTGCCCTGATATCCGGTCTTGTATTCGGATGGCTACGTTCCCGCCATCCCTCTTTCGGCCAAATTCCGAAACCGGCCCTCTGGGTATTCAATAATGTAGGCTTGAATATGTTTATCGCAGTGATCGGAATTACATCCGGTCCTACATTCGTGAGTGGACTTAAAGAGGTGGGATGGCCCGTGCTTGTAGTAGGAATAGTAGCCACAAGTCTACCGCTTATATTATCCCTGATTCTTGGTGCAAAAGTCTTCAAATTCCGCCCGGCCATAAATCTCGGGTGCTGTGCAGGAGGACGTACCACCACCGCCGCCCTTGGTGCGGTTCAGGATGCTATCGGAAGTTCGGTTCCGGCTATGGGTTACACCATCACCTACGCTATCGGCAATACCCTTCTTATTCTTATGGGAGTGGCAATTGTATTTATGGCATAGTGAGCATTTAAATGGAATAAAAAAGTTAAACAACTACACAACTATGGAAAACAATAAAAAAGAATTTGAGAAAAAACTTGAAACAATGAGTCCCTTTGAAATTAAAGGCACTCTTATAGATAGGGCGGAGAAAGATGCCCGCACTTCTACCAACACGCTCCTCAATGCCGGACGTGGAAATCCGAACTGGATTCTGACTTATCCTCGTAAGGCGTTCTTCCTGCTGGGCCAGTTTGCTATGGAGGAAGCAGAGCGTACTCCGTTTGACGCAGATTGGGGAATCGTGGCATCTCCATCACAAGAGGGATGTGCCTCTCGTTTCAAGAATTTCCTTGCAAAACATAAGGATGAGACTGCCGCTAAGGTGCTCAACCATTTCTATAACCATGTTGTAAGCGACCTGAAGGCTAATCCTGATGAGTTTGTATTCGAACTCGTTGATGGCATCACAGGCGACCACTACCCTACACCCCCTCGTATCTTGAAATACACGGAGATAATCACCCGCGAGTATCTCCGCTGGGCGATGGGTGGTGACAACGATACCACTGAATATGATATCTTCGCCACTGAGGGGAGCACAGCCGGAATGTGCTATATGTTTGATAGTCTGAAGGCCAATTTCCTTATGAAGAAGGGTGACAAAATGGCATTGCTCACTCCCTGTTTCACCCCCTATCTGGAGATACCCAAACTTGCCGAATTCGACTATGACATCGTCTACGTTAGCGCAAACAAGGTGGAGAAGAACGGTTATCATGACTGGCAGTATCCTAAAGAGGAGATCGATAAACTTCGTGATCCGGCAGTCAAAGCCGTATGTATCACCAACCCGTCAAATCCGCCAAGCGTATGCCTCTCGAAGGAGGTGCTCGCTCAACTCGTCGACGTGGTGAAGAACGACAATCCCGACCTGATGATCATAACGGATGATGTATACGGCACTTTCATAGAGGGATTCCGCTCCCTTATGTATGAATTACCCTACAACACCATCTGTCTCTACTCTTATTCGAAATATTTCGGTGCTACCGGATGGCGTGTGGCTGCCATGGCACTCCGCCCTGACAACGTCTTCGATCATCGTCTATCTCTTCTGCCAGAAGAAGAAAAGGCTCTGCTTCGCAAACGCTACGAGTCGATAACTCTTGATCCCGACAATCTGAAGTTTATTGACCGCCTCGTTGCCGACAGCCGACTTGTAGCACTTAACCACACTGCAGGTCTTTCAACTCCTCAGCAGATTCAGATGGCTCTTTTCTCAGCCTTCGCTTATCTTCACCGTGAGGATATTCAGCCACGACTAATCAATATGATCCACACACGTCTTGACAATCTATGGAACGCCACAGGCTTCACACTGCTGCCGGATCCCGACCGGGCAGGATACTACAGCGAGATTGACATGATAGTATGGGCCAAGAAGTTTTACGGTGAGAAATTCTGCGATTATCTGCGCGCCAACTACGAACCACTTGACTTTGTGATACGGCTTGCCGATGAAACTGCAATCGTTCTCCTCAATGGCGATGGATTCGATGGGCCGGAGTGGTCAGTGAGAGCTTCCCTTGCCAACCTCGACGATGACGCCTACACAAAGATCGGCAAAGCCCTCCGTAAGATTCTCGATGAGTATCACCAAGCCTATCTTGATTCACAAAAATAATCATGTAGCTTTATATGTGAGCGATCGAGAACGTCGCACGCATATAACCGGAGTATTTAAATATTATCAAAAGTTTATGAATCAAGGTAAAGGGATATGGCGAAATTTAAATTTCGCCATATCCCTTTACCTTGATTCAGCTTTGCTGACTCTGCTTCTTGTTAACGAACCATTATCTTTGATACCTTGTCACCTTGTTTACGCACATATATACCCGAGGCTGAAGGATTCTTCACCTGACGGCCCTGAAGATCGAAATATATCACCTCTCCCTCGGTGTCAGCCGGAGCAACATCAACTACGGAGTCTACACCTGAAGTTGATTCCGGAAGGTCGAAACGAGCAAGATAGTTGGTGAAACCGGTTACACCCTCAGAAAGCTCGCCACCCAATGGCTGAAACGCCTTATTGCCACGAACAGTCACAAAGGCTGCGCGAAGATCCGGCATATAGGCGATATCCTGTGCAGTAGGCGCACCACCCTGGGTAACAATGTTCCAAGCCTGATCGGTGTCGGCAGAAAGGGTCTCGGCATTATAAGTACGGATAAATGCTCCGACAGTGGCATTCAATGCATATCCATACACAAGGATATTATCGCTGCCGGTCTCATCCTCTGTGATTACACGAAGATAGGCCGTAAGGAAATTCTGTGAAAAATCGCTGCGGCTGTCGGCGGCGGCGAGCCAATTACCATCTTTGGCATCAAGCTTTATTATAAAGCCCTCACGGAGATTACCTTGCGTACTTTCGACAAATTTCGTCTCATCAGCGCCATCGGATATACGTCCGTTGTAGGCACCCGTAAGCCATACGTTATTCTCCGACACAGAGATGCTCACATTCTGCACAGCATTCTTTCCGGCTACGTCGCCACCGGGAAGGAGATGTATCCATTCCACATCAAGATCTCCATTCAACCGACCTACAATCGGTGAGATATATTGATTAGGAGTCAGGCTTACACCCCCAACCGTCATTGAAGCCTCACCATCTGATTTCGCATATGCCGCCATGAAGAGCGAACCGTTGGCATAACGGAGATCCCATACATATGATATCTCCACCTCATCTCCGGCCTCCTCAAGATGTGTGAGATAATTGCCATCAGAGTCAAGTTTCACAACATACATATCGCCACAGGCTTTCTGAGAATCGCCGTCCCATGTCGACACGTTTTTCGGTTTGAGTGTTACATCCGAGCCGTCTGCCTTATTGAATGTGAGAGGATTGCGATAACGGCCGCCTATATAGATATTGTTGTCGCCATCCACAGCGAGTGCATAGGCATTTACAGCATTTGAAGTGAAATCGGAATTTGAACCATCGGCTGCCGCGGCCGGTGCTGTGGAGACTTCGAAGGTCTTTGCCCAACGGATATTGCCGTCGGAGGTTATTGTGGCAAGGAATAGACGGTTATTTGTCCTCTCGCCGACCTCCCATGAGAGTTCGGTTTCCTTTCCTGACGCATCCACGAGGCAGATGCCGTTGCCATAATAGCCATCTGTGTGGCGAACGCTACCGAATATCACGATATCTCCGTTGGAATTTACAGCCACCTTACCCTCGCCTGAGATAAAGTCACCGGCCTTGGAATATACCACCCATTGCTCCGCGCCACCTGCATTTGTCTTGAGCAGAGTTAAATTACGGTTGGCCGATGTGCCGTCGTAGGCTGAGCCGTCATATAGGAATCTACCGGCATAGGTCACATCCGTATCATCAGTTGTCGAACCGTTG
>CAZEOI010000113.1:0-8442 GCA_964513775.1 uncultured Sangeribacter sp. | reverse complement strand
GAATAGACAATCTGAAGCGTTTGCTCCCTGAGGCACTTGCACCAACACAAAAAAAGCTGAAACCTTAAGATTTCAGCTTTTCTGTGACCCCGGTGGGGCTCGAACCCACGACCCAATGATTAAGAGTCATTTGCTCTACCAACTGAGCCACGGAGTCATTTTGTTGGTTTCAAAACAGAAACGCTGCATCTGATTTACATCTTTCAAGCTTCAATCACTATCGGCTTGTTTTTGATTGTCGGTTGCCGTTGTTTCCGTTTTGCGAGTGCAAAGTTAGGATGTTTTTTTCATTCCACCAAATTTTTCTTCAACTTTTTTCAAAAAAATTTATTTTTCGCCTCAAATTACCGATTTCTTAACTTTTATTGTGATTCTCTCCTAATTTTTTTCTATCTTTACACGATATTTCAGGTTCTATATAAAATAGGCCCGAAATTTAGACCCTCTCCTTCCGTGATTACGTAAAAACATATTGTGCTCAGATTAAAAAACATTGTTTATCCAACCCTTAATATTAAGTAAAAGTTATGAACAAAAAAGTTCTTTATCTTGCTTTGGGCGTTGCCCTCATGGGCACTACGAGCTGTAACAAGAAGCTCGGTGATTTCCAGAGCAACTACTTCAACACCACTCCTACTCCTCTGGAGACTGTGGGTATGAACGTTCCGGCTACAATCACCGGCAACATCCCCGCGAAATTCATGAGAAAGAATGCCAAGGTTACAGCTACTCCCGTGCTCGAATATGCCGGTGGGTCCGCTCAGGGCACTCCCGTTGTGATCCAGGGTGAGAACGTTCGCGCAAACGGTCAGGTGGTAAGCTACAACAACGGCGGTTCTGTACAGATTCCTTTCAATACAGAGTATCAGCCCGGAATGGCTCAGTCTGATCTCTATCTCGACTTCCAGGTTGACCAGAACGGCAAGCTCTACTCTCTTCCCCGCGTTAAAGTGGGTGAGGGCGTTATCGCTACCTCTACTCTCGCAAACGCCGGCACTGTTGACGCAGCTATCGCTAAAGACAACTTCCAGCGTATCATCAATGAGAAATACAGCGCTGATATCCGCTTCCTTATCAACCAGGCAATCATCCGCAACAACCAGATCACAGCAGCTGACTATGTTGACCTCAACCAGCAGCTCCGCGATGCAAACGAGGCTGTTAATAAGGAGATCGCCGGCGTGACTATTCACTCTTACGCTTCTCCTGACGGCACACTCGCTTTCAACACAGAGCTCGCTGAGCGTCGTGAGAAAGTGACTGAGAAGTTCATGGCCAACCAGCTCAAGAAAGATAAAATCACCGAGTTCGGTGAGCTTACCGCTACTTTCACTCCTGAGGACTGGGAGGGCTTCCAGGAACTCGTTTCCAAGAGCAACATCCAGGACAAGGACCTTATCCTTGGCGTGCTCAAGATGTACAAAGATCCTGAGCAGCGTGAGACTGAGATCCGTAACCTCTCAGGCGTATTCAACGAGCTCGCTGACCAGATCCTTCCTCAGCTCCGTTACTCTAAGATCATGGCTTCTATCAACGTGATCGGTAAGAGCGACGAGGAGATCGTGGCTCTCTTCAACAGCAACCCAAGTGCACTTTCTGAAGATGAGATCCTCTATGCAGCTACCCTCACCGATGACTGGAACCGCAAGAAAGAGGTTTATGCTAAAGCCGGTCAGATTTATCCCAACAGCGCACGCGCTATGAACAACCTCGGTATGGCTGAGTATGCTCTCGGCAACTACGCTGCCGCTCAGAGCGCATTCGAGAAAGCTAAACGTCTCGATCCCTCTTTGAAGTCTACCGACATGAACCTTGGTCTTATCCAGCTTCTCAACGGCAACTACAGCAAGGCCAACGAGCTCCTCGGCTCTGCTGCCGGCGTGCCTGAGGCTGCTGACGCTCTCGGCGTTTACTACCTTACTCAGGGTGAGGTTGCAAAGGCCAACACTGCTTTCGGCAACTCTAAGACCAACAACGCGGCTCTTGCTAAACTTCTTGCAAAAGACTACTCTGCAGCTCAGTCTATCCTCTCTGCAGTGCCCAATCCTGATGCCAACACCTATTACATCGCTGCTCTCGTAAGCGCACGCACTAACAACGAGAATGGTGTGATGTCTAACCTCCGTAAGGCTATCAGCATGGACAGCTCACTCCTCCAGAAGGCTAAAACTGACCTTGAGTTCGCTAAATTCAATCTCAACAGCCTCTAATCGGAAATATCCGACATTGACAATAAAAAACGCTTCCGGAAATTCCGGAAGCGTTTTTTTATATCTAATAGCAACTGTCAAAGCTGTCCTTGCTCTATCAACGTGGCAATCCTGTCGATGATGGCATCCTCCTCATTCTTCTGTGGATTGAATGTGTTTTTCATATTCAATCCGAAAAGTTTCCCCACAGCCTGATAGAAACCGGCACGGAAGCTCCCGAGAAATGCTTTCACGATATGGAAGGAATTCTGATCAGTCTCACGAGTGATAAGTTTTAGCAAAATCTTACCTTGGCTTCTGGTCATCTTCTTCACCACGGGCTTATATTGCTCCACAATATCATGCTCAAGCCTCTTCAGATGCTTCTCACGCTCCTTTTTATCAGGAATCGTCTGTATGTATTCATAGGTCTCCGTCAAAGCCGAGAAAGCAAGTTTGGCATAGGGAAGGGTCTTTCTCACATCCCTCACCGTGCGCCAGTAAAATTCCTCTTGCTTCTTATTCTTAAACCGAATCTGAGGATACACAGTCACATCCTTGAATATAGTCATCCTGACCGTGTCGCCATATTCATCTACGAATCTATAGAAACCCTTGAAAGGCTGGATTTTCAATTCAGGCACCTCAGGCAACGGAATCAGATCCGGCTGCTTACCGGACGCAAATCCCTCTCCACCCCCATATATGAGGGCAGCCGAGAAGAGTAGTGTATGTAGATAGTGCCGATTATTCATCAATTATAATTTATTTTGGCTTACACATCGTGGCAAGGGCAAGAGTAGTCTCCGGGCCATGACGCATCAAAGCATCTATTACCGACAGCTCCGGATCAAGATCGCGGATTATCTCTGCTCCTCGCACAAACACGGCCTCACCGGACAAGCCTCCCCCCTCTCCATCTGACAATGTCTCCGTGCATAGGAATGTAGAAAGCCAGCGGTGGATAAGAAGGTTGAACTCAGCAAGACAATCGCCGGCCGCCACCGATTCTAAAATTTCCCGCAGACCGGGCATGACATGCTGATAATAGGGAGCCCGTCCATAGTGAGCGTCAAGCGTCCCTAAATGCACATGCGGCCATCTGCCATGAAGAGATATTGTGGCACGCCGTTCAGCCCCCATCCTTTTCAAGGCTGAGGAACCACCTTCAACCGCCACATTCAATAGCATCGGAGAGGCATGACCCCCTATGGCAGCCCGTGCAAATGCCTTTCCACGGATTCCACAGAACCGATTGGCCGCACTCACAGCCTCACTGTCTGACTTTCCGGCCATTCGCTCCCCAAGCCAGACGGCATACCATTGAAGAGAAGCGGCATATGGCACCACCGCACTCATGGCGGCGTCACCATTTCTTGTCGGGATTGGCATCACGAAGTATACGGTTCCAGCGGATCTTACCGTCAAACAGCCCTTTCTCCTCGTCAAAGGAAGCTATTATGAACATGGGGGAGCCTACAATATGATCTTCAGGCACAAATCCCCAGTATCGGGAATCGGCCGAACGGTCACGATTGTCGCCCATCATCCAGTAATAGTCCATCTTGAAGGTATAATAGTCAGTCTGCTCGCCATTGATATATATCTTGCCATCCTTCACACGCAGGTCATTACCCTCGTAGACACTTATGGCACGCTCATAAATCGGAAGATTCTCCATAGTGAGATGGAGAGTGGAGCCACGCTTCGGAATCCAGAAAGGACCCATTGAGGGACGTGTCCAACCATATGGTGCTCCCAACGGGAACATTCCGGACAAGTCATACAGTCCCACCAGCCCCTCGCGAAGCAACGGACCGGCCACTTCCGGCCATCCCTCCACTTCCGCCTTCATATAGTAGGTGAGGGGCACGTTATAATAATACACTCCCTCGCTCTCGCTATACACCGGAGCCTGCCCGTGATCATCCCTGCGCACTCCGAGATCGCTCCATTTCTCGTCAGGGATAGTGGAGCTCACAGGGATTATGTAGTTAAACTGCACGTTGTCCGGCTCCTCTATCGCCTTTCCGTCGATAAATACCGAATCGTTACGTATCGAAAGGAACTCACCGGGGAGGCCTATAGCACGCTTCACGTAATTCTCCCTGCGGTCGACAGGACGCCATACGATTTCTCCAAACACATCCTTGTTCTGCTCGATATATTCACGCGGATTATCTATGCCGTTGCGACGAAGGTCGTGGCAGATCTGATAATAGTCGGGATTCTGTATCTTGAGAGCCACGGTGTCGCCCTGAGGATAGTTGAACACCACAATGTCACCACGTTCTATCGAACGCAGACCGGGGAGACGATGATAGGCGAGCTGAGGTTGGTCAAGATAACTCTTTGTGTTGACAATCGGAAGAGTGTGTTGAGCCAAGGGGAAATGAAGCGGAGTCTGAGGCACACGAGGGCCGTAGATAGTCTTGTTTACCCACAGATAATCACCTACAAGCAATGATTTCTCAAGACTCGATGACGGTATCTTATAATTCTGACCTATGAAAGCGAATATGAAATACACAAGCACCAAGGCATAAATGATAGCGTCGACCCATGCCATCACCGATCGCACCGGTCCCTTCTTATCCTTCCACCATGTCCAGGGTATATAGGCCGTGATATAGATATCTATCAGCAGAAGCCAGAATAATCCCAACCACGGATTTCCCATCCATATCACCCAGAGGAAAAACAACAGCGACACGATGCCGAAACGAATCCAGCGGGTTGCCTTTGTCTCCTTTATACGCTCACGCAGACTCTTCTCTTTTTTCTTGAATGAACCTGCCACATCTCCGGGTGTGCTATTTCTATTGGTATTGTCCATACTGAAAGAGGGAGATTAGAATATACCTTTGGTGTGGGTTACATCGGAAAGCATGTCAGAGATGGTGTGATATCCCTTTTTATCTTTCAGCCACTCTGCGGCTTTGACGGCACCGAGAGCAAAACCCTCACGGCTTTTGGCCTCATGAGATATGGTTATCTTGTCGACGGGTGAGTCCCATGTGATGATGTGGGTGCCGGGCACCTCTCCCACGCGCTCGTGAGCAATGGGGAGCACATTCTTGCCGGGTTCCTTACCTTCGGCGGGCTCCTCCCAGCTGTCAAGGCGTGTCACTCTCTCCACCAGATCCTCGGCAAGGGTGATAGCTGTGCCGGAAGGATGGTCGAGCTTATGGATATGGTGAATCTCAGTCATAGAGGGCACGTATTCCGGAAATTCATTCATCAAGGAGGCCAGATAACGGTTTACCGCCATGAAAAGATTCACACCAATCGAGAAATTGGAGGCATAGAGAAGCGTGCCTTCCCCTTTGTCACAAAGATCCTTGATATCGGGAAGGGCATCGAGCCAGCCGGTAGTGCCACATACCACAGGCACCTTAGAGGCAAACGACTTCAAGATGTTGTCTACAGCGGTGCCGGGAGTGGTGAATTCTATAGCCACATCCGCCTCACGGAAAGCAGGAGTGTTGAAATCATCCGGATTTTCAGCATCAATCACGCATACTATCTTGTGGCCGCGATGTTTCGCAATCTCCTCGATCATATGGCCCATACGGCCATATCCTATTATTGCTAATTTCATTCTATTCCAGTTTTATTTTTCGGGGTCTTTATATTGTAACGTAAAATTAAGAGAAAACAATTGATTATCCGCATGTTTTTCCTAAGAAGTTGTCAAAATTCTTTCTTTTACCGGATTCATACAGCTTTTAAGTCAGAAGCCCAACGCTATATTATCGATATACAGCGTAAGCCCTTCAGTGCCTATGAAAGCCTCGCCACATGTGGAGGAAGCCATCATCAGCATATGTGTGGGCTGAGCATCGGCCGGGGCCCAACCAACTTCCTCCACAGGCACCATCTTTCCTTTAGAATTTCTTGCATAGTAGGCTTTCTCTCCATTTATAAGTCCCATCCAAGGCTTATAAAAGGATTCCTTGGTGATGTCGCCATAATGGATTGGCACAGCATGGCCCTTGGTCCAGGGCACGGAAGCGGTATAGCGCTCTCTTCCGGTGCCTACTCTCTGGGCATAAAGTTTACCGTCTGAATCTTCCCAGCGTTTCTGGAGAATAATATACACCTCGGCATTGTCACGCCCCTGGAGCGTCTTTTTCGAAGAGAAGCCGGTGGCCTTTGTACGGGTGTTTTCGGCCGGCATATCCACCTGATAGTCGAACACCAAGGCTTTGGGCCGCTTGGTGTAAGGCACACCCATCTCCATTTTCGAATAAGGACTCTTGGTGGAGGTGATCGGCTCAAACACCCTACCTAAAAAGATAGAACCGGCCACCATCACGTCCATATTGATAAGGCCTAACACCTTTACCTCCTCCATCTTGGCCTCCAGTTTGGCACAAGTGTCGCCTCCCCGGTTGAAAGGACTCACTGTATTGGATCCTTTCACCACTCCCGACACCTTCGCATAGACATTGCTTGTGGCCCAAGGGGAGCCACCGGTATTGGCGTATGGTTTGTTACCCTCCACATGTGCAGTGGGTGCAATCTCATATATTGTCTTATGATGGCCACCTAACAGTTTCGATTCGGTTATGTCGCGTGTCACCCATTGAGAGAAATCACCATATTTTATCGGCTCCAACGTGTAGGCACCTCCGGTCAGCACCGCCATAAGGAGGAGAGCGGAAACTAAAAACTTTTTCATCTGCAATTCAATTTCAATAATCAACTCAATCCAAACCTAAGAAAAGCAGCGAAGCCTTCTCTATCTCAGATTTAATATCTCTTCCCGCCAGAGTGGAGAGCCTTGTGATGAAATCCTCTATCGAAACATCGGATTCATCTGTCTCTGCGAGAAGCATCCCAGCCGGAACTACACCCACCGATTTGTCATTAAACATCGATCCGAATGACAGGCTTATACCGGCCGATGTCAGCATCTCAGCAATAGTGGGTTTACCTCTGAATCCATGAATAAGCCAATTCTGAATGGGCTTGAGATCCTTCTTCATACCGATAACAATGTCGTGGGCATGCACACAATGTATCACCACAGGCTTCCCGATTCTCTCCGAAAGCTCTATCTGGCGCTTCATCACCAGCATCTGTTTATAGAGCGGCCCACCCTTCACGAGATCAATGCCACACTCTCCTATCGCCACCACCTGCGGATGCCCGGCCACCTTCTCAAGTGCTTCCCACATCTCATCGGGAATCTCGCCGGTTGTGAGCCAAGGATGTATGCCCACGGAATAGAGCTGGCCCTCCATGGGTGAGAATTGATCCGGCGAGACACAAACCACCGCCTCCGGACGCGGAGCTGGATGGTGGGTGTGAATATCGAGAATCACCGGAATAGCAGTTAATTTATCTTCATTCATTGTAGTGGATTTAAATCTCAGGGCACCGGATCGTAGCCACTGCCACCCCAGGGATGGCATCTGCCAAGACGCTTCAATGTCAGCAGTCCTCCCTTCGCCGCTCCATATTTCATAATCGCCTCCACTGCATACTGGCTACATGTGGGCTGATATCGGCACGCTGCCGGCAAAAGCGGAGAGATGGCACCTTGATAGAAACGGATGGGCAGGATGAGCAAACGTTTGGTAAGATGTCCCATAGATGGTTTATCTTGATTTATCATTATTGTCACTTATCTTTACCCTTTTTAAGTTTCGTACTCAATCGTCGCAGAAGAATCTTCATCTTCTCTTCGATAGTGGCATAGGGTATATTGGCACCATGAAGATAAATGAATGCCATGCCAAGCGTACGGGCATCACCTGCAGTTTCTACATACTCCTTCAGCGGAAGACGGTTGAGTCGATATGCCTCGCGTATGCGACGGCGCATCAGCACTCTGTCCACGGCATGACGTCTTTTCTTCTTAGGCACAGTCACCAGCATCTGCAATGATCCGATCTTATCCGGCACATGGTTACGGAAAGTCTGCTCCAGACTGTCGCCATCAAGCAGTCGCCATGTGAGACGGAGGGGATACTCATAAAGGGTGTTGCCTTCACGGAAAAGGGGGTCTATAAGAGAGCGATGGCGCAACTTCTCTCCTTTTCGGAGAGTGAATCTCGCAGGCGTGCCGCCATCTGCCTGCTCCGGAGTGGGAATTATATCTTGTTGCCCTTCATTCATAATCTGCAAAATTATAAAAAAAACACTGTTCATCAAAATATTCATTCTATCCTCATACACTCCTGCAGAGTGAACCACGCAATTTTTTTTGCCATCTCGGGTTAAAATTATATATTTGCAGATTATG
>CAZEOI010000112.1:0-8537 GCA_964513775.1 uncultured Sangeribacter sp. | reverse complement strand
TAGACAGCTTTCGGAGGTGATTTTTTAGCTCGAAGAGGAAGTTTAGCGGGCTAACCGACCGATGAGAGATGAAAAAGTAACAACTCATTGAGCATGTCGAAGGCAAAATTACTACCCTGATCTTAAGTCGCTACCTACAAAATTAAAATAAGAATTCAAATACCGTAAAAAACTCAAAATTGTGTGAGAGTTTTCCCAAACCAAACAAAAATTGGTCAATTTCTCTGTTTATCACGTTCAAAACATAACTTTATAACATATTATTTGTTAACTTTGCATGGTTTTTAGGCTAAAACAACTTGATTCCACACTGAAGCTCTTACAAATTGGAGTATAACCTGACAATAGAACTACTCTAATAAATATTGTATCGAGTGATTTTCAGTAACAAGCAGTGATGCTTGGCTTATAAAAGCGAAACATCTTTATACTCTAATATATTTATATGAAAACCAGACAAATCAGCAAGCTGGCTCTGTTGCTGGCTACAGGAGGAGCTCTACTTCCCTCCTGCAAAGGTAATGATGGTCAGGCACAACAAGGTGCTATGGCGCCGGCATTGGCCGTAATGACAGTAAGTGAATCTGATGCATCTCTTGAAACGACGATTCCTACTACTCTTGAGGGTAAAAACGATGTGGAGATTCGTCCGCAGATTTCAGGCTTTCTTACAAAAGTGCATGTAAAGGATGGTGAATTTGTCCACAAAGGTCAGGTGCTTTTCACCATTGATCAGGTTCAGCTTCAGGCCGCCGTTGATCAGGCTCAGGCAGCTGTGGCAGTTGCACAGGCTAATGTCAACACCGCACAGACCAACGCCAACAACAATAAGATTCTTCTTGACAAGAATATCATCAGTGCCTCGGCCTACCAAACCTCTGCCGATGCTCTTAATGCTGCCAAAGCTCAGCTTCAGCAGGCTCAGGCCGGTCTGACATCCGCACGCAAGAATCTCTCTTACTCTACTGTCACTGCTCCCGTGTCAGGTTTCGTAGGTGAGATACCCTACAAGGAGGGTACACTGGTTAGTCCTTCCACTCTCTTGACTATGCTCTCCGACAATAGTCTCATGCAGGCTGTGTTCTCTCTCAACGAGAAGCAGGTGCTGGAATTCACCGACGGTGGCAAGCGTAATCTTAAAGCAGCAGTAGATTCCTTCCCCGAGGTGTCGCTTCGTCTTGCCGATGGCGAGGTATATCCCTATAAAGGAAAGGTTGTGTCTATCTCCGGTGTGATCAACACCTCCACAGGCAGTGCTCAGGTAAAGGCTGATTTCCCCAACCCCGACGGTATGCTGAGAAGCGGCAACACCGGCCAGATTCTTATTCCTAACAATCATGTCGCCTCTATCCAGATTCCTCAGAGTGCCACTTTCGAGATTCAGGATATGAAGTTCGTTTACGTGCTCGGCGATTCTGCCAAGATTCATTCCACTCCTATCACAATTGCTACCGAGAACGACGGAAAGAACTATATCGTGACTTCCGGACTCAAACCGGGCGATGTGATCGTGACCGAGGGTGTGGGCATCACTGCAAAGGATGGCATGGTGATTACACCTAAAAACAATGCCGCCCCTGCCGCTCAGCCTCAGGCTGAGTAATAAACCTGTTTTCCAGTAAAGGTTAATTTGAATTAATTTAAAATGAAACTTGATAATTTTATTAACAGGCCGGTGCTCTCTACCGTAATCTCGCTTTTTATCGTGATTTTCGGTATCCTTGGCCTTTATAGCCTCCCTATCGAGCAGTATCCTGACATCGCACCTCCGACAATTCGTGTGACTACCACTTATACAGGTGCGAATGCAGAGACTGTGCTCAACTCTGTCATCGCTCCTTTGGAGGAACAGATCAACGGTGCGGAAAATATGGACTACATGGTCTCCACCGCATCCAACAACGGTTCCGCCACAATCGAGGTTTACTTCAAACAGGGCATGGACCCCGACATGGCGGCCGTCGATGTTCAGAACCGTGTGGCTAAAGCCGCATCTTTCCTCCCCTCTGAGGTTAACCAGGTCGGTGTGATCACCCAGAAGCGTCAGACATCAATGCTTATGGTGTTCGGTATGTATGACGAAGAGGATAAATACACCGCACAGTTTATCGACAACTATATGGCCATCAACGTCATCCCCCAGGTTAAGCGTGTATCGGGTGTGGGTGACGCGATGTCGTTTGGTTCCGACTACTCTATGCGTATCTGGCTCAAGCCTGATGTTATGGCTCAGTATAAGCTTATGCCTTCCGACATCACTGCCGCTCTCGCCGAGCAGAACATCGAGGCTGCCCCCGGTCAGTTCGGTGAGCAGGGTGAGCAGAGCTTCCAGTATGTGATGAAGTATAAGGGCCGTCTTTCTGATGCAAGCGAGTTTGAGGATATCATCCTTCGCGCCGATGCCGATGGCCGTATACTTCGTCTTAAGGATGTTGCCAAAGTTGAGTTAGGACGTCTTTCATATGGCTTCGAAAACCACCTTAACGGCCATGTGGGTAGCTCCGCGATCGTCTACCAGTCTGCCGGTTCCAATGCAACTGCGGTTATCGAGGATGTAGAGAAATTGCTCGACGACGTTCGTAAGGATCTCCCCGCCGGACTTATCCTGACCACTGTGATGTCGGCCAACGACTTCCTCTTCGCCTCTATCCATGAGGTGGTGAAGACTCTTATCGAGGCGTTCATCCTGGTGTTTATCGTGGTGTTCGTCTTCCTTCAGGACTTCCGCTCTACAATCATCCCGATGATCGCAATTCCGGTGGCTATTATCGGTACATTCTTCCTTCTTTACATTTTCGGGTTTACCCTCAACCTCCTTACGCTATCGGCCCTCGTGCTGGCAATTGCGATTGTGGTCGATGATGCCATTGTGGTTGTGGAGGCCGTGCATGCCAAGCTTGACCAAGGCTATAAATCTGCACGTAAGGCCTCTATCGATGCAATGAACGAGATCGCCGGCGCACTTATCTCCATCACCCTTGTGATGATGCTCGTGTTTATCCCGGTGTCATTCCTTGGTGGCACATCAGGTGTGTTCTACCGCCAGTTCGGTCTCACCATGGCAATGTCTATCTTCCTCTCCGCAATCAATGCGTTGACACTTTCTCCTGCACTTTGTGCTATCTTCCTGAAAGCCCACGGTGAGAAGAAACCGCTCAAGGAGCGCATGGGCGAGGCTTACAGTGAGGCGGCCCACACTATGGCCGAGACCTACAAGAAGCGTTTCACTTTCCCTCCCCTCATCACGCTTATCTTCCTGATCGCCGCAATTGTCTTCCTTGTGCTCGGTTGGTACACGTTCGAAAACGTTGCATTGAGCTGCGTGGCTGTGATTGTGGCTGTGATCGCTCTTTTCGGAATTTTCACGAAAGCGTTTATCGATGCATTCAATAAATATTTCGACAAGTTCCTTAATGTCTACGAGAAATGGGTCAAGTGGTTCCTTAACCACAAGATTATCGGATTCGGCTTTGTAGCCGCCGCCATCGGTGTTCTCACATGGCTTATGTCGATCACCCCTACCGCTCTCGTGCCTACTGAAGACACCGGCACAATCATGGGTGTCGTAACATTGCCGCCTGCTACCTCTCAGGAGCGCACTCAGGCAGTGATGAACAAAGTAGACAGCATTATCGGCTCAATCCCGGCTGTTCAGAGCCGTACCGCAATCACCGGCTTCAGCTTCATCGGCGGTCAGGGTAACACCTACGGCTCTTTCATCATCAAGCTCAAGAACTGGGACGACCGTGATGCCAACACGGAGAGTGCAAGTGCCATCATAGGCCGGCTGTTCATGATTACCGGGGCTATCAAGGATGCGAACATAATGTTCTTCCAGCCCCCTATGATCTCCGGTTACTCAGCCACCAACGGTTTCGAGATCAAGCTTCAGGATAAGACCGGCGGCGACCTCAATAAGTTCTTCCAGGTTTATCAGGGTTTCATCTCTGCCCTTAATGCTGATCCCAACATCCAGATGGCCTACTCTACCTTCAACCCCACATTCCCCCAGTATATGGTGGAACTCGACGTGGCTAAGATCAAGCAGGCAGGCCTCACTCAGAATGCCGTGCTTCAGGCTCTTCAGGGTTACTATGGCGGTATGTACATATCTAACTTCAACAGCTACGGTAAGCTCTACCGTGTGATGATGCAGGCTTCTCCCGAGGCCCGTGTCTCTCCCGAGACCCTCAAGCAGATCAAGATCCGCAACGGCGTGGAGATGGCTCCTATCGACAACTTCGTGAAGCTGACTCGCGTTTACGGTCCTGACCTTATCAACCGCTTCAACATGTTTACGGCCATCTCTATCACCGGTAACCCGGCTCCGGGCGTATCTTCAGGTATGGCTATCGAGTCGATCGCAAACGTTGCCAAGGCCACTCTCCCCACCGGCTACAGCTATGAGTTCTCAGGTATGACCCGTGAGGAGGCATCCGGTTCAAGCGGTTCTACGGCATATCTCTTCGGCCTTGTGCTTCTGTTCGTCTACCTCATCCTCTCCGCTCAGTATGAGAGCTACATCCTCCCGTGGTCAGTAATTCTCTCAGTGCCGTTCGGTCTTATGGGTACGTTCATCTTTGCACGAATGATGGATATCGCCAACAACATCTATCTCCAGATCGCACTAATCATGCTTATCGGTCTTTTGGCTAAGAACGCCATCCTTATCGTCGAGTTCTGTCTCGACCGTCGCAAGACCGGCATGTCAATCATGAAATCTGCAATCCACGGTGCCCGTGCCCGTCTCCGTCCTATTCTTATGACATCGTTCGCAATGATCATCGGTCTTCTTCCTATGATGTTTGCTCACGGTGCAGGCCGCAACGGTAACCAGGCTCTCGGTTCAGGTGCCATCGGCGGTATGTTGATCGGTATGGTCTTCCAGCTTCTTATTGTCCCGGCTCTCTTCGTAGCCTTCCAGATGCTTCAGGAGAAACTCTCTCCCCCGAAATGGAAGGATACCGACAACTCCGGCATCTCTTCAGAGCTCGACCAGTATGTTCCCTCTCATGACTAAATGCTGTTTATACATTTTACGGGACTGAACAACAATCCCGTAAAATGTATAGACATCTTCCAAAATAGCAAACAGAAGATTCATGAAATATATAAAAATATACGCAGCGGGCACACTTATGGCAATCGCCTTGTCGAGCTGCAACATCTATAAGAAATATGAATTCCCCGCTCAGGAGAGTGCGATAGCCACCGATTTCCAGAAGGCTATGGACGCTCAGGCTGATCCCAACACTCTCCCCTACCTCGGCTGGGAAGATATTTTCAAAGATCCGAAGCTGCAGTCGCTGATTCGTCTCGCCCTTGCCAATAATAAGGATCTCAAGAATGCCAAGCTGAACGTGGATATAGCTCATGCGCAGTTGAAGGGTGCTAAACTCAGCTATTTCCCCTCCGTTGCTTTCGCTCCCAATGGCGGAGGTTCAAGCATGGGTGGCAACCAGCTTCCCATGAGCTCCATGTCTTGGAGCTACTCTCTCCCCCTCTCCGTGCAATGGGAGGTGGATGTGTTCGGTAAGATCCTCAATAGAAAGCGTGGTGCTCAGATGAGCTATGAGATGAGCCAGGCGTATGAGCAGGCCACTCGTTCGCAGATTATCTGTGGTGTGGCCAACGTGTACTATAGTCTTGTCATGCTCAATCAGCAGCTCGATCTTACAAAACGCACATCCGATATTTGGAAAGAGCAGGTTGAGTCGATGGAGCTTCTGAAGAATGCAGGACGCACCAACGAGGCTGCAGTGGTTCAAAGTAGAGCCAACTACTATAATATCCTTAGCTCCATACCTACTCTTGAGGCTTCCATCAATCAGCTTAACAACACGATGTCGCTTCTGCTTAACACCTATCCGCAGCAGTGGGAGGTGACCGGCGATTGCGATTTCACAATTCCGCGTCAGCTCGTTGACGGAATCCCTATGAGTTATCTTGCAGTTCGTCCGGATGTCAGAGCTGCAGAACGTTCTTTGGCTGCGGCCTACTACTCCACCAACAGCGCCCGTGCCGCTTTCTATCCGGGTCTCGTGATCTCCGCACAAGGAGGTTTCACCAATCTTCTCGGTAGCATGATAAAGAATCCGGGTGAATGGTTTGTGAATCTCGCTGGCTCTCTGACAGCACCTATCTTCTCACGAGGACAGAACATCGCCTCTCTTGAGGCTGCAAAGGCTCAGCAGAAGCAAGCTTTCAACACCTTTGAATACGCGGTGCTCAATGCAAGTTCAGAAGTGAGCGACGCTCTTGTGAACTATAACAAGAATGTAGAGAAAAACGAATTCCTGCAGAAGCAAGTAGACCAACTTGAGAAATCGGTGGAATACACCAACGAGCTTTTCATGTACAATACGGGCACTACATACCTTGAAGTGCTCACCGCTCGCTCAGGACTGCTCAATGCCCAGCTTGCCTGCATCGCCAACTGGCATGAGCGCGCCGCGGCTCTCATCAGTCTTTACCAGGCTGTTGGTGGCGGCCGCTAATATTAACCTTTTAACCTTTATCCCATGGCAAAAATCAGTAATCTCGCGTTTGTTCATCCCGGTGCCAGTCTGGCGGAGGATGTGATTGTCGACCCTTTCGCATATATCGACGATAATGTTGTGATCGATGCAGGATGCCATATTCATCCTCATGCAAGCATCCTTTCAGGAGCGCGTATCGGTAAGAACAATGAGATCTTCGAGGGGGCTATAATATCAGCCACTCCTCAGGATTTCAGATGGAAAGGTGAAGCATCCTTTGTTGTCATAGGCGACAACAACAAGATACGTGAACAGGTAATCATAAACCGAGGCATCTACGAGGGTAGCAAGACTGTTGTCGGCAGCAAGTGTTTCATTATGGCCCAAAGCCATATTGGCCATGACACTGAGATCGGTGACTACTGCGTGCTCGGAAATGCCGTTAAGATTGCCGGAGATGTAAAGATCGGACAGTATTCCATCCTCTCCTCCCATGCACTCGTCCACGAGAAATGTCATGTAGGCGATTGGGTGCTGATCAAAGGTGGATGCCGCGTCAACGGCAACGTTCCTCCATTTGCGGTGATGGCTCATAACCCTATCACCTATTTCGGAGTCAACGCCTTTGTGCTGAAGAAAGGTAAGAAGACCGATGAAATAATCGACGATATCGCAAAGTGCTACCGTCACGTCTATCAGACCAACACCTCCGCGTTCAACGCTTTGAGAAGAATACGTGAGGACGTGGATCCCTCTCCTGAACGTGATCTGATCATTGACTTCATCGAGGGCCATGGTCTGCGTCTCGCGGCTCTTCCTCTCGTTGACACCGATGAATGATACAAATCAAATTACTCTGAATGTATCATTAATTAATGGTATAATCGACTGGTGACACATGCTTAAAACGGCGGTATGGAAGTTTTTCCATACCGCTGTTTGTATTTATAAATGTTTATCCTTAACTTTGCATTGAAGTTTAAACAACTTCATTATATATTTGTCACCTCAAGCAATTAATTTGCTGATCGGTGACATATACCGATATGATTTTGATCCGTTTTGATGGTGTAATGAGATTTCATTATCACAGAAAAACGGGAAAATCAACTCAAAGGCGATAAGAAATTATTTTGTAATTTGTGACACCACTTCAACCCTCAGTATTATGGATTTCAAGAAACTCCTGCTCCGAACTGCTTCAGGACTCATATACGTAGCGCTTATCGTAGTCTGCATATTGTCAGGCCAACTCACCTTGACTTTGTTAGCCTCGCTGTTCGCTATACTTGCAGTGATAGAATTCGAGAAGATAACACACGAGCTATCTCCACGCACTGTTCCGGCTCTCATACTTGATATTGCGGGATGCGTAGCCCTCTCTTTCTCGTGGATGATATGGCCTCTCTACATATGGGTGATGATTGTGCTCGCCCGCATGACCCTTGAGCTTTACATGAATTCTCCTACCCCCATCGCTAATCTTGCCAAATCAATGATGACCCAGCTTTATATCGGAATGCCTCTCGCGCTTATGTGCTGTCTGGGCGAGTGGTTTAATCTCAATGTGGTGCTGGTGGTGTTCATCATGATATGGATCAACGACACGGGCGCCTTTATCTCGGGCAGTTTGCTCGGACGCCACAAGCTCTTTGAGAGAATTTCTCCAAAGAAATCATGGGAGGGCTTCTTCGGAGGTTTAATCTTCAATCTGATTGCCGGTGCGCTTTTCTGCACATATGGCTCTGAATTTTTCGGCATCGGCAACTCACTGCCACTCTGGTTAGGATTGGGGGCTGTAGTCACCATTTTCTCCACCTGGGGCGATCTCGTAGAGTCTCTGCTAAAACGCTCTCTCAAAATCAAGGACAGCGGTAATATCATGCCGGGACATGGCGGCATACTCGACCGTATCGATTCCCTACTCTTCGCTATGCCGGCCACCCTACTCTATCTCACCCTCTTCAGAATACTTCTGTAGTTCTCAAATTTATTCCAAGATAAAGAGGCTGTGTCAAAATAGGCACAGCCTCTTTTTAGGAATATGCTGTAAAACAT
>CAZEOI010000111.1:0-8560 GCA_964513775.1 uncultured Sangeribacter sp. | reverse complement strand
AGATGGCTGAAGACGGGCAAAGAGGACTCCATATTCAAGAAATACATATAAAGATAAGCCCGTAAAAAGTTTAAACAACTTCTTAAATTATAGAGGGAGCATATTTTCGTTTTTTACTTCTCCGAGCACAAAGGAACTGTTGAGAGATCCAATGCAGTCGATATCCCCTAAGATACGCAATAGAAATTTCTGGTAGCTTTTCATATCTTTGGTATATATTTTTAATAGGAAGTCATAATCTCCTGAAATGTTGTAACACTCCACTATTTCCGGAATATCTTTTACAGCATTCATAATTCTCATAGCATTGTCATGGCTATGTTGTTTCATTTTCAAATAACAAAAGGCCATGAAACCGCAGTCAAGTCTGTCGGCATCTAAAACTGCCATATACTTTCGGATATAGCCCTCCCTTTCCAAACGTTTTACACGTTCGAATGTAGGAGTAGGCGAAAGATGCACAGTGGCTGCGAGCTCTTTATTAGTAAGGCGTCCATTTTGCTGCAATGATTTCAGAATCATCTTATCGGTGTTGTCGAGGTTGCTGTTCATATAGATAATTATACAAGGAGGTCTGAAAAATCAGCTCCGGAAGTTGAGTGAACTCTGTGTTTAATAAATTTTATACCGACACTTTGAGAATTTCTTCAATTTCTGGATAAATGCTCAAAGAATAAAATTCTATAAAACATAGAAAATGGGTTAGCATCTCTTATGTTTTATTCTGTAAGACTGTACAAATTTAGTGAAAATTTCTGAAATTTATAAAATGTATGGAAAATAATTATATTAACTATAATTTTGCAACCATAACATTAAAACAAAGAGAATATGGCAGACAAAAAATTACACTTCGAGACTCTTCAGCTTCATGTAGGTCAGGAACAGCCTGATTCAGCAACCGATGCACGTGCAGTGCCAATCTATCAAACCACATCCTACGTGTTTCGTAATTCACAACATGCCGCCGACCGTTTCGGTCTCCGCGATGCCGGCAATATCTATGGACGTCTGACCAACTCCACACAGGGAGTTCTGGAGGATAGGGTTGCCGCACTTGAGGGAGGTGTGGCTGGTCTGGCAGTGGCCAGTGGCGCTGCAGCCATCACATATGCCCTACAAAATATAGCTCAAAACGGTGATCATATCTTGGCGGCAGATAATCTCTATGGAGGTTCAACCAATCTTATAAGCCATACGCTATCAACTCAAGGAGTGGAGAGTACTTTTGTAGACGTCAGCGATTTTGAGGCAGTGGAGAAGGCTATCCGTCCCAACACCAAACTTCTTTTTGTTGAGACATTCGGCAATCCAAACTGCGACGTAACCGATCTGAAGGCTCTTGCAGAGATTGCACATCGCCATAATATACCGCTGATTGTAGATAATACGTTCGGCACTCCGTTCCTTGCGCGCCCTCTTGAGCATGGTGCCGATGTTGTGGTCCATTCCGCCACTAAATTCCTCGGAGGTCATGGCACATCTCTTGGAGGCATTATTGTAGACGGTGGCACATTCCCCTGGAAAGATTATCCGGATAAATTTCCAACTTTAGCAAAGCCTGATCCAAGCTATCATGGGGCGGTGTTTGCCGATGTAGCCAGTCCGGCTGCCTTTGTCACCCGTATCCGGGCTGTGATTCTACGTGATACAGGAGCGACGATCTCTCCGTTCAATGCCTTCATTATTTTGCAGGGTGTAGAGACTCTGTCGCTCAGGGTAGAGCGTCATGTGGAGAACGCTTTGAAGGTGGTGGAATTCCTCTCCAAGCATCCAAAGGTGAGCAAGGTGAATCATCCGTCAATTCCCGATCATAAGGATCATGCGCTTTACAGTAAGCTGTATCCTAATGGAGCAGGGTCTATCTTCACTTTTGAAATCAAAGGTGATGAGAAGGATGCATGGAAGTTTATTGATTCACTGAAGATATTCTCTCTTCTTGCCAATGTGGCAGATGTGAAGTCGCTGGTGATACATCCTTACACCACTACTCATTCTCAACTCGAACCGGAGGAACTTGAGCGACAGCATATCACACCTGCTACCGTGCGTCTAAGTATCGGCACTGAGCATATAGAAGATATTATAGAAGATCTATCTCAAGCTCTCGATCAGGTGGCCACGCATTAGGATTAATATGTGCTCAATATCGAATCCCTCGTCGGGCAGAACCCAACCGGGGAGCCGTACAATCTCACAATCTTATTGTTATAATTTGATTCCTATAAAGTTTCATAAGGATTTTGATTAAAGTCTGCAAAATGCAAGAGAGTGTGGCATCGATGCCACACTCTCTTGCATTTTGCAGACTTTAATCCTGATATGTGAATTATATTCCGAGCTTCTTTCGTATAGGAGTAGGTATCGCGTCCTTGTGGAGCATGACGGAGACAGTCTTGGCTCTCACATAAGGCTCCGACATATTCAGATAACCTCCGTTTTTGTTGCGCTCTGTGCCCCATGAGTTCTTTGTTACGTAATACTTCTTGCCGTTCTGATCCTTTACGATGCCGGTGAGGTGCATCAGATGGTCGTCTGTAGTAGTGAAGTTCTCGAAATCTTTCTGTCGATTCTCTTGGGTCACTTCGGCCTCATCTGCGGGTGCCTTGAACTTGTAGATCTCTTCGAGTTCCTCCTTGTCGTTGGTAGCCGGTAATATTGCAACCCCATTAGCATGGGAGAATCCCTTCTCGCTAACATCGCCGTCCCAGCATACCGTGTAGCCTGTAGTGAGAGCGTTGTCGATGGTTTGCATCAGTTCATCGAGAGGCAGGTTATACATCGAAGCGTTGTCCCAGTTGTCAGGAATCTCAAGCTGAAACTCCTCGTAGAAGGGGTGATGTGTGAACGATGTAAGTTCTACATAATCGCCGGTATTGATACCGAGTGATTTGGCGAAGCTCTGAGGAGTGTACTCTTTCCCCTGATAGGTAAACTTTTCCGGCACCTGGCCAAAATATATGTCAAACAGACTGTTCACGAGCTTTTCATATTCCGGGCTACGCTTCTTCAACTTGATCGCACCGTCGGCTATGGCACTAAGGTATGTGGTGAGCTCGCCGTGATTATGGGTCTTGGAATCGTAGTTGATTCCTGAATAGACCCCTTCCGGCACGACTCCACCTTTATCCCAGGCCCGGAGGTAGATATGACCTATGCTCCCCTGACCGATATTGCCACGTCCGCGACGTAGATAGTTGTCATCAAGTTGCTGGCCATATTTAGTCCTTACTACATACATCTCTGAAAGGTCATGTTCACCTTTTCCTTTGCGAAGAAGTTCCGACTCGATGAAAGATGTGCTCGCGAAACACCAGCATGTGCCTGACGAAGCCTGATTCTTAACCGGAGTGGTGGGGACGCTCACCACTTTGGTAAACTGATAGCCTACAGAATCCTGAGCACCGGCGCTGAGGGCGGAAAGCATGAGGAGGGTGGAGAAAAATGCAATTTTTTTCATTATATTTAAGGTTAGTTTCCACAAAGTTAGAAAAAAATCCTGAGATTTTTACACCTATATGATTATTTGTTAGTGGTTGTTATAATAAAAGAGGGGGAAAGTAAGTTTATTAATAAAGAAGTTTGGTTTTAAGTACGTGTTATAAATTGATGAGGAATTAATTTATAACACGTAATTGACTTGGATATTAATATATTTACTGCTATCAATAATCGAGATACAAATTTTCTGACTTTATGAAACAGATTACTAAATCTTTGCTTATAGCATTCTTGTTTGGAAGCATGAGCTTGGGCTCATTCGAGGCTTCTGCGCAGTTTAACCTTGGTAAAGCTGTGAAAGCAGCGAGCAAAACTGCGCAGGCATTGACACTCACAGACGAACAGATGGCTGCATATGTGAAACAGTCGGTTGACTGGATGGATAAGAACAATCCGGTGCTCCCGGAAGATAATGATTACGTAAAGCGTCTTCGTCGTCTCACAGCCAATGTAAAGGAAGCAGATGGAATACCTTTGAATTTCAAGGTTTATGATGTGATTGATGTTAACGCATTTGCTTGTCCGGATGGAAGCGTGCGTGTTTTCAGCTCACTTATGGATATTATGACTGACGACGAGCTTATGGGTGTGATCGGCCATGAGATTGGCCATGTGCTCAAACGCCATTCAAAGAATGCCATGAAGCAGGAGTTGCTTACCGGTGCCCTGAAGGATGCAGCAGGAGCTGCAAGTAGCAAAGTCGCCACTCTCACAGATTCTCAGTTGGGTGCAATCAGCGAGAGCTTGTTGAATGCCAAATATTCCCAAAAGCAGGAGAGTGAAGCCGATGAGTGTGGTTATGATTTCCTCGTGGCCAATGGTCTTAATCCTTGGGGTATGGCAATGGCCTTTGAGAAACTCTCAGGTTCAGAGGGAGGTGCAAAAGCTTCTACTATCCAGAAGATGTTCTCCTCACACCCCGACACTCAGAAGCGCATCAAGCGTATGAGCGAACGTGCCACAAAAGATGGCTATACAAAGCCAGTGGCAGAAGAAACAAAATAATTAACGCAAATTACACTCTGAAACATAAATGGACGTGCCCCTAACAGCACGTCCATTTATGTTATACTGCAATACTCATAACGATATCGTTACTTTCGCATAAAATCCGGTCAGATGAGTATTCAAACAACTTTATAATTTATGATGCATATTTAGTTAAATAAGAGAAATGGTAAAGATCACGCCTGATGATGGGATGAGTAGAGCAATCGTTTGAGCAGTTCTCGGAATTTTGCGGCCATATTCCGGCTCAAAGGAATCAACGATGCGTAGCCGACTATGACGGCTAAAAAAGTATAGTCCTGAATTTCTTATCAGGGAATTCAGGACTATATATACGATGACTTTACGTCAGAGGATTCCGATGGAATTGAGGAAGATTAAGAAGATTGCAGCCGGGCATAACCAGCGGAAGAAGAAGAGAAGTATGCGCACGCCAAAAGAGGGATGTGCCGGATCTTGTCCGAATTGTTCCGAGATAAATCTTTTCTTAACCATCCAACCTACAAAGAGGGAGCAGATCATTCCTCCAAGTGGCAGGCAGATGTTGGAGGAGAGATAGTCGAATAGATTAAAGATAGTCAATCCGAAGACTGTGAAGTCTTGTAGCGGGCCAAAGCTTAATGCACAGAGAAGACCTCCGCAAAGAGCTATGATGAAGTTGACCACGGTGGCTTTCTTGCGTGTCATCTTTTTCTCCTCACAGAAGAATGTAATGCTGATTTCACTCATGGAGACGGTTGAGGTGAGCGAAGCAAGGAAGAGCAAAAGAAAGAAGAGGGTAGACCAGATTATTCCACCGGGAAGTTGAGTGAAAATATGAGGCAATACCTCAAACACAAGAGTAGGACCCGCCTCAGGAGACAATCCAAAGGAGAACACCGCCGGGAAGATGATTACTCCTGCGAGAACAGCCACAAGCGAATCAAGCACAGCTGTTGTTATGGCTGTGCGTCCTAACTTTGTCTTATCCGTGAAATAGGAAGCATAAGTCATCATACAGCCAAGACCAAGACTGAGCGAGAAGAATGCCTGACCCATAGCACCTAAAAGCACACTCGGAGTGATTGCAGAAAAATCCGGCTCAAAAAGAAATGATATTCCTTTATTGAAGCCCGGCAGAGTGAAAGAGTTGATGCAGAATGCAATCAGCAGGAGAAATAATAAGGGCATGAGGATATTGCAAGCTCTCTCGATCCCTTTAGTGACGCCGCGGATCAGGATGAAGAAATTGCAGAAGAGGAAAATTACAGTCCATATCACAGGACGCCAACCGGTGGTCAGACCTATGAATTGATTATGGCCTTTCTCCGGATCAGAGAAATCAAGATTTCCCATGATTGACGCAATGCAATATTCCACAGTCCATCCGGCCACTACTGAGTAGAAACTCAATATAAGCAGAGAGGCAAGAATGCCTAAATAGCCACTCAATTGCCATCTTCCACCTGGGGCAAGTTTACGATAAGCTCCGAAGATGTTGGACCGCGATGTGCGACCCATAAAAAATTCTGCATAAAGCACAGGGACGCCAATCAGGAAAACAAATGCCATATAGCACAAAAGGAAAGCTCCGCCTCCGTGTACACCGGCCTCGTAGGGGAAGCGCCAGATATTGCCGAGCCCAACGGCCGAGCCTACAGTAGTGGCTATGGCTGCGAATTTAGTAGCGAACACCGCTCTTTCTGAAGATTGCTGTTTCATCAGAGGATAAAAATGGAATAAGGTTTATAAAAGCCTTCGGTTAATAACACCGGAGATATGGAAAAGATATCCGGCCGACACTTTTGAGTTGGAAAAACCTTTCGATGAAATATGATTTGCATGTTGCAAGTCTTGAATAGTTTAAACAACTTCAGATGTCTGGCTACAAAATTAGTAATAATTATGATACATTTTTTGAATATCTGTCTTAAATTAAATAAAAATACTTAACTTTGTGAAATCTTTTCATCTGACCTCATCCTAAGCATTGAGACGGGTGATAATTTATCGACAAGACTAACTACAGGTAGAATAAACTTATTCTTAATGTCAAAATATTGATTATCATGGCACACTATAATTTTGACACAGTTATTGACCGCCACGGTAGCGGGGCCATCAAGACAGATCGCCTTGAGGAACACTTCGGTCGCCCTGATCTTTTGGCCGCATGGGTGGCCGATATGGATTTCGCAACCCCCGACTTTATTCTTGAAGATCTGCGCCGACGCCTTGATCATCCTATTTTGGGATATACGGCTGAGCCTGCAGATTATCGACCGGCCATCATTGACTGGCAGAAGAAGCTTCACGGTTGGGATATAGAACCGGAGTGGCTGAGCTATATTCCGGGGATAGTGAAGGGTATGGGCATGGTGATCAACGTATTCACTAAGCCTGGAGATAATGTCGTGATAATGCCTCCGGTGTATCATCCATTCAGAATCACAACGGAGGAGAATGGACGTAATGTGGTGAATGTGCCTTTGCTCACTGATGAGGATGGCCGATTTCATATGGATTTTGAGGGGCTGGAAAATCTTGACTTAGAGAAGGGAGTGATACTTCTCTCAAATCCTCATAATCCTGGAGGAAGGATATGGACCAAGGAAGAGCTTCAGCGTTTTGCTGAGATATGCCGAAAAAAGAATCTTCTTGTGGTGTCGGATGAGATTCATGCCGATATGGCTCTCTGGGGCAACCGACATGTGCCATTCGCTACTGTCAGTGAGGATGCCCGCGAAAACAGCATAACATTCGGTGCCCCCACCAAGACCTTTAATATACCGGGTGTGGTGAGCTCATTTTCTGTGGTGCCAAATAAGGAGATAAGGGAGAAATTTTACCATTGGCTCGCAGCGAATGAATTTGGAGATGCTCCATTATTCTCACATATAGCAGCTATTTCCGCTTACCGTAAGGGGACAGAATGGCGTAAGGAGATGATGGAATATGTGATGGATAACATCCGGTTTACTGAAGACTACTGTAAAAATGAGATACCTGAGATAGTGGCGAAACGACCGGATGCCTCATATCTTGTATGGCTTGATTGCCGGGGTCTTGGCTTGAACCAGAAAGATCTGGTGGATCTTTTTGTAAATAAGGCGAGAGTGGCGCTCAACGATGGAGAGATGTTTGGCAAAGAGGGCATTGGTTTCATGCGTTTGAATGTAGCCACACCACGCTCGGAACTCAAGAAGGTGCTTGAGAGAATACGTGATGCAGTAAAGGATCTCCGCAAAAGACAATAACGAATAAGAACAGAAACATTTCAAGAGTTAAAGATGAGAATTATCGATATTATCGAAAACAGCAGGAATCCGTTATTCTCTTTTGAGATATTGCCTCCGCTTAAAGGAAACAGTGTTTTTAAGGTGTATGACATAATTGATAAGCTTAAGAGATTTGATCCGAAGTTTGTCAATATCACCTCTCATCATAGTGAATATATATATAAGCCTCTCCCTGACGGAACTCACAGGAGAGTGAGTGTGGTGAAACGTCCCGGAACCGTAGCTATAGCCGCAGCCATCCAGAACAGATACGGACTTATTCCTGTGCCTCATCTGATCTGCAAGGGTTTCTCGAAAGAGGAGACAGAATATGCGTTGCTCGATCTCAATTTCTTAGGCATCAATAATCTGCTTGTGCTGAGAGGTGATGTGAAAGGTGTGGAGAGTCCTATACCGGGCGCGCGTTATAATGACCATGCAAGTGATCTTCAGCAACAGGTGAATCTTTTCAATAAGGGTATCGGTCTTGACGACGTGAGAATAGATGGGATACAGACTCCTTTCTCCTATGGCATGGCCTGCTATCCTGAGAAACACGAGGAAGCCCCGAATATGGATTCTGATATATATCATATGAAGCGTAAGGTGGAGAATGGAGCCGATTATTTCATCACGCAGCTGTTTTTCGACAATGAGAAATACTTCTCGTTTGTAGAACGCTGTAGAAAAGAGGGGATTAATGTGCCCATACTCCCCGGCCTGAAGCCGATAACTAAAAAGAACCATCTGAATATGTTGCCCAAGACTTTCCGCACCGATATCCCGGAGGAGCT
>CAZEOI010000110.1:0-8750 GCA_964513775.1 uncultured Sangeribacter sp. | reverse complement strand
TCGACGAGAGATGTCGACACGTGCTGTTGATGCACCCTGAAGCAGACCGCCGGCCTGAAGCAGAAGGTCTTCGAGAGTCATGTTGTCGGCATAGGGATAAGAATCTGGACGCGCTACCTGTCCACGGATGGTGACCGCACCACGGTCGGCCAATTCATGCACACTAGTGATGACAAGCATATCATTGCGTTTCAGTTCCACATCGGGAGCCTGTCCGGCAAGAATTTTCTTTAGGTTGAGAGGAATAATCTCAAGCTGAAGATTCGGACCCTCGCGGTAAAGTAGGGCACGTTCCGTGTAGGCATCATCAGTGAGACCATCGGCTTTCCTAATAAGCTCACCTACAGTAGTTAGACCACTACTGATAGCGAACATACCGGGTCTATAT
Source organism: uncultured Sangeribacter sp. (assembly GCA_964513775.1). GTDB lineage: Bacteria > Bacteroidota > Bacteroidia > Bacteroidales > Muribaculaceae > Lepagella. Next base: position 8,362 of record CAZEOI010000110.1, on the reverse strand, counting down.
ACGGCACCTTTAAGCTCCACGCGGTTGGCATAGCGGTCAAGAATGGTGCCTACAGTCACCATATCGCCATCTTTGAGTCGATATGTGGCGAATTCACCGTTTTCGATGTTATAAAGCTCGTTCTCAGAACCGGCCTGACGAGCTACACGCACCATATCGGTGTAGGCATCTCCCGTGAAGCCACCGGCATAATCCAAAAGGGTTTGGATTGTTTCTCCGGGTTTGATCTCATAATACATCGGGCGTTTCACATTTCCATCGATGGTTACGAGGTTTCCGTAAGGGGGCACGATGATGACATCACCCTCCTGAAGTCTGATATTTCCGGCAGTCTTCCCCTTGAAAAGATAATCGTAAATATCTATTCCGGCTATCTTCTTACCATTGCGGAGCACCTGGATATTACGGAGCGAACCGATATCGTTGATACCTCCGGCACGATATAGAGCGTGGAATACTGATGAGAATGGCGACATGCGGAAGGTACCCGGGGTTGCGACCTCACCCATTATGTCAACCTGGATGGTGCGCACCTGGCCGAGAGTGACTTGTATATCTGTTTCCGCATCAGTCATGCCGGCATATTTCTTAGAGAATACCCCTTTGATGTGCTTGTTGGCGTCATTGATTGTCATGCCGTTGAGGAAAACAGGGCCGATCTGAGAAATCATGATGCTGCCTTCCGGCGAGATGGTCTGTCGGAGATGATCCTCGTTTGTGCCCCAGATGTCAATTATCACCTCGTCGCCGGGACCGAGACGGTAGTTCTGCGGAGTGGCGAGATTCTCGCTGGGCTCAAAAGTAAGCGAACGGGAATTAAACACCTGGTGTCCGTAAATCTGGCGGGCTGATACTGTTCCGTTGTCTCCTTCATCGACCTCGCGAGATATATTATCAAAGGATGCGGCGGAGAGATCTGTCGAGGCATCGTGACGTCGCTCGCGGTTGGCAGCTGCCACACTTTGTGAAGTGACATTGGTTTCGGCCGTTGTCTGCGATTCGAGTCTGGCCTTTATACGCTCAGCCTGTTCTGGAGTGACACCTTGTGCGAGGAGCTCTTTGCCGATCTGTTGCTCGGTTTTTCCGGCGGCGGCCTGCTCCTTGATGTAGGCGATGACCTGGTCATCGGTCAGGGCGAATGCCGACAATGAGCAAAAAAGAAGAAGAGAGAGTAGTATCCGTCTCATTTTCATATTATGAAAGATTGTTTGTTTCGAGTTGAGGATAAGTTTGTGCTGCCGGGGGCGGGTCATAGCTCCCGTGAAATGGCACAAATGCAGATTTTCGTGCAAAGATAATAAAAATAGTGCTTATAAACAATATAGTTTGTGGTTTATAATTTGTGGAGGATATTTAATTTTACAATTCCAAACCTGAGTCTAAAATTGCGGAGTTAGAAAAAAATAGTTATTTTTGCACAATCATGAAGACAGTAATAGTAATCATATCCGGACTTGCCGATGTCCCCGACAGATCGTTGCAGGGTAAGACGCCTCTTATGTTCGCGCACACTCCGGCCCTTGATGCGCTCGCTAAATGTGGATGTGCCGGCAGTTTGCGTGTGTGTCCTGATGGAGTTGCACCCACCCGTAATAATGCCATACTCTCTCTGTTGGGCTATGACTTCAGCAAAGGTGTGCCGGAAGCGGTATCACTTGCTTCGTTCGGCAAGTCGGCATCTCCCGTGCCCGAAGAATTCGGATTGCGTTGTCATGTGATACCAAAATTTTCCGGCCACGGAGTTGTGATCAGCAATCATCCGGAGGTGAGAGGTATAGGGAAGATGGCTATGCTCAGTGCTGAAGTGGGTGTCCACAGCCGGGGTGATGGAGACTCGGGGTTGTATTCCCTTGCGGAGAAGGCACTTGCCGCACTCGACAGGAATGAATTGGTGGTGGTTCATGTGGAAAGTGCCGCGGCTATGTCGCGACGCCACGACCCCGACGGCAAACAACGGGCTATCGAGGAGATCGACCGTGATATTGTGGCTCCGATAGCTGATTATGTGTGGAATGCACGTGAACAGATGAATATGGTTGTGTTGAGTGATAATGTTTTGCCTTGGAGAACAGGACAACCGGTCGAGAAAGATGTTCCGGCAGTGGTCTATTTCAACGACGACCTCCCTTATGACACCGACCGTTTCGACGAAGAGGTATTGGCTGAGGGTCCGCTCAACGCTCCTCTGCCCGGTGATCTTCTCAAACTCCTGATCTCATTCGAGCCTCTGTTTGAGAAATAGGGTCAGTGTAGCACGAGCGGCCTTGTCAGGGCAGCCGGAAAAGAAAAAAGGCTGACTCACGTCAGCCTGATTCCTTTCAATTAAAACAACAATAACAACTTTTTTTCAGAACGCTTATAGCAGTTAATCCTTAGAACCGCAGATGCGGTGTCCTTAAGATTTCGCTTTTCTGATTAACCGGTTTTTCAACCGATTTACACTAATATAACAAAGGCACCGGAGATATGGTTCGGTGCCTTTGTCATATATTTGTCAGAATCCTTGAGAGCGGATGGAATCTCATCAGATTCCGCTGTCACTTATCATCCCATCATGTCGAGATAGATTTCGAGTGCGCTGCGTATGTCGGCTTCGGAAGGGATGCAGTCTATCTCCGGTTCGCCCGGTGATAAGAGCAGTGTGAAGTTGGGCTGGCCTGCCTTTGCATTCTTCTTGTCGTGAGCCATAAATCCGATAAGGAGATCAATATCCGAACATGTCACTTTTACTCTCGGATAAAGGGGCTTGAGCACAGCCGATGCATATCTGTGAAGTTCCTGAGAACTATATCCTTTGAGCATATGGCTGAGGATAAGCTCAACGAGCATTCCATGAGCCACAGCCTCACCATGAGTGAGACTTTGGTGACGCTCTATAGCAAGGCTCTCGAAAGCGTGTCCGGCCGTATGTCCGAAGTTGAGGATCTTCCTCAATCCTTTCTCTGTGGGGTCGTTTGCCACGACATCCTCCTTTATCTCAACACATCTCTGCATGGCTCTCTCAAGACGCGGCATATCGGCGATTACCTCCTCCACATGCAGAAGTTCCTTGTAAAGATCGGCATCGGCTATCAGGCCTGTCTTGATCATCTCGGCATAGCCGGAGAGAATCTCGCGTCGGGAGAGAGTGCCAAGAGGAAGAGCGGATATTATCACCTCGGAGGGGAGATGAAAGGCACCCACTTCATTCTTAAGACCATTGAAGTTTATGCCGGTTTTCCCTCCTGTGGCCGCATCAACCGCACCTAAGAGAGTGGTGGGAAGATTGATCACACGTATGCCACGTTTGAATGTGGCTCCGGCGAAACCTCCGATGTCGGTGATAAGGCCGCCACCGATATTGACCACCACACTTTTACGTGTGGCATCCGCCTCTTCAAGAGCCATCCAGATCTTGGCCACTGACTCGATGCTCTTGTGGTCTTCACCGGGAGGGAGCACCACTTTATTTGAGTTGAGCAACGTGTGAGATCTCTCAAGCAATGGGAATACGCAGCGATCAACATTGGAGTCGGTCACTACTGTCACGCTTGCGGGCGAAAGCTTATCTACGGCCTCATCAAGACGTTGGCAGAGGCGTTGCTTAGGGAGCTCGGTTTCCAGCCAGCTTGCAAACTCATCCATTGAGGAGAATATCATGTCGGCACCCTCCTTTACAAACTCTTCGCGCGGTATAGGGCCTGTGGTTACGGCTATGGTGAAAGCGCCTGATGCTTTGCCGGCACGCACGCCTAAGGGGGCATTCTCGATTACGATACATTGAGATGTGTCGACGCCCGCCTTGGCCGCCCCTTTCAGGTATGGTTCCGGATCAGGTTTCCCTTTCTCCACATCTAAAGCCGTCACGCGCATATCGGCTGCAAAAGCTCCGGGATAGTCGTGGTCAAGTGCATTTAAAAGAGAGCTTTGTGCGGATCCGGTGACAAGGACACGTTTTATGTCGGCCTCCATAAGAGCCCGGAGCATACGGTCGGCGCCCGGCATCGGCTCCTTTTTGCCTGAATTTACGAAGAGTTCCGCTTTACGTGCATAAAGCCTGTCGGTTTCCTCTCTTGAAACCTCTTTGCCAAGCTCCCGTTGGAAAATCAGGTTGATCGTGGCATGGCCTGTCATCCCTTCATATAGATAAAACTCGTCGGGATCTGTATCGATTCCCTGCTCGGCCATCATACGGTGCCAAGCCCGTGCATGATGGGGCATGGAATCATAAAGCACACCGTCCATGTCTATGAGGGCGGCGCGTATGGAGTGTGGAAATGGAGTGTTCATATCAATATAAACGTCTCAGTTCCCTCATAGTGTGTGGAGAGGAAAGTTTTTTTAGGAGTAAATTTGGGTAATATAGGCGTATGCGTTATATTTGCACATACTTATGAAATACTTATGAAAAGAGAGACACCAAAGGTGGCCGAGCAATTGGCCGAAAAAGATAAAGTGAGGATTTTGTTTGTGTGTTTAGGCAACATCTGCCGTTCGCCGGCAGCTGAAGGAGTGATGCGTGCTGTCGTGGAGAGACATGGTGCCGGGAAGCGGTTTGAACTCGATTCCGCCGGACTGTATGGAGGACATGCCGGAGAGTTGCCCGACCGGCGTATGCGTGTCCACGCCTTTCAACGCGGATACAATCTCACTCATCACAGCCGTCCTGTAAGGCCTTCTGATTTTGATAATTTCGATCTTATAGTTGCCATGGATCACAGCAACTACGACCGTCTATGCAATATGGCGCCTACGCTTGAGGATGAAGAGAAGGTGGTGAGGATGATTGATTTTGTAAAGGGATTTCCGCAATGCGACTGTGTGCCTGATCCTTACTACGATGGGGCAGAGGGTTTTGAATTGGTGCTTGATCTTTTGGAGGATGGGTGTGTTAATCTTTATGACGTTTTGACTGTCAAATAAACATTAAACAATCAGGTTATGAAAAAGATATTTTTAGCTGTGCTTGCTTCTGCGGGCATCTCTTTCGGGACGATGGCAGCCGATGTCCCGGTCTTTCCCGGTGGTCAGGAGGCTATGACAAAGTTTATTACCGAGAATATGAAATATCCAGCTCCTGCAAAAGCTAATGGAGTGGAGGGAGTTGTGACTCTACGGCTTACGGTGAAACCGGATGGCACGATAGGAGCCATAAAGGTGGTGCGTATGGTTGATCCTGATTTGGAGCAGGAGGCAATCCGTATAGCCAAGATAATGCCGGCATGGACACCGGCCGACAAGGATGGACAGCCGGTTGAGGCCTTTGTGGATGTGCCCGTCACGTTTGAACTGGCAGAATAAAATAGGTTGTATTACACCATATGTCAACATACACAAGGGGGAACCGCTCATTGTGAGCGGCTCCCCCTTGTGTATGTTGACATATGGAATTATTCTGCTTTAGCCTGCTCCATAATGGTTGGAGTTACAGTCATCTTAAGCACATCGGCCGGTTTAAGACCGAGTTGTTGTGCTCTGGCGCCGAAGAGCGCTTGCGCACTGGTCACGAATGTGCCGGTCTTGCCCGACTCAATGGTTCTGATAGCCTCTGAGAGGGGATTTGTGCTCATGCGTTGACCCACCGTAAGCTCCTTGGGGAAAGGAGAATCGATCACCTGTCCAGAGAGAGTGGCGAGAGATACCTCTAATTTCACTTTATCGCCATCTTTTACTGTGACAGCTCCGTTGGCCGGGGCCGTACCCCATAGTTGTTCAGAGAGCTCTTTCATATTGAGAGCCTCTCCGGCAGCCTTGAGAGCGGAGAGTGCAGCCTCTTTGTCACGAGCCTCCTTGGCCTGAGTGAACTCGTTCATGAGCCTATAGAAATTGGCCTGCATCTCCTGAGTGTTGAATACAGAGTCGCTCATGATAACCTTCGACATCCCCTCAAGGAAAACCTTGTCGGAAAGCCGGATATCGTGATCCTCCTTAAACTGGCTGATATTCATGGCCATCTGATAGCCCTGCAGAAGTCCCTTGTTGTAAGCCTCTTTGTCAGCCTTCACGGCATCCAAACCGGCTTTCACTCCAAGCAGATATTCCTTTTTTGCGGCATCAGTGGCCAGAAGTGTGTCGCGCTGAGCCTCACGCAGATATTCCGCGCCACGCATCTGTCCGAAGCAGTAGACAAGGGAGTCGGCCTTGGCCGAGGTGTCGGAAGCAGCCTCAGACTTGGTGTCGGTGGAATTTCCGGCACAAGATGCAAGCACAAGGGCGATAGCGGCGGTAGATAATAATGATTTAATTTTCATTTTGCTTCAAGTAACTTATGGAAGTTGCTTACACTTTATAGGTTTGTGAGTACCTTAAGTTTAAACAACTTCAGTCCGGCACCGGTATGCTGTCGGGGAGAACCATGACTTCAGCGTCATGGTTCATGGAGTCGTTTTCGGCCGACGGCATAGGTGTCACTTCAACAGTGTCACCTGTAGGTGTCACGTTATCGTTTGTGCGTCCCTTGCAGGCAGTGGCGCCAATTGTGATCAGCGTCACTGCTGCAAAGAGAGCGAGAGATTTAAACATTGTTCTTCCTGACATAACTTAATTACTGGTTGATGCCCAGAAGCTCAACCTCAAAGATGAGGGGTGCGTTGCCGGGGATGGTGCCGGGGACACCTTGTTCACCGTAAGCAAGATTAGAGGGGATGTAGAAGATGGTCTTTCCACCTACCTTCATTGTCTGCAGACCCTCTGTCCATCCGGCAATCACACGGTTGAGAGGGAATGTTGCGGGCTCGCCACGAGTGACGGAGCTATCGAAAACAGTGCCGTTGGTGAGCATACCGGTGTAGTGTACGGTCACAGCGTCAGTGGCTTTGGGGCTGTCGCCTGAACCCTCTGTCACAACTACATATTTCAAGCCGGATTCAGTCTGAACATAAGTGGAGTCGGAGGGAGTGTCCGACTGTTTGTCGGCATTGGTGAAGAAAGCGGCGCCATAGGCAGATTCGTCAGTAGTGGCAGTGGAGTCAGATTCGAGCACAGCTTCAACCATGCTGTCTACCGCTTCCTGAGCCTGCTTGTTTTTATCACTTTTGCAAGAGGAGAGGCTCCCGAGCGATGCGAGAGCAACGACAGCGGCTACAGCGGCTGCCGGGATAAATTTTCTTTTCATTATAGGATATTTAAAAATTATGTTGAATATAAGTTCATTATAGTTGGAGATTCAGTCCGGAGGAATATCCCGGCTGCACCTTATATAAATTACGCGATAACCGCTTATTTATTATGCGTTAAAAGCCAGACCGGATATTCCAGCATGGCTTCTGAAGGGGTGTTTAGATAAAATAGGTCGCCCGTGGCTTCAGCCGAACGGGCGACCTATGATATATAGGTAATCTTATTTCTTGTTTACCTTTATAAGTTCAACCTCAAAGATAAGAGTGGAGTGAGGAGGAATTACACCCTGCACACCCTGGGGACCGTAAGCAAGGTCAGAGGGGATGAAGAATGTATATTTGGCACCCTCTTTCATGAGCTGTACACCCTCGGTCCAACCGGGGATAACGCGGTTCAAGGGGAATGTAGCCGGTTCGCCACGGTTTACAGAGCTGTCGAATACAGTGCCGTCGAGGAGCTTGCCTGTGTAGTGAACGGTCACTTCATCCTCAGCAGTAGGCTGTGCGCCTTCACCCTCTTTCTCCACTACATACTGGAGACCGGATGGAGTGGATTTAACATTCTCATTCTTGAGGTTCTCGGCGAGGAATTTGTCGCCGGCTTCCTTCATCTCTGCGGTTTTCTTAGCTGCGAGTTCCTGAAGGTATTCCTGAATTATTTTCTGAGCCTCTTCAGCCGACATCTTGGCATCCTTTCCATCGAATGCATCGTGAAGAGCCTCGTCGAAGTCTTTGAAATCTATGTTTGTTACTCCCATACCACGGAGCTGATGACCGAAGGCCATGCCCCATGCATAACTTAACTGGTCCATTGGTTTATGGTTTTTTAGAGGTGCCTCTTAAGAAGCACAAGGTTATATAATTAGTTCTTTCTTGTTTCTATTAGTATAACGTATAGTAAGGAGAAATGTTATCCTAAAAAAAGCTAACAAAGTATTAAGTTTATGACTAAGGGGGCGAATTTGAAATCAAGTCATTGGTTTCGGGTTGAGAATAATGTGATTATTGAGAAGGCAGATATATGTCATAAATTAATGATATAAGTAGGTGCGGATAATTAAAGTCAATAATTGAGAGAAAAAAATGATGTTTTTAATGAAAAAATGTGATTAAAGTTGTGAGAAAGGAAAAGATTTTATAACTTTGCATTGACTTTAGGGCGTCGCTGTCGTGTTTCGACCGACCGAAAGGGATGTCTTGGGTCATATAGGATTGTCTTATGGTGTAATGGTAGCACTACAGTTTTTGGTTCTGTCTGTCCAGGT
>CAZEOI010000109.1:0-9030 GCA_964513775.1 uncultured Sangeribacter sp. | reverse complement strand
CTCGCGACCCTTAGCTTGGAAGGCTAATGCTCTACCAACTGAGCTACTTCCGCAAATCATCCCTGAGAATGTGTGGGCGAAGATGGATTCGAACCACCGAAGGCATAAGCCAGCAGATTTACAGTCTGCCCCATTTGGCCACTCTGGTATTCGCCCTAAAGAATAACCTCAAACCGTCCGCTTGACTGTCTTTATCAGGTCATTCCCGAAATCGAGTGCAAAGTTAGTGCTTTTTTATTTACGCTCCAAATTTTCAGACAACTTTTTTTCTAAAAATTTTTCATTATTCTGAACTTTATTGAGCATAAAAGCGTTTAACTCGCTTTATTACATTCCTTTATTTACCTAAAGAAATTTTGCCGCCAGATCGAAATATTTCAGCCCGGCACTACCCCATCACTCTACAGTAACCGACTTCGCAAGATTTCTCGGCATGTCTACATCCTTGCCTTTATTGATGGCGATATAGTAGCTGAGAAGCTGCAAGGGCACACTCGTGATGATAGGAGTGAGAAATTCCGGCATCTCCGGCACCTCCAAGATATGATCCGCGATCTTTCCTATGGTGGTGTCACCCTCGGTCACTATCGCTATCACAGATCCGTCGCGGGCTTTCACCTGCTGCACATTGCTTACGATCTTTTCATACAGATGGTCGCTCGGCGCAATGATCACGCTCGGCATCTCCTCATCTATAAGCGCAATCGGACCGTGCTTCATCTCAGCCGCAGGATAACCCTCCGCATGGATATAGGAGATCTCCTTAAGCTTCAATGCGCCCTCAAGCGCCACAGGATAGCTGTAACCACGTCCCAAATAGAGGAAATTACGTGCATATGTATAAATCAGAGAGAGTCGCTCTATTTTGTCATTTAGAGCAAGCACCTCTTTCACCTTCTCCGGAACCCTCAATATATGCTTTCCGAGTTCAGCAAGCTGATCTGCAGATAATGTGCCTTTCTCCTGAGCTATACAGGCGCCCAATAACGTAAGCACCATCACCTGGCCCGTAAATGCCTTAGTTGATGCCACTCCGATCTCCGGACCCACATGTATATATGTGCCGCTATCAGTCTCTCTTGGAATACTGCTGCCCACAACATTACTTATGCCATACACAAACGCCCCCTGTTTCTTGGCTATCTGGATAGCCGCCAAAGTATCGGCTGTCTCTCCGCTCTGAGATATAGCGATCACTATATCACGGTCGTCGAGCACCGGATTGGAATATCTGAACTCACTCGCATATTCCACCTCAACCGGTATGCGGCACATATCCTGAAGAAGATATTTTCCGAGAAGGCCGGCATGCCAGGAGGTGCCGCATGCCACTATCACTATACGTTTCGCAGCCTTGAACTTTTCAATATTATCAAGCACTCCGTTAAGCACGAATCTCCTGCCGTTGTCAACCACACGGCCTCTTATGCAATCGCGTAGTGTATTGGGCTGCTCAAAGATCTCCTTGAGCATGAAATGCGGATAGCCCCCCTTCTCAAGCTGAGAGATACTCATCTCAAGAGTGGTGACATCTATACTGCTTTCCTGATTCTCAAGATTCAATATCTTCAGAGGCTCTCCCCTCTCTATCACTGCCAATTCCTCATCTTTCAGATATACGCAGTCTTTGGTGTATTCCACAAAGGGTGTGGCATCAGATGCAAGAAATGTCTCATTCTCACCTATACCCACCACCAATGGCGAGCTTTTCCTCGCGGCGATGATGCGGTTCGGATTGTCTTTCTCGATCACTGCAATAGCATAAGCACCCACCACCTGTTTGAGCGCTTCTCTCACAGCATCCACCAGGAGGCAGTTGTTGGTGACGCGTATATATTCTATGAGCTGCACGAGCACCTCAGTGTCGGTTTCAGAATGGAAATGACATCCATGCTGCACCAAGGCATCCTTTAGCACCTTATAGTTCTCGATAGTGCCGTTGTGTACCAATGCGAGATTACCGTCTTCACTGAAATGAGGGTGCGCGTTGCAGTCGCTCGGTTCTCCATGGGTAGCCCAGCGGGTGTGAGCGATACCGACCTTACCTTTAAGGTCTTTATCCTTGCAGAAGTTCTCAAGATTGCTCACCTTGCCTCTTGTCTTATACACATTAAGCTTACCCTCGGGATTGACGAGAGCGATACCGGCACTGTCATACCCACGGTACTCAAGGCGATGGAGACCTTTGATGAGGATGTCATAGACATTCCCGTCTCCGATATAACCTACGATTCCACACATATTAAGTATAGTATTGATATCCGGGGTGAATCGGCTCTGTCAATATAGCGGCTTCCACTCCGGACAATTATTTTCGGTTTTATTTAATATACCGCACATTCATATTTGAGAATTATATGCGGCCGTTACTGATGTTACTCCTTAAAGTATAGTGGTTAGACACCGATCGGTTATAAGGAGCTATTTCTCTCTTTAAGTCCTCGGAGCATGTACGATATTATAAGACACACCTCCTTGTAAGTCTAAAACGTATAATATTATCTTTTATTGCAATCCAATTATGAAAAGCACGAGACAGTGATGCAATTATTTACATCACTGTCTCGTGTATGTGCATGCCGTTGCCGGTTTATGCCTGTCTGGAAAGGAATTTACTGAGCCACTGCCTCACCGGCACCGACGGCTATAACCCCGGCCGTGTCAGATGCAGGCATCTCCACTATCGTTCCTTCAACATTGCTCGTGGAGTCTATCTCAGCCCATGCCGGAGCCGGGAACCATGCAAGAGGTGCATATTTATTTATAAGCTCCACATTCTTCTCTCCAACCGACTCCTTGCTCACATTGTTGAGCACATTCTCAAACTGCTGGAGATAATTCTCCTTCTCCGTCATTGCCGCCAACTTGTCGGTAAGCTCAGAGGCTTTTGGAGAATCTGCGGGAAGAAGATTGATCTCATCCTGAATCTTCTGCGCTGTCTCCGCATATTTGCCGCAGTAATCTATCATCACCGTGTAATCTTTCTCTGAAAGCTGGGCACCATCTTTAATCTTGGAAGCTATCGCCGCAGCATCGTTTGAACTTCCACAGGCTGCCATAAGGAGGCATACGGCCGCCAAGGCAAAGAATTTCATGAATTTCATAATAATTTGTTTTTAATAATTATATTTCTGGGTTTCTTATCCTCTCACCTCCGAGGGTGATCGCCTTATCTTTCAACCTTACATTCACAATATCATGTGAAGTGGTCTAAAAATCTGACTGTCAGAATTCATCGCCCAATGGATTCAAGGCGGAGTCTCTTAGCTTATAAAGCAGATGACGCTTGAGCGAAGGATCGTCGTGCAACATACTGGAAAGCTCCCAGTGATGACCCGCCTCTTCTCTGAGCAGAGGTGATGTGGCGTCTACGTTAGCAAGATTCCATGTAAGAAGAACAGTCTTTATTTTCAACGCCTTAAGCTTTCTCACCAGCATCTCGTGATCGGCATCGCCTGTGATAAGCACAACGTAATCGAATTTCCGGAAAGTGGCAAGTTCATATGCCTCAAGGGCAAACCATACGTCAACCCCTTTCTCGATCACTTGCACCACTCCATCTTTTTCCATTTCGCGAAGGTGCTTGTAATGGAAAATCACGTCGTTCTCTATTAGTGTGTCTTCAAATTTTCGTTCATTATACAGCAGATGCTTGTCATATGCCTCTTTCACTCTGAATCGTCCGCGAAAATAATGGGCCTCTGTTATCTGGCAGTTGGCAGGGTCTACACCTTCGGTTGCTGCCAAACGCGTACATATGAAGTCGAAAAGCGACCTAACTCTTATTATTGAACTTTCAATTGCTTTCAAGGCTCTGTTGACTTTGGCATAATAGCCGCCGTCGATAAACACACCTATCGATAGATATCCTAACATATAGTTTTATTTACATTTTTCTTTGAATCCGTCATACCCTCTTCCTTACGCCCATTTAGATAATTTCTAAATACGCTTACAGCAAAAGTCGGCACAACTCCCTAAATCACTAACCTTATTATTATAACCTCCCGACTCCTCATTTGTTCACTTCTCCAACCCTTCCGCTCACTATAGTGCCAAGTAAAACAGAGCGTGCCATAACCTTATTACGGTCACGGCACGCTCTCAATATTATCTGTCATATTATTTCTGAGAAAGATCTCAGTCTAAATCCATCATTTTCCTCCGGCTGGCAACTTGTCAAGCCAGTAATTGGCCATTGTCTTGCGCAGATGCAGCCTTGTGCCATCTTTCTCACTGATGGAGTGAGTGCGCATCGGATATGACATCAGAGAGAAGAGCTTCCCATGTTTCACCAGCTCATCTATAAGCATCTCGCAATTCTGATAGTGTACGTTGTCATCGCCCGTACCATGAATCAGCAGTAGATTTCCCTTAAGACCATCCACATACGTGATCGGGGAACCCTTCTTATAGCCCTCCGGATTGGCTTGCGGAGTGTTCATATAACGTTCCTGATAGATGGTATCATATGTGCGCTGGTCGGCCACGAATGCTATCGCGATGCCGGTGGAGAATATATCGGGGTAACGGAACATACAATTCAAGGTCTGGCTGCCACCTCCGCTCCATCCGTTAATGCCCACTCGTTCCGGATCAATGAAAGTGAACTGCCGGCAGAGATCCTGCACACCGTTGGCCTGATCTTCACTCGCAAATGTGCCCACCTCTCCATATATACATTTTCTCCACTCTCGTCCGCGAGGCACATTCGCACCACGGTTGTCGATACTGGCCACGATATATCCGAGATTAGACATATATTGAGGCCAAAGGTCTCCCCCACCCCACACATCTTGCACAGTCGAGCTTGCCGGTTCACCGTAAACCTCCACTATCATCGGATATTTCTTTGTCGGATCAAAGTTTTTCGGCTTTATAAGCCAGGCGTCAAGAGTAAGGTCGCCCGACTTCACTTTCACGAATTCCTTCGGATTCAATCCAAGAGCGGCATACTGTTCACGAGCCTGCGCATTATCCTCGATAGTGCGTACACTCTTATGGGCAGGAAAGGACACCATATCTATCACTGGTGGAGTGGCGGCATTGCTGAATGTATGCACAGCCCACTTACCCGTAGGCGACATCGAATAACGATGTTGACCCGGCTGGTCGGCCGGACTCATTCTCGTAGCAGTGCCGTCGCCAAACAATGAGGAACGGTAAAGATAACGCTGTGTAAAATTATCGGGCGATGCTATGAAATAGACGTAACCCTTGTCCATATCTGTGCCTACCGGGTCAACGTAATCGTAATCACCCTTGGTGATATGCTCCATCTTCTTGCCGTCACGGCTCACACGGTAAAGATGTCGCCAGCCGTCGCGTTCACTCTCCCATGTAAACCATTTGTTGCCATCAAGCCACATTACGTCGTCGTTGGTATTGAGCCACGCGTCATCCTTATCAGTGAAAAGATTACGCGGCTGTTCGCCCAACTTCACAAACCATACGCGGTTGGTGTTCTGCTGACGGTTCATCTGCTGGATCATAAGCTCATCCTCACCCGGTATGAACTCCATTCGCGGGAGATAGTTCTCTCTCTTATCGCCGGGGATATCAATCCATTCCGTAGCTCCCCCGGCAGCCGGGGCGAAACCTATCTTCACCGCAGAGTTGGTGGTGCCGGCTTTGGGATAAGGGAAACTCTGGATTGTAGAGTAGATCGAATCCACATTATTTATTATGTCAAACCACCCTGTGCCGTCTGTGTCGCTCTGCCAATAAGCGATATACTCACCCGACGGGCTCCAACGGAATCCGTCGCGCGCCTTGAATTCCTCCTCATATACCCAGTCAAAGGTGCCGTTCACTATAGTTGAGCTGCCGTCGGTAGTTATGGGGGTTATCTTTCCATCAGCCAGATTCTCCACATATATATTGTTGCCCGACACGTAGGCCACTCTCGTGGCATCGGGCGAGAATTTGGCAAACATCAGGGATGATTCAGGCATCCCTTTGCCGAGCTGATGGAAATCTCCGGTCTTAAGATCAAGCACCCAGTAGTCACCTCGTGTGTCGTAACGCCACACTTTCCGTGTGTTGGTATACACAAGAGCCTTCTTATCGTCGGGACTCCAGGTGATACTTCTGACAGGGATACGCTTCCCTGTGGCTTTGTCGGTAAACATAGAGGAGGGTATTATCACCTCCCGTTTATTATCTTTGGCACGATATGCCACCACATTGTATCCTCCGTTCTCTTTATCAGGCTCAAGGCGGGTATATCTCTCTCCATCCTTCAGCCAGTTGATAGCACCCGCACCACGCGCCTGTATCAGTGTGCCGGCCACCACATCCTCGAGATGAAGGTCTTTACCGGCCCTGCCTGATGCCACGGCGAACGGATCGGCATTGTCGTCAGTCCGGTTTTCCCATGGCATGATCTGTGCCGGAGCCGTCAAAGCGCATACGGCACACGTGGCGGCAAGCATAGTTTTTCTGATGTAGGTTATATTCATCGGTTAATCTTATGTTTGGTTGAATTGAAAAGCACCGGCAACTTCCGAGAGTTACCGGCACTTATTGACTTTTTTATGATCACATATAAGCGTCTGCTCAGGCAAGGCGCTCAAGTATGTCGCAAAGGAATTTCCAGAACTCCTGCACCGAAGGAATATTGGCTTTCTCTCCGGGTGAGTGTATATCCTTAAGTGTCGGACCGAATGATATCATGTCAAGTCCGGGCATCTTTTCAAGGAAGAGTCCACACTCAAGTCCTGCATGAAGAGCTTCTACTTTCGGTTTCTTTCCAAAGAGGGCCTCAAAGCTCTCAACGGCCACACCGAGCACCTTCGAATCAGGATTCGGTGCCCATCCTACATAAGCATCGTCAAACACCACGCTGCAACCGATCATCTCGAAGAGAGCCTTGACACGGTCGGCTATCTCATCGCGACGTGAATCAACAGATGAACGCTGATGAACCGTAACCACAACCGCATCATCTTTCATCTTTACCGAAGCGAGGTTGCAGGAAGTCTCGACAAGACCCTCCACGGCATTCGACATTCCCTGCACGCCGTTGGGACATGCAAAGACAGCCGATATCAACCGCTTGGCAATAGCAGAAGATATGATGCGCTCCGGGGCCTCAGTCTCTCTGGCATCGAATGTAAATTCGGCGCCCTCGGCAAGCATGAATTCCGCATGAATCATATCGCTGAAGAGCTTTGCCTCTTTCTCAAACTCCTCACATTTCTCTTCCGGCACGCAGACCACGGCCCAAGCCTCACGGGGTATAGCATTGGCAAGGCCGCCCCCATCGATAGCGGCGAGCGAGAGGCCGCATTTTTCCCACTGTTCCCAAAGGAAACGGCAAAGCTGCTGGTTGGCATTACCTCTGCCAAGGTTGATCTCCATGCCTGAATGGCCACCTTTAAAGTGGTTGAGATGCACCTTATAATATTTGCATCCTGCGGGCACTGCCTCATATTCCACAGGGAGGGTAGCCAATGTCACCTTACCACCCGCACATCCTATCACGAGAGAGCCATGCTCCTCCGAATCAAGATTCAGCAGGATGGAACCTGTCACGAATCCCGGCTGAAGACCATTGGCTCCTATCAGGCCCTGCTCCTCATCTACGGTGAAGAGGCACTCGATCGGCCCGTGAGTGAGCTTATCATCGAGAAGCACAGCCATGCCGGTGGCGCATCCCAGACCATTGTCAGCACCCAGAGTGGTGCCGTCAGCCTTCACCCAGTCGCCGTCAACGATAGTGGTGATCGGATCGTTGAGGAAATCATGCACTTTGTCGCCACGTTTCTCTGCCACCATATCCTGATGACCCTGAAGAATCACCGTCGGAGCGTTCTCGTGGCCCGGAGTGGCGGGCTTGCTCATCATGACGTTGCCTACCTCGTCGGTCTTTACCGGGATGTTATGACGCTCAGCCCAACCCACGAGAAACTCTCTCATCTTGTCGAGATGATGCGTGGGACGCGGCACTTTTGTAATCTCGTCGAAGCATTGCCACACAAGCTTCGGTTCGAGGTCTGTTATCTTCATATTCGTTTTTTCCTATTTTTTAAGTTTCTTATAGGCCGCAGCCATCTTGGTGTGATAACCTCGTTTGGCATACCTCGGTCCGTTGAATTTACGGGCAAATCCGGCCCAATTCCTCTTTTTAAGATCGTCGAGCATTCCACCCTTGCGTATGAATGTAGCGAACAGCTCCAACTGCCGGAACTCCGATTCACTCATAAGCTTCACAAATTCATCTACTGTCTCACAACCGCAGAGCTTGTAGTTGAATCCTCCGATCTGAAACATTCCCCAGAATGTGCCCATATTGGCACCCTGGGCGTTCACTTTGCGTGCGTCAATCAGCTGAGTCCATTCCCGCAATGCATGACCTGAAAGCCCGGCAGGAACTTTCTCTCCCTTCGCTCCCTCTTTCGATGCCACTTTCTGCCGGAAGCGGTTATACATAACCTTGTCGAAATTGATCACCGGCACTCCGGGAGCCCAGAATCCTTGCATCTGATTATTGGTCTCTATGAGCACCACAGCTTTTATGGCCGCCACCTCCACTCCGAGCTCTTCTGCTACAAAGGCGAAATCCTGATCGGTAAGCTTTGTGTAACGGTCGGCAGGATCATCTTCCGGGGAAGCGCTTATACTCCCCTCCTCATTCTGGCTCTCTACGAGCGCGTCAAGCACTCCGTAGATCACATCCACCTCCTGTCCGCAGACGCTGAAGATGGATATGATCAGAAAGCATGCTATCATCGGGAGCCGCAGGAGGCTCATGACTCAGCCACTTTTTTCAGCACGAGCACAAGATGCTTCCAGAATTTCTCCACTGTGGGAATCAGAAGCTGCTCGTCGGGAGAATGAACGCCTGTCATGGTCGGACCGAAGCTGACCATATCGAGATTCGGACGTTTGGCGAGGAAAAGTCCGCACTCAAGTCCGGCATGAATTGCCTTGATGGCCGGTTTCACGCCAAAAAGCTCTTCATAAGCGTCGCCGGCTATCTTCATTATCTTCGAGTCCATGTTGGGAGCCCAGCCGGGATAACCGTCG
>CAZEOI010000108.1:0-9330 GCA_964513775.1 uncultured Sangeribacter sp. | reverse complement strand
TACAACCACTTTCCGCCGTTTGCAAATATTTTTATGCTCTAAAACATATTTTCCTCTTTTAGCCGATGCAATATTCTGATATTTAATCGAATCAACAAATGTTAAAATATATTTCAAAATATTAATCACATGAACAATCACGTTATTCTGCGTGTTTATCGTTATGGAATTTTTCAATAAAACACAAAAACGGGCCTGAAAAGACCCGTTTTTTTGTGTTTTATTAGAATTAGATCCATACTTAGAATTGGAAATATATGAATGGTGCTACCTCTTCCGACATAAATTCAATCACAAGTTGCACTACAACGAGGAAAATTACAAGCCGAATGATCCAATATGAACGTATATAGGCGTATTTTATCATATCGGCCCACTTCTGCGGTACAAAATGTACAACTATGAGCACTATCATCATAACGCACCATACAGTTCTCGCACTCCAGAACTGTGGAATCTGGTTAACATCGAAATCTACGAATATATTTTGTATGATCAATATCGACTGCTCGAAATCGGCGGCTCTGAAAAAGACCCATAATAAAGATACATAGACAAAAGTCAAAGCCCAACTAATAAATTTCACGAAAAAATTATCGGGAATCTTGTCGAGAAGAGGTTTGAAAGCCTTATGCACAGCCAGTCCCAGTCCATGCATGGCACCCCAGAATATGAATTTCCAAGCGGCCCCATGCCAAAGACCACCGATAAGCATCGTGAGGAAGTTATTGATATAGGTTCTGACAGTGCCTTTTCTATTACCGCCTAAAGGAATATAGACATAATCGCGCAGCCAGGAGGAAAGAGAGATATGCCATCTCCGCCAAAACTCTGTAAGATTTTTACTCTGATACGGAGAATCAAAATTTATGCCAAGACGGAAACCTAATATCAATGCAATTCCTATTGCCATATCTGAGTAGCCTGAGAAGTCGCAATAGATTTGCATTGTATAACCCAATACCCCCATCAATGTCTGCACACCCGTGTAGAGTGAAGGGTCATTGAATATCAAATCATTATATTGAGAGATATAGTCAGCGATCAGGGCCTTCTTAATAATGCCGATTATCACGAGCCATAAACCGCCCCATATGTTGCTCTTAGTGGGGCGCTTGTTCCTCTCAATCTGCGGAAGGAAATAATCAGCCCTAACGATAGGACCGGCTACCAAGGCAGGGAAAAACGACAGAAAAAAGAGATAGTCAATCCACTTTTTTGTTGGTGCTATTCTCTTCTTATATACGTCGACCACATAACTTATTGATTGGAACGTATAAAAAGAGATTCCAACCGGCAAAATGATATCAAGTGGCTGAAAGTTTCCCTCCACCATTTGATTCCAATTCCACAGAAAAAAGTTGGCATATTTAAAGTAGCCCAGTATAGAAAGGGAAATAAGAATCGAGAGCCACATAAACGTGAGTCGCCACCCTCGCTTCTTACATTTATCTATAACATGAGAAAGAGACCAATCGACCAACGACGTACCTATCAACATAAGGAAAAAGAGCCCGCTCGACTTATAATAGAAGTAGAGGGAAAAGCACACTACAAAGAGCACCATTTTCCATTTCGAACCCTTCAACAAAGCGTAAATAGGAAGGAAGATAAGGAAAACAATCCAAAAGAGGCCCGACGAGAAGAGCATCGGAGCCTTTGAATCAAAAAGAAAGAAAGAGGATAAATTGGATAAGGCGGTCTGCACCTCGTCAGCTGTCAGCCAGATCATCGGAATTGATTATTTGTTACGTGCTTTCAGAAATATCACATTTGTTTTCACCTTCCCTATGGAATCGCTTGGAAACTCTGCAAGGATGGGATGGCGAGATTTAGGCATCCAGCGCATTATGCTGTCGATCCACAGAGCCGAAGCCTCCCTTGTGGGATGTATGTTGTCTTTCTTTCGTTTGAAAGACATTCCTGCAGATCTGAAAAACGCGCCGGGAGCACAAGTGGCCTGAAGCATATCGTTGATGCCGGAGTCTTCCCTCCAGTTAGGTGGTCCGATCCAGACGTAAGGACGCTCCCCTATCATTTCGAGAATACGCCTTACATAGGGCAGACGCTGCTCAGGCTTTTTGAAGTAAAGCTCATTGCTGCCTAACGATATGAAGATGAAGTCAGCATCATATTTTTTAATGTAATATAGGAGAGTGTCGCAATCAGCCCAAATCTTCGTGTTGCTTGAATCCCAGTTTACGGCATGTAAAGTGTGGCCATTCTGAGCGGCATAGCTTGACAATCGCAAAGCGAGATTAAATGTCATAGAGTCGCCAAACAACAGAATCGACTTAGGCACGGTATCTGTCTCCACCGGTTTAGAGGCAATCTCAGCTTCAACCAGTGCCACAGAATCAGCGGCCTCAGATAATGAATCCGCCAACATATCAGATGTCGGTAAAAGTGTATCTTTTATGGGTGCTTTTTTTACGGTGTAAGAACCGATTGAGACATCATCGGGAGAGAGCGACACTCCCACTATGACCACAAGCCCCAAAACCAAGAGCAACCAAAGACCAAAAAAGTTCGATTTCATATATTACTGTCGAATATCCACTGATTATTTTCCGGCTTACATTCATACTGCCGTAATCATTTTCAATGGCCTATGCAAGCAAGGATATTATTTAACGTATAAGGATATAGGTTTTTACAAAAGAAGTTAACTTTCGGGAAACGTAAAAATTTTACCCGGTTCCCATTGAAAAGAAATGGATATACAGTTATCCAACTGTCTTACTGACATAGAATCCATAGTTTTTTACTTATGTCAATTTAAGAATTAAAAAGTATTATTTCCAACTCTCTTTATGATACTTTGTGGATACTCCCGGCCTACCTTATTGTAAGATAGCTCAGCCAAATCTGCATCCCGCGTCATAATCTATGCAAATTTACACTATTATTTCCATTTCCACAAACTTTTTCGCTGATGAACCGTGAGAAATGTAAAAAAAGAAAGGGCCGCTTCCACGACGGCCCTTTCACGATTCCACTATAAACTATATCTAACTAAACTTAAACCACATTCATACATTCTCACGAATCCATGAATATTAATCCATATTGCTTCATTGCTTTCTTTATCTATAAAACGATTGACACCCCCTAATGTTGGATTCTTTATACGCGTTTAATCTTATTCAACACCCATTAACATTTCAAACCCGAACCATATGATTTTTCAACGCTATTGTTAATATTTTTTCATTTTGCGTTGTTATCATTTTAGGTAGTGAATCCGGCACGACACTCTAAGGATGTGCCATATACTTAGAGGAGGCATCATTTCCACCAGTGTGAAGATGGTTGTGCTGAAACGAAGCTCACAGAAGCTTGGTTAAGGTGCGGCTACTTCAATCAACAGTTCCTTTATCTAAACTTTAAACCAACTATAATATGAAATTAGATGGACGACGCTATAGCAGCAACGTAGAAGACCGCCGTGGTTCCGGTGGAGGTATGAAAAAAATCGGTATCGGAGGTGGTATCGGAGGCCTCATAATCGCAGCCCTCGTAGTTTGGCTCTCAGGCGGCAATCCCTTGAGCGTGATAACGCAGAGCAACAATTTCTCCACTTCTACAGAAGTGCAAGGCGACTATACCCCCACCCCTCAGGAAGAGGCTTACGCAAATTTTGCCAAGCAGATCCTTGCCGGCACTGAAGATGTGTGGACTGAAGAATTCAAAAAGATGGGACTTACCTATCGGCCTCCAAAAATGGTGCTTTACACCGGTGCTGTAAACTCCGCCTGCGGTTCGCAGACCTCAGCTGTCGGTCCATTCTATTGCTCAGGCGACGAAACGCTATATATTGACCTCTCATTCTTCGACCAAATGGACAAAGAGATGAAAGCAGGTGGAGACTTCGCCTATGCTTATGTAATAGCTCATGAAGTGGGTCATCATGTGCAGCATCTGCTCGGCACTCTCGACAAAGCCCACCAACAGATGGCACGCACCTCCGAGAGAGAGGCAAATCAGCTGAGTGTGCGCACTGAACTTCAAGCCGACTTTTATGCCGGAGTATGGGCATATCACGACAATAAGATGTTTGGATCTCTTGAAACCGGAGATATTGAGGAGGGCCTCAATGCCGCATCAAAGATTGGCGACGACTATCTGCAGAAACAAGCTCAAGGTTATGCCGTGCCTGAGACATTCAACCACGGACGTTCAGACCAGCGCGTAAGATGGCTTGAAAAAGGTGCCCGATATGGGAATATGAATGATGGCGACACTTTCTCCCCTTCATACAACTCTCTATAAGCCACCGATTATCAAAAAAGAGTTACAGAACAAAGGCATACCTGAATTAGAAATGGCGGAGTGCTTCCGGGCGCAGAGGCTTGCCGGCAGATGGTAAACTTATAGATTATAAACCCTGGTGAATAACTTAAATAGAAAGGTGATGTGTCAACAGTTATTTTTTCTGACACATCACCTTTTTACTTACTGCCCTCATCATCTGAATTGTTTCACTTCAGGCAGATAGTCGAAACCGGCCGCTGCGAGTTTCCTTACAATTTCATTCTCATCCACATCAAGCTCCCTGCACAAATCGCCAAGCGACTCATAACCGCCATCACGCAATTTCATGTTAATAGTGCTCATGAGCATCACCGGATCTGATGGTAAATTCATAATTAAATAATTTTTATCACTTTTTATTTCTTTCAATTCGTCAGTAAACGTTAACTTTGTAAATCATTAACGAAATATTTGATACTGACATATGATAAAACGATTTTCAGTTCTACTTTGTTGCCTTAGTATGGCTATTGCATCCGCATTCGGTTGCACTTCCGCTATTATCGGAGCCAAAGCCAATCCTTACGGACGTCCTCTACTCTGGAAAAACCGAGACACAAGCACAATCGACAATAAAGTGGAATATGTGCCGGGTAAGAATGGCGAACACTCCTACGTAGGTTTGTTTAATGCGAACGATGTCGCACTTAAAGAGGCATGGATGGGAATGAACGATGCCGGTTTTGCCGTTATGAACACAGCATCTTACAATATAAAGGATGACAAGGTTTCTGCCAAGAAAATGGATAAGGAGGGAATCCTTATGGCCAAAGCATTGAAAACTTGTGTTACAGTTGATGATTTCGAGAAATTTCTTACCGACTATCCCCGGCCAATGGGTGTGGAAGCCAACTTCGGTGTGATTGATGCTTATGGCAACGGTGCATATTTCGAAACCAACAACCACTCATTTGTAAAATATGATCTGAAGGATGCACCCGGAGATATACTCGTGCGCACAAACTACAGTCACTCCGGACGCCCCAACGAGGGTTTCGGATTTGTGCGTGAGGCAAATGCCTGCCACATATTGCAGCCATACGCCGATCGACATGAAGTGACTCCTGAACTGCTTACCGAGACAGTGAGCCGCTCTTTCTGGCATGATATGAAACAGCGCGATTACTCTCTCGGACCCGACAAATGGGTTATCGACCAGGATTTCATACCTCGTTATAAGTCTACCGCTACGGTTGTGATAGAGGGTTGCAAGCCGTTGGAGGCAGGCGACACACCGGATGAGGATCTCGTGTCACGTCAATATATAATGTGGACCGGTCTTGGCTATCCACCCTGCTCCGAAATAGTGCCGGTGTATTGCACTCCCGATGGTGTACGCTCAGATCTTCGTGGTTCTGCAAGCGACGGCCACTCCCCTATGGGCGACAAAGTCAAGGCTCGCCGTGCTGAAGTTTACCCTATTACAAAAGGGAATGGCGAAAAATATATAGATATGGAGAAACTCTTCAATAAAGAGGGAACTGGCTATGTGCAGACGCTCGTTCCACTCAATCTGGAAACATATCGCGATGCCCGCACAAGAAGAGACTCGGCCAAATAAAATCGCCTCAAGAGAGAGGGAAGAGACCGTAACGGCAGATCAGGAAGGAATAAAAACAGAAGCAGAGACACCAGAGGATGAAGATCTGATCAGTATGAAGCGATCACAACTTCTGGCAATACTCACACTTCTTTACGGTTGGAGTTGGCTGCTTGTGTTGGGGATTGCAGTGATTGCTACCATGGGAATCGGAATTTTCATAGATATCCGTTACTCTATAATATCTCTAATGATTATCTTCCTCATATCTCCTCTCTTCATAGCCTATCTCTATTTTTATCATGGTCTGAAACTGATGACGGCTATTAACATTGTTCCACATCGGCTGAAAGTTTCAAACAATGGTATTGGCATCGATATTCCTGAGAAACCTTATCCCGATAAAAAGGAGGAAGAGAATATTAAAGGCACTCCCGGCCACGCTATCTTTCATCCTTATTCCTCTTTCGGGAAATATATCTCCGGCAATACCGGATTCATTCTGATCTTCGTAGACCCTAACAATGGTTTTCTATGGGTGCCCTACTCCACTTTCCGCAACGATACGGAGTCAAGAGATTTTCTTGAGGCGTTTCAGAAAGCTCTGCATCCATCTAAACCCATCAGTAACGTATAAGATGAGATTTCACTCCGTTTTGATGACGAAATGGGGCCATCAAAACGTGAAAATATCTTTTTACTAAAGTTTTTCAAGCTACAAAAATGAGAATACTTAAAGATAATAAGAAAAAATACTGTTTTATAATGGATATAGAGGTGCGTGATTACGAACTCGATTGCGAACAGATCGTAAACAACGCCAACTACCTCCATTATATGGAACACACGCGCCACAAATTTTGTGCCGATGCTGGATTATCGTTTATCGACATGCATAATCAGGGCATTGACGCAGTTGTCAGGAAGATCGAAATTGAATATAAATCATCATTGCGAGGCGGCGAGAGCTTTTTGAGCTGCATACGTCTTGAGCGTAAGGGTCCCAGATTCATTTTCCATCAGGATATAGTCAGACCAAACGGAGAGATCGTAGCGGAAGGAGTGGTTACATGCGTAGTGCTGAAAGATGGCAAGCTTTCACGAGGTGATGAACTTGGTGCCCTCTTCTCCAGATTCATCAGTTGATATTTTCTATTTTATGCACCCCGACCATGCCTATCGACAATCTGCTGTATAAGCTCGCCCTATCTTTTATCAAGAAAGCTACCCCGGCTGTTATCCGTCGATTTTATGAAAACGGATATACTGCCGAGGATTTCTTTAAACTCGATATTCCCTCTCTTTCAAGAATAATATCAACGCGTGGGGAACGTTGCATCACTGATTCAGAGCGCGACAAAGCCATTGAGTCAGCTCGGAAAGAGCTGGAAAATATGCAGACCCACTCTCTTCGAGGCTATTTCCTGATGGACTCGGATTATCCTACCCGTCTCTCAGTGGCAGACGATGCCCCTATTTTTCTATATCAGTTGGGGCAAACAGATCTTGACAGCAGACACGTGATAAATGTAGTCGGTACTCGTAAACCCACCCCCTACGGTATTGAATTCGCCTCTAACCTTGTAGCCGAACTCGCCACCTATTTTCCGGATCTGGTTGTGGTGAGCGGATTAGCTTACGGCATTGACGCCGCAGCCCATCGGGCAGCCCTTGAAGCAAACATCGCCACCGTAGGAGTTGTGGCCCACGGACTAAACATGATCTATCCGGCAGCCCATCGTGAATTCGCGCGTGAGATAATCAGAAAAGGGGGATCGCTCCTGACTGAATATCCATTCGGCGAGAGCCCGTATCGTCAACGGTTTCTGGAACGCAACCGAATTGTGGCAGCCTTGTCAGATGTCACGGTTGTGGTGGAAAGCGACCTGAAAGGCGGTGCGATGTCTACGGCTAACACTGCATTCTCTTATTCACGTGATGTGATGGCACTGCCGGGACGTATCACCGACAAATTGAGCGCAGGTTGCAATTATCTGATTCGCAAACAGAAAGCTCATATCATAACATCAGCGGCCGACCTTATCGAGCTGGCGGGTTGGCAACCTCTTGACCTCAAGTTTGATACAAGCCAACGCAATCTCTTCCCCGAACTTGATGGCGATCAACATCTTATCTATGAAGCACTCAGATACGAGCGTGAGCCGATGCAGGCCGATCGCCTTCACCAGCTCACACTGATTCCTATATCACGCTTGATGTCTGTGTTAGGAGAAATGGAATTCGACGGTATCATAATCCGTCATCCGGGAGCACGATTCTCAATCTCTTAACAAAGTATTGCTGATTGATTTCTTAAATTTCAAAAGCGGTCAAGCACAGTCTCCACAAGTTTCTTCACAGAGGGTTTGTAATCTGTATTGGCATCTTCCGCCCTTCTCTGTGCTATGATGCAACATACGGTCATTGCCTTGTGGCCTAAAAGCTTCGCCATACCCTGCAAGCAAGCCGATTCCATCTCAAAATTGGTGATCGGGCGCCCATTGTAACGGAATGTTTCAATCTTCTCATTAAGCTCGGGATCCTTAAGTTTAAGTCTTACCTCCCGACCTTGAGGAGCATAGAAACCTACAGCCGCTATGGTGTAGCCGCGCAACATATCGTCACGACCTATACGCTCTACAAGTTCCTTATCCGCATCAACCACATAAGGGGCCGCCCAGGTCTTATCCCAGTCTACATGCTTGCAAAACTCCTTTTCAAATTCAAGATCGCACACCTTGTCGCGGTCACGATAGAAATTGAGAATACCATCAAACCCCATACCCTTCTCGGCAATCACAAAGTCGCCGATCTTGAGATCAAATTGCAATGAACCGGATGTGCCGATTCTCACCATATTAAGAGTACGGTGTGCCGGTAGTATTTTTCGCGTCTTGAAATCCACATTGGCAAGAGCATCAAGCTCAGTAAGGACGATCTCAATATTATCGGGACCAATGCCATGAGAAATGCACATGATAGGTTTACCTTTATACTTGCCACCTATGGCATGAAATTCGCGCGACTGCACATCATAGTCAATCTCATCGAAATATGAAGCCACCATGTTTACACGTCCGGGATCGCCTACAAGTATTATATTGTCGCGCAACTGTTCCGGTTTAAGATGTATATGAAACGCCGAGCCATCTTCATTAATGATGAGCTGCGACGGTGGAATGATTCTTTCTTCTGCCATGACTGTTTTCACTTGATATGTTAAATTTCAGGTTAAATACACTGCAGCGACTATCCAACCACCGGCTAAAGCCATATGAATCGAAAGTCTCTGTAAATATATAACGCAAAATAACATCCTAAAGATGGAAAACACTAAAAAAATCCTCAATAAAAAACATATAACAATGAAAAACCCGTAAAATATTTGTAGAATATTGAAAAACTTTGTAATTTTGCAGTCGCTATCAGAAACTCTTCAGGAAAGATGCCGGAGTGGTCGATCGGGACGGTCTCGA
>CAZEOI010000107.1:0-9703 GCA_964513775.1 uncultured Sangeribacter sp. | reverse complement strand
CATCCTTATATGTCACCAATCAATTATATCATTAATTTATGACACATACTTATGTGTTTTCTATTGTAATCGCATCGTTGCGCCTCCCGGCCTTTGCAGGAGGAGGCTGCCATTCAATTGTAAAACGCTTTGATGCGGGCGAAAGTTGAGACAGCCGGAGATTGAGATCAAGGGGAGGTGAATAATAAAAAATATCCCCGGTCAACATTTCACAACGTCGGCCGGGGATCCCTACTGTTTATTGTGTGGATTAATGCAATAACAGTTGTTTGTCCTATTAAATCGCTTGCTTGTAAAGATCATCAAGTATATGCCGCCAATCAAAGATATGATTCATGACACATACTGATCTTTAAGGACAAAAGGATTGAATGAATGTAGTGTACTAATAAATCTTATGTCTTACTGCACTTCTCGTATGCACAACTCTATATTATTCTTTATTTAGGATATCCCGTCATGATCACCACACGGTTGAGGTCGTTCTGGCTGAAAGGCTGCTCCTTATACTCATTATGCATGGAGCTGACCTCAAGCTGCGACCTTGTGGCGCCGAGATTCACAAGAAGAGTGGCCACATTCTCAGCGCGCTCCTTGGCAAGCTGGAGATTGATCGTCTCCGTGCCTGTGCCCTTGTCGGCATAGCCCACTACAGTGGCCTTTGAGCCGGGATTGCTTTTGAGATAGTTGGCTATCGCTGCCACATTCACCTCCTGAGCAGCGGGCACCTCCACCTGGTTGATGGCGTAGAACACGGTGCGGGTGATGCTCTCCGTAGCGGCCACGGGCACCTCCTTTACGATCTCCACAGTGTCGCGCACAATCTTCTCAACCTCCACGATCTCACGCATGGCGTTGGTGCGGTTGTTGATCACCTCGACTTTCTGCTCGGGCACACAGGTCTTGCAACGGTAGCCGGTGCCGAACTTATAAGTGGCGCCCACGAGCAGATTCATGAAGCAATCGAAAGAGTGGTCGTCGAGACTGTTCCAGCGGTCAGACACACCGTTTGCCTGATACTCGAGATTGAAGTCGATGGCTTTGCAAAGGCGCACATCCATCGAAAGGCCGAGTCTCACGAGGAGCGAGCTGCTGGGACGGGCATAGGCGCGGTCGAAGCCGACACCGGCAATGAATCTCAGCGACACGGGCTGGCTATACTCATGGTTGAAAGTCTTGAAGATGTTCCAGAGAGCGTCGGCCGTGAAGTGATAGTCGTAGAAACCGGTGGTGACGGAGTTGGGCACTCTGTATCTCCCCTTCCAGCCTCCGGCGGTGATTCTTGCACCGATATAGGGATTGAAATGCTTACCGAAACCGATCTGTCCGGCAGGTGCGAGCATCTTGCCGAAACCGGCTCCACCGTCGACAGAGTAGGAGGCTCCGAGGCCGCCCTGGATAAACCAGGGGTTCTCCTTCTCCTCGACATCCTGAGCCTGGGCCATGCATGGGAGCAGGGCTATGGCAAGTGATCCCAAAAGATAACGTAGTTTCATAATGGAAATAATTTTGAAATTTAATTATTCATCCTTTCCTTTACATCGGCCAAGTCTTCCCGGGTGAGAGCGTTGCTGTAAGACTTCAGGAGATATTTCCCCACTGCATTGTCTTTATTGAGCAAGATCTGTGAGGCATAAAACTTAGAATAGTCTTTCTTAAGCTTCTCGACGTCGTGATCAGGATTCCCCTCCCGTTCATATCTGGCGTTGAAGGAATTCTTGGCTTTCAGAAATTTGAAGAGGGCCTCATTGCCGGGGGTTCCGGAGAGCTCCAGCCTGCCGGAGAGATTGAGCGACACCTTTCCCCCCTCTACCACGATAGGCATCGTCACCATGTCGAGCGAGTCGGCGGGATTGAGGAGCCTGAGGGTGGCCACGTAAGGCATCGAGAGGGAATCTGTGCGGGAGAAGCGGATTGAATCGTTCACCACCGAGAGGGTGGAGTCGAGCAGTTCACCCTCAGGCCCGTAAAGCATAGCCACAGAATAGGAGGGGTTGGGAGAGAAAACCTCTACGTCGCATCTCGATTTCTGAGGGGTACCCCCGCAGGCAGCCGCCAGGAGCAGGAGGATAAGAGCGGATGAAAATCTAAATATTCTTTTCATTTGGAAAATAAGAAGGGCGGCGATCATCTCACCGCCCTTTCGTTGTTGAAGTTTACTCCGGTAATTTGTCAGAATCTGAAGCCTATTCTGAGGGTAGGCATGTCAAATATCTTTATAGTGTGGTGATTCAGGCTATATGTCCCGAAACCCTGCGGAGCGATCTGGATGACGTCATATCTGTAAGAGAGGGGGTTGAATTCGAGCGCGAGGAACATGCCGGGCATGATGTCGTATTCCACGCCGGCAACGGCCGCGCCCTTCAGGGCGAACATCTGACCAACTTTACCTGCGGGGATATACACCTGCTTGTCAACGAGAGTGCCATCCGATACGCTACCGAGTGCTCCGGAAGAAGTCTCGGTCATATTGTCGATGTCAACCATGTTGCCGGTGTACGGTTCCCGTGTCTCAACCCGTGCCATCTGAAAGCCGACGTTGACGCCCACATAAGGAAAGATACGCTTATTCTTGGTCTGGAAATATCTCTCGGTGCCCACATTCACGAAGAAGTTGTTGGTGGCAGTGGCATTGATATATTTCGACGAAGGGATCTCATTCAGGATGTTTCCATTCTCCTCATCGAGGATTGTGGATTCGATGTAGTTTTTCTGAGGGGTGACTCCTATACTCATGCCTCCCGAGAGGCTTACGGCCCAGCAGTCTTGCCAGAAATACTTTCCCTGGATACCTATTATGTTGACCAAAGAATTATCGTTGAACCCATTTATGTTCAGGTAAGGGTTAAGGAAACCTGAAGCGGTGCCGTCGTTCCCGGGGACTCCACCGTTGGGGAGACCGATAGAGGAACCTGTGAGATTGATATTCGGGAGGAGGAAAGAAGTGTTCTCGTTGTAGAACGTCTTACTCTTTCCGAGCATCATAGAGAATTCCCACTGGCCTTTTTTGGGTGCAAACGATGCGCAGTCTTTCGTCGCGGAGCAGTGCTCAGGGGCTTGGGCGAAAGCCGCACCCGCGAGCGCAGTCGACAGCAAGAATGTGCAAAGTTTCTTTGTCATTTTGATAGAATTTTGTTATGTCTCACCGTTGGAGAGGGGAAGACGGCATATTAAGTTCGCGTCTGAAGAAGGTTTGCAGGCCGTCTTCCCCGCTGTTACAGTAATTGACAAATCTTGAAAGTTACTGCTGAGCTGCAGCCTCGTATTTAGCCTGGATCTCGTCGAGACGAGCTTTCACAGCAGCGAGCTGATCTTTGGAAACCTCGAGTTCAGCGGTGAGCTGGTCGATCTGAGCAGTGTAAGGATTGTAGTCATACTCGGCGTTGCCGTTCTCAAGGAGAGCGAGGTTATCCTGAGCCTCTTTGAGAGCCTTCTGAGCGTCGGCGAGTACGTTCTGTTGATAAGCAACCAGACGCTTGTAGTAGTCGATGGTGTTCTGAACAGCCTCAGGATTTGCAGCATTCTGATCGTTGAGAAGTTCGAAGTTCTCGTTGATAGCAGCGATAACACGATTTATAATTTCATTCTGATAATTGAGGGCTCCAAGTTGCTCATTGACGTCATCGAAGAGTTTAGCATACTGAGCCTGCTTAGCATCATATGCCTCTTTAGCTTTCGCCTGCTCTTCCTTAACAGGATCGATGCTTGCGATAAGGTCGTTGAGGTTGGTCTCCATAGTGCCAAGAACATTGCTGATGAGGTCAGAGTTCTCAAGGTTTGCCTTAGCTACTTCAATACGATTCTCAAGAGTCTTCAGAGTACCGAAATCACCAAACATGTAATAGTACACGATGCACTGGTAGTCTTCCGGTGTCCAGCCTTCATTTCTCTGAACGTAGTTCTTCACATAAGCATTGAGCATATCAGTGGTGACTTCATCAACAAGGAATGCCTCGTCAATCTCTAAGTTGCTAACCCAATCATGGCTTGTTCCATTGAATTGGGATGAGTCCCAAGGATAGCCGAGATTGCCGTATGCTGCTTTTGATTTCTCGATGAGATAATACTTCGCATTGAGATATTCGACTTTATTTCCGTTGCCATTAACATCCTCTTTATCAATATAGTTGATAGGCGCCTCAGCTGTCGGGAAGTCATATCCACTCCAGTTGTATTTTACAGAATTGATATAATTGTCAATTCTCCATACCTGAGGAATGGAAGAATATCCATACATCCAATAATAGAGACCAATTTCATTAAGCTGTTTATCTTGAGCCTCAAGCATAGCGTTGCAAAGAGCTACGGAGGACTCTCTTGTAACTTCCACTTCCTCTTCTGCTGCTTGAAGGGCATCCCATTTCTGCTGACGGGCATTCTCAAGTGCGGTGATTTCAGCGTCATGACCACCGGCGGCAACCCATGCTGCATGAGCCTTGTCGTAAGCCTCCTGAGCTTTGTTTTCAGCTAATACGCGTGTTGTTTCGGCAGCCGCTACAGTACGATCGCAGGTAGTCTGAGCCTTGCTTTTGGCAGTGCTTGCATCTTGCTGAGCCTTTGTATAAGCTGCGTCGGCTTTCTCCATCTTATCTTTGGCTGCGTTTACGCTATTCTGCAGAGTCTTGTCATCAGGATTCTGATTCAACTCAGAAAGAAGTGTGTTATATTCCCGAACAGCTCGATCGTATGCCTTCCATGCATTGTCGGTAGATTCATTTGCATTCTGAATAGCCTGATTTAATGCAGCGTAAGCATCGTTATATGCTTTCCAATAGGCATCGTTGGCTGCATTTATGGCGTTGTTGTAAGCATCATTGGCATCTTTCCAGTCCTGATTGTAGAAGTCACCGGCATTGATGGCATTCCAGTATTCCTGATCAGCGGCCTCATATTCTTTGTGGGCCGTTTCGATCTTCTCCTTCAGTGTGGCATACTTATCTTCGAGAGCATTGTATGCAGTGATGGCAGCCTCAAGTTCTGATTCAAGAGGGAGAGCTGATGCATCAGGTTCGTTACCCATATTGTAGACTTTCTTGGCATTCTCCCAGAGAGCCTTGGCTGCATCGTAAGTCTTCTGGAGGGGAACGAGCTCACGCTGCATCTCATTCAGACGAGCGTTGGTCCAAGCTTTGTCGTTCTCATCGAGAAGATAATGTTTGAGATTATCTATCGTGTTGCGATATCGAGACTGATAGTAAGTGTATTTCCAATCGCCGTTGAGAGAATAAGACTCACCGGAGGGTACCACCTCTATCGGCTGCATGATGCCGAGCTGCTGAGCTGCTGCGCTGGGTTCGAATGTGTAAGCGGGGATAGCAATCTCCTTATTGCCAACTGCGAGGTAGGCTTCCCAAAGAGTGCTTATCTCATTCAACAGTGACTGGTTGTTAAGTTCTATTTCTGCCTGCTCTATTTTCAGTTCAGCAATCTTTGCATCGTTGTCTTTAAGATTGTTGCTGAGCTCAGACCATTTTGTGTAGACATCGTTGTTGGTCTTGATGTTCTCGAAATCAGCGATATTCTGGTTGAGTGAATTGATGGCGTTCTGTGCGTTGGCAACATTCTGCTCCTGGGCGTCGATCGCATCCACAAGCATATTCTTGTATTTCTCTTTCGGGTGTTCCCACGTGTTTTTCTCCTCGTTATAAACGAGGTCGTTGAGCCACTGAGCGGATTTGCGCTGCATATCTGCGAGGTTCTGAGCCTTTTGGTTATAGGCATTAAGCTCCTGAAGATAAGTTGTGTAAGCAGCGTTGAGTTGGTCCCAAAGGTCAGAGCTTACAGTAAGCGCATCCTGAATCTTGGAGAGCTCCCACTGATAAGCAAGCTTATCGTATTCAAGCTGAAGATTTTTGATTGTAAGCTCATTCTGGGCAATCATGTTGTCAAGGATGGCTTTCTGCTCGGCGATGTAAGCTTCTGTTTTGGCTTTCTGATCAGCGATCTGAGCCTCGATAAGAGCAACCTGAGCTGCGCTCTCAGCGTTCTGACGAGCGATCTCAGCCTGCTTCTCAAGCTCAGCGAGCTTCATCTCCGCCTCAGCCTTGGCTTTGGCAACCTCGGCGTTTACCTTGGCGATCTCGGCATTTGCCTTGTCAAGTTCAGCCTGTGCCTGCTTGGCTGCTGCGTCGGCAGCCACCAATGCCTGCTTGGCCTTCAAAAGGTTTGCAGTCTCCACCCGGATCTGTTCGATTCCGAATGGCTCATCGTTGTCGATACAGCCAGTAAGGAAGGTACCGCCAAAAACGGTAGCCGCCGTGGCAACGACATAACTCCATTTTTTAATCATGAGCTATAATTTTAGTTTAAAAAATATGTTAATTATATATTAGTTCTTGCTTTGTTGTTTCAGCGTTTTCAACCGACAAGTCTGACTACAAATCCACAGAAAGGCATAGCGTTCAGAATTGCTAATGCAAAATTACATAATAAAAAATTCGAAATACCCCCCCCCGTAGCGTTAAAAAATGTTAATAGAAATGTTAAATAAACTTAACACAAGATAAGGGCTTAACATTCGCCTCCGCAATAATTGATTTAATCCTTTAGATACCAATAATGTTACATAATATCTGAAGCCACCCTCCCTCCAAATAATCCCGCTCCCCTCCAAATGATTTGCTACAGTCCAAATGATTTACCGGCCTCTTCTCCCTCTGCATCTCTCCCCCGAGCCTGGATTAAACTTAATAAATGATTAGAGCCTTCCAATTGCAATTGGAAGGCTCTAATCATTTATTAAGGGTAGTTGAAGAGTAGGGTATAAATCTCCGGTTTTGATGCTGAGCGAGGGGTGAAATTATCGGCTCTGAATCGGGCGGACGGTATTGTCCGGATGGTTGCTATGAAATGATGAAAAAGGATGAAATGAACTTTTTTGGGTCATCTCACCCCTTGAAACGGTGCAAAAAGTGGCGTTTTAACACTTCTGATGGACTTTTTTGGGTCATCTCAGCGAAATTAAACATTTTTAACAGATGCCCGAAATGACTGGATTTTCCGCAGATATGCCACACGTATAATCAAACCATGACCCAACACAGGTTTTATATTTTTTCCGCTTCCAAGGCCTCAATGAAGAGATACATATTGGATGATGGATTTGAAGGCCATTCGAGTTTTTTTGCCCGTGACACAGCGATCTCCTTATTACTGATAAGGTGAAGGATCTGATCTTTGTTAAAATTCCCCTTGAGATAAGCTTTCCAAGAAGGATGCAGGGCACATAATTCTTTTACCACCGTTTCCGACTTCAAGGGTCGGATGCACTGTCTCATATGTAGGGTAAACCATAACTCAATACAGGGATTGGAGATTATAGCTGTGCCGGGGAGTGACATTATTTTCTCTAAGACCGGTTTTACATCAGCATCATAGATATAAAATACGTTACACTCTTCCGGCGACACTCCAATTTCCTTGATGTATTGGTTTACCAATCGTGAGTTGATGCTGTTGCCGGCTACTTTTGTTTTTATCGTTACCGGAAGACGATAATGACGTTTCAGCACATTTATGTAGCTCTCCTCGGTCTCGCCTTCGCAAATAACAAGAAAGACCCGGTGTGGCAGACGCAACTTTTTATATTTTCTTGTCCTCATCTCCTTTTTATTAATTCAGAGAGCAATGGGTATATGTCGCCTACATAGGGCACAGCGTCAAATCTGCCTTGGAGGTAAGCCTTTTGGATATCAGTGTTTTTCCCTATTCCCTCATAGTCTGACAACGGGACAAATTCGGAGTTGCCGTCACATTGTTTATTAACGAATACAATCTGTTCGGGCCGAAGTTTGTTGATATTTATCAGAGATGGATTATGACTCGTAAACACAAGTTGGCCCCCACGCGATGCTCTGATTGTGTCAAGGAGAAATTCAGCAAGATGGAGGTGGAGTTTCAAATCAAATTCATCAAGGAAAATCGTAGCTCCCTCTATCGATTTCTTAAGCATCATAAGGAGGATGACGAAGAGCCTTTTTGTGCCGTCGGATTCCTCTTTCTCAAAATCGAAGGGTAGCTCGGGATTCTCTTTGTGAAATGAGAGTAATTGAGGAAAGCCCGGGATGAGTTCCACCAGACGGATGTCTACAATATCGGAGTCGCTTACTTCCAACGCTTTGAGCAGATAATCTTTACATTCATCAAGGTTGTTGCGTTGGAGCGACTGGAGTTGGAAATTCTCAACGCCTATGACGATTTCATTTTTAAAAAAACGATACACAGTCTGTGCTATGGCTCTGTTCATAGAGCTTGCACGACTTAGGAAAAGCGTCTTGGGTCCGGTGTTGGCTTCAATTTCCGCAGGCCGCTCGATAATGCCTTTGCGATGGATATAGGTTGATGTTGACTCCCGTGTAAAGACTTTGGCTTTTCTCTTTTTGGGGTAATAATAAAGCTCCTCGAAAGATATTTTGCCATCATATATCTGGAATGAATATTCATATTCAATACCATCTGTGACAAAATTTATATAGAATTCCGAGGGTTTATCACTATCGAATTTGAAAGGCTCGAAGTCCAGCCGATCATCTTCATTATTCAGGTGGGATGTGATCACAAGTTGCCTGCAGAAGGAAAGTGTTTTAATTATATTTGACTTTCCTGCGGCATTGCTTCCGAAAAGTCCTATAATATTTACAAATTTATCGCCGGCAAAATCAACAAGGTTTTCCGGCAGATCTTCCCGAGATTTACGCGTAGTGACATCAGCCGTAAAATCAAGTACGGCCTCCTCTCGTATTGAGAAGAAATTTTTGATGCGTAAGCTAATTATCATGGCATAATTTTTGTGCAAAGATAGTATTTCTTTAGGAATCCAAAAAGAGTGAAAAAGGATGAGATGAACTTTTTTGGGTCATCTCACCCCTTGAAACGGTGCAAAAAGTGGCGTTTTAACACTTCTGATGGACTTTTTTGGGTCATCTCAGCAAAATTAAACATTTTTAACAGATGCCCGAAATGGCTGGATATGTCAGGATGAATATGTGATCCGGAGGGCTTCGAGACTCCCCGAAATGCAGCCTGAGATCTCCAGACGTCCGTAGCAGGGAGAGGTGGCCGGAGGCAGATCTCCGACGTAGGATGGGGCTGCTACTTCTGCTGAGAGAGGCACCATGCCGGAGGAGAGCGGCACAGCGATGAGGCCTCTTTTGCCACGGGCAAGTAGCTGCCAGTGGATGAGGTCACGGCTAACGTAGAATGAGAGCCCGGCGGTGCCGGTATAGGCTCCCATCAACTTTATCTGAATGATAGACTCCGCCAATCGGCTTACTGAGGAGTAAGCACCATTACAGTTAAAGCTCTCGGAAGTATCGGGTAAGATAGAGCTCAGTTTGAGTGGACGCGTCGCTACTTTTATCGGGAGCGAGGGGTCGACAGGCGTGATCATTACTTCAGACATTTTCACGGATGAAACGTCGGCGGAGGAACCGGATGTGGCGGAGGAGAGAGCCTTTACGGTGGTGCCGGATATAGTCATGGCAGTGCCATCCTCGGCCGTGAAATAGAGGGTGCGTCCGGCCACACGGATGCTCTCGGGAGAGGAGAGTATGTGGCAGGATATCAGACCGGCATCACGCAGTTCGCCGTTGTCCATCTCTTTCAGGAGGAAAATGCCTTCATCGGTGAAGAGATATGCTGTGGGGGAGGTAGTGGCCACAAGTCCGGAGGCACGGAAAGCACGGCATATGCCGATTACTCTCCC
>CAZEOI010000106.1:0-9737 GCA_964513775.1 uncultured Sangeribacter sp. | reverse complement strand
CGTCGGTCTTCTCGGAACCGTTATGGGTATGATCAAATCATTCCAGGCTCTTGCAACTTCAGGTTCTCCTGACTCTACCGAGCTCTCTACCGGTATTTCTGAGGCACTTGTGAACACCGCGTTCGGTATCGCAACCGGTGCTTTCGCAGTTATCTCTTACAACTTCTTCACCAACAAGATCGACAACCTCACCTACGCTATCGACGAAATCGGTTTCTCTATCGTAGCTACTTTCGCCGCTACTCACAAATAATCTTGTGGGCAAGCAACGATAATCACAAACTTCATAACCGATAAAGTTAATAGCTAATATGGGAAGAGTAAAAATAGCAAGAAAGAGCACATTCATCGACATGACGGCGATGAGTGACGTGACGGTGCTGCTGCTTACCTTCTTCATGTTGACTTCGACCTTCCTCCAGAAAGAGCCTACCACAGTTATAACTCCCCCCTCAGTCTCTACTGAGAAGGTGCAGGAAACTAACTTCGTGCAGGTGCTCGTAAGTCCGGAAGGGAAGGTTTGGCTTACAATGAACAACGACACCTCTTCTGCTTGGTCAAACGAGAAGATGAGAATGGCGCTTCTTGACAAAGTAAGCGAAATCTACAACGAATCGCATAAGAACAAAGTAAGCTTCGACAACGCTCAGAAAGTAGCCTTCAGCAAACTTGGCTCATTCGGTGTGCCTCTCTCACAGATGGGCGAGTTCCTTAACCTCGCCGATCAGCCCGAGGGCCTCACTAAAATGGACCAGTGGCTTGCAGGTGAAGACGAAAATAAGAACCATGTCACCGGTATTCCTATCTCTGCTCAGCAGGATGAGAATAACCTGACCGAGTTCCAGATGTGGATGAAGGCTCTCCGTCAGACTGAGAACGAGAATCTCGCTCAGGCTATCAAAGACGGTACTGGTGTGGCTATCAAGGCTGACCAGAACACTCCGTTCAACATCGTTCATATGGTCATGGATAACCTCCAGACCATTAAAATGAATAAATTTACGTTTTTGACCGCACTTAAAGCAGGAGAATAAGACCATGGCAGAAGTTCAACAGAATGACGGGGGCAAACAGAAAAAAGGCGCCCAGAAAAAGATGCATATCCGCGTGGATTTCACGCCGATGGTCGACATGAACATGTTGCTTATAACATTCTTCATGCTTTGTACCACAATGATCAAGTCGCAGACGCTCACCATCGCACTGCCTTCTAATGAGAAAGTGGAGAATCAGGAAAACATGTCGCAGGCTTCTGCCGACGATGCTGTTACTATCCTCATCGACGCTAAAAGAAAAGCAGGCACAAATGTCGTTGACTCAGTTAACGGTAATGTGGTGAACGAAGTGTATTACTACTTTGGCAAACCTGGTGGCGACACCGGTATGTTTGGCCCCGGTGGAACTGTGCTTCCTGAAAACAACAACCTTCAGAAAAGTGAATTCCTTTCAGACGAGGTTAACGCCGGCGTTCACACATCTCGTGGCATCCGCCAGATTATCCAGCAGCGTAATGCCGATGTGCTTAAGGAGATTAACGAGATAAAGAAGAAATATGCCGACGGTGGCTTCGGCTCTCTTGAAACCAAAGCTGACCGCGAGAAAGCTCAAGCTGCATATGATGAAGCTGCTTCCGCTATCCGCAAGAACGAAAACCTCAAGAAGCCCGTGGTCATCATCAAGTCTACTCCCGAAGCTGCTTTCGGTAGCCTCGTTGAGATTCTTGACGAGATGCAGATCAACTCTATCTCTAAATATCAGATCGATAACATGACAAAGGTGGATTCCGTTATGCTCTCTGAGTATTGGAAAGCTCACCCGGCTCAATGACGTTAGATTTATTAACCTTTTAAGCAGAAAAGAAAATGGCTCAGAGAAATGTAGATCTAACATCAAAGGAATGGCGCGATATAGTCTTTGCTGATAAAAATCAGGATTTTGGCGCATATCAGCTCCGTAAGAACAGCGACAAACGCCACAATATGGCTGTGCTGTTCACTCTTATCGGTCTTGCAGTGGTGTTCGTGATGATTCTTGTTTACGCTAAGTATTCTGACTATCGCGCAGAGCAGGAAGCTATCGCACTCCAGGAACAGAGAGAGAAAATGGCCGCCGCAGAGCTTCTCCAGGAGGAGCAGAACGACGAGCCTGAACCCGAACCCGAACCCGAAGAGCAGAAGTTTGAGCAGCCCGAAATCGAGGTGCCTGAAGAAGTGCTCGCTACAGTTCAGGTTACACAGATTGCCATCGTCGACGCTGACAAAGTGCAGAATGAGGTGATGGATATGGAGGAACAGAAGGAAGACAACACCGCTCGTGGTGTGGTTAACCAGGAAGGTTCTGACGACGCCGATAAATTCAAGGCTGTTCAGGAACAGGTTATCGTGAAAGAACCCGAACCCGAGGTTAAACCGAAGGAGGAGGAGATCTTCACTGCCGTTGAGCAGCAAGCTGAGTTCCCCGGTGGTATCGCAGCGCTCATGAAATGGCTTAACCAGAACATCCGTTATCCCGAGCAGGCTGCAGCCAACGATATTCAGGGTCGTGTAATCGTGAAGTTCGTGGTTGAGAAAGACGGCTCGATTGGTGCTGTTGAAATTCTCAAGGGTGTGGATAAAGACCTCGACCGCGAGGCTCTCCGCGTGGTTAAGAAGATGCCGAAATGGCAGCCCGGTAAAAACAACGGTGTTGCAGTTCGCTCTTACTTCAACCTCCCTGTTACCTTCAAGCTCCAGAATTCATAATTTCCTTAAGAAATTTGAAACATATCAAAATAGAGACCTTCATCGTGAAGGTCTCTATTTTTTTGCACTCTAAGTTAATGCTCAACCACCACATTCAATTTTTAACCACTCCTTTCATTCCTAATCACCCCTTCTCTCTCAAGACATCTCCATACTATCCGCGTTACCATCCCTATCTGATCTAATCCTCTTACATATCCTCCCTCCACTCCCGCTCCGCTCAATCCACCTCATCGGTTATTACATATCCTGACCTTCACAAACACTATCACAATATAATCCACAAGACATCTCCATACCACCCGCGATACAATCCCTATGTGATCTACTCCTCTTACACATCCTCCCTCCACTCCCGCTCCGCTCAAATCCACCCTCCCCGCTCAA
This sequence comes from uncultured Sangeribacter sp., assembly GCA_964513775.1. GTDB lineage: Bacteria > Bacteroidota > Bacteroidia > Bacteroidales > Muribaculaceae > Lepagella. The sequence goes on along the minus strand of CAZEOI010000106.1, from coordinate 6,609 downwards.
TCCACCACATAAGTTTTTTACAGGTCACGACATCGACAAATGATTTTCACAATATAATCCACAAATGACTATCACAATACAAGAGGAGATAATAATTCCAAAGCTGAACCAAAAATTAATCATAATGCTGAACCACTATTAATGAAATTTGTTAAAAAAGTAAATAGAACCTCTAAAAATATCAAAGTTATGAACGGAAATGAAAACATGCCTAAAAGCGGGCGAGTAATATTTGGAATATTCATGGTGATAGTATATGTAGCCGTCGGTCTTCTCTTCATATTCGACGTCTTCAATATCGACAACGTTACTGTAAGTGCTGTAGTTGGAGGTCTTCTCTGCGCATACGGTCTTTGGCGTGGTTATCGTCTATATAGAGGCTGGAACTAAAATAGCCCCAAAAATGGATTCGAGTCTCCGGAATCAATCTAAACTGGCTTCGGCATTGACTTTACTATAAGATCTCTACGGAAAACAAATATTCAACAACGCAGAATCTATCCATATGAAAAAAACCTTTATAAATAAATTTTCATCTGCATTGCTCCTATTGGCTGCCGCTATAGGAGCAATCGGTTGTACTCCTATAAAGCGAGGCGAGTATGCCTCCGGAAGTGCCACAATCTACTGTGATGATGGGTTCAAAAATATCCTGGAAGAGGAGATTGAGGTATTTGAATACACCTATCCCAACGCCTCGATAATACCCTTCTTTGTTAGCGAAGGTGAGGCGGTCGACACAATGCTTGCCGACGGCACTCAGGCGATTATCACCACTCGTCAGTTCACAAAAGAACAGATTGAGTATATGAAAGCTAAATATAAGAGAGTAGTACGCCAGAATTGCATAGCGGTTGATGCTGTAGCGATAATCACGAACAAGAAAAATCCCGTTTCTGCACTTTCGATGACAGAGATCGGAGATATTCTCAACGGACGTATCACTAAATGGAGTCAACTCGCCGGAAATGACACCACAGCTATCAAAATTGTATTTGACAATGCCGAATCATCTACTGTAAGCTACCTGAAAGAGAAATTCCTTCCGGAAGGGAAGAAAATCTCCGAGACGGCCAACACGTTCGCACAGAAAAATAATGCTGCCGTGTTTGATGTGGTGAAGACAGATCCTGATGCACTCGGTGTGATAAGCGTAAGCTGGCTCGGCGACGATCTCAGTCAAGCAAAAAAAATACCGATGGACAAAAGGATGGAAGACTACGAGAATCAAAATGATACCGTAGCATCTACCCTCACCTCTGAAGTCAATATTATGAAGATCAGCAATCCGACAGAGGAAAATGATTACAGCCCGGTAAGCTATAAACCATATCAAGCTTATATCTATTCAGGCGATTATCCTTTGGCAAGAAAGGTCTACATGGTCTCCACGGCGAGCAACTCCACAGTGCTTCACAGTTTCTATGTGTTCATGACAGGATTTGTAGGTCAAAAAATCATTACGAAGACTGGTATTCTTCCCTTTCATATGCACCCCCGCATGGTAGAGTTGATCTGATGACACATCATTTGAATTAGTAATATTCTAAATCTCCTCTCTGACCTATAGGCCATGGGGAGATTTTATATTATTAAAAAATTTTTATGATAATACTAAAAGATTAACTCCCAAAACATTTGGTGAAATAAGTTTTTTTGTTAATTTTGCAATGATTTAACAGATCCTCCATCCATATCCATACATTGCGTGAGAGGTATGAGATCGTTACAATAATGAAGCAGGAGAAACACAGACAAGGAAAGCATCTTTTAAATGCCCACAGCTGTAAGATCCGACATCATCAAATATCAAGTAAATAAGTTAAAAATCAATCTATAAGATGAAATTCAGATTTCTTTTCTCAGCGGCATTTGTAGCAGCCGCACTCACCACGATGGCTCAGACCCATGTGGAAGGCCGTGAATATTACAAGGCCAATCAGCTCCATAACGCTAAGGAGCTCCTTGTGCGTAACTTGAACAATGCCGGCACCGATAAGGCAGTCTCCAACTACTATTTAGGACTCATAGCTCTTGAGGAGGGAAAAGACGCCGATGCAGCAAGCCACTTCAACGCCGGCATACAAGCAAATCCGGAGTATGCCTACAACTATGTTGGCCTCGGTGCTTGCGATCTTCGCAAGAAAGACAAATCAGCTGCAGAGAAAAACTTCAAGACTGCTGAAGGATTTGCAAAGAAAGACGCGGAGCTTCAGATTGATATCGCACGCGCATACTATGATGTAGATCCCGTGCTTTACGCAAAGGAGATTGACAAACGTGTGGAGAAAGCACGTAAGATCAATATGCAGGACGCCGACATTTATCTTTTTGAAGGTGACCGTAAGAAAGATGCTAAGGATGTAGGTGGTGCGGCCGCCCAATATGAGATGGCCGCCAACTATAATCCTGATGCCACTGAAGCATACGTTAAATATGCCAACCTCTTCACTCAGGTGAATCCGCAGTATGCGATCGACATGCTCAACAAGCTCCTTCAGGTAAATCCCAACTCTGCGCTCGCTCAGAGAGAGCTTGCAAATGCATACTATAACGCACAGAAATTCAATGAGGCGGCTAAAGAGTATGGCAAATATGTCAACAATCCCAACCACTTCAAGCAGGATGAGGACCGCTATGCATTCCTTCTCTTCTACGGTGGCAACTACAAAGAGGGTTACGACTACTCCACCAAACTCCTTCAGACAAATCCATCCAACTTTACTGCGCAGCGTTATCAGTTTATGAACGCTGCTCAGGATAAGGATATGGCCAGCCAGCTTCTTCCAATGGCGGAGGCTCTTGTAGCGGCTCACAAAGCTAATCCCGCCAACAAGTTCGCCCCGATCGACTACCTTCTCATCTCTGAGGAGCTCACAACTGCAAAACGTCCGCAGGAGGCTGAGGCCCTTCTTCTGGAGGCTATCAACGATAATCCCGAGAACGCCGCTTTCTACAAGCAGCTTGCAATGACATATGTGGGCGAGAACAATCTTTCGAAAGCTGCCGACACATTCCAGGGCTATATCCAGCACTCTGAGAAACCCGGTTACAACGACTTCATCCAGCAGGCCACTTTCTCATACTATGCTGGCGTTGAGAATCAAAAAGAGAATCCTGAGGTTGCCGACAAATACTATCAGATGGCTCTCGAATACGCAGGCAAAGGTCAGGAGATTCTTCCCGACAACTACAAACCCATCAAATTCAAGGGTGATGTGGCCAAGCAGAAAGCTTCTGAGGCTGAAGTTGCATCCGTAGCAGTGCCTTTCTACACTGAGGCTATCACTCTTCTTGAGGCAAGCCCCAACCGCGACCGCTACACCTCCGATGCCAAAGAGATGTATAACTACATGGGCAACTACTACCTCGATCAGAAAGATGTGCCCACTGCAAAATCATACTTCCAGAAGTATCTTGAGCTCGATCCCAACAACGAACCCTATCGCAAGTTTGTTGAGGGTCTGAAATAAGACTGATATATCGCGGAAATCATATTATGACTCCCAAACGGGTTAATTCTTATAAGTGATTTTCCGTTGATCAGAAGATAAAGAAATGGGGCTTCCCCGGCATTTAAGAGTGCCGGGGAAGCTCTTTTTTTGCATAATTACGGAAATTTTTCCATAATTCTACGAAAAGTGGGGAAAACTTCTTTAACAATTCTTTGCAAAAAACACTTTTATTCGTAATTTTGCAGAATTAAGTATGTGTCATAAATTAAGAAGTTGTTTAAACCTTTTCTTTGTCTGGATTTAGACAGCTTTCGGAGGTGATTTTTTAAAAGCAACCCGAAAGATGGCTGAAGACGGACAAAGAGGACTCCACATACAAAAAATACATATAAAAATCAACAAGCCCGTAAAAAGTTTAAACAACTTCTAATGATATGATTGATCGGTGACATATATGGATGAAATTTGACACCGTTTTGAGGGTGTAATAGAGTTCTATTATAACCGAAAAGCGGTTTACCTGAAATCGTCCACATTCGGAACAAACATTTTTGAAACTTAAATCACTTTATTATATAATATGGCTGAAGTTAAACGTATAAAGAAGGGTCTTGACATCCCAATCACCGGTGCCCCCTCTTCACGTGTCACCGAAGACAAAAAGACCACGCTTTTTGCCATCTCGCCCGATGACTATCCCGGACATGTATGGAAAGCTGTGGTCAAGCCCGGCGACCCCGTGCTTGCAGGAGATCCGTTGCTGAAGGATAAGGCCACAGGAAAAATCTGCATCGCAGCCCCTGTTTCCGGAGAAGTGGCTGAGGTTAGCCGTGGCGAACGCCGCCACATACGCTACATTAGCGTAAAGAAGGGATCCGCCGAAAAAAGAACATTCAACTTACCGAAATCTGCTGAGGAAATCAAGAGCGCTATGCTCGAAAGCGGACTCTGGGCTCTGATGCGCCAACGTCCTTTCGACATTGTTCCTGATCCTGCGGTGGAACCTCGCGACATTTTCGTGACGGCCTTCGATTCATCTCCGCTCGCTGCAAAAATGATCGACCAGAATCAGCGCGAATGGCTTGAGAAAGGTCTTGCCGCTCTCAAAAAACTCACCCCCGGTAAAGTCTACCTCGGAGTAAGGAGCAGCGACAATCTATCTTCACGAGTGGCCGAGACTTATGAATTTGAAGGTCCTCATCCCGCCGGAAACGTAGGCACTCAGATTGCCGCCATCAGACCGGTGAACAAAGGTGAGACCGTATGGACTTTGGATGCTGTCACAGTCGCAAAAATAGGACGCCTTGTTGAGAAAGGCGAGGTAGACTTCAGCTCCCGTGTGGCCATTACCGGTCCTGAGATCCGCGATCCCCACATCATCCTGACATCATTCGGCGCCAAGATCGACACTCTTCTCACCGGCGAACTGAAAAATAAAAATGGAGTGCGAATCATCTCCGGCAACGTTCTCACAGGTATAAAAGTGACTGGTGATGATTTCCTACATTATCCCTACCGCCAGGTTACAGTGATTGAAGAGGGAGACAATGCCGATGAATTCATGGGCTGGGCATCGCTCAATCCAATGAAATACAGCGTGAAGCGTAGCTTCCCGGCATTCCTTCGCGGCCTCTCGAAACCGTTTGAGTTCGACGCCCGCATCAAAGGAGGCCACCGCGCGATGATTCTTAGCGAGGAATACGACAAAGTTTTCCCCTTCGACATCTATCCCGAATATCTTATAAAGGCCATAATGGCAGGAGATATCGACCGTATGGAGAAACTCGGCATCTACGAGGTAGCTCCGGAAGATTTCGCGCTTCCCGAGTTTGTCGACACCTCTAAGATCGAGCTTCAAAAGATAGTAAGGGATGGTCTTGACAATCTCAGAAAAGAGCTATCCTGACCCAATCCTCCATTAAAATCACACTTTTTAAGAAATGAGATTTTCGGCATTCCACTCCTCCCCTCCCCCACAAGAAAAGGGAATGGGAATGTGATCCATGCCTAAGTCTCAATATAATCAACTTGACAGATGAAAGGATTAAAGAAAAAAATCGACAGTGTCAAGCCGCAGTTCGAGAAAGGGGGTAAATTCGAAAAGCTCCACTCCGTATTCGACGGCTTCTACACTTTCCTTTTCACTCCAAACGAGACATCCCGCTCGGGCGTTCATATCCATGATGCCAACGACTCGAAGCGCACGATGATCATGGTGGTGATTGCCCTGCTTCCCTGTTGCCTGTTTGGCATGTGGAACGTAGGTCTTCAACATGCGCTCGCCACAGGCGATGCCGACCATGGACTTTTCCATCTCTTTTTCTACGGGCTCTTCGCCACTCTCCCCCAGATTCTTACGGCTTACATCGTAGGTCTCGGCATAGAGTTTATAGTGGCTCAGATCCGTGGACATGAGATTCAGGAAGGTTTTCTGGTATCGGGTATCCTTATCCCGATGATTTGCCCTGTCGACACCCCCTGCTGGATGCTTGCGATCGCTGTGGCATTCTCCGTAATATTTGCCAAAGAGGTGTTCGGTGGCACAGGTTACAACTTCCTTAACGTAGCCCTTGTGACACGTGCGTTCCTCTTCTTCGCCTATCCTTCGCAGATGAGCGGCGATCATGTGTTTGTCTCTCTCGGCGATCAGGCTGCCATCGACGCCTACTCCGGTGCCACCCCACTCGGCCAGCTCGCTTCTGCCGACGGTCCGGCTCAACTCCTCGGTGTAAACGGCACTCCGCTCTCATTTACCGACATCTTCATGGGCTTCTACCCCGGTTCTTGGGGTGAGACTTCCACTCTCTGCATCCTTATCGGCCTTGTGATACTCCTTGCCACAGGTATAGCTTCTTGGAGAATCGTGCTTTCGGGAGCTGTGGGCGGCTTCTTTATGGCCCTTCTGGCTCATAACTTCGCCACTCCGCTTTATCCCGTCACCTATCTCTCTCCCATTGAGCAACTCTCGCTCGGCGGTTTCGCGTTTGCTATCGTATTCATGGCCACCGACCCTGTGACCGCCTGCCGCACCACAACAGGTAAGTATATCTACGGATTCCTCATCGGAGCAGTAGCCATAATAATCCGTTGCTACAATCCGGGCTATCCGGAGGGTGCGATGCTCGCCGTGCTCCTTATGAACTGCTTCGCCGCC
>CAZEOI010000105.1:0-9909 GCA_964513775.1 uncultured Sangeribacter sp. | reverse complement strand
ATGAACAATCGCGTTATTCTGCGTGTTTATACGATGAGAATTTTCGCGAAAATTAATTTAGAGGGCCCTGAAAGGCCCTATTTTTTTGCTTCAAAACCAAAAAAACAATTGAATCCGAGCAAAGAATAGACAAATAAATTTGGGTATCTTGCGGATTTATCCTATTTTTGCCAATCATATATACCCAACTATATATATAAGTAGCTCAAACTTCCACATTAAATTGACCAACATCTGACAAACCATTATATAATATGTTTGAAATCGTCAGCCGGCGCGACCTTTCTCCCAACATCGTAGAGATGAAAGTGAATGCGCCCCGAATAGCCTCATCGGCACTTCCCGGACAGTTTCTTATTGTCCGCACGGATCCCTTCGGGGAACGTATCCCACTGACCATATGTGACTATGACCCTGTAGCGGGCACCGTCACCATCGTAACCCAGAGCATCGGACTCTCATCCCACAAGATCAACGACCTTCAGGTGGGAGATAAATTCGATGATGTGGCCGGGCCTCTTGGCCGCCCCTCCGATCTGATCGATCTTCCCGAAGAGGAGCTTAAAAAGAAGAAAATCCTTTTTGTGGCCGGAGGTGTCGGCACTGCCCCTGTATATCCTCAGGTGAAATGGCTTAAGGAGCACGGCGTGGAAGCCGATGTGATAATCGGCGCCAAGACCAAGGATATTTTCACCTATGTAAATGAGATGAGAAGCGTCGGGAATGTATATCTCTGCACCGACGACGGTTCTGAAGGCTTCCATGGCATGGTGCCCGCGCTCATCAAAGATCTTATAGACAATCAGGGTAAGCGCTATGACCATTGCGTGATCATCGGCCCCATGATAATGATGAAGTTCGCATCGCTCGCCACAAAGGAATATGGCATACCCACAATGGTGTCGCTAAACGCACTGATGGTAGACGGCACCGGAATGTGTGGCGCCTGCCGTGTCACCGTAGATGGCCAGACCCGGTTCACCTGCGTGGAGGGTCCGGAGTTTGACGGCCACAAAGTACACTTCGACGAGGCTATGCGTCGTCAGAACATGTATCGCAATAATCCTAAAACCCATCCCGAAACCCATAATTGTAAATGCAATGGCTAACAGAATTCCACGAGTGCCTGTAAGAGAACAGGATCCTGCCGTAAGAGCCACCAATTTCGAGGAGGTGTGCTATGGCTATAATTCAGAAGAGGCACGTCTTGAGGCCTCCCGCTGTCTCAACTGCCGCAATCCGCGGTGTGTGGGAAGCTGTCCGGTGCATATCGACATTCCGGGATTCATAAATAAGATAGTAGAGGAGAAGAATGCTGAGGCTTCAGTAATAATCTCAGCCGACAGTTCTTTACCGAGCGTCTGCGGGCGTGTATGTCCGCAAGAGAGCCAGTGTGAGGGTTCTTGCGTATTGGGCATCAAGGGTGAGCCGGTGGCTATCGGCAAGCTCGAACGCTACATAGGCGACTGGGCTATCGAACACGCCGACCAACTTCCCGAACCGGAAATAATCCGGAATGGAAAACGCGTGGCCATAGTGGGTTCCGGTCCTGCCGGACTTGCATGCGCATCCGACCTTGCTCGGGCCGGCTATGAAGTCACTGTGTTTGAAGCGCTCCATGCAATCGGCGGCGTCCTGGTGTATGGCATCCCGGAATTCCGTCTGCCAAAAGAGAGAATCGTGGCCAAGGAGGTGGATTCAGTGAAACGTTTGGGCGTGAAATTTGAGACAGATGTAATCATAGGGCGCACCATGACCGTCGATGATCTTCTCGACAAAGAGGGTTTTGATGCCGTATTCGTGGGTTCAGGCGCAGGTCTCCCCCGCTTTATGGGCATCGAAGGGGAGAATCTGAACGGAGTATTCTCTGCCAATGAGTTCCTCACACGTGCCAACCTGATGCATGCGTATGACGAGCATTACGACACACCTATATATACAGGTCGTAAGGCCGTGGTTGTCGGTGGTGGCAATGTTGCCATGGATGCAGTGCGCACCGCCCGCCGCCTTGGAGCGGAGTCGGTGATCGTCTACCGTCGCAGCGAGGCGGAGCTTCCGGCCCGCGTAGAGGAGGTGCACCACGCCAAGCAGGAGGGCATTGAATTCCGCATGCTCACGAACCCTGTGCGAATACTCTCCGACGACAATGGCTGGGTGAAAGGTATAGAATGTGTGGAGATGGAGCTTGGCGAGCCCGATGAGAGCGGACGCCGTTCACCTATAGTAAAGGAGGGCAGCAACTTCACAATTGATTGCGATGTGGTGATAATGGCTCTCGGCACGAGCCCCAATCCGCTGATCAAATCAACCACCGATGGCCTCGACACCAACCGCAGAGGTTGTATCGTGGCCGATGAAGAGGGTCGCACCTCGCGAGAGGGCGTGTTTGCCGGAGGCGATGCTGTCACGGGAGCCGCCACAGTTATCTTAGCTATGGGAGCCGGACGTAAAGCCGCCAAAGCCATTCAGGAATATCTCTCTGATAAATAGAAATGTCACAAAATCCGGGTCGCCTCTTTCTCGGGGCGGCCCATATTCTTAAAATCATGTTTCATAAACGCACCCTCCTCTCTTTACTATTGATTATAGTAGGCATGCTGACAGTGTATGCTGCATCACCCTACACTACCGATTTCGATATCCCCTACACCACAAAAACCGATCCTCTCTCTCAGAGCCGCCTCAAGCTCGACATCCATCATCCGGCTGAGGCAACCGATCTTCCGGTAATAGTCTGGTTTCACGGCGGAGGCCTAACCGGTGGAAATAAATTCATACCCGCCGAACTAATGGACCACGGCTATGTGGTGGTTGCTCCAAACTATCGACTCATCCCCGACACCGACGTCACCGGATGTATCGATGATGCTGCAGAGGCAGTGGCTTGGGTAATACAAAATATCGACAAGTATGGAGGCGACCCGTCAAAAGTAATCGTGTCGGGCCATTCAGCCGGAGGTTTTCTCACCAGTATGATCGGCCTTGACAAATCTCGTCTGGAAAAATATGGTGTCGATGCCGATAGCCTCGCAGCCCTCGTGCCTTTCAGCGGCCAGGTGATCACTCACTTCTCCGACCGCAAGAGCCAGGGAATCGGAGAACTGACACCATGGATTGACCGTAATGCCCCACTCTTCCATGTGCGCAAAGATGCCCCACCCTACATCATTGTCACCGGCGATGCCGAGCAGGAACTCTTCGGACGCTACGAGGAAAATCTATATATGTGGCGTATGATGAAGCTCGTCGGACATCCATATGTAAAGATTTACAAACTTGACGGCTACAACCACGGCGATATGGCCGCGCCTGCGCATCATATATTGCTGCATGAAGCAAACGCCATCCTCAGCCAAAATAAAAATTAAATAGATAAGTATGGGCGCGCATACCCATTTAACACACTCACATAATTGAAATTTATACAGATGAACATCTCAGGCTCCGGAATCCATATCTTTACAACCTTGGTGGCTATCGGTCTATGCTGTCAGTTGCCCTGCCGGGGAGCTTCCACGGCCGAATACGCAAAAGAGAACTCCGGGAAATCGTCACCAGCAGACTATGTGAATCCGATCATCGGCACAAACGGCATGGGTCATACCTTCCCGGGAGCTTGCGCACCGTTTGGGCTTGTGCAGCTTAGTCCTGACACCGACACCGTGCCACACAACGTAGATGGGAAATATCAGAAAAATGCCTACGAATATTGCGCCGGATATCAGTATCGGGATAAGACAATTGTAGGATTCAGCCATACGCACCTCAGCGGCACCGGACACTCCGACTTGGGCGACATCCTTATCATGCCTGCAACAGGCGACCTTAAACTGAATCCGGGCCGTGCCGATTCTCCCGACGAAGGCTACCGCTCCCGCTTCAGTCATGCCACCGAAAAAGCCACACCCGGATATTATGAGGTGACGCTCGACGACTACGGCATCAAAGCCCGACTCACAGCCACCCCAAGGACAGGAGTGCATAAATACACATTCCCTAAAGGGAGCGACGGCCATCTGATCCTCGATCTGGATCATGGGATATACAACTACGATGGCAAAACGCTATGGACCAACCTGCGAGTGGAGAACGACACCCTCCTTACGGGTTATCGTATTACAAACGGCTGGGCCCGCACCAACTACACCTACTTCGCAATCACACTCTCCAAACCGATAACCGATTACGGATACAAGGATAGGGAGAAAGTGAAATACACCGGTTTCTGGCGTCGTTTCAAGATGGATAAGAATTTCCCTGAGATTACGGGACGCAAGATTGTGGCATATTTCAATTTCGACACGGCCAATGATCCGGATCTCACTGTCAAGGTGGCGTTGTCGCCGGTCAGCACCGAGGGTGCGCTTCGCAATCTTCAGGCCGAGACCGGAGGAAAAGGATTCGATGAGATTGCAGAAGCCACTGCCCGGAGGTGGACCGATGAGTTGCAACTCTTTGATGTGGAAGGATCAGACGATCAGAAAGCTATGTTCTACACATCGCTTTATCACACGATGATAAACCCCTCCATATATATGGACACCGACGGCTCCTATCGTGGCATTGACCACAACATACATAAAGCGGAAGGTTTTGACAACTACACCATATTTTCACTTTGGGATACATACAGGGCGCTCCACCCCTTCCTGAATCTCGTGAAGCCCGACCGCAACAGGTCGATGGTGGCCTCTATGATTGCCCATTGTAATCAGAGTGTACACGGAATGCTCCCGGTGTGGAGCATTATGGGCAACGAAAACTGGTGTATGAGCGGCTATCATGGAGTGTCGGTGCTTGCCGATGCGATAGCCAAAGGTAACTGTTCCACTCTCAAGGAGGCTTTGGCAGCCATGACCTCCACAGCCACTGTGCCCTATTATGAAGGGGTGGCTGAATATATGGATTTAGGCTACATACCTTTCGAGCGGAGTGCCACAGCCGCCTCCTCGACTCTCGAATATGCCTACGATGATTGGACCATATATCAGACAGCACTCAAAGCCGGAGATATGGAGACAGCGGATGCCTATCGGCAACGTGCCCTCAATTACCGCAACCTGTTTAATCCCTCCATTGGATTCGCCTCCCCCCGCAATTCCGATGGTAGCTTCAAGAGCGACTTCGACCCGCTGCAGACCTATGGAGAGGGTTTTATCGAGGGCAACTCATGGAATTTCTCTTTCCATGTTCCTCACGATGTCTTCGGCCTTATCGAAATTATGGGTGGCGACCGTAAATTCATATCGCGTCTCGACGAGCTATTCTCCATGCACCTTCCGGAGAAATACTATGAGGAGAATGAAGATATAACCGAGGAATGTCTTGTGGGCGGATATGTCCACGGCAACGAACCGAGCCATCACATCCCTTATCTCTACGCCTGGACCTCCCAGCCTTGGAAGACACAGTATTGGGTGCGCGAGGTGCTCAACAAGATGTACCGCAACGATATAAACGGACTCGGAGGTAACGACGATTGCGGCCAGATGTCGGCATGGTATCTCTTCTCCGTGCTCGGCTTCTATCCGGTATGTCCCGGCACCGACCAATATGTGCTCGGAGCGCCCTACCTCCCTTATGTGAAGATGACACTTCCTAATGGCAATGCTCTTGAGATAAAAGCACCCGGAGTGAGCGACAAGAACCGTTATGTGAAATCGGTGAAGCTGAACGGTAAAACCTACGATAAGCTCTATCTCACACATTCCGACATAATGGAGGGTGGTGTGCTGGAATTTACCATGAGTTCAAGCCCCGCCAAACAGAGGGGACTCAAGACAGAGCAGAAACCCTACTCCCTCACTCCACGCCAATGATCATCTCCCCCGCCCTGCGTCAAGGGCTATGTGGAGATTTCAACAAGAAATATAGTTACATCTGAGTAAGGCCGTGAGCTATCAAATAAGTTTTGATAGCTCACGGCCTTACTCAGATGAAGCCATAAAAATATTTGGTACAAATATCACTAATGACACATCCTTACATACTTGCATACTGACTCATGGTATCGGATTATTATAATAAGGGAATTTATTACTATCTTATCACCAAAAAACTCACTACTTTTGCAGACGAATATCAGATAACTCAAATTTATATAGTCATGTCTTTCCATAAATGCTTCTCCTCCCTTATGCTGTCGGTATGTTACGGATTATGTGCGATGGCACAGACCGGCACCGACACCCACTATGCCAATCCGGTTATCAACCGCAGTGCCCCGGATCCTACCGTGATACGTCACTCCGACGGCACCTATTATCTCTACGCCACGGAGAATGTGAAGAATCTCCCGATATTCAAGTCGACTAACCTCGTCGACTGGGAATTGGTTGGCACCGCCTTTACCGACAAGACTCGGCCACAGATGGTGCCCGACGGCGCTATCTGGGCTCCCGATATCCAATATATCGACGGTCGCTATGTGCTCTACTATTCCAAATCCCGATGGGGAGGTGAATGGGAATGTGGAATAGGTGTGGCCGTATCCGACTCTCCCGAAGGGCCGTTCACCGACAAAGGGCCTCTCTTCATCAGCAATGAGATCGGAGTGCAGAACAGCATCGACCCTATATATGTGGCTGAGGGTAATGAGAAATATCTTTTCTGGGGAAGTTTCCGTGGCATCTACGCCATCCGGCTCTCCGACGACGGACTCTCGGTGATGAAAGGCGCGAAACCTATACAGATAGCCGGCACACTCACCGAGGGCACCAACATATTCAAACACGACGGTTGGTATTATCTCGTGGGTTCGGCCGGCACATGCTGCGAGGGTGAACGGAGCACTTACCGTGTGGTTGTAGCTCGCTCAAAGAATCTTCTTGGTCCCTATGTCGATAAAGAGGGACGAGCCGCCATGGACAACGGTTTCTCTCTGATGATGTCGAGAAGCAAGGATGTGATCGGCCCGGGTCATAATGCCAATTTCGTCACAGATGATGCCGGTCAGCACTGGATGCTCTATCACGGCTTTGACGCTGCCGATCCTGATGCCGGACGCAAGGTATATCTCGACCGGATCATCTGGGATGCCGACGGTTGGCCAATGGTTGAAGATGGACAACCCTCCGTATCTGCACAACGGCCCGTAATCACCAAAAGATAATTACCGTTTTGCCCTAACGTAGCCCCACTGCCTCTCAATCTTTCATATAAAATCATTGATGGTTGTGGGGCCGTGTTATAGTGTAATTGTGGTCATAAAATCTCTGAACACGAAAATTTATTTGAATAACTTTGTTATCTTTGCAGAAATTATCAGAACTCAAACAGACTATATCATGAAAAGTTTTTTATTGTGTATAGCCCTCGGCTGCGCCTCATTGACGGGGTGTGCCGTATCATCGGCCTCGGAATCATCCGATTCTTCGGCTACCGTCCCTAATCCTGTGGCATCCAAAGATGCTGTAGTGGAATCCGGCAACATGCGCTTCACAGTGCTCACTCCGGAAATGATCCGTATCGAATACAGCCCCGCCGGCAAATTCGAAGACCGCGCCACATTCTCCGTGATAAACCGCGACACACCTACGCCTGAATATAAGGTGACTACGGAGGGTGACTGGATCTACATCACCACCGACAAGCTCAAACTGAAGTATAAGAAAGGCACCACTCCCGATCTTTCCAACCCCTCTCCCGACAATCTCTCCATCACTATGGATCTGAACGGGAAAGAGGTGGTATGGTATCCCGGATTGAAGGACGATCAGAATCTGAAAGGCACTTACCGCACCCTCGACAGAAACAATGGCGATGACTATCGTTCCAAGTTGGAGGAGGGTGTCATCTCACGTTCCGGCTGGGCGGTGATCGACGATTCACCGGCTACCACACGCGCCGACGGCAGCCGCTCGCTGGCTCTTGAGCCGGGTGAGGATAATATCGACTGGGTGGCCGAGAGAGCCGATCCGGAAGCGATGGACCTCTATTTCATGGGTTATGGCCACGACTATAAAAGGGCTCTGAAAGATTTCACGCTTATCGCCGGTAAGATTCCACTGCCACCGGATTATGTGTTCGGCTATTGGTATAGCAAATATGAGAACTACACTGCCGACGATTTCCGCAATATCATCCGGAATCTAAAGGAGAATGATATCAACACGGATGTCATGATTCTTGATATGGACTGGCATTGGAACGGTGAAAAAGAGGTGTCTGACGGTCGCGGAGGCTGGACTGGATGGAGCTGGAACACGAAGCTCATCCCGAATCCCGACTCACTCCTCAACGATATTCATGATGCCGGACTACATATCGCACTAAATCTGCACCCCGCCGACGGTGTGGATCCGCATGAGGATATATATGAGGCTATGGCCGCCGACCTTGGTCTTGACCCTGAAAAGAGGGAACGCATTCCATGGAATCTTGAGAATAAACAGTTTGCCAAATCCTTCTTCAAGAATTTCATCCGTCCCTTTGAGAAACAGGGCGTGGATTTCTGGTGGCTCGATTGGCAACAGTATCTCACGAGTCCATTCATCGATGGCCTTGGCGAGACATTCTGGTGTAATCATGTCTTCTTTAATGAGATGAAGAACAATCGTCCTGACCGTCGTCCTCTCATATTCCATCGTTGGGGCGGACTTGGTAGCCACCGCTATCAGATCGGCTTCTCCGGCGACACCTACATCAACTATCCCACCCTTGCAGCCGAACCCTATTTCACCTCTACGGCATCCAATGTGGGCTACGGTTACTGGGGCCACGACTTAGGCGGACATATGTCGGATGGCGTGCATGATGTCAACGATCCGGAACTTCTGCTGAGATGGATACAGTATGGTGTGTTCACTCCTATCTTCCGTACGCATGCCACCAAAGGCACCTATATCAACCGTCTTATCTGGACTTATGACAACTTCGACAAGATGAACAATGCGGTGAAGTTACGCTACGCCATGTTCCCCTATCTCTACACTATGGCCCGTCAGTGTTACGACACCGGCGTAGGCATCTGCCGTCCTCTCTATTACGAGCATCCGGAGGTTGATGAAGCTTATACCAACGAAGGTGAATACTACTTCGGCGATGACATCCTGGTTGCCCCGATAGTGGAGCCTTCCGAAAATGGCATCAGCAAGAAGACTGTATGGTTCCCGGAGGGTAACTGGTGGTCGGTCGCACACAACAAGATGATCAACGGCGGCAAGACGGAGACTTTGGAGTATACGCTCGATCAGATTCCCTATTTCTATAAAGAGGGAAGTGTGATTGTCAATAATCCGGCATCCGTAAAGAGCATGACCGAGCGTCCGGACAACCTGATTATTAATATCGTTGCCGGCAAACCCGGAGAGACCGTGCTTTATGAAGATTCCGGCGACTCCAACGACTACGACCGTAACTATGCCACAACAACCATCTCCCACAAAATGACAGGTAAGAAGGGTGTCTATACAGTCTCTCCGAGAAAAGGAAGTGCCGACCGCCTTGCCGATGAGCGCGGTTATGAGTTGCGCATCTTCAATACCGATAAGCCCTCGGGCGATGCTAAAGTAGACGGTAAGAAGGCTGAGGTGAACTACGATCCCTCTACACGTACCACAACTGTAAACATTCCGAAAGCCTCTACCACCCGTGAGCGCAAAGTAGAGATCAACTACTGAGCAAGTAGCTTCACATAAGAAGATAATATAAATAAGGTACGAGTCAAAATTCGAATTTTGACTCGTACCTTATTTATATACGATTTATATACGGGTGGTAGTGTAACATCGGCTGTCATTATGATTACAGGATGATCGCCGGTATATTTATCTGAATACACACTAACAAACGATAACGCCATCTTCTCACGAAGATGGCGTTATCGTTACGAAATATTCTTAAGTTCGGGGAAAAGTGGGCGATTACGGATTCGAACCGCAGACCCTCTGCTTGTAAGGCAGACGCTCT
>CAZEOI010000104.1:0-10361 GCA_964513775.1 uncultured Sangeribacter sp. | reverse complement strand
GGTGTTTTCATTGCCAAACCACAACCGTTTTATGGAAATTTCGGTGTCTTTGAAGATAGTCTACCCGATGGTTATGGTCGTTATCTTCTGTATAAAGCATTGTTACGTAATGGCGTAAATGATGCGGACCTATCTTCTCTTGATAGACTGGCATTAGTTGGCGACAATGGTATGGGAGCCTTGACTTATTCCCCTGCCGTATTCCTAGAGCAAGAAGAAGCAGTAACAGACTTCGATAGGCTTCAGGAGATTGCACTTGAGGTTCTTAAGGAACAGCAGGATAAAGATGCCGGACTACTCCTATATAACAGTGGCAACAGCGGAGGAGCGAGACCGAAAGCTGTATTCACAGATGAGAATGGTCACTGGATAGTCAAATTCCGTCACATATACGATCCGAAGGATATCGGACTTCAAGAAGCGCGATATAATGAGGTAGCACTAAAATGTGGTATTGTTGTGCCCGACTTCCGGCTTATTAATGGACGATATTTCGCATCCCGGCGGTTCGATATCGACAATAATGGAAACCGAATTCATACTGCCACTGCCGGAGGATTGATGTGCATTTCTCTCCGTGAGCCGTTTATGGATTATTCAAATCTACTCGCATTGACGGGCTACATAACCCAAAGTCGTGAGGATGTCGAGCAGATGTATCGCAGAATGTTGTTCAATTATCTCACTGATAACAAAGATGACCATTGCAAGAATTTCAGTTTCTATGTTGTCAAGGATAATGATCTGAAGACTTGGAGGTGGCGACTTGCTCCAGCATACGATCTTACCCTTTGCACAGAGGGCTATAACGGAGAACATGCTACCTCCGTCAACGGTACTGGACATCCCCGGCTGTCTGATTTCATTGCTGTTGGCAAGAAAATCAAACTTCCGGAGGATAGATGTCGGGAACTAATTGAGGAAGTCCGCTCCGGCTGCACGGAATTGTCCCGATATGATATAAAAGAATAATGGTTTTGTAGCTTCGATAAAAAACTCATTCGCTAAGCAATATTCAACTAAAGTAGGAATGAACCATATTTTTCAGGACTAGACACTTTAATATAGCTACCTTATCCATAGTTTATATGGGAGGTGGGGAGGATTATGGTGAGGAGGGTCAGGAGCACGGCGGCGAATTCTGCACGGCGGTTTATGGCGATGGCTTTGACCATGTCTGAGTAGGTGAGAGGACGAGGGTTCTCGCCTATGTAGGGTTTGTAGACACTCTCGCCGAAGTAATCGTGCGGACCTCCGAAACGACAGTCAAGTATTCCTGCCAACGCCGCTTCCGGATAACCCGAATTAGGACTGAGATGCTTGGCTCCATTCTTCATTACGAATCTCAGCAAACCCGGTTTGCCGGCTACCACCACCATCAGGAAGGCCGTGATTCTTGCCGGCAGATAGTTGGCGATATCGTCGATCTTGGCAGCGGTGAAACCGAAGTCGCCGTATCGCTCGTTGCGGTAGCCTATCATGGAGTCGAGGGTATTGATCATCTTATAGGCCACCATTCCAGGCACACCAAGTAGCGCATACCAAAACAGCGGAGCTATTACTCCGTCGCTGAGATTCTCCGCAAGGGTCTCAAGGGCAGCGGTGCGTATTTCCTGTGCCGATAGTGATGATGTGTCGCGGCCAACGATGCGTCCTACTTGCACTCTGCCTTTCTCTATTGATTCCTCTACGGCTATGAATACCTGTTTCACCTCTTTTATAAGTGTGGTTCCCGCAAGACAGTAAAAGATTAGAAGTGCCTGAATAACGATATTTACCCAGACATTGCCTATTACCGAGAGAATCCAGACCGGCAACAGGTAAGCGAGAGCTATGAGAAGAATGGCACATACAGCTCCTTTAAACCTGCGTCTTGTGCCTCGGTTGAACTTGTGTTCACACCATGAGATTGCTTTCCCGAACCATACAATAGGGTGGGGCAGGGAGGCCGGATCGCCGGCAATCATATCTAATACCCACCCTGACAGAAGTGGGAGACATGCTATGAATTCATCCATTTCTCTATTGCATTAATCAATAAATCGTTTTCTGCCGGTGTCTGGGCTGCTATCCGGAAATGACGATCGGTCAGACCCTTGAAGTTGGAGGCATCACGTATGAGAATACCGTGATTCTCCACAAGATATTCCTTCAGCACAGCTGCATTTCCTTCAGGCAATCGGCATAAAATGAAATTTGTTTCGCTTGGAAGAGATTGTATTCCCAAGTCAGCCAGTGCAGAGGCTATCCTCCGGCACTCATCGACAAGAATGGCGGGATTAAATCTATAGTCACTGTCGTGGCTTATAAGATAATGGGCGGCCTCAATTGCCAGTGAATTTACTGACCACGGGGTCCTGTGTTTGCCCAACATTTCGATAAGATTATGGTTGGCCACTATGTAGCCCAAGCGAAGACCCGGCACCGAATAATCTTTTGTGAGGGAGTATATGAGGATGAGGTTATGATATGCCGCAGCTTCTTCAGGAGTGAGAAGGTCTACCCCGGTGTATCTGTGATACGCCTGATCGATAATGAATATCTTGTCGGGATGGGTCTTAATCATATCTCTTAGACGCGAGGCATTGATCACTTCTCCTGTTGGATTATTGGGGTTGCATATCCATATAAGATCTGCGTCAGCCGGAATCTCATCAATGGAACTGAACGACATCACGGTATGCAGGGCACCGACACAGGCATCGGCATACTCGGTAAACGTGGGTTGCAGCACGGCGCTTCTCGCTCCTCTATATGAATTGGCGATTGTGTAGATAGCCTCAACCGCACCATTCGTGACCATCACATTATCCGGCGCAACATCCGAATCGGAGGCTATCAATCTCTCGATTGAGAAGGGGGCCGGTTCCGGATAATTGAATATGGAATCAAGACGTTCCGAGAGGAATGCCTTGAGACGGGTGTGGTCGACACCATTGATGATGTTACTGCTGAAATTGTATTTTATTTTACCGTGATAACGGTATAAGTCATCGCCGTGTCCCTCAATCATTGCTCATCATTATTTTATAGATCAGATCTATATCGAGATTTTTGCGCATCTCGTCGGCCAATCGGTCATACTGAGCCTCCTTGAAAGCACGATAATTGAAATCCTTATCGGTCAAGTTTCCGACAAATGGAGTCAACATATTGTCTACAACGCATTTATTTTCAAAAAGGCCGTGAATATATGTGCCCCAGCATCTCTCATCTACCATGCAGCCATCTTTGCGGATACCATCGATCAGTGCAACCGATTCATATCCGGGGTCAATCTCCGTGCGTCCGTTGTGTATCTCGTAGCCTCTGCAGAGTTCATCACTGTCGCGGAACTTGAAACTCACTCTGCGTGTCAGTTTCTCAGATGCCATGACGGTTGTGGTAGGCAACAGTCCTAATCCTCCGATATGATGTGAGTTACCTTCCACACCTTCCGGATCAATCACCGTGCGCCCCATCATTTGGTATCCTCCGCAAATGCCGATCACCGTCTTTCCATCCTTGTGGGCCTTTACTATAGCTTCAGCCACTCCGTTGCGATAAAGCTCCAGCAGGTCGGCCGATGTCGATTTGCTTCCCGGGAGAATAATGATATCGCTCTGCCCGATGATAGCAGGGTCAAGAGTGTAGAGCACATTGACACGCGGGTCACACTCCAATGGGTCGAAATCTGTAAAATTGGATATATGCGGAAGTCGAACCACTGCGATATTTATTTTGCCACTATCGCCAGAAATCGCCTTGTTCTTATAAGAGCAGGAATCCTCCTCCTCGATATGCAGATCTCTGATAAATGGCATTACTCCCACCACGGGCACTCCGCATATCTCTTCGAGTTGCTTTCTTCCTTTCTCAAAGAGGGAGATATCGCCCCGGAACTGATTTACGATTATACCCTTGATGCGCTTTCGATCGTCCGGCTTCTGAAGCATTATGGATCCATATGCACTCGCGAAGACACCGCCTCGGGCAATATCGACCACCAGAATCACATTTGCATCGGCATAGCGGGCCATCGGCATATTCACAATGTCGAGATCCATGAGATTTATCTCGGCTATGCTCCCGGCCCCTTCCAGAATGATGGGATTGTAAAGAGCCGACAGACGGTCGAACGCACTGTGGGCTTCATGTTCAAACTGTTTTCTGCCAACGCTGTTGAAATATGATTTGGCACTCCTGTTGCCAATCGGGATACCGTTGATTATTACTTGGGCCACACAGTCTTCAGTGGGTTTCAGCAGAATCGGGTTCATTTCCGCCATACACTCTATGCCGGCGGCTTCTGCCTGGACAGCCTGTGCGCGACCCAATTCCAGTCCGTCGGGTGTGACGTAGGAGTTCAAGGCCATGTTCTGGGCTTTGAAGGGTGCAGGAGTATATCCATCTTGACGCAGGATGCGGCATAATCCGGCCACGAGCAGGCTTTTGCCGACATCGCTACCGGCTCCACCTATCATCAATGGTTTGAGTCGTTTCATTTCTGTTGTTGTCTGTTCAGTTTGGCGGCAAGACTTTCGATTGAATTAAGAGTTTCACCGTCATATACTATATGTTCATTCCCGTTCGCATCAGCGATAATCTCTATCGTGACTCCCCCGCTCGATGTATCTGTAGAGTAGCCCATCCTTTTCAAAGCCTTCTTCACCATATTGAATAGTCTGCCGGAGCCTTTGAGACAGACGGATCCTTTCTGCTCGTTGTCTATTTCAAAAAGTCCGGTGGTGTAATTGAATTTCAGCCCTCCTCGCTGAAAATAGTCGCCGAGCAGTCCGGCATAGGCAAGATCTTCCGGTATGCCGATGTTCAGTCCACGCTCCTTATCGAGGAGCCATATCTTGTCGGCAATCTGCAGGGCAAGCTCAAGATCGTGGGTAGACATAAACACCGTCTTATTCTCCTCCCGGGCTATGGTGTAGAGAAGTTGCATTATCTCCACTTTGCTCGGATAGTCGAGGAAGGCTGTGGGTTCATCGAGAAAAATTATCCTGGTCTGCTGGGCGAGGGCTTTTGCTATAAGGGCCTTCTGGCGCTCACCGTCGCTGAGGGTGTTGACGTTGCGGGTGCGCAGGTCGTCAATACCTACAAGGCGTATGGATTTGTCTACCACCTCGCGGTCGTTCTCATGCAGGCCACCGAAGAATGAGGTGTAGGGACTTCGACCTATCGACACCAATTCCTCCACAGTCATATTCATAGTTGCCGGACGTCGGGTGAGCACCACCGCTATGCTACGGGCAAGCATAGAGGCGCTGATCTTACGAATGTTGACACCCTCGATCGTAATCTCTCCCGAAAGGGGAGGGATAAACGCGCTCAGAGTCTTCAGCAGCGTCGATTTACCTGCACCGTTAGGCCCGAGCAGGCAGGTGAGTTCTCCGGCCTGAAGATAAGCGTTGATATCACGGGTCACAGGTTTGCCCCGGTAGCCGGTGGTGACATCTGATAACTGAATGGATATATTCATAATTATTGGCAACTTCATCATTAAGTTAACGACGGCGTATCACTACATAGAGAATCACGGGGACACCTACTACAGGGGTGACTGCATTTATCGGAGCGATCCCCTCCGGTGGCAACACGCTCAGTATGCAGCAGAGCAGAGCCACGGCCGCGCCTGTAAGGATGGTGGCCGGCATAAGGATCCGATGGTTATCGGTGCGCCATATCATACGGCTGATGTGCGGCACCGCCAGACCGATGAAAGCCACCGGTCCGCAGAAGGCTGTGGTGACGGCTGTGAGTATTCCTGTGGCGAGGAGGAGAAGGTTGCGCACAGTCTTTATCGGTATGCCGAGGTTACGGGCGTAGTCATCGCCGAGAAGGAGGGCGTTGAGCGGTTTTACGAGTAGCATGGAGAGAAGAAGACCCAAACCTGTGATCAAAGCAAACACCGGAAGCTGATTGCTGCTGACGCTGTTGAACGAGCCCATGCCCCACATTATATAGCCCTGCACTCCGTGGGCAGAGGCGCTATAGTTGAGAAGCGTGATCACGGAAGAGGTAAGATAGCCGATAAGCACACCGGTGATTATCAGCATCAGGTCGTTGCGAAGCACCGATGAAAGCAGTATCAGCAAACCCATTATCAGGAGACTCCCGAGAAATGCTCCGGCTATGATCGACACATATCCTCCCAAGGCAAGAGAGCCTATTGTGACACTGCTGCCCATCAGGAGCATCACTATCGCCACTCCGAGATTGGCGCCCGAACTAATGCCAAGTATCGAGGGGCCGGCAAGAGGATTGCGAAACATGGTCTGCATCATGAGTCCGCTCGCGGCAAGACCTGCTCCGGCGAGCAGGGCGGTTATCCCTTGGGGCAGACGGCTGCCGAGAATGATATAGCGGATGGCCTCGTTGTCGGCATCTTTACCTGTGAGCACATCCATTACCTGCGAGGCCGGGATGTTTACAGCTCCTACAAATAGCGAGAGCACCAACAGACAGATGATGCACAGTATGATCCAGATGAATTTCACTTCTCCAATTTTTTGTAATAGTGGTGGTTGCCCTCTATATCTCCCAATTCCGGATGAAACAGGCTTGCAAACTCAGCCAGAATCCAGTGAGGATGGAAGGCCGCATCCTCGAAATATGTTGTCTTTTCTGTGTCGCAGCCGTAGACATTGCCATCTCCCCATGCCTTGAATTTGGAGTAGATGGGATTATCCGCCGCTATATCGGCGATTGTAAGAGGTGTCTGACGAGAGTATTTCAGAAGCCATATATCGGCATCCTTGGCATTGTAAAGCACCTCCTCCGGCGCAAGTTGCACGCTTCCGCTTCTTTTGAATGAGTCAAAGGGATTTTTTCCGCCGGCATCCTCGATAAGCACACCGGTGGTGGAGTAGGCGGCCGGCATATTCCACGACTGGCCATATATCAGATCGGTGAGCACAATGGGGCGATTGTCACTATCCTTCACGAGAGCTTTGGTATCGAGGTAAGCTTTCTCAACAGTGTCGAAAATAGAGTCGGCTTCGTGACCCTTTCCATACAGACGTCCGAAGAATTTCATCCATTCAGCTCTTGCCAAAGGGGATGTCTCCATATAATCGGTGCAATCAATGATGGGGATACCTGTCTGGCCCACCTTGTTGTGGTCGTTGGAATTTTCGAAAGCCGAGAGCAATATGGCATCGGGGCGGAGTTGTAATATCTTTTCGATGTTGGGCGCCATGCTCGTTCCGCAGTCAGCGATGGCGCCGGTCTCTATGCGCCGGCGTATCTGAGGATTGTGAATATACTTTGTGTCGCATATACCCGCCACAGCCTCTCCGGCACCTAACTCGTCGATCAAATTGTTGTGGACAGAGGTGTAGACAATAGACTTCTGCAACGGTGTGCGCACCACTGTGCCCTGAGGAAGATTCTCAGGCATGGGGCGATCAGAGGGTACGAGCAGGAATGTCTGAAGAGTCCTTGTAGTGTCCCAGGGATTTCGGAAGTCAGCCTTGATAAAATCGCCGTGATCCACCATGGTGAGATTGGTGACATATTTGGTAGGAATCGTATCCCCCTGGGGCAATGAATGATTAGAGCCATTCCCCGCGTCACACGACGCAAGGAATGGCATAACCATCATTGGCAAAATATATAGAAAAACTGTTTTCATCACTTATAGTTGAAGAAAATTGCGCAGGGGCCAACTCCTGCCTCATACCTCCTCACGAAGGTGCCGTTCTGATCATATACTTTGGCATAACCGTTGGTGGTGTAGCTTGCCTTGCCGTTGTCCATAGAATATGATGTCACCACGATACTTCCGTTCACCGGATCTACGCCCAATCCGCAAGGACTGTCTACTCCGCTGTCGCGGAGCATCTTCTTTGTGATGCCCGAAGCTATATCATATACTGCGTAAGTGATCTCGTTCCCATTCCAGGGGGCATTGATGTAATAGACGTTGCCGCCTTTCACAGTCATGATGGTAGCTTTTGCCACCTCTGTGTATTTATCATCGTTGTCGAGACGGTAGATCGTGGCGGGGACATCTCTGTAATTTCCCATGCAGAGCATGAAGAGGTCGCTGCCGTTGGATGCGAACTGTGCGGGGTTGAGTTCTACATCGAAGGTCTTCTCAACGGTGAATGAATCCAGGTTGATCTTTGACGCTGTTGTGCCGTAGTTAGGATAATTCAGACCATCGGAATTGGGTACGTAGAGATACTTACCCCTTATTGCCATAACCTCCGGATTCGGGCCAACCTTCACCGTCTTGTCAATTTCGAGAGAGAGTGTGTCGAGACGCGACACATAACCATTGAACATCGACACATATACCTTGCCATCCTTGGCTATGAGGGAACGTGGACTCTGACCTTCGGAATTTGTCAGAGATATCTGCTTCACCGATTTGTAGGTATTGCGGTCGATCACCTCGATTGTATTGGAAGAGTAGATGCCGAGATATATCTTGTCGCCATATACCACACCACCTTGAGGTGAGGCACCGAGACTGCGGCCGTTGGCTCTCTGGAAGAGATCCTGATAAGAAGATGTAGCTGCATAGTCGATAAGGGTGAGGCTACCCTCTATCTGTTTGTCATAGTTACCCTGATTGAGGATGAGCGCTCCCTCGATATTGGTGGGAAGATCGGGATTTGGTTTGGATTTGTCCGGTTCATCATCGTTGTTGCAGGCGGTGAAACAAAGTGTGGATGCTGCGATAAGCATCAGTGAGAAATACTTTTTCATGTTCTTAAGAATTATAATTAGTGTTTTGAAAAATCAGTAGGTGAATGATACGGAAATCTTATATTGCCGTCCCGGCATGGGATATCGGGCCACGATATAATACTGTTTGTTGAGTATATTCTGTATGTCGGCACGGATATCGATGGTGTGTTTTCTCACATTAAACACACGCCATGCTGTGAGTCCGAATTCCATATACCCGTCAATTCTTGTGGCGGGAAGGTTGTTGTTGGTGGTGAAGCGTTCAGATACGCCTGTTCCGGACACTGTTACATTCACCCACGGATTCTCATAGCTTACAGCCGCCGACCCTGAATGAAGCGGTATGTAAGCCACCTGCTTCTTCCATTCGCTTGACTCCTTGCTGGTAAGCGGCATGGCTCGTTGCAGGCTGTAGTTAAGGTTAAAAATCAGATTATGTCCGTTGTGGGGCGAGAAGATAATCTCACCTGTGGCATCGATGCCATAGATGCGGGCCTTGCCAAGGTTGACCATGCTCCATACGAACATATTGTAAGGCACGGCCACAATCATATCATGGATATTATTGATATACCCATCGAGAGTGAAGGTGGCTTGAGGGAGGAATTTCCCGGCACTCAGTGTGTAGGTGCCCCCAACGTTAAACTGATCGGTGGTTTCAGGAAGAATATCCGTGCTGCCGTAATGGTCGAAGTAAGCTTCGTTGAAGGTGGGCATACGGAATATATTCTTATATGACGCGCGAAGAAAGAGCAGTTGCTCCGACAATGGCTTCCATGAGAGGCTCACCGATGGGGAGAGTTTGCCGGCATCTTTGGCGGCTGTCCCGACTTCGGCTCCATTGAAGTAGAGCGACCAAAGAGCACGCGCCATAACTGTGACGTTATTGGTGTGGAATTTCGCGGTGAGAGACTGGAGCACACTGTTGCGGAAAGGACGACCGTCAGTAGTGAGATTGCTGTTGAGATTGTTGTAGAAATAATCGGCTGAATAGTTGAATGTCCAGTCGGTCACAGGGGCATAGAGTAGTGCCCATGATGTGTAATATTCCCTTTGCCAATAATTCTGGTCGAGCACGCCCCCCGGATATTTCCCGTTCTCATCGTGATACATCGAAACGGCATGATTGAATTTCATCAATCCTTTCAGCGTGACATGGTCCGACAGTCGGCTGCGCCATTGAGCCTGAGCCATGGTGTTGCTTTCACGAAGCCGTTCGTTGCTGACATTGTTGTAATAGATCACAGGACCCGGTAACTG
Organism: uncultured Sangeribacter sp.; assembly: GCA_964513775.1. GTDB lineage: Bacteria > Bacteroidota > Bacteroidia > Bacteroidales > Muribaculaceae > Lepagella. The sequence goes on along the minus strand of CAZEOI010000104.1, from coordinate 413 downwards.
ACGGTTGCTGTTGTAATAGTAAACTTTTGCAGTGATTGTGTTGCTCCTGTTCACATTCCAAAGCAGGTTGGCTTCGGCATTACCGCTGTTCATCCGGCTGTTGGTGCGACGTTCATCTGTTTCGAGATCGCCGTTCTTAAGTTTGAAAGGATAATTGTTGTCGGCATGCGTGAACTCACCGATTACATTGAACGCCACTTTGTCAGACACCGGCATACCGAAACGGAGAAACGGATTATAGAAGCCGTAGGAGCCGGCACGCATCTTTACATTCATGTCGATGCCTTTCAGCACCGGAATTGTGGATATGCTGACAGTGGCGGCGCTTGCCGACAGACGGGCTGGAATGAAGATGTCGTCATTATCACCGATCACCATCGATACGTTCTTTAGATTGTCGATGGAATAGCGTG
>CAZEOI010000103.1:0-11136 GCA_964513775.1 uncultured Sangeribacter sp. | reverse complement strand
GAATATTCCGGAAAAAAGTGTTTACTTTGCAGACCAAATACGCTTCTTGAAGAAATTAATACTCAATGAAGCGCGTAAAAACATGTAAAATAATTAACAACAGATAACAATGTATATTTTTCTTGCAATTCTCATTGTGATCGCCTGCCTCTTCCTCATTGGCGCAGTGCTGATCCAGAAATCAAAAGGTGGCGGTCTTGCCTCCGACTATTCACAGGGCAACCAGTATCTCGGCTACAGAAAGACAACCGACTTCATTGAGAAAGCCACCTGGAGCCTTGCTATCTTCATCTGCGTAGTAAGCATCCTCGCCTCATTCGCAATCAAGACTCCCATCAACGTGTCGAACATGGCTCCGGCTCCCGCAGCCACAAGCGCACCAGCTCCCGCTCCCTCTTCAGCACCGGCTCCCGCTCCCGCACAGACCCCGGCACAGTAATCCGGCCGAATCTATCAAGCAGACGCCACAGAGCACAGGTTTTACCAATCGATATACAAATCAATGTCATAACGGAGAGGCCGATTCATCTTGCGATGAATCGGCCTCTCCGTTATATGGTTGAAGATATAATATTTTTAATGGGCACGAATCTACGCTTTGTGGAGGGTATCGATGCACCAGTCGGTGAGGGTGCGCGTCTCCGTCGAGAAGTTGGCACCCACGAGATATACCGTGCGCGGATCGGCTCCATACCGGTCCGCGTAGTCTTTTTCATGGATCTGCTCCAATGCTTCCTTTGACGAGCCATTGACCTTGAATTCGAAGATGTAGACATAAGCCGAGGTCTCTATCTGCATGTCGCAGCGCCCACGGCTCGAATGAATCTCCGTCCGCACATCAAGGCCGATCATCTTGCACGCTATCGCCATCATGTTCTGGAAATGAATCTCCTTGTTGGCCTCCGCCTCCGAATTGGTGTCGGAGAACAGACTCCGCAACCTTACCATGAACTCCTCCACACGTCCTCGATTGATATCATCCAAGAAACTGCGTACATTAAAGGTCAGGCACTGACCATAGCCCCTGAAGAAGTGGTCAGACAGGGATTCCCAGAAACTTTGGTTCACCTCCCTGTTCGGGAAGCCAAGTATATATTCCTCTCCCAACGATCTGCCGGAGGGATTCTCGCAACCCTTGATGGTAAGATAGCCTGACTGATAGAGCAACGGCACAAGATCTTGGCTAACATCGGAGATATCGCCGAGTTGCTTCGCTGTGCGCCGCTCCCCCTCAAGGTTGGAAAGCATGAAACGATGACGCTCTATCAGTTTTATAAGATAGGAGGGTGAGCCACTCTCGTACCAGTAGGATCCGAATCTATTCGAATCAAAGGCATTCAAAACACTGAAAGGATTATAGATATTCTCCCCCTCACACGCAAACCTATAACCGTCATACAAATCCTTGAACTCGCTCCAGGTCACTTCCTCCGTTAGATTATGCTCCTCTGCAAAATTCCTGATGGACGATTCAAAATAGTGATGAAACTCTCTCTCGCTGATACCGCACAAGGCATTATAACGCGGAAGCATGGAGATATCCTTCAGATTGTTCAATCCGCTGAATACAGATGTATTTCCGAACTTGGTGACTCCTGTCAGCATCGCGAATTCTATATACTCGTCGCTCAGCTTCAATACGGAGTAGAAGCCCCTCAACTCTGTCTTGATCGCCTCGTGAAGAGGATCATCATGCAGGCAGTCAAGCATCGGCTTGTCATACTCGTCGATTAGCACCACCACACGCCGGCCATACTTCTCATATGCCTGACGGATAAGAGACTCAAATCGATCAGCCAAAGATTCACTATCATTATGAAGGGAATAAGCTTTCTCAATATTTAACAGGCAACGGTTAATTCTGACATGAAGACGCTTCACATCATTGAAGTTCTCCCCGCTGAGGTCAAAACGAAACACAGGGTATTCAATCCATTCCTCCTCCAGATTCTCGATCTCAAGATCACGGAACAGTTCCTTACGGCCTTTGAAGTATGCCTCCAATGTCGACATCAGAAGACTCTTCCCGAAACGTCGTGGACGACTCAGGAATACATATTTTGCCCTGTGCACAAGATCGTAGATCAACGCGGTCTTGTCAACATATAGATACTTCTCTTCTATAATCTCGGAAAAGGTCTGTATTCCTACCGGATATTCGATGCGTTTTGACATATCTCTGCAATTTTCTATATAGACTTCTGATTATCTGCCCAAAGATAACAAAATTTCCAGAAAATTCATTAATTTTGCATCCATAAGTAGCTTATTGAGTTACTATATTTTTTCATTCCCACCAATCTCAATACTCATTCTATAATATGATTGTACACCCGAGACTTGTATAATCCAAAATTAGATACATTATGAAAGGAAAACTCTTTAATTTTTATTGGTTGACTGGATTTGCAATCATTCTGTCAGCCTGCTCCAACAACCCACAACGGACTGATTCGGACTCCACATCTATTCCTGTCACTTACTCTGCAGAAGATAGTCTGGAGGCCGCAGCCTTAGGAATACCGGTGACGGAAATGCAACCAATGTCGGAAGAGACTCTGCGTAAGAGAGCGGCAGCCAAGATTCTTTCGGGGTATATAGAATCAGAGAATTATCGCTACAGACTCACAGTTTCAGAAGCGGAGGCTCAAAAGTTAGGAGTGACTCCTGAACTGTATAAGGCAATTCAGGATGACTTGAATGTCAGTAACAATATAATCCGGGAACACCTTGAAAAAGGCGATACTCTTGAAATGCCTGATCTCAAAGCCCTTTACCAAGCATACAATGATTCCGTGGCAAATTGACAACTCAATACAGGTCCATGAGATCTGTTATTGTTAAATTGACTTTAGATTGAAGAGTAGACACTTAACACAGCCTTCCGTGGCAACGGTTATGCTTTGACGAGGGTATCGATGCACCAGTCAGTGAGGGTACGCGTCTCTGTCGAGAAATTGGCACCCACGAGATATACCGTGCGCGGATCGGATCCATACCGGTCCGCGTAGTCTTTTTCATGTATCTGCTTCAACGCCTCCTCGGCCGAACCGTCAACCTTGAACTCAAAGATATAGACGTAAGCCGGGGTCTCTATCTGCATGTCGCAGCGTCCTCGGCTCGAATGAATTTCCGTCCGTACCTCCAGACCGATCATCTTGCACGCTATCGCCATCATGTTCTGGAAATGGATCTCCTTGTTGGCCTCCGCCTCCGAATTGGTGTCGGAGAACAGACTCCGCAACCTTACCATGAACTCCTCCACACGTCCTCGATTGATATCATCCAAGAAACTGCGTACATTAAAGGTCAGGCACTGACCATAGCCCCTGAAGAAGTGGTCAGACAGGGATTCCCAGAAACTTTGGTTCACCTCCCTGTTCGGGAAGCCAAGTATATATTCCTCTCCCAACGATCTGCCGGAGGGATTCTCGCAACCCTTGATGGTAAGATAGCCCGACTGATACAGCAGCGGAACTATGTCATATCTAACATCTGATATGTCGCCAAGCTGTTTAGAGGTACGCCGCTCACCCTCAAGGTTCGACAGAATGAAATGATAGCGCTCTATCAGTTTTATAAGATAATAAGGGGAACCGCTTGAATACCAATAGTAACCGAAGTCCTCAGAGTCAAACGCGCTCAACACACTGAAGGGATTATAGATATTCTCTCCTTCAGATGCGAAACGGTAACCGTCATAGAGCAGCTTGAATCTCCTCCAGGTACCCTCTTCCGTGAGATTGTGATCCTCTGCAAAAATCTTGATGGAGGCGACAAAATTGTTATGAAACTCTGTCTCGCTGATCCCGCACAATGCATTGTAGCGCGGCAACATCGATATGTCCTTAAGATTGTTCAGTCCGCTGAACACCGATACCTTCCCGAATTTGGTGACGCCTGTAAGCATCGCAAACTTTATATACTCGTCACTCAGTTTCAATACGGAATAGAAGCCCCTCAGCTCTGTCTTTATCGCCTCGTGGAGCGGATCGTCATGGAGGCAGTCGAGCATCGGTGTATCATACTCGTCAACAAGCACTACAACACGCCGTCCATACTTCTCATATGCCTGACGGATAAGCTCCATGAACCGGGTACCTATACTTCCCTCTGACTTCAGTCCATAGCGCTCCTCAATATGATTAAGGAACGAGGATATGTGCTCTACAAGCCGTTCTGTATTTATATAGCTTTGGCCGCTGAGGTCAAAACGAAACACAGGGTATTCAATCCATTCCTCCTCCAGATTCTCGATCTCAAGATCACGGAACAGTTCCTTACGGCCTTTGAAGTATGCCTCCAATGTCGACATCAGAAGACTCTTCCCGAAACGTCGTGGACGACTCAGGAATACATATTTTGCCCTGTGCACAAGATCGTAGATCAACGCGGTCTTGTCAACATATAGATACTTCTCTTCTATAATCTCGGAAAAGGTCTGGATTCCTACCGGATATTCGATTCGTTTTGCCATGAGACTTCAATTTTATCTTCTCTTCTGATTATCTGCCCAAAGGTAACAAAATTTCCCGAGAATTAATTAACTTTGCATTTATAAATATCTCATGGGGCGACTTTGCTTTTTTCGTTCATATAGATTTCCATATTCATTATATATCCATTTTCTCAAATGAATTCTCGTGTAATAATCCTTTTACTTTCCGTATTGCTTCTCATAGGTTGCAAAGAGCAGCACGACCCGCTTTTTGACCAATTGGAATCTCGAGTTTCCGATAATCCCGATTCGGTCCGGACAGTTCTGGAAAATATTGATGCTTCAGAGCTACAAGACGACTTCGACCGTTCCCGCCATATAGTGCTGCTTATGATGGCTCAGGCAAAATGTCGGGTACCTCTGCAGTCTGATTCCGCAATCTATAAGGCTGTGGAATATTTCCACAGAAATAAAGATGTTCTCAATGAAGCCAAGGCCCGCTACTACGCCGGTCTCGCCGAACGTCAGGCTGGCAATTACCAAGCAGCAATCTGGGCGGCACTGCACGCCATCGACCGAGCGCATGAAGCGGCTGACACTTTCTGGATGGGTCGCGCCCACGACTTAGCCTATGAAGTTTATATCAGCACCTACGACTGCCGCAACGCTGCGATTGAAGCAGACAAAGCCGCTGTCTATTTCAAACAAGTGAAGGCCACTCCTTTCCATCGTTATGCCCTCTTGAAAAAAGCACATGCCCTTAACTATCCCGTGAAGGAGGATGGAACTACAGTAGGGATAGGCACGTATCTTCTCGATAGTCTGAAGAATGTAGCTATCACGGATAGAGATTCCGGTTTAGTGGCCAGTTGTCTGAATTATCTGGCAGTTCATAGTTTCCAGGCCAAGGATTATGAACTGGCAATGGCACGTACAGACTCCATACCCATATTCTCAAGCCATCCTTTTTTCACGAATACTCTATTGCCCCATATCATATTCATGAAGATAGAACAAGGTCAGTCCCCAAACGAGTCCTTAAAAAAATATGAGGAATGCATGACGACTGTTAATGATACTATAGATTATCTAAATTCAAAAATAAAATATGAGGAAACAAGGGGCAACTGGGAAGCTGCTTATAATCTCCTGAACTCCGTGCATGCCTACTATAATGATATCCTGACTGATAAAATATTAAAGTCAGTGGATGAGATAAAGGAAAAGTACGATAAAAAAATCATAGAAGAGAAGCAGACGGAGAATACATATCTGAGATCTTCACGCACGGTCATGGTCTGGGTTACTTTAGGCGCAGCCATAGTCTTTCTGATTCTCCTAATGCTGCTACGGAGCCGAAGCAGGCACAAGGAGGAAGCGATTATGGGACAATTATTTGAAATCGCCACCGAGAATGAGAATCTAAAGACATATGTAAGATTTCATGATAGTGTCGTAGCTGAAAATGAAGCTCATAAAGAGGAAATACAAGAAAATATCCGGAAACAGAATAATATTATGGCCGAGAATAAAACCCTCAAAGAGAATTTAAGGGATATTATCCGGAGTCATAATGATATCCAGACCGAAAACAAAATCCTCAAGGAGAAATTGCTTGAGAATATCGGCAAGCAAAATACCATACTTACCCAAAATGAGGATTTAAAATCAAAGATTGAGAATTATGATAAGATTCTCTCTGAAAACTTGCAGCTTAAAGAACAGTTACAGTCGCAGGTGTCAGATTTTGAACAAAAGCTGAAGATTGAGGAAGAGATTATTGCAGCCAATGTAATAGAACTATCCCAGAAACAATCCAATATCCTTGGAAATAAGATTGACACATTATGCAATCTCGCCATGGAGTATTATAACGAGGATAATGACTGCAATAAGGCCTTCAAAAATGAAATCTACCACAAAGTTTCAGCAGAACTGCGTGAGTTGAAATCTGAAAAGTTCCTCAAAAATCTTGAACGAAGAATCAATGAGACTCATAATAATATCCTGACTCGCTTCCAAGCACAATTACCGAAAATAGCCAAAGACAATATGAGATGGATCGCCTTAGTCATTGGAGGGATTCAACCTCGCACTATCAGTTTTCTTTTGGATATGAATATACGGACACTCTATTCCAAGCGGGCTCGTGTCCGCTCTTATATTGAAAAGAGTGATGCCCCTAATAAGAGGGAGTTTCTACTCTTCTTCCCCAAGACAGGAGAATCGGATTGAGAAATCCGCCGATGATCCTCCTCAAATTTTCTCTGCATAACACCTTATTCACGCTTCATAATCAATAAGTTATACAAGTGTATAATTCATTGGATTATGCACTTGTATAACTTATTGATTATATGAAATATACAATCATAGTTGCATAATTAAAAGAGCTTTAAAATTTGGTAGACGATTCTTTTATTCTATAACTTTGCAAAAAAATAAAACCCATCATGAAATCAATATTTGTTATGATGGTTTTGGTATTTTCGAGCATCGGAATATTTGCTCAAAAAGGAAATATACCGATTGTGCAACCTCAACCACAACCATCCCCTCCTCCGGTTACCAATCCCTCTAACCCCTATTCTTTGTCAAGGATGAATGTGGAGGTATGGTTGGAAGATAACATCCTGACCATCCAGTTCTATCAGTCCGAAGGTGACGCAACCATCACCTTAAACTGTGGAGACGGCAACGGTTTTGTAGACCTCACATTCTCAACGGATGCACCAATCGCCATCGATCTCACCCCCTACGGGGAAGTATCGTCATTTACTATTGGGACATCTGTTGATAATATATATATTGGATACTTGTAATTGGGAAGAAGGAGCATATAAGAACTATTGAATACTTGAAATGAAGAAAAGATCTCTTCTGATATTGACCTCAACAATCACGGTCTGTATAGCAGGCATAATAGTGTATTGTTTATCATTTAGGACAAATAATTCCCTACGAAAAGAAATCATTAAGATGCAAGGGAAGTTCGTCAGTCTTAGCTTCGAATCTGCTGAGGTTTTCTTAAATGGTCTTGACACAGTCTACAGTACTGATGAGAACAAGAAACTGATTATCTTTGTAGATAGTTTGTCATGTACTCATTGCTTCCTTAACCATATGATTGTATATTACGATATCAATGACAGTCTTATGAATAGGCATGGCAGCTTAGTAATAGTGCTTCAGCCACAGTATGGAATGACTGATGAAATACGTAAGAGAATAAAGATGAATAAGTATCCGTTCTGGTGTATTATTGATAAAAATAGAGAATTTACACACAAAAATCCTAATATTCCAGACAATCATCTCCTACATTCTTTTATGTTAGATAAAGATGACCATATTATCCTTGTTGGAGATCCATCAGTTAATCCAAAAATCAAAGAATTATTAATTAAAGAGTTGGCTATATAGAAGTTTATATGATATGGTCTAATGTTAATCGTCTCATAAAACAGAAATCCTCCGATTATGATTATACTGTAATTACATCGATATTTCGAGTGATAATAGCGTTATTCTTTATCATGTCAGGAATTCTGAAGAGTATCAACCTACCAGCCGTTGTTCAGATCGTTAGGAATTACTATAATCTGATTGGACTGATTCCGGATTCCTCAGAGCTATCAGTAATAGCATTTGGAATATGTGTATTTGAGCTATTTCTAGGTCTACTGGCTTTAGACAAAGAAGTATACAGTCTTATATGGACTATATATATTTTTACTCTTGCAGGATTTACAGTACTTTCCTATCTTAATCTGATATCTCCTTTAGGAAACTTTGAATCGTGTGGCTGTTTTGGGGAAATAATTCACTTTGGCGCTTCACAAACTTTCATGAAAAACATTATACTGTTAGTAATTATGCTACTACTTGAAATTTTTCTACGATTGAATAGTAATCAGTATGATAATAAAAGGAATCGACATGAACCAGTTATTTATAAATATGTCATTATTTGTGGAGTAGCTTCATTATTTCCTATCACTATCTCTGCCACATTTATGGAAAAATTTGGAGGGCATATATATACTATCCTATATATCATAACTTCAATAATCTCAATTTTATCTCCTATCATATATATGAATATGAAAGCAAGAGCTAGTGATAATGATATTTATTATTAAGGATTTATAATCCCTAAATATAATCATCAAACCCAATTAAATTATACCCCCAGATAATCATTTATATTCTCAGTAGCTACCCGCTACCTCGGTTGAAATGATATACACCGATGTAATTTTTACAAAACTTAACAAACCTCTTTAGAAAGTTTTTATGAAAAGAACAAAGAAAGCAATCATGTGTATCGCTACTTGTACTATCGTAGCATGTACCTCATTCCTTGGTATACAAAAGCCAGAAAGTGTAAGTCACGATCTCTTGTCAGAGAATATTGAAGCACTGACACAAAACGAATCTGGGTCTATTGAAGGTCGGTGGATCGTCACTGTATATTCCCCAACGAGGTGGACTTGTCTACCCAATGGAGGTGTCTGCTGTCCTGATGTTGACTGCTAATAATTATTTAACAAAATTGTTCATTAGGACAAGTCTTGTCCTAATGAACAATTTTGTTTATTCTTAAAAGAACTATATGATGAAATATATTTACCTATCAATATTTTTTTGTATCGCTTTGGGTCTCAGTGGGTGTTTATCTAATAAAACAGTTGATGATCCTGATATCGAGCATATAACAGTCGATCTTGACTCTTCCAAGGATTTTGTGAATGAAATTGCAAACATGCAAGTTACCAAACTCACAGAAGATGACGAATTCTCTCCGGGAGACTTCTCAAAGACACAATGGAAAGGAGATACTCTTTTCATTCTTGATTCATTCAAATCCAAGGGACTTTATGTCTATGGACCAGATGGAAATTTGATTAAGTCCTATCGGGAATACGGTCATGGTCCCAAGGAGTTTCTCGGATTATCTGATTTCTTAATAAAAGACAATGAGATTGTTTTACTTGACACTTATGGTAGTCCCAATCGAATAATCCTTGATTCCGAATTAAATTTCTTGCGGAAAGAAGAGGCGGAAGACAAGGCTTCTCATTTTTTTGAAGATTCTGATGGTGGAATATGGTATGACAAAGGAAATATTGCATACGGTATGAATGAAGATAAACTGATATATTATAAAGATGGGGTCAGAAATGGGGTATTAGAAATTCCAGAAAATCTTAAGAACATTACATTCTCTAATCCGAACTCATTTTGCTTATTAAAAAATGGGTCAATCGGATATCTACCTGTACTTGAACCATATGTATATGAATGTAAGAATGGAGAAGCAAAGAAATTATTCATGTTGGACTTTGGTGAAAAATGGCCAATCATGGATAAAAAAGCTTCAGCCACTCATCCTCTTCAGCTTATGAAGGATATTGTGGATAAAGGTGATATTTTTGGATTGGATATGTTTAGTGACAATGATCATATTGTATTTACCTTCAGATGTAAAGATCTCTTTTATATTTTGATCGTTGACCAAAACATACCGGACAATACCCGATTGCTTCATCTTGATGAAACAGAGATGGATAATTTTGGATCCTTCCTGTCCATTCATAATGGAAGTTTGATTTTCGGTCAAGACAGCAGAATTGTCAGCGTGGATCTAAAAACAAAATGAAAATACAATCCCATAAAGCTATAAATAATTAGGCTTTGTGGAGGGTATTGATGCACCAGTCGGTAAGGGTGCGCGTCTCTGTCGAGAAATTGGCACCCACGAGATATACCGTGCGCGGATCGGCTCCATACCGGTCCGCGTAATCCCTGTCATGGATCTGCTCCAATGCTTCCTTTGACGAGCCATTGACCTTGAATTCAAAGATGTAGACGTAGGCCGGGGTCTCTATCTGCATGTCGCACCGTCCTCGGCTCGAATGAATCTCCGTGCGCACCTCCAGACCGATCATCTTGCACGCTATCGCCATCATGTTCTGGAAATGTATCTCCTTGTTGGTTTCCGCCTCCGAGTTTGTGTCGGAGAACAGACTCCGCAACCGTACCATGAACTCCTCCACACGCCCATGATTGATATCATCCAAGAAACTGCGGACATCGAAAGTCAGGCACTGACCATAGCCCCTGAAGAAGTGGTCTGAAAGGGATTCCCAGAAACTCTGATTCACCTCCCTATTGGGGAAGCCGAGTATATACTCCTCACCCAAGGCTCTCCCCGATGGATTCTCACACCCCTTGATGGTAAGGTAGCCTGACTGATAGAGCAACGGCACGATATCCCTGCTCACATCGGAGATATCGCCGAGTTGTTTGGAGGTGCGTCGCTCACCCTCAAGGTTCGAAAGCATGAAACGATGACGCTCTATCAGTTTTATAAGATAGGAGGGTGAGCCACTCTCGTACCAGTAGGAGCCAAACTCCTCTGAGTCGAATGCATTCAACACACTGAATGGATTGTAGATGTTCTCTCCCCTTGAAGCGAATCGGTAGCCGTCATACAATTCCTTGAACTCACTCCAGGTTGCCTCTTCCGAGAGATCATGCTCCTCTGCAAAATCCCTGATGGAGGATGTGAAATAATGGTGAAACTCAGTCTCACTGATGCCACACAGGGCATTGTAGCGCGGAAGCATCGATATATCCTTAAGATTGTTCAGACCGCTGAAAACCGACACTTTACCGAACTTCGTCACGCCTGT
>CAZEOI010000102.1:0-11575 GCA_964513775.1 uncultured Sangeribacter sp. | reverse complement strand
CTACTCCATATTCAGGAAATACTTATAAAAATCAACAAGCCCGTAAAAAGGTTAAACAACTTCATTAATGGCTAAACTTCTGATTCATATTTGCTACCGTAAATTATAATACAATATTTTACCTACAAAATATAAAACCTATACGATATTTGATTCGAAACTTTCAATTCTTATAATAACATATTGGAATTTTTAGTTAATTTTGCATTCGGATTTAACATTAGTCTTATGAACTCAAATTCTATCTACCAAGCCACTGTTACAATATCAAAAGAGGCTCTTGCAAAGCTTCCTGCTGCCCATATCACAGGCTCCGTTAAGCTGATTGACAAGCCGGAAGATGTGGCTGAGGCCATCTCAGATCTCCGAAAGGCAGAGATAATAGGATTTGACACTGAGACGCGTCCGAGTTTCAAAAAGGGTCTGCTCCACACTGTGTCGCTGATGCAACTCGCCACCCCCGACCAATGCTATCTCTTCCGTCTCAATAAAATCGGACTCGTCAAGGAGCTTATTGATATTCTTGAGGATCCCGATCTTTTGAAAATCGGGCTTTCCATTCACGATGACTTCCACAGTCTGCGTCGCCTTGCTCCGGTTGACCCTAAGGGATTCATTGATCTCCAGCAATATGTAAAGCAATTCAAAATCTCCGACAATAGTCTGTCCCGCATATATGGCATTCTTTTTGGAGAACGAATTTCTAAAGGTCAGCGTCTCACCAACTGGGAAGCTGAAACCCTATCACCGGCACAGCAAGGATATGCCGCTCTTGACGCCGTGGCCTGCATACGCATCTACCGTCACCTGCAAAGCGGAGCTTTCTATCCATACACCTCTCCTTACCTGACATTCCCCGATCCTCTTCCCCCGACACACAATTCCTAATTCCTCATCTCCTCATCTTCTCATCTCCACAACTTCCCATCTCCTCATCCAAATACTCAATTCCTCATTCAAAATTTCCGATTCCCCTATGCCACGATATAAACTCGTAACAGGACTTCTCACCCTCTACGCTCTCTTCATGACCTTCTATTTTGGCCTTGATCTCCTCAAGTCGGGTCATGCCACTCGCTTCTGGCTCACGGTTGCCGGAGAAGCTCTCTGCATAGTCCTCACCTTTTTTGCCCTCCGTCGCCGTGACCGTCTGCGCAAAGAGCGAAAGTCAAACGATACCAAAGAGCTCTCTTAACCGTCTACGCCCATAAGATGGATTAGTCCATATCATTATCTTTCCTCTAAAGAAAACATTTATTTATGAAGTTGTTTAAACTTTTTCTTTGTCTGGATTTAGACAGCTTTCGGAGGTGATTTTTTAGCTCGAAGAGGAAGTTTAGCGGGCTAAACGACCGATGAGAGATGAAAAAGCAACCCGAAAGATGGCTGAAGACGGGCAAAGAGGACTCCATATTCAAAAAATAAATATAAATATCAACAAGCCCGTAAAAAGTTTAAACAATTTCTAAACTGCCGATGTAAAAATCTCGCGATTTTTATCTAAATTTGCACATCTTATATTTCCATTGAATAAATCTCACTTAATTGATTGATTAATTGAAAAAATACTTATGATGATGAAGAATATTACAATTACCGTTTGCCTCATTCTATTTTCGGTATGCAAAGTGTTAGCTCAGCCAAAAGATGGACAAAATCTCAACGCGGTTTATCTACCGGGAGATTCTCTCGTCAACGATTTTCTTTTCTTCTGTGATATGCTGGAAGAAACCCATCCTGATCCATACACAGGATTTGGAGGCCGTCCTTTCTTTCATTTGGAACGAGATTTAGTGTCTGATAGAATTGCAAAAGACAGCCTTAGCCTAAATGAATTCTGCGACCTACTCAGTGAATTCATAGTGCCTATAAAGGATTTGCACACATTTGTGCAATATCCACAATCCGATCCTTCTAAGGTAAAATATGTGCAACGTATTGCATTTGACGTGTTGAACGACGGTCTGATGTTATCCGGCATTGCAAAGCCATATTCAAAATATCTGGGGTCACGATTATTGGCAATAAATGGCGTTGCAGTTGATACACTTGCCCACAGAATGACTAAAGTAAAACCAAGTGAGAATACAATTGGAAATCTACATAACTTATGTTTGTGGGGAAATCAAAATGAAATACTGGACAAACTAAGAATCCCCTTCAACGACAGCATCAGCTATCATTTATTGACGCCAAACTCAGATACTGTTCAAATAAGTTTGCCACTTGTTGATAGGGAGCACCTTGCAGATGTGGAAATTGTAAGATTAAACACCTCTCTTTCTCTTCCACAAAATAATATGCAATTTGGCTTTATTGATGAAGACGACAATGTAATGTACTTCCGCCTGTCAAATGTTATGGCTCGCGAAAACTACAAATATTCCTATAATAACAACTGGAATAATGCAGCTGGTGAGATCTCTTATTATTATCAATCATCAGGTAAAGAGATGCCCCAAGACATCAATGATGCAATAAATGCCATTCCATCCTTCTCCGAGGAGTTCTCCAAGATGTTGATGATGATGAAGGAAAAGGGAACAGATAATCTTATCATCGATCTGAGAGGAAATCCCGGTGGATGGACTCCAATAATTCATCCCTCTTTGATGATGATGTTTGGAGATGACTATTTCCGTAAAGATTTTGGCGTTGAAAACATACGTCTGATATCAAACTTATATCTAAAGAAACTCAATCAGACAATAGATCAGTTAAACCAATCGTGGGGCGCTCAATTCAAGATCGGTGATTACCTTGTTATGAATGAATATGAAGATGCCGACATCGCCACGCTCAGAAGCCGGAGGTTGCAAAATGCTATGACTGAAACTCCGGAGCTCCTACAGTCATTGAACGGACAGCCACTCTATCGCCCCTCCCGTATTTTCGTTATAACTGATCCCCAAACTAATAGTGCCGCTTTTCATTACGCGTTTTATCTTTGGAAAATGGGTGCATCTTTAATTGGTGTTCCATCGGGACAGGCTCCAAACACCTTTATGGAAATCACTCCTTTCCAATTGCCATACACAAAGCTGATGGCAAGCGCGTCAAACTTAATGCAAAAGTTTTTTCCTATTAACAGTCAGTATGCGAAAACATTAAAACCGGATATTGCGATAACCTCTCATGACTATCATAAATACAATCTTGACACCAATACACCGATTTTAAAGATTTTGGATATTTGCAGAAATGCAGATTAATTTCAGATGAAGTTGTTTAAACTTTTTCTTTGTCTGTATTTAGATATCTTTCGGAGGTGATTTTTTAGCTCGAAGAGGAAGTTTAGCGGGCTAAACGACCGATGAGAGATGAAAAAGCAACCCGAAAGATGGCTGAAGACGGGCAAAGAGGACTCCATATTCAAATAATACATATAAAAATCAACAAGCCCGTAAAAAGTTTAAACAACTTCAATAAGTAGCTGCAGATAATTACTGTCATAATGGATATGAAATTCTAAGATGGGAACTGCATCGGATTTGAAGGAATAATGTACTGACATTATGACTAAAAAGCTGAGGCGGAGATCGCAGTAGAATGTAGTAGATATATAATCATTAATTGTGTATAGCTGCTTATATCATCAATTCTCTTCATACACTTAAATTTCTCATCACATGTATTATATTGGTATAGATATAGGCACTACATCCGTTTGTGGAGTGCTTTATGACTCCGACACATCTCTTACGGAGAGTGTTACGATAAAAAATGATTCAATAATTTCGGGCAAAGAAATTTATGAACGTCTGCAAGATCCGGAAAGAATTTTTGAGATCGTTGAGGATATTTTAATCAGGTTTATGTCTGATGATAAAAAGATTGGTGCTATAGGGATCACAGGTCAGATGCACGGTATGTTATATACTGATGCCAACGGCAACGCTCTATCTCCTCTTGTAACTTGGCAAGATAGTCGTGGCAATAGAAAGTTTAACGACTCTGAAACATATGCAGAGTTTTTATCGAGAGAGAGTGGACACAATGTGTCCTCCGGTTTTGGACTCGTCACCCACTATTTCAATCAGCATTGTGAATCAGTGCCTCCGGGTTCTGCTCACATATGCACCATCATGGATTACATAGCAATGCGGCTTACAGACAACACAACACCTCTGACAGATCCATCAAATGCCGCATCTTTAGGTTTCTTTAATAAATCAACTCTTTGCTTTGATGAGGAAGCACTGAACCATCTTGGCGTTGATTGTGCATTGTTACCTCGGGTGGCTTTAAGTAATGATCCCGTAGGATTTTACAACGATATCCCGGTATATCCGGCTATCGGTGATAATCAATCCGCATTCATAGGTTCTGTGGTAAATAAAGAGGATGCCGTACACGTCACTGTAGGCACGAGTAGCCAGATATCAGTTTATTCTCCGGAATATATTGAAATACCCTCTATTGATTCACGGACACTTCCCGGAGGCGGTTATATATTAGTGGGAGCTGAGCTTTGTGGAGGCTATTCTTTGGCGTTGCTTAAGAATTTCTTTGGTGAGGTAGTGCGTCAAACCACCGGAACAGTGCTTAGCGATGAAGCTTTATTTACAGCCATGGCTGCGATGTCCACAGGTGGTGAAGCTCCATTAAAAGTTCAGACTCAATTCAACGGCACTCGTCAGAATCCGGAGAAGCGAGGTAGCATTACAAATATTTCTTCAACCAATTTCTTGCCCGGTAATCTTTATGAGGGTTTCATGCGCGGTATCAGTGAAGCTCTTTATGATTACTATTCACTTCTGCCCGACTCTGTGAGACTTGGAAAGAAAGTAATCGTAGCCTCCGGCAATGGACTTAGAAAGAACCAAAGGTTACGCGAGATTTTTGAGGAAACCTTTCATCTTCCTGTAATTCTTTCTGAATCCCGGGAGGAGGCAGCTTATGGAGCCGCTATATTTGCCTGTCAATGCTTGAATTCCGTACTGTAAAATAGCCTGTAGATCATCATTGAGGCTGTATCAAGAAATCCCCTTAGCTCGTTGAACAAGATTCCCTGATACAGCCTCAATACTTGTAAATAAATTTCTTTTTATAAAGCTGCAACTATTTTTCTTACCTTGCGTCTTGCCTTCTTCAAAAAGTTCCTTTAAATAATCATATTCAAAAGTTACAATCATCAGTTTTTGCCAATCCTTTTTACAAAAGGAAAAAATTATGCGGATGTAGATAAAAATCGCGATATTTTTACACCGTCAGTATAAATAAATTTTTCTTTAGAGGAAAGTTAGCAAATTTATTTATTTCGGGTAATCCCCCTATCATCCAAAAGTATAATTCAGCGTCTTCGTTACTTCATCTCCGTCAATCGCAACACTCTGGATGAGAAATCCGTATTCTTATGATAATCCACACGATAAGTGTAGGGAATCTCAAGACCATTTGCCATCAGAAACTTACCGGTAAAAGCCTTTCCCTCGAAATCGAGTGGACTATTGTCAATCCGATTAAGTTCAGTCACTTTATACATCTTGTTCGGATCAAGACCGGCCATAGGAATCCGTGGTAACTGCTGATTCATAAATGTTTCGGTTTTCCACCAGAAGAAAACCGCATCATCCTTCTCCGGAGTAACATACATAAGCGAAGCCACACCCTTCTTGTCAAAGGGAGATTGAAGCCGGTATAAATCACCGAATTGAACTATCGGACGAATCTTCTTGTAGTCAGCTATCGCTTGAGCACATACCGCCCGGTCATCTTCGTTCATATCTTTTGGTTGCATCTCCAATCCAAGACGTCCGCTCATAGCTACATCGGCACGAAACTTAGTAGGAATCCTTCTGAAAGTCTGATGGTTGGGTGAAGCTGATATGTGAGAGGCCATAGCTATGGCCGGAAAGAAATAACTCGTTCCCCATTGCATATAGATTCGTTGGAGCGCATCATTGTTGTCTGATGTCCAGAACTCATCAAACCATGGTAATACTCCCCAGTTGGCACGTCCTCCTCCGCTTGCACATGCTTGTATGGTGACATCGGGATGAGCGGCACGTATGCGGTCAAGTGTTTTGATCAACCCTTTATGATAATCTATATATAGATGGCTTTGATCATCGGCTGTCAGATACTGTGAGCCATGCTCCATCACCGGTGCATTAGAATCCCATTTTATATAATCTATCTCGGGATACTTCGTCATTAACGTATCAACCACCTCAAACACAAGATCCTGAACCTTCGGATTCGCCATATCGAGCACAAGCTGTGTACCGCCGCGACCCTTCACAACTTCTCTCTTTGGAGCCTTTATTATATACTCCGGATGCTTCTCATAAAGTTCACTCAACGTATTGGTCATCTCAGGTTCAATCCATATGCCGAATTTGATACCGTTCTTCTTTGCTGTCGCAAGCAGTCCGTTGATGCCATTGGGTAGCTTGCGGGTATCTACGACCCAGTCGCCGAGTGAAGAATTATCAACATTACGTGGATACTTGTCACCAAACCATCCGTCGTCCATCACGAACAGCTCTCCACCCATCGAGGCAATATCCTCCATCATTCCGGCCATAACATCCTCATTGATGTCAAAATAGACACCCTCCCAGGAGTTGAGCAATATCTTCCTCTCCCTGTCACCGCCATGCAAGCGATTGTCACGGCCCCATTTATGGAAATTTCTGCTCACTCCCGACAGACCCTCATTGCTATAGGTGAGAGCAAGCTCCGGAGTGCTGAAGGTTTCACCTTTCTTCAGATGATACTCTGAATTCTCCTCATTTATTCCGGCGAAGAAATGATGGGTATCGGAATCATCTGTATCTACAAACAACTTATAGTTGCCGGGATAGCACAGTGCCGCTCCTATCACGCGTCCGCTGTTCTCCTTGGGCTTCCCGTCAAGCGAAAACATCACCTCTCCGTGAGCAGTGTGGGAGTTTCGCATGCCATCCTTATTCTTGATCATCTTCACTCCATGAGTAAGTGGTTCCTCTGTCAGCTGGGTCTCGTTGGCCCATGACCCGTAGAGACTTGACAACCACACATCACCATTGCGGATAGGAAGATAGCCCGACATGAAGCGGTTAAGCGTCACATCCTTCTTCTCGTTGTTCACCACTTCTACCCAGGTCTCGATCACATCATATCCGTTACGCACGCGGTAATTCACATTTATATCCAATGGATAAACCTTGTCGCGCATGGCTATAGTAGTAACAGAGCCATCCTGTGTCTCACGGGTTGAAACTCCGGTCACTCCTACTTGAGTTGTACGGTTCCCATCTGAATGTGTCACACTCAAAGCCGCCTCTCCCTGTGGATTTATGCCATACACCGGATAGGCTTCATGATGAGCTGTTGGCGATGATTTAAGGTTATCGAGATCAACCGGAGAGAGCTTCTCTCCATAATAGACTATGCGGAGCGGCTCCCCCTCCTCGGCGTCAAGCACCATTGAAGTTGATGGGGTAGCGAGATTGATTACTTCCGCCGTTGTTGTCATGGGATACATCAATCCCAATGCCGCAAAAAGAATCACAGATTTAAAATATTTCATAATATCGGGTTAGTTTTTTTAGAATATTTTGAAGTTGATTGCCTGACTCCAAATAAGGAATTTTCAGACTTTGCAAAATTACTATTTATTTCATGCGTGGTAAATACCTGATATGATACTATTTTAGCTGATTGTTGACTAATATTGATTTTATGTTTTAAAACAGATTATTTCCTTTGTTCTCAGCCATTTTTATTCCTAATTTCGCACACCGTTCATTCTCTCCTTTTATTTTATAAACTGACCTGACCCGAAATGGCTGACAAAATAATAACCGAAATAACCCCGCTCTCCAAGAAAGACTGTTTCTATCTTGTTGACCGCTTTAAAGACCGATTCACATTTCCCGTGCATCGTCACAGTGAGTTTGAGCTTAACTTTCTCACCAACTGCAAAGGGGCCCGTAGAATTGTCGGCGACTCGGTTGAAACGATTGGTGAATTCGATCTTGTGCTCGTTGGTCACGGAATAGAGCATGGCTGGGAACAACATGAATGTGTCAGCTCCAATATGCGCGAGATCACCATTCAATTCGCTGAAGATCTTCTCGGAGATTCTTTGCTCGGGAAAAAACAGCTCGATAAGGTTAGAAATATGCTCACTGAGAGCTCCAACGGTATTGCTTTCCCTCTCTCAACCATCATGAAAGCATATTCCAGACTCGAACGTCTTTCTAAAACTGACTCCGGATTCAATGGTCTTCTCGAATTTCTCGCTCTCCTTAATGACATAGCCGAAGCGGGAAATTACCGGCTATTGGCAAGCTCTTCATTTGCTTCCGTTGAGCCCGCCTGCGATAGCCGGAGAGTGCAGAAAGTGCAGGAATTTATCGAATCAAACTATAAGCAGGAGATTCGTCTTAACACTATAGCTTCTCTTGTGGGGATGGCTCCAACGGCTTTCAGTCGTTTCTTCAAACTTCGCACCGGCAAATCAATCTCCGATTATATTATCGATGTAAGGCTCGGACACGCTTCCCGTCTTTTGGTGGATTCCACAACATCTATCGCGGAAATAAGCTACGACTGCGGATTCAACAACATATCCAATTTCAACCGTATCTTCAAGAAAAAGAAAGGACATTCTCCCAAGATTTTCCGCGACCTCTACCAGCATCATAAAAAACTTGTATAATATTACCGCCATGAAATCAATCCCTGTCAAATCGCTGATGCCCGCATTCTTTGCAATCGTAGCATTGGCCGGAAACGCCAAAGTGGAGCTTCCCGACATAATAAGCAGCAATGCCGTGCTACAGCAGAATTCCGATGCAAAACTTTGGGGGTGGGCCAAACCGGGCTCTACTGTCGATATTAATCCATCTTGGAGTTCTGAATCATTCAAAGCTAAAGCTGATAAAAGTAACGGAAAATGGGAAATCAAGCTGCCAACTCCTGAAGCCTCTTTCACGCCATATTGCATTACGTTCAATGATGGCGATGGCGAGGTGAAGATTGATAATATCCTTATGGGCGAAGTATGGTTCTGCTCCGGACAGTCGAATATGGAGATGCCTCTGCGCGGATATGGCGTGCAACCCATTGAGGGTGCCGGCGAAGCCATAGCTTATGCGTCAAAATATCCTGGAATTCGTATGGCCAACATACCTAAAAAAGCCTCCTATACACCACAGGATAAAGTGGAGGGGAAATGGAAAACCTCCAATCCTGCCGATGCCGCTGAATTTTCCGCCCTCGCCTATTTCTTTGCCCGCTCTCTCTCCGACATTCTCAATGTCCCGATTGGCATCATCAACTGTGCCTACGGAGGTTCGAAAGTAGAAGGTTGGATCCCGAAATGGAAACTCGACACATACCCCGAATGGGATATGGACTCGGAGGAAAACAAAGAGATGGGCGAATGGGAAAGAATTGGCGTTATGTATAACGCTATGCTGAAGCCTGTTATCGGTTACACGGTTAAGGGCTTCCTCTGGAACCAAGGGGAATCTAACGTGGGGCGCGCCCATGAATATCCACAGCATCAGAAGGATATGGTGGAGATCTGGCGCGATGAATGGCAACTCGGTCAACTTCCTTTCTATTTCGTGGAGCTTCCCGGATGGGAATACAGCAATCCTGATGGTGACGATGCCGCTAAATTCCGTGAGTGCCAACACAAAGCCGCAGAAATTTTACCCAACAGCGGGATTGTCTGCACCTCCGACCTTGTGTATCCCTTCGAACTTAAGGATATCCACGCCCGAAAGAAGAAGGAGATTGGCGAAAGGCTTGCTTTTATGGCGGGGGCCCGCACATACGGCATCAACGGATTGCCTCATCAGTTCCCCTCCTTTAAATCCGTAGACTTGCAGGGCGATAAGGCTGTCTTGACTTTCAACAATGCCGTGGGTGGGCTTAACCCCAACATCGATCTGCCGGGTTTCGAAGTGGCGGGTGAGGATAAGGTGTTTTATCCGGCTCAGGCTTCCGAAGATTGGAACTGGCCGTTCACCGTAACTGTCTCCAGCGACAAGGTTAAGGATATTAAATCAGTACGCTACTGTTTCAAGAACTTTGCAATCGGCCAATTGAAAGATATGTATGGTCTCCCGCTAATACCTTTCCGCACCGATGACTGGTGACATTTCGAGATCA
Source organism: uncultured Sangeribacter sp. (assembly GCA_964513775.1). Classification (GTDB taxonomy): domain Bacteria; phylum Bacteroidota; class Bacteroidia; order Bacteroidales; family Muribaculaceae; genus Lepagella. The sequence continues at coordinate 1,462 of CAZEOI010000102.1, read as the reverse complement.
AAATTTATGTGTTTTTGATTAATAGCAATATTCCTTCACCAACCTCAGATAGTCATATAAACTTGGCACACATTTATTTATTGCATATTTAATATGAGATATTCAAAATACTTAGGATTAGCTCTCATCGGAGCTTCAATTCTTGCTTCCGGTTGCGCCTCGAAGAAAGAAAACCCGCAATCCGACACATCCAATTTCGTGACTGTAAAAGATGGAGAGTTCTATATAGGCGACTCCTTATACCGCTACGTCGGCACAAACTTCTGGTATGGCGCGATTCTCGCCTCCGAAGGTGAAGGGGGCAACCGTGAGCGTCTCTCTCGCGAACTCGATACACTTCAGAGCATCGGCATCAACAATCTACGCATACTCGTTGGTGGAGATGGCGAAGAGGGACTTCCTTCCCACATCTCCCCTACTCTGCAACCGGCTCCCGGTATTTATAACACTCAAGTGCTCGAAGGTCTTGACTATCTCCTTGATGAGCTGGAGAAACGCGATATGAAAGCGGTGCTCTACCTCAACAATGCCTGGGAATGGAGCGGTGGATTCTCTACATATCTGGAGTGGGCCGGTGAGGGTAAGGCGGTGAACCCTTCGATTGATGGGTATCCGGAATACATGGCTTATACCTCGAAATTCACTCTCAATGACTCTGCCATGAACATGGCGGCAAATCATGTGAAGAATATCGTGTCGCGCACTAACAGCGTCACCGGAAAGCCTTATGCTGAATCTCCGGCCATCATGTCTTGGCAGATTGCCAATGAACCTCGCTGTTTCGACCCGGCAAATAAAGAGAAGTTTGCCGAATGGATCCAAAACACGGCATCCCTCATCAAGAGCATAGATCCAAATCACCTTGTCTCTACAGGCAGTGAGGGTATGTGGGGATGCGAAGGTGATATCGATCTCTGGACCAAGATTCATTCTTTCCCTGAAGTGGATTATGCCACTATCCACATTTGGCCATACAACTGGAACTGGGTGACGGCATCAACAGTTACCGATAGTATCGCAGCGGCCTGCCGCAACACTTCTGAATACATAAACTCTCATTTCGATGTACTCTCGGCTTACCAAGAGAAGGATGGGAAGAAAGCCAAACCTATCGTGCTTGAGGAGTTTGGTTATCCCCGCGATGGTATGGCTGTGGCTCAAGGATCGCCGGTAAGTGGCCGCGATGCATATTACACGCATGTGTTCTCCGAAATAAAAGATGGAGGAAAGATAAAGGGTGCCAACTTCTGGGGCTGGGGCGGTCTCGCCCATCCTCAGCATGAGACGTGGCAATCCGGCGACGACTACACCGGCGATCCTGCTCAGGAAGCTCAGGGACTCAATTCAGTATTCGCCTCCGACACCACCACGATAGCAATTATCAAAAGCTTTATCAACCGCTGACTTATAAAATATGTAAGGGCATCATGCCCGGTGTTTAAGTCTTTTGTGCATTTTTGCC
>CAZEOI010000101.1:0-11577 GCA_964513775.1 uncultured Sangeribacter sp. | reverse complement strand
TTATCACGCCGATGGTACTGCGAAAGCGGGAGAGTAGGTAATCGCCCCCTTAATCAGAAGGCATCCGAACAGGATGCCTTCTTTTTTTATATTCATCTGAATTTCTTTTCTTCATTTACCTGAATTTCTTTCTTTATTTTTTTATTCCGGATTCATCCGAAGATAAACATGCTTTAGCTCCGTGGGCTTTCTGGAAGTTAAACCTTATCGCGCCGATGGTGATAGTTTCTTTGGGAAAGCGGGAGAGTAGGTAATTGCCCCCTTAATCCAAGGCATCCGAACAGGATGCCTTCGGATTATTTACATACCAACCGAAGATAATCCAGCTTCAGCTCCTACGGCTACGTGAAGTTAAACCTTATCACGCCGATAGTGATGGTTTCTTTAGGAAAGAAGGAGAGTTATTAATCCAATTATTATCGGTTTGCTTTGGATTTTCGTTAAACGGGTGATAGGAAGAGATGATTGAGAATTATACATAACAATATATAATATTATAATTACGTTTTGTAAATGTTGCAAACTGCATCGGTACATACTATTTAAAGGTGCGGATTCTACGAATTGATGAAAAATATATATATCCTTTTTTCCGTAATATTTATATTGTTTGGTGTTATTGATGGCTATTGCGATAACGTCAATTTCTTTGGTGTAGTTAAAGATAATGAGGATAAAGCTGTAGAATTTGCTACAGTCAGAATCGGTGGCACCTCTATTGGTACAAATACAGACCTTTCAGGTAAATATTCATTAACCGTAGCTGAAAAGGATACCATCGAAGTTATATTCAGTTGCGTTGGTTTTAAGACTGTCAACAGGAAATTGATTGATCCTAAAGATAAGATAGAACTCAATGTAAGGCTATATCCTGAAGATGCAATACTTCAGGAGGTGGAGGTCACAGGATTTCGCGACAATATAAATGGGATGCAGAGCATGACTACACAAAATTTCAAGACATCGCCGGATGTTTCCGGTGGTAGTGTTGAAGCTATGTTGGCAACTCAGGCAGGAGTGAATTCCTCAAATGAGATGAGTTCGCAGTATTCGGTGCGCGGAGGTTCTTATGACGAGAATGCAGTTTACATCAATGGTGTTGAGATTTATCGCCCACAGTTATTACGTAGCGGCCAGCAAGAGGGTTTGAGCATAATAAACCCAGATATGGTGGATAACATTCGGTTTTCAACCGGTGGATTCCCCGCCAGATATGCCGACAAGATGTCATCAGCACTTGATATAACCTATAGAGATCCTGAAGCATTTGAGGGAGCTGTGAGTCTCAGTCTTATGGGAGGGTCGCTTTCGTTAGGTCAGAACAGCGGAAAATTTTCTCAACTTCATGGATTGAGGTTGAAAAAGAATAATTCAATTCTCTCGTCACTTGAGACAAGAGGAGAATATGACCCATTGTATTTCGATTATCAGACCAATCTGACATTGAAGGCGAGTGACAAGTTCTCTATCAATTTTCTTGGAAATATCTCTATAAACGATTTCAATTTCAAGCCAACTGACAGAGAGACATCATTTGGTACCTCCACCGACACCAAACATTTCAAGGTGTATTTCGATGGAGAGGAAAAGGATAGATTTGATACATTTTTAGGCACACTCTCTTTTAATTACAGGAAAAGCCGTTCTTCAGCTTTTACTTTTCAGGTATCCGGTTTCATGACCGACGAATTTGTGAGCTATGATATTTCCGGAGAGTATTGGCTGGATCAAGCCGGCACGGGAGGAAGTCAGGGTGTAGGAGGAGAATTAGGCGTAGGTAAATATATGGAACATTCCCGAAATCGACTCAAGGCTTCAGTTCTGACCGCGATGTTGAAGGGCACGACAACTGCCGGACGCAATAATATCTCCTACGGCCTGCAGTATTCCATAGAGAAGTTTAGAGACAGAACCAAAGAATGGGAATGGCGAGACAGCGCCGGTTATTCGTTGCCAACGGTTCCGGAGGGTGTCCATCTCATCTATAATTTAAGTTCCCGACAAGATTTGCAGAATAATCGTATCGCCGCTTATGCAGAAGATGCGTTATATCTCGAATCAAGCAAATTTTTTGTAACACTCAATGGAGGGGTGCGCTTCTCATATTGGAGTTTCAATAAAGAATTTCTTATCTCACCACGAGTTAACCTTTCATTATCTCCGGTAGGTAATTCAAGTTGGAAATTCAGAGCCGCGGCCGGCATGTATTATCAGTCGCCATTTTACAAGGAATATCGTGAGATAGTGGCAGATGATCTCGGAAATCAAAGTATCCGGCTTAACAATAAGATAAAGTCGCCACGGAGTATACAGTTAATACTCGGCACTGACTATATCTTCAGAGCCATGGATCGACCGTTTAAGATCACAGGTGAGATTTACTATAAAAATCTGTCAAACCTCATTTCATATGAATACGACAATCTTAAGGTGACGTATTCAGGCCTCAACGATGCAAAGGGATATTCAATGGGAATGGATTTCAAAATATTCGGGCAGTTTGTACCCGGCTCAGATTCCTGGATCACCTTTTCGCTTATGAAGACGCAGCAGGATCTCAATGGAAAGAAGGTGCCCCTACCAACCGATCAGAGATATTCAATAGGTCTCTATTTTACGGATTATTTCCCAAAATTTCCAAAGTTGAAATTCAGCTTAAGAGGTATTCTGGCAGATGGATTAACGATGACGGCTCCTCATGTGAGCAGAGACATATCTTTTTTCAGAGCTCCATCTTACAAACGAGTGGATATAGGTTTTTCATATCAGCTTATCGGCGGTGAGAAAGAGGGGGTAAGGAGTTATAATTTCTGGCGACACTTCAAGAGCATTACATTAGGACTTGATCTCTTCAATATGTTTGATATTTCTAATGTGAGCAGTTATTATTGGGTTACAGATGTCAATAATATACAGTATGCGGTGCCCAACTATCTTACAAGACGACAAGTCAATCTGAGACTATCGGCGGAATTCTGAACTCATTGGGATTCAACTGAAGTCACGAATAATTAGCAGAAGTGATAGCGTCCGGCAAGAATCCTGACAAGAAAAAGCTCAAACAGCTTCAGTATTCGGGAAAAGTTTTGTAAATTCGCGTTGAAGTTTAGATAAAAGCAAAAATAATACTATATAATGGCACAGAAACCATCCATACCGAAAGGTACGAGAGACTTCTCACCGATAGAAATGGCGAGAAGAAATTATATATTCGATACTATAAAAAGTGCGTTCCGTCTTTTCGGATATCAGCAGATAGAGACTCCCGCGATGGAGAATCTCAGCACGCTGATGGGTAAGTATGGCGAAGAGGGCGACAAACTTCTTTTCAAGATCCTTAATTCAGGCGATTTCATGAAGGGAGTCAATGAGAAGGATCTTGATGAGAGAAATCTTGTAAGACTCACTAACGAAATGTGTGAGAAAGGTCTTCGCTATGATCTTACGGTGCCTTTCGCACGTTTTGTGGTGCAGTATCGCGGACAGCTGCAGATGCCTTTCAAGCGTTATCAGATTCAGCCGGTGTGGCGTGCCGACCGTCCTCAGAAAGGCCGCTACAGAGAGTTTTATCAGTGTGATGCAGACGTTGTAGGTAGCGATTCGCTTTGGAACGAGATCGAGTTGCTCTCAATGATAGATATGGTCTTTAAGAAACTCAAGGTGAGAGTGGCCATAAAGATCAACAACCGCAAGATCCTCACAGGTATCGCCGAGATCATAGGTGAGGCTGATAAGATTGTGGATATAACCGTAGCTATTGATAAAATAGATAAAATCGGCATTGAGAATGTAAATGAGGAGCTAAGGAGCAAAGGGTTGACCGAGGATGCCATAGAGCGTCTACGTCCTCTTTTGGAGATGAAAGGTAGCAACAGTGAGAAAATTTCAACTCTGAAGACTCTTCTTGCTTCTTCAGAGACCGGCTTGAAAGGTGTGGATGAATTGCAGTTTGTGACGGAGCAGTTTGATGCTTTAGGTCACGATTGCGACCTTGATGTCGACATATCTTTGGCACGAGGCCTTAATTATTATACCGGCACAATTATCGAGGTGAAGGCGCTTGACGTTCAGATTGGCAGCATCACCGGGGGTGGACGTTACGACAATCTCACCGGAGTTTTCGGTATGCCGGGTCTTTCAGGTGTCGGTATAAGTTTCGGAGCCGATCGAATTTACGATGTGCTCAATCAGCTTGAGCTTTATCCTGCCAATGTCACACAAAGTGTGAAGGTGCTTTTTGTAAACTTCGGAGAGAAAGAGGCTGCTGAAGCTATGAAGATTGTAACAAAGCTGCGTAAAGAGGGAATCTCGGCCGAATTATATCCGGATGCGGCAAAAATGAAAAAGCAGATGGGTTATGCCGACTCAGAGAAGATTCCCTTTGTAGCGATAATAGGGGAGAACGAGATAGCCGACGGCACGATCAATCTTAAGGATATGACAGCCGGCACTCAGGAGAAGCTCACCTTCACGGAGCTTGCCGAACGCCTCAAAAATTGATGATGCGATGATAACGATGCAGCAGTTTCTTCTTCGTCAGCCTGCGGCTCCCGAAGAAACGTCGACCGACAGATATTATCTTGATCTCACCAATAAGCTTGTGGAGATAGCCGTTAGAGAGAAGCTGTTTCCCGGCTATCCGGAAAAAGCCATAGAGCGTGCGGCAATGACTCTAATCGGTTATTATCAGGATGTGATTTGCGACGCCGGAATCTGGCGCTCATTCATATCTGAATGTAGGCGTCTCTACGGTTACACCGTCCCTTTCTATGACGATGGTGGGGAGTATATGGATTTTGAGCTCAACAGAATTGATGTGAGATTTATGGTGTGGTATGCTCTCTCGATGAATTATGAACCTCATAGGACGGCTTATCCACTTGATCCGGAATTGCTGAGAGGTGCGGATAAATGGTGGGAGAAACTTGACAGGGTCTACGATGAATCACCTTTGCCTGTTGACTACCGTCTCACACATGAGCTTGAGATTCATGCCGAGGAAGACAGCGAGGCTATCATGAAGCTTGGAAACTGGCTTTTCATGCATTGCTACCTCATGACTCCCGCTTATGCTATGACTCTGGGTGAGATTGCATCTGGATTTGATTTGAGCAAAGAAGACAACATTCCACTCTTTCAGGAACGCATGGAGCAGAGCATGGCTGAAGATCCGACAGGGCCTCTTGCATTATATCTGCGTGAATGGCTCTATCTGATCATTGAAGGTAAGCTCCCGGCCGAGAAGAGAAAGGAGCAGGCGCCGGAACATAAATATTACACGGCATTCACGCGCGCTACGGGTGGCAAGACCATTAAGTTTATCTCCGGTTATGAGGAATTGAATAGATTCTTCATTGAGGCTCTTGGTTGGGCTCCCGGTCAGGAACACCTTGTGCAGATGAAGGGAGAGCGTGACTTCATTCTAATGGTAGACAGGGAGAAAGGTATGCTTCTTGCCAGAAATATAGCGAGATGTGTGGCAGCCCCTGAAAATCCTATGTATGATAAAAAATATGCATCGGCACATGCTATGGAGCTTCTTACGGAGAGAGGCTGCTGCCCGGCTGATCTGTTGCATTTCATATTCAAAAATGACTGGCTTCCCGACGCGGTGTTCCCCGGCACGGATGATCACGAGCTTGTAAAGAAAAATAGAGACTTCATAGCCCGTTGCTATCTCCAGCAATATTATAGGGGTGATTGAACGTCTTATACAGAAAAAGAGAGCGACAAAACGGAAAAACCGTTTTGTCGCTCTCTTTTTCTGTATAATTATTATGCCCGTTAAGGTCTGCATACATATCGCAGCGATACCCTATTTAAGACGACCTAACAAGTGGTCGGCTTTCAGCTTCAACACTCCGAACATAGCCTCTCCGAAGATGGAGGAATTCATCTTGGAAGTTCCCAATTGCCTGTTGATAAATATAATCGGGAGTTCCACGACTTTAAATTTCTTGCAATAAGCCTTGAATTTCATCTCAATCTGGAAAGCATAACCTTTGAATTCTATCTTGTCAAGGTCGATCGCTTCGAGCACACGCCTCCGATAGCAAACAAACCCGGCCGTGGCATCGCGGAGTTTCATGCGTGTGACAAACCGCACATATGCCGATGCGAAATAAGACATGAGCACTCTTCCCATAGGCCAATTCACCACATTCACTCCGGATATATAGCGTGAGCCGATGGCTACATCCGCACTCTCATCCTTGCAGCAGTGATAAAGGCGCGTGAGGTCGTCAGGATTGTGGGAGAAGTCGGCGTCCATCTCTATGACATAGGCATAATCGCGCGCAAGGGCCCATTTGAAACCATGTATATACGCGGTTCCGAGTCCGAGCTTGCCGGTGCGTTGTTCAAGAAATATCCTTCCGGGATAAAGTGCCATCATTGATTTGACGGCATCTGCAGTGCCGTCAGGGGAATTGTCGTCAATTACAAGCACATCGAAATTGTCGGGATATTTCATCACAGTCTCAAGAATCTTGGCTATGTTCTCAATTTCGTTATATGTGGGTATGATTACTAATACGTCGCTCATATCATTCTATTGAACAATCCAAATTAATTCACAAAGATAATGAATTAATTTGGATTGACAGATAATTAAAACACGATATTGTATTTTTTTAGGATCTCAAGAGGGTGATATGATTCCTTGGCCATTCTAAGCCCCATGTCGCCGGCATCATCCTCACGATTGATATATTTGATTTCAGGATATTTCTCGGTCATGTGCTTTGCGAAGACATAGTTGATCATTTCATAGCTGCTGTTGACGGAGCGGGTTGCTTTCTCGACGTGTACAAATAATGTATCACCCCTCACATCACCGATGGTATATGCACCAACGGTGTCACCGGCATAAAGAATCATACCTTCAAGGTTCTTGTCGCCCTCTTTAATCATTGATATGAGGCGACGGGATAGTTCTCTTTCAGCTCGTGCCATTTCCGTAGAATCACCTTCAAGGTCGAAGACATCCATGAATTTCATGGCTACGTCGGCATTTTCCGGAGTAATCTCCACAGCTTTCCATTCGGGGTATGCGCGTCGGAATTGACTTACATGGTTACGTTTCTTACTCATTTTCTTTCCGGCCACGGTGGCCAGCATCTGAGCGTCATAAAGATAGTCACCCCAGTCAGTCAGAGGCTCCACGCGTATCGGATTCAAGGCTTTCATCTCCTCGATAGCATATTCCGGCACAGCAGAAAATTCGAGACGCAGATTATTTACCTCGCAGTATTCTTTCAACAATTCTACTGAATCCTTGAGACTGAGCTTCCCAATCGGAAGGGAGAAGGCCGGCACCGACATATCGTTTTCCACTACTCCTTTTATGAAAAGCGTGTCGTCATAAATCACATATTCATATTTAAAATAATCCACCCACATCAGGACACCGGCATAAGAGAAATCTGTGGTACGTCCTTTTTCAAGACTGAGATAAGGCCAGATCTCTTTCATGGCAGCATGGGTGACGGGTTTGAATTCACCAAGTCTGCAATTGGTCACACTTCCTTTTGTAGTATTCAACTGACGAGTGGAAATGGCGAGTTTGTAAAGACTGTCAGAAATGAAGGGGGATGAAGTTGAAGGGGAGAAATTCCAAGTGTTTTCCATAATAATTTTTAATTTAGCTGATGAAGTTTTTAAATTGCTTCAATAGGGGAATCTTTTGAAATGATATTTTACAGGCTGTTTTTTCATATTTCATCAGTGGTTTAACCAACTAAACTCCCTCCCGGAGCTAATAAATTAACACTGAAAGTTATCTGAAACCAGACTGTTAAAGGTTCAGACAACTTCAAGCTGATCTATGATAGACCCGATATTAGTCAGAAAGACAATGAAGTTAATCCGGCTCATCCTGTTCAAGATTCCTCACATTATTATAACAAACTAACGCTTCAGAAGTATTAAACAAGCTGAAAAAAGATAATAAAATTGTAAATACACAGGCTTGAAAGACAGAAAATCAGCATAATGGCGTTATATTAAGGGAACACGACAGATTGATTTGATATGCAGACAATTCAATTTGTATGAACCATAATTTATCTGAGAGAATTGAGAAACTATTGAAGCCATAACTTTATTTATGCATTTTATAAACAGACAAGATATTGAGATAGTAGATGTGTTTGTGAGATTGTTCGGTGAGCCTGTAGCAGAGGCAGCCACCCATTATAATATGCCGATCATCTTTAAGCGCCTTGACCGAGATGACAACAGATATAACGATATCATGGTTAGTATGGGCAATACCATCTATATCTCTATGGAGGAGATCGGCAGCATAGGTCTTTCCGACACGGAGACACTTGCAGCCATTGCCCATGAGATTGGGCATATAGTATATGGAGCTCACGGCTGGTGGCCCGATTGTGAGCAGCGGGCAGATATGCTCGCCGCAAAGATAGGCTTGGGCAATCAGATGATATCTGCCATAGAGAAGTTTATCGACAGCCGCCGTTATCGCCCTCTCACCTCTGAACTCGTGGGTAGAATACATTTTCTCCAGAATATGATGCGAGGTTAATGAAAACCGGAATACTGATTTAATTGTTACCTATATATGAAGCAGCTGGATGATCGGAGGATGATTATGTAAAGTTAAAACTTCCGATGATAAATCCGGTTTCAATGGTCCGGCCATATTGCCGGATGATAAAAGATAGATAAACTCAAAGAATTATAAAATTAACTATGGAAACAGTATTTCTAAACGGTACGCCGATGCATTTGAGCGGCGAACTTCCAAAAGTAGGTAGCGATGCACCTTATTTCGCACTTGTGGCAAAAGATCTCTCAGAGATAAATCTTCATGACTACAAAGGAAAGAGGGTAGTGCTCAATATCTTCCCCAGTATAGATACCGACGTATGCGCTGCATCAGTGAGACGTTTCAATAAGGAAGCCTCTGAATTACCTAACACGGTTGTGCTTTGTGTGTCGGAAGACCTTCCTTTCGCAGCCGGTCGTTTCTGCTCAGCAAACGGCATCGACAATGTGTACACAGCTTCCGGATTCCGCAGCGATTTCGGTAAGGATTATGGCGTGGAATTGGTTGATGGTCCTCTTCGTGGTCTTTATGCACGAGGACTTGTAGTGATCGACGAGAACGGTAAAGTGCTTGGGACAAGTCTTTGCCAGGAGATCACTGAGGAACCAGACTATGAATTTGCTAAGAATCTTCTCAAGAAGTGATGTAAAATACATATTTTAGGTTGATGAATTTATCATCGCCCAAGAGATTGTAATAATTTACCGCGATCCGGTATTCCCTGTCGAGGGGTATCGGATCGCGGTAAATTATTAATTATCCGTAGCTGCTTAGAACTCGTTGAAAATTGAGCCTTCGATATTGAGGATACTGTCAAGGGGAATTGACTGTTTCATGTTAAGAGTGATCATATTATCGATTTTGTCTATTTTAATAACCTTACCACTCAATTGCCTGTATGACCCTCCTTTTTTATAGTTGTCAGGCTGAAAGAATGTGATAGTCACATCAGCATGATTCTCGTAGGCATAAGATAGCTTTCTTGAGAGGGTTTGCAGCTCTTCCGCTGAAAGCTCAGGCTTTTCGGATGTAAGGCGAGCTGTTTCCATTATAGCCTCATCGTGGCCTGAGAGAGCGGCGAAGGGAGCGAATTGTGCGGCCCGGTTCTCCATTGGCATGGGAACGCGCGTCGCGCTTACTTTATGAGGCAGATTTATAATATCGTCATATTTACTCATGGTGTCCTCCTATCTGTTGGTTACGGTCACGCTGGGTTGCTCCGTCGGCATAATTGCGACCGTTGAGTATTGCATTTTTTCCAAACAGCTTTTTTATTTTCAAAACGGTTTCCTGACGTTTGCGTTCTTTCGCAAGAGCCTGCTCTTTAATTTCCTGTTGACGTTCTATTTCATCAATATCACTGAACAGGTCATGCTGAATCACTTTTGGCCGCTTCTTGAGATCCTCTTCATGAATGAGATGATTGATCGATAGAGTTAAACGACGCACCAACAGATTGGGATTAATAATGCGGTCGTATAATTCTGCAACCTTACTTATCAACGTATTTGACGAAGATGTAGGGTAGTTGATATTAATGGTGCCATGGGCATGAGCAGGCACTTGGCGTCCGTAGAAGTCGGTGGTTACTTTCCCGGTGTAAGTCGAGCGTATAGCAGGATTAAGAAGTGAATCAACGTCATATCCTACGGTCAAGACAATCTGGTCAGTTGCAAGACGTTTATCAAGCAGTTCGAGCGAAATGCTGTCGGCCATTTCGAGCACTACGTTGCGAGCTTTCTCAGTGGTGTAGGCGCATTGAAGCACTTGGCCACTGCTGATGCTTTTAGCTTCCGGACGATATGCCTTAACCATAGCCATTGTAACGGGTTCCCATCCCCAGGCATGATCTATCAGAAGTTCAGCGTTCACACCGAACAGCTTGTATAGAAAATCCTCACGATCAATTGAGCAACGGGCAATGTCGCCCATTGTGTATATCCCGAAAGGAGCCAATTTGTTTGCTATGCCTCTCCCCACCCGCCAGAAGTCAGTAAGAGGAGTGTGATCCCACAATTGACGACGATAACTCATCTCATCGAGTTCGGCGATACGCACGCCATCATTGTCGGCCGGCATCTTCTTGGCAACGATATCCATAGCAATCTTACAGAGATACATGTTTGTGCCAATTCCGGCAGTAGCGGTAATTTTTGTCTCCCGCAAAACATCCCGGATAATCTTTATAGCCAATTCATGAGCACTTAGGCCGTAAGTGGCCAGATAGTCGGTGACATCCATAAAAACTTCATCAATCGAATAGACGTGAATATCTTCAGGTGCGATATATCTAAGGTAGATTTTATAGATTTTTGTGCTATACTCAATATAATAGGCCATTCTTGGGGGCGCGACGAGATAATCCAGGGCCACTTCAGGATGAGCTTCGAGAAACGCTTTGGAATAACTCTTTCCGAGTCTTCCACGTCGTCTGTTTGCCTCGCGCACTTTCTGCACGACTTCGAATAAACGTGGCCGTCCACCTGTGCCGTAAGATTTTAAAGCCGGCGACACTGCAAGGCATATGGTTTTTTCGGTGCGGGAGGAATCGGCCACGACAAGGCAAGTGTCAAGAGGGTCAAGTCCTCTCTCAACACATTCCACTGAAGCATAGAAACTCTTCAGATCAATAGCAATATACTTTCGTTCAGCCACAAAGAATAAAGTTTATAATTCGTTCATTAACAGTTTAGATGGTTTATAATTAGCTGCGAACAATAACGGCTAATTACTTAATGAGTCTGCTTTTCACACTTAAGCAATTATTGAAGATAAACGAAGAAAGGATTATCTCTCGATAACCCTTTCCAAGTGATTCGTGCAGGATTCAAACCTGCAACCTTCTGATCCGTAGTCAGATGCTCTATTCAGTTGAGCTAACGAACCAATTTGTCATTCTTTATTTTAGTCCTATGTGTACCGTATCAGAGTGTCTCGCGACATTCCAAAACTTGTGATTCGTGCAGGATTCAAACCTGCAACCTTCTGATCCGTAGTCAGATGCT
>CAZEOI010000100.1:0-11723 GCA_964513775.1 uncultured Sangeribacter sp. | reverse complement strand
AACGATCCGCTCATAGGTAGATAATGTTTGCCGTCAGGCCCGGTTGTTATGCAGCTATTAGGACCCTCTATATTGATATTGAAGGCGGTGCTGAACTCATTGATGTAATTGCAGATATCAAGATTATCGTGATTTTTTACTCTGTCAAGCAGATCCGGGTCATGTGTATTGGCTATGATCAGTCCGCTGAAATTTACTCCCGGACGGTTGGGTATGATAACTTGAAGATCTTTTAGTTGATCCTGGTTTTCAAGCTTAAAATATGTGGGCCAACCTATACGCCGGCCCTGCTCATTATACTCTATGAACCAGAAATCTTTGATGGTATTTTCATCAACCTCGTTATCGGAAAAGGCGCGGCTGATGGGTTGATCCCCTTCAAAATCGCTCACCGAAAGTTGCAAAGATATGGTACACTCAGTGCCGGAATCTGAATCGTCAATCGAAATATCACCCTCATCTACCATTATATCGCTGCATGATGCGGCGATTAATGGTAGTGACAGCAGTAGTATTATTAACCGTTTATATATCTTCATGATAGGTCTTTTTTGAACTTATAACATAATCTTTACTGACGTATGCAACGCACCGGGCAAGCTGCACTGCGGCTACCTCGGTCAAAACTCGGGGTGAGCTGTATGCCGGCTCGTGTCATATCCATGCGGTTGCAGTAGTCGGAATTGATCGGTACGCTCATCCAATACATCCCTTCCGGGCCACTGTTATGACTGCCTGTAGGACCTACGTAATGGCTTGCATTTGTAGAGCTTTTACATCCTGTAAGGGGAAACCATGCTGTCCCTTTGCTCGTATCGTCAGGATTGAGATAAAGGTGATAGCCCTTTACGACACCATTTTTCCCGGATTGGGTAACGTTGCTCTCTACGGAATTTGTCTTGAAATAACTTTTCACAGCAGTGCCATCTAAGTAACTTACCTCGTAGGATGCGAATCCTTCATAGACACCATAATCTGGCACTTCCCATCCTGGCGGACAGGGATCGAAAATACTCTTCGTATCCGAGTACCAGTCGGGGTTATCCCACACATTTCTTTCGTAGGGATTGGATATCGTGAGATTGTTATCTCCGAGCCAACGACGTAAAGTATAGTCGAGCGGTGGAACTTTTATACTTGAACAATAGAAGAAGGTATGGGGTTTTGTTACTGCTTCTGCATGTGATTTGGCAAACAACTGGCGTAACATATTATATTTGGTACTATTATAAGCAAAAGCCGATATAGATACACCATTGACGTCGTATACGTTCCTAAGCTCGGGGTAGGGGATTGGTGCATGACGGCCATACTGATAATACATGCCGAAAGTGTCTAATAGATTAGCGTCATCTGTTCCCGGTTCGTCGGTCATTGCACCCAAGTTGCGGTCCATCATATACTTATTATGGAATGTCGTCTGCCAATAACTTGATTCATAACGGTGTACTTTACCGCCGGTGACCTCATACTCATATTTGCCCTCTTCCCAGGCATGGCTCTGCTCATCAGGATTATAGTTAGTGAGCCAAAGATGCCAGCTCCACAGATATAAACGATCCTTGGGTGCCGGGTCAGCCGTACCATCTGCGGGCTTTCTTCTCACGCCGATAACGACATTACCGGCAACTTCGTTAACAGGTCGAACATAGAACGATGTTGAGCCTGTCCCGATGTAAGAGGTCAGTCCGGCATCAGAATCAGCCGTAGAGAATTGTATCATCTGTTGTGCTTGATCCTGCCAGATTACTTCTGCGATCCACTCGTCTGTGTCTTCAAGTGCATCTTTGTCATCAAGAACATTGGCTTTAGCATTCAAGTCCACTTTGTCGTTTGACCAAAATTCGTTGATACGCGATATAGGAATCTCGTAAGTGACGGGATTAGAGGGATCAATGATATAAGAATTGGATTCAGCGAGGCGGATTCTGTTCATATCCTCCACGCGGCTGTCATTAGCAATATCAGACGCTTTTAAGTCAACTTGTATGGTATAACAGCAGTTGGCGATAAGATTGAAATCGGTAGTGACATTTGTGCCGGGATAGATACGGTAGCGAAGATCTCCGGATCCATCTTTTTTCGAGGCCTGAATCTCAAAATATGTTGCTTTATCCGGTGCGTCCCAGTTCTTATCCTTGGCCTGAGTGGCGTTGCCGGCTCTGCCCCAGCAACTGCGCGGAAGATAATAGATAAGTTCAAGGTTGTCTCCACCGGAGCCGGCGGCAAGATTGTTCTGGTTGTCTGTTATCTCATCCTGATCCCAATCAAGAACCTTTACGTCCGGCTCCATAGCGTTGCGGTAAGCTTCCTCAAATGTGGTAGAGGTCAGTCCGCGAGGATTGAGAAGCTGTTCGGCAATGTATCTTTTTTCAGGCACATTACGCCAAAGAACATTGTTGATCTTTACATCCTTGGTCCTGAGACGCATGATTACTTTGGCTACGTTGCGGCGCAGAGTGCAAGTAAACTTCTGAATCTCTTCATTTTTAGGAGCAGGTATATCAAACACACAGCTCATGGGGAGATAGTGTGATTCTTTGCCATCGCTGCCATTAAAAGTAGTATATACCTCCTCTTCCTGACGTATTTCGTCATACATGGTTTTCAGGTGATCTTCCGACATCGACATATCGTTCTCCTCATTGAAGAGGTCCTTGTTATGGGTGTTTGCAAGAATCACCCCCTTGAATATGTGTGAGGCATCTGTAGGGACAATAATTCGGACGTTTTTGCTTGCCTCGTTATATTCGTAATAGCGAGGGAAGCCAATTCGGTTGCCGGTTTGGTCGTATTCAATCAGCCAGTAGTCTTTGATCGTGTTCTCTTCAACCAATCCATTTCCAATTGCACGCGTGGAGTGAGTGTCGTCTCCACTGAAGCCCTCTGATTGAAGGTTGAGCGTGACTATACTTTCGACACCTTCGCACACATCCGTCGTTGGTGACACAAGGTCGTCGTCACATGAGATCGCCATCAACGCGAGCATCAACGCAATGAACGTCTGGCGAAAGTGTATGATATGTAGGTTATCTATGGGAAACATAATTATTTTAAGTTATTGCCAGTCTTGCCCAATGTTAGACCACTCACCTGGGTTGAGGTTGCCTTCTCCGGCATCATGGTCGCTGTTTGTATCGGTAATGGTCTCGGTAAGCTCGTCGATACTGTTCCAGTCCTCAATCTTACAGCCACCTTGCAAAATTTCTCCGACTTTTACTCGCAGACTATACGTAATTTTCTGACCGGCTCCCCATTCTGCGTTTTCAAGCACAGTGGAGAGAGTATGATCGGCGGCATAGGTGCCGTTGACGTATAACTTGAATGTCATGGTGAGTGTCACATCGCCCGAAGCCTTCGGTAAGACTATGAAGGCGTCTGTGTTTTTGAATACAGGCTTATACGCATCGTATATCGCTTCGTAACAACCGTTGATGTGTACATCGGCAGTTCCCTGAAAGCTGCGCTTCCCGGTGGTGAGGTTGCTCCAACCGCTTCCATCGTGGCCATCGGTGCCACTGCTGGCATTGGTCTCATTGAGATCATCGGGTCGCACATTGTATGTGCCGGAAACGTTGATGCCGTCAAGTACTATTTCTGTTACCTCAATGCGGTTATTTCCGTTGCTATAGGCTAACTCCTCGAAATACTTGATCTGAATATCAAGCACTGAAAGGATATGTTCGAATGTTAACGACACAGGCGCCGCACGCTTACCCGATTCCTGAACATATTTCCGGCGGTGGGTAGCTATAAGAAGGTCTGATGCCCTCTTATAATCAGAAGGATGAGTATAATTGAAGCTCAGTCGGCCATCATCATATTTTACATCTGTTACTGTCCGGGTGCTGTTTATCGCCTCAATCGGGTGAAGAGCCACGAAAGAGTGGACGTGATTCGGAAACCAGTATAGAGTCGTGCCATAATTCCATTTTTTCTCGGAGGTATTGTATGTGGCTTGGCTCCCGTTCATAAGCACGGTGAGGTCCCTTTCTCCGTCGGCAAGCGATATGGCGCCATAGGTCGCGAAAGGCTTTGCGGTAAGACTGGCAGTAGTTGTCACAGCCGCGCGAGTTGGTCCGGGCGTGACGAATACCAACTCCTCCGATCCGGCAAACGTTGGCTCGGAGTCGTCCGACGAGCATGACACCATCATGCCGGCAAGTGCGAGAGCGCACCACACCAAATATTTTGGATTGTTGATCATTGCGGTAGAATTATTTACCGATATTTATGGTAGTGTTATCTTTAACGGTCAGGTCTATAACTTTATGCTCGCCGGCAGGGGCGTCCCACTCTTTTACTGTCGTGGAAACTGACACTTCATTCAAAATTGGTGCTCCCGGATCAGGATCGTCCGGATCGTGAAGCCCCACGCCTTTGGAGTAATCGAGCGCATAAGTGTATTCATATCCGGCTTTCCAATCGGTTGCGATAGGAAGTGCCGCCCAGCCATACTCACGGATCTCCTGTGTAGCCGGAAGGTCATACTCGGAGGCGGCTGTAAGATCAGCCTCCGTAAAATAGCGGCTCCCATCTTTGTAAAGACGTTTCATGACATGGCCCGTTGATTTTTCAACCGCCAGAAATATCACCTTCATCTTTTGTTCGTCAGAATCCTCAAGAGAGGAATTGCCGGGATAGGGATAAAGTTGGATTCCTGATTTATCGTTGACGCGCAGCAGCACGCTGAAATACATCCCCTGGAGGTTGTTGGGTGCGTCAGCATTATGATTCCATGCAGTGTGAGTGTAGGGAATCACCATCGACCATCCGCCGTTCCCCATTATGGATGAAGCGGAGTTCTCTGAGTTGTTACGGCTTCCGTCAATCGGAATAACTGTGTCGTCCGCCTCCCGGAAGATATATTCAACGCAGTCTCTCACTGGAGAGGCTCCGAGAATCCAACCTCCTATGCTGTTGTCCCCCTCTTCCGGATTGTCAGGCACGGCGGAGAAGTTGAATGTGCCCTCTATCACGGGGCTACCGATTCTCACGCCGGCGATCTCGACGTTATAGGTGGCGTTGGTGCCCCATGCGCGCAACCCCACGCGAGTCATCTGATGCTGGAAGTTGAGTTCAACGCCGGAGTAGAGATGGTCGCTCTTGCTCCCCTCTGTCGTGGCAGCGACAAAATCAACATGGCGGGAGATATCTCTGTTGATTCTGAAATTTTCAAGATTGTAGTCGTAGGTGGATGCCGACGAATGATTGGTGAGCGCGAAACGGGTGGATGTCTCATCTTCATCCACACTCTTCCGGAGGTCGTTGCGCGAGGGATAGAAGGCAAAGAATTTCAGATGTCCCTCGTTCTCATCTTTATTGCCGGGCCAGCGACAAAAATCAGAGCGGAATTTGCCGTCACCATCTCGTGTCACTCTTTGCTCGCTGAAATATTCCCCGAGAGTTCCGTCGGCTGAGATGCGCGACTCATCTTCAGGACAGAAAGCCGTGACGTCGAATCCTGAGGCGAGTGCCCCGAGCATATCCGTTTCTGTGGTGCGCGTGCTGACTCCGGGCAACGATACCTGAAAGGATATCAGGTCATCCCCTGCCGATTGACGTCCGGATATATCATCCTGATTGCACGATGAGATCAACACAGCGGGCAGAGACAGAATTGCGATATATGAAAGATCTTTCTTATTCATGAATGTAATAGGGTAGATTATGAACCGGGAACGACAACGCCCGAGGAGGGTTTTGTCTGCCAGTCTTTTACGCTGACTGAAACGCCAACCTTGTCACTTATGATGGGCTTGCCGGCTTCAGGACTCTCCGGATCATGAAGACCGACGCCTGAGGTGTAGTCGAGCGTATAGGTGTAGACATACCCCGGTTCCCATTCCCCTGTTACGGGGAGGGCGGCCCAGCCGAATTCTTTCACCTCCTCATCGCCGGCCAATGTGTAGGGTGATGTAAAGGCTTCGTCACTGAAGTAGTTGTTGTTATTTTTGTACACACGGGAGCTGACGGTTCGGGTCGCCTTGTCGACAGCTAAATATATTATCGGAATATCTGAAGCCTCAGAGCCGTCGCTATCTTGCGTGAAAGGATATCGCTGCTGACCTTTACCGTCTGTGGGAGTGGCATCGACCACGCGGAGAAGCACACTGAGGTACATGCGTTTCTGATCATTCTTACCATCACCGAGAAAGTCCCATCCGATATATGTGGCCGGAAGAAGCATCGCACAGTTCTCCTCCTCATCGACCTTGCTCCCCATTATGGATACGGCAGCTTCGGCAGTGAGGGGTGAACCGGAGGTGCTGTCGAGCGAAATTATTTTGTCTCCTTTGCGGTATATGTACTCCACTGTCCCTTTGACATGATCGCCGGTCCATTGGCCACCACCTTCGATAGGTCGGAAAGCAAAAGTACCTTCTACACCGACGCCGCCGATGCGCACGCCGGCAATCTCTATGTCGCAGCTTTTGTTAGCTCCCCAGGCTTGAAGCTCTATGCGACTCAGCTGATGCCCGAAGTTGAGAGTGATGCCCGAGAAGAGATTCTTTTCCATAGATCCTGTGGCATAGGCTGTGATGAAGTCCTTTTGATCGGCTATGTCGGTGGCCACGCGGAAACCTGTGAGTTTGTAGTCTATCGCGAGTTCATTGCCGTTGAGTTTTGTTGCATTAACCAATTCGGCGCCGTCGTTCAGATCGGGATAGAAGGCGAAGAAAGCCATATTGCCATCTTTGCCGGGAATGGGCCACAGACACTTTTCTGAGGTCAGCAATTCCTGACCGCCGGTGTTAGTGATGAGCTCTTTGCTGATATACTCGTTCATCAAGCCCTCGGGAGAGACAAGATCCGCGTCGGCAGGGTTAAATGCTGTCACTCGGAAGTGAGGCAGATTATCAATCGTGACAATCTGCGCCCTGCTTGTGAGGGTAGGAAGTGATGTGCGGAATTTTATGGGATTGCTCTCGCTATCGCTTATATTTACAACTTCCTCTTCAGAACAAGCTGCCAGAAGCAGCGCGCCACTGATAAGGCAGAGTGAAGATTTTATCTTAGTGTTCATAAATGCTCAGTTGTTTTTTATTTTCTTGGAACCGACACATCGGTTTTTGATCCGGCCTTCCAATCAGTGACGGCTACGTTAACAATCACCCTGTCACTTATTATGGGTTCGCCCGGATGAGGATCAAGTGGATCAACCAGACCTACACCGTCTGAGTAATTGAGAGTATAAGTGTAGATATGTCCCGGTTCCCATTGTGCATTCACCGGCAGGGCGGCCCATCCATATACCTTCACTTCTGCGTTATTGGCATTGATATCGTAAGAGGCTGTCAAGTCTGGATCGGTAAAGTAAGAATCTCCTTGACGGTAAACACGTGTCTTAACTATCTTCTGCGAGGATTTGTCAACTGCCATGTAGACCCTTTCCATGCCGTCATTATCATCTGCATAAGGATAAATGAGCTTGCCGTTGTCGTAAGGTGTGGTGTCGGTCACTCTCAGCAGCACACTGAAGTACATTCCGTCAGTGTGGGCTGAACCATTGTCTGCATTATTTTTGTAAGCCCAGGCCTCATTGTTGGAGGGTATCACCATTGCTGAATTGTCGTAACCCTCTCCTGCGCCTACACCGGCTCCTAATATTGATACTGCTTTGTCGGCTGATAGCGGGGAGCTTTCTGTTTTATCGAGAGATATTACGCAATCGCCCGCCCGAAATATATACTCCACATCACCTTTGACAACCGACACCCAGCCTCCGGCCTTTGTAGCATCTGTGGCTCCTACGGCAGTGGTGAAGCTGAACTCTCCCTGAGTGGCGACACCACCGAGACGCACACCGGCTATCTCGATATCGTAACTTTTGGAGGCACCCCATGCCTTTAGTTCTATCCGGCTGAGCTGATGCTGAAAGTCGAGTGTTACTCCTTCCTCGTCATTATCAATGAGTCGACCTGAGGTGATAGCCGTGATGAAATCAATCTGCGACGCTATATCGTTTGCGACCTTGAAGTTGGATAATCTGTATTCACCTTCGGCTACCGTTTCACCATCGACGATGGGGGTGAATGTGAAATCGGTTTCTCCGAAATTGCCGGCCTTACGCATATTTTCACACGCCGGTGCATAGGCGATAAATTTGAGCAAATCATTGTTGTTAGGCCAGATACATTTCGGATCATAAGAGATAAACTTCCCTGTTACGGCGTTCTTGGCGAATGTTTTATTGAGAAAATAGGGTGTCTCTGTTGAAGATCCGATTGTAAAGCTGCTTACCTCGAAGTTTTCCAATGAGGAGCTGCTTACTTCAGTTGCCCGCGTAGTGAGTTGGGGGAGAGCTGCGCGAAATTCGATGCGGCCAATCTCAGAGTCGGTATCTTCTCCTGCAGCCTCGTCTTGGGTACATGATGTAATCAGGAAAAGTAAGCCAATTAAGTTATATGTCGTTAAATTGCGTTTCTGCATAAGAGTTGTATGATGTATAGGGTTTATGGTCAGTGTTTAGGTACATTAATGTCTGATTTATCTTCATCACTGCGTAGCCATTCCGACACAAAGACATTGAACGGTATTTTTCCGCGTTCGAGAATTGGTTCTCCCGGTTCGGGATCGTCCGGATCATGCCAACCGATGCCGGTGGAATAGTTTAGTTTGTAAGTATAAATCTTACCTGCTTCCCATCGGGCCGCTACAGGAAGAGCCGCCCAACCGAACTGGTATATTTCGATAGAGGATTCAGCAATATATCTGCTGTCCTCGTCGAAATCCGGAGAAGTATAATATTGATCGGCATTTTTATATAAGCGTTCGTCTATGTGTCCGTCATTATCTACAGCGAGATAAACGACATTCATTTTTTCATCACGGTTTGGATAAGGATAGACAAGCTCGTTGTCAGCATTTTTTACTCTGAGCAGAACGCTGAAATACAATTTATCTGTCTGGTAGGGCACAGTTGTGATTGCCGGATCTGCTTTCCCCTCCCATGCTTCCATACGGTTTTGCATAGGAATTACCATTGCCGGTCCGGCTGTGCCCATTATCGACGCAACCTCATCTTCCGACTTATAACTGTTGGCAGTCTTGCCCAGGCGAACGATCGACTCGCCGGATGAAAATATGTGTTCCACGGTTGATATGGATTGGGATACCGACAGCCAATGCGAATCATTATCCCTTGTAGGTGCTGAAAGATCGAAATCGGCTTGAGTCAGGGGGTTGCCTATGCGCACACCGGCAATCTCGAAATCATATCTCTCATTAGCACTCCACGCTGTGAGTTCTATGCGGGCGAGACGATGCTTGAAATCAAGCGTGACCCCATTGCCACCACTGTTATATTTAGAACAGG
Source organism: uncultured Sangeribacter sp. (assembly GCA_964513775.1). GTDB lineage: Bacteria > Bacteroidota > Bacteroidia > Bacteroidales > Muribaculaceae > Lepagella. The sequence continues at coordinate 2,404 of CAZEOI010000100.1, read as the reverse complement.
ATTTATAGGCTGTAACGAAATCAACTTGGTCGGCGATTTCACGGGCAACCGAGAACTTCTCGAGTCGATAATCGAAACGTGCTGAGCCTTTGACCACTGTAGAGTGATTGACAAGTTGGAAACAATCATTATCCGTACTTGTCTTCCTCATCTCTTCTGCCGATGGATAATGAGCGAAAAAATGAAGTTCGCTGTTTGTGTCAGGCCATAGCAATTTTTCTTCACTTTGAGAATGAAACTTCTCCGAGACATCTTTTATAAAGCTAACATCAGCGAAATAGGGACTGAGTGCTCCGGTGATGTTATCAATATATTCTTCTCCTTCCGGATTAAAGCAAGTCACCTGACAGGAGGTGAAGTTGTCTGACGTCAGTACTGATGCTCGCGAGGTGGTAATTGTGGGCAGATAAGAGCGGAAATATATCCGGTTGTCTTCTGCAGATATAACCTCTTCATGTTCAGATTGTGAACATGAGGGAAGAATCTGCAGGGCACCAAGAACGAAATATATCAGTTTTTTCTTATCCATAGAGATCTTTAATTAGTCGTCAATCGACCTTGTGCATATGTTTTTTGGGAAACAGCGTTTTTTGAACTTCAGGTTATTAAGAAAGTTTTATGGAACTACGATGTCAGGATTATAGTCATCATTCTTGGCTGCGTAGTCCCATTCGTCGATGGCTACACCCCATGAGATCGTTGCTTTACCTTTTATTGGCGTTCCGGGGAGGGGATCTTCCGGGTCATGCACTCCGATACCCTCTGAATAATTCAGGGTGTAGACATATCGTTTTCCTGCTTTCCAATCAGCGTCGACAGGTATTGCTGCCCAACCATATTCTTTAACTGTAATATCTTCACCAGCGATATAAAGTTGGGTCAGCGCGGCATCGCTGAAATATTCCCCCTCTTTTTCGCCGGGATACAGACGGGCTGATATTTTGCCGGATTTATCGACGGCGTAGGGTATAACTGTCATACCATACGGATTGCCGATATATGGATAAAGTTGCTCCCCTGTAGCAGAATCAGCAACTCTCATCAGCACACTGAAGTACATCTTGTCGGTGGTGTAGGGGATAGATGAGATATTGCTGTCGGCGAGACCGGCCCATTTACTGTTGACTGTCGGGAGCACCATGGCACACCCACCGAGTCCCATTATAGAGGCGGCATTCTCTAATGAGTTATGCTCGGCATTATTTATATAGTAGATCCTGTCGGCACTGAAACCATTATCGGGTGTATCTGTTGAATTGCCATAAAGATATTCAACCTTATCATTTACCGGATTTTCTTCTGCCTGCCATTGGTTTGCGGTAGTCGTAACCCCGGAGAAAATAAAGGTGCCTTCAACCACTGGATTGCCTATGCGGACACCTGCGATTTCGAAATCGTAGCTGCCCGATGCGCCCCAGGCCCGAAGCTCTACTTGCGCCATTTGATGGTGAAAAGCGAGTTCGATGCCACTGGTGAAATCTTTCCATCTCTCACCCGATGTCTCTGCTGTTATGAAGTCAAATTGTCTTGAAATATCCTGATTGACACGTACTCGTCCCAGTCCATATCTGATGTCAGACAGAGAGGTGATGTCGGTGGTGTTGTTGATAAGATTGAAGAATGATACACCGGGTTGATTTTCAACAGCCTTGTTTCCGGAGGCCATTACAGCTCGGGAAGGAGAGAATGCAATAAACTTGAGAGGCCCTCCATCGTTGGGCCAGCTGCGCGGACCTTCTGACGGCAACGAAACGTAGACTGTTCCGGCGGAGGGACTGACACTTCTGATAAAAGTGGCGTCTTCGAAATAAGGAGAGACAATACCTGAGTTATCTTTCTTTACATCACCTGTATTAAAGCATGTCACCTGAAAAGATTCAAGGCGATCAAGCGTCATATCATTGGCTCTTGAAGTGGCGATGTTAGACAGGGAAGTCTTGAAATAGATCTCCCCGTCCGCCCAATCGTAAACGTCAGGCTTGGTCGCCTCCTCTGAACAGGAGGCGACCAAGACAAACGCTCCAAGAGCAAAACATGTCACTCTTATTATATTCATATACTTTTAATGCAGTTGACCGAGGGTTTGATTACCTCCCCCGAAGAGAATTTTAGTATTCCTGTGGCACGTTGGTGTTGTTGCTGACTTCATCCCAGCCTACAATAGATACATTGAATTTTATACCGTCGCCGATAATCGGGGTGCCCGGTTTCGGATCTTCAGGATCCTGAATACCTACACCATCTGAGAAGTCGAGGGTATAGATATACTTTTTGCCACGCTCCCAGTTAACACCGACTGGCACCGATGCCCAACCGAACTCTACAATCTCATTGTTAGCTCCGATTGCTGAGCTCTTGGATGGTACACGACCGATGATCTTGTTGGTATTCTTCTCCTTTTCAA
>CAZEOI010000099.1:0-12001 GCA_964513775.1 uncultured Sangeribacter sp. | reverse complement strand
TCCGGGAAGAAATATACTCAGTTCAAAAACTGGTACGAGGCATTTTTCGCGTTGGAAGAATGGCTTGGGTCATTGCCAGAGGAGAAGAAGATTATTTTCTTCGATGAACTTCCATGGATAGATACCCCACGCTCCAACTTCATATCCGGATTGGAACACTTTTGGAACAGCAGAGTGTTTATCCATATTGGGCCAAGACGTGACATCGCTACTATGGTACGTGTACCATCTTTTTGGAATACAAAGTTGATGATAAATGCCAATATCTCCAAATGTTATTCCGATAGAACGGACATGTGGCCACTTGTTAGGAATAGATACACGCATGGAAAAATCTCTATTGGGGCACCACGTCAAATCAATAAATATCAAAATATTTTGTAACTTTGCATTCGGATTCTTGACAAGCCAAGCGATAAATCGATTGGACCAAATTTTACCGAAGAGTAAGGTTGATGCACAATATTTTTCCAAGAAATGCACAATATTTTTCTAAGAAATGGACATAATTTTTCCAAGAAATGGACATACGAAATTTAGAGAATATCGATTTTGACACATTGTTTGAGGGCTTTTCAAATGCATTCTCAGACTATGAGATACATTTCGACAAAGATGAGGTGCAGTCCATGCTGATAAGACGCGGATACGTTCCTAATATATCGTTTGCTGCTTTTGAAGGAGGGAAAATTGTTGCGTTCACGTTAAACGGAATTGGGATGTTTAACGGCATACGGACGGCTTATGATACCGGTACAGGAACGGTAAAAGATTATCGTGGATGTGGTTTAGCCGGAGAAATCTTCAGGTATTCCCTGCCGTTTTTAAGACAAGCGGGTATAAGTCAATATCTCTTGGAGGTACTGCAAAATAATCATAAAGCAATTACCGTATACCGACGGATGAAGTTTGACACGACAAGAGAATTTGATTGTTTCAAGCAATCAATAGCCGGTATTGATAATCATCATAGCATCAGGCAGTGCGCTAATCTCCGAATCGAATTGATTGATACTGCTATCGTCAGACAAGCTCAGTCATTCTGTGATTTTTATCCGTCATGGCAAAACAGCATTGAGTCGATAGAGCGAGGTGCCTCTGAACTGACTTGTATCGGAGCATTTTACTTGGATGAATTGGTAGGCTTCTGTGTATTTGACCGCAAAAGTGGTGATTTAACTCAAATAGCAGTTAGAAAAGAAAACAGAAAGCAAGGTGTTGCTTCGCGACTTCTCAGTGAGGTAATTAAACAGATGTCTACTGACTTTGTCAAAGTAATAAATGTTCCTTCGGATAATCTTTCTTTGCTTGCCTTCCTTAAAAGCAAGAATATTCCTTTGATGAACAAACAGTTTGAAATGGTAATGGATTTAACCCAGACATCAAAATGATAGAAACAGAACGACTGATACTTAGACCCTGGAGGGAAGACGATGCTGAATCGCTCTTCAAATACGCTCAGGATCCCGATGTGGGTAGGATTGCAGGGTGGCCACCACATACTTCCGTAGAAAATAGTCAGGAAATAATCCGGACAGTATTTGCTGCGCCGGAAATTTATGCCGTGGTCTTGAAAGAGACAAATGAGCCCATCGGCTGTTGTGGAATAATGTTCTCCAATAGCCTTCACACTTCAGATATGGACAACCGTGTGGCGGAAATAGGCTACTGGATTGGTAAGCCGTATTGGGGACAAGGCCTGATTCCAGAGGCGGTAAAAGCGTTACTTTCGCGTTGTTTTAATGAATTGCACCTTGATACAGTCTGGTGTGGTTACTACGACGGTAACATCAAATCAAAACGTGTCTGCGAAAAAAGCGGGTTCAGATTTCATCATACCGACGTCGGCGTAACATCGCCACTCGGAGACAAGCGAACGGAGCATTTCTACATAATGGGTAAAGAAGATTTCCATGCCTTGCATATCGATTGAGGGCGGCACGCTCACCCCTATCCATGTTCTGGCAAGCCGTTTTATGTTTCGAACCAGAACTATCGTCTTCCCGGAAAAGATAGTATGTAATAATTTGGATACAAGATAATAATTTTGTGTGATAATATGATTGGGATATGGATTTTTTATTAACTTTGTAATTGGATAGTGTAGTCTGTCCTTGACATTTTGAAAAAATAAGAAGAGTTTTGCTCATCTCGTTTGTTGAAAACGAAGGGAATTTTCAAAACGATGCAAGAGATAGCATTGTGTACTCGCGCATATTCGTGAGTCGCTATTGTTACATCAGGATTAAAAGGTTTCCTACGACCATCAACAAATACGTGGCATAATTGGCTCACGTTTCTTGTTGCAACTTATTTCTCTATTGAACAATATAAAAAGAAAAGACATGAATAAACAGCTTGCATCTCTAATTTTATTTTTCGCTATCTTTGCTGTCTCATGCAGTAATGACGATGAACCCCAAATCCCAACTAACGCTATTTCGCTTAACATGATGGCTGGAGATAGCGAGACAACTATTAGCGGTTCTGATGTGTTCATCAATGCTTCCCTCAACTTTGAATCCTCATATTGTGGTATTGCCGATCTTGGTAAAAGAGGAGGTTTCAACCAAAATCCAAATCTATCTCAGATAGCCCAGGAAGTAGCTGTCACTCCCGGCCACTACTATCAAATCACGCTTGCAAATAATTTTCGGACCGTAGCAGGAGTTCGAGCTTATCCGATCAAAACCAACTATTACAACGTTTATGTGGATTCTTGGATTTATGACAAAGACAAGGATATTGCCGGAGCCAAAGTAAGCTTTGCCGAATGTTATCCCGAAATCAAACAACTTCCGAAGTGGGATGAAAAGATTGTAGTCAATAAAGAAAAAGAATATGACATCTACAACAACTCCTACTACACCGTATCATATTCGTTCCCTAAGGGGTGTATGATTGATGATGCGGTTGGTGCCTATTACTCAGACGGATATAGGGATCTGACGGACAGACTTGATTTCAAGATAAACGGAAATCAAATGGTGTTGACATATCCGGGTTTAAGTAACAATGATCCCTATGTCGAACTGTTGGTTCGCTTTGACAATGTATATACACGCGTTTATTTAAATTTCAAATAAACATATAGATTATGGGAAAGTCAGCAAAATTAATTTGTCATCTTGTTATCCTGCTCTTATTCTCGGCTTGTACCATCTCCAAATCAACAGTGTCAAAAAACGTCAATCTGTCACATTATGGGTATGCTTCGATAATCAATAACGAAACATATCATATCCCGGCAGAGTTGATGGAGTATGAAATCCAGCTGTTTGATGCTGTGGAATCTTCAAGGTTGCAGCTCATCAGCGACCGTCGTATCTATGAACTCACACCAGAACAGCAAAACAGACTATTGTTGGTTAAGTACGGAGTAACTCAAAATAATAAAGAAGTCATCGTAACTGTCAATTTCATTGATTACATGACGGGGCGTCCTGTCGCTTCTTGTCGAGGTGCTTTCGGTTTAGGAATAGACCATGCAGCAGATTTGAATGGCGCAATTAAGAGAGTGGCAAAACAAATCTCAACAACGTTCCCTAAATAACCTCGAATATCACCTTGCGCCATAACATGAAGCTGATGGCAATCATGTTTATTGCATTGATTCTCGGCAGTGATGTTTGGGGCTTTGCAAATACGCCACCGAGGGAAGTTTCTCTCGGTGGCGATGTGTCAGAGACCGTGGGACATCTCCATTGATGAGATGCAACATAAATATAAGCTATAAACCTGACTTTTAAGATTCAAGATAATGGAAATGATTGGCTTCAGATATTTCGACCGACTTTTAAATTTAGCAACCATCTGCTTATTATTCCTTTCATCATGTTCTATTGACAAGACTGAGAAAACTGTCTCACTGAAAGAACGACTATACACGATAGTTGATACTGTACCGGGAACTATCGGCATTGCTTTTATCAGCGATGTGGATACCATCACCATTAACAATGGTGTGCATTATCCCATGATGAGCGTTTTTAAACTTCATCAAGCATTGGCCGTCGCGCACGAAATAAGTGCTTGTGGCACATCTGTTGACAGTATGATCCATATCAGTAAGCGGGAACTTGATTCAGAGACTTGGAGCCCGATGCTTAAAGTATATGTAACGCCGGATTTCGACATATCGATCCGCGATCTTATTAAATACGCCCTTACTGTGAGTGATAACAATGCAAGCAATTTGCTTTTCAAGCGTTTTGTATCGCCATCTGCTACGGACGCTTTTATTCGCTCGGTTGTTGACGATCCGACATTTAGTATTGTCTATTCAGAAGAGGAGATGAAGATGAAACATACATTGGCTTATCTTAATTATTCCACTCCTCTCTCCGCTGCCTCCCTTATAAGACAAGTTTTTGATTCGACTTTCACAACAACCTCAGCCATTGACTCTATCAGAAAAGATCTTGCGACAGTAACCACAGGACTGGACCGCTTGGGCGCAATAATACCTCAACACCCTGAGTTGTTTTTCGCACATAAAACCGGCAGTGGTTATCGGAATGATGCCGATGAATTGATTGCTCATAATGATGTTGGCTATTTCCGACTGCCTGATGGCAGAGCTTACGCACTTGCTGTGTTTATACGAGATTTCTCAGGCACGGAAGCAGAAGCTTCAGCAATAATTGCCGGGATCTCCAATGAAGTATATGAGTACTTTGTGAATAAATAGGTTGTAGCTGAAGGATAGTAGAATTCGAAAAAATCTTTAACCCTTTGTTGTGATTTTAAGAATCATACATAGGAATATCATTGTGTCAGAAAAGAAATAATCAGATAAGAGAATATGAAAAAAGCATTTTTATCCATTTTTATGATGGCGGCTCTCTCAGTGCAGGCGCAGGATATCGCGCTTATTACCCCTGCTACAGATGACGGTTGCCCGGTGATGCAAGCTTTCACACAGCGTCGTTCTACCAGAGAATTCGACCCTAAGGAACTGTCTCTTCAGGAGATGTCAAATTTGCTGTGGGCCACTATGGGTGTCAACAGTCAGGATAATAAACTGACCGCGCCGTCATGTCTCAATAAGCAGGAAATACGTTTGTTTGTCATCACCGGTAAAGGAGCGTATGAATATATCCCGCAGTCACATACCCTGCGCCATATTGCCGATGGAGATTTCCGTTCGGTGGTGGCCGGTCAACAATCATTCGTAAACGATGCACCCCTGTGTCTGGTGATGGTAGCCGATATGGAGAAGTTCGGAAGCACCGACAGTCGCTCGATGACCATGGCTGCCATTGACGCCGGAATCGTGACTGAAAATGCGTGTATTGCCGCAGCAGGATTAGGATTTGCCACAGTTCCCAGAGCATCCATGGATACTGCCAAACTTCAAGAGATTCTCGGTTTGTCAGAAAAACAAATCCCTTTGATGAATACTCCTGTAGGGCATTTCAAAAAATAGTGATCATATTTCATAAAAATGTCTACTGCCGGCGAAAGAACAGGCAGTAGACATTTTTATGAGGGTGTAATTAATGATAAATTCCATCTCTATCATCGGTTAAAGATCGGAATTTATGAATCAATCTTATTATACAATCTGCACGAGATTCCCGTCTGCGTTCAGCCGATATTTGTGGGAGACGAGAGACTCCTGATTTGTCACTTCAAACACACAATCTTCGGGGCTTATGATCAGTCCGGCATTGGCGATTGCAATTCTCACAGCCTCTTCAATAGAGGTGTAGCCTGAGTTGGTGGATTGATAAAGGCGTGAATTTTCAGGTCCCCATATAGTGACTGTGACCTGGTCTTCAGATTTCAATGAATCAAATTTTTCCATAATTTTATTGTTTTTTAAGAATGTAAGTATGAGACATAGACATAAACATAAATTTATGTCATAACATACGTAGTGTTCATCTTTAAAACAATAGCCTTCCGACAATAGTTGACTTTTGATACGCTTATTAAAGCGGGAGCCGGACACTTTGATATCCGGCTCCCGCTTTATGTTTTGGATGAAATTAAGTTATTATGGGCCTCTATCGCGTCCTGACGATTGCGATGAATAAATGAGTTGAGACTCTTGTAAGAGATGTCAAGACTTTTTGCGATAGATTTGAGACTCTCGGTTGTAGATGAATAGATTTGGATTGCCTTGGCATATTTCTCCACACTTCTTGTCAACACACGCTTTCCATTGTCTCCTGTTGTCATCCCTTGTTTGGCTGCCAATGCGGAATCATGTTCATGAATGTAATTCCTGAAAGATTCGGGATGCAATCCAAACTCTTTAGCAATTTCAGCTGTCGGTTTTCCGGTCTCTTTAAGACGTTGGATAGCTAAGGCATATTTGGCAGCTGTTGATTTAAGATAATGCTTGGTTTCAGAGAGAGATGCTGTCTTGCAACTTGTGTTGGCTAAGTAGCCACGACGCTCAAGTATAAGATCACGATGCCACATCCGCAGATAGTTTTTCAGTCCGCTGAGGCTCACTCCTGCTTCACGGGCAATTTCTTTTTGTGTTAAAGCAGTAGTCTTATAGAGCTTTACGGCCTCCTCATACTTCTCATTCTGTTCTGAGCTTGGTTCAAAGAGTTGACCATTACCCGACAGCATACCACGTTTCCTATTCCCTTTACCATTTTTACGTCTCTCTTCTCGGTTCTTTACAAGATCCTTATGGTAACGGATGATATATTCCCGCAAACCGGAATAAGGTACATCGTAGAGTTCAGCAGTGCGCCTGATTGTGTCTGTTGACTCTTTTAGATGACTTATGGCCTCATTATACTGAAATTTACTCTCGGCTCTCTCCCCCCGATGGCGATTATCGTTTATTCCTTGTCTGTTTCTTTCCTTCTCGCGCCTTACCAGAATTTCAGGAAAATGAACTCTAAGCTGATTGCCAAGTCCGGTAGGGGAGAGATGAAACATGTGAGCGATCTCCGATACGGTGTATTCCAGATATGCACAATCGTCACATGCCAGAATAGCCTCTTTGTATTTCGCTCGGGTAGATGCTCTCTGACCGGAAGGTTTGGTCAAACGTTTTGAAATCGCTTCTTCCGGAGACACCGACATTCCGTGTCTGGCAAACATAAGTTCGCGATGACAACGTCTCACATAAGCTCTAAAAGCCCCTTCGCCGATATTTGTCTGTCGGCATATCTCTTTCACCGGGAGATCAGTGGTACGATATAGTTCAAGAGCAGGTCGATAACGCGACTCTGCGGTCTGCATTATTCTCTTTTGAATTTTACTGATGCATTCGGTGAGAAATAAGGATTGTATATCATTATTTCTGCATCATTATCGTTCACAGAGTTAATGGTCGTGAAGCGACAGCGTACAGTGTGGTTAGTGTTGGGGCTGTTTATATCCACATTGTTTGAATCATCCGTTGTGACATAGTTATACAAATACTCCTGATAGGAGAGTGTCTTTATATAGGAAATCGCAATTTTGGTCGGATCAAACAGCGATGGACCTGTATGCACAAGAAGTGTACCGATCTTATTATTCTCCACACCCTGATTCTTAGCTTCAAGTTGAAATTCCAGTGGGAACATCGACTCCGGCAATCCATCGGGAAGATTGAAATAGACCGTCAGTTCTTGGCCGGCTGCCGCACTGATAACTTGAGGTGCACCCTGATACGAATCGTTGTGTCCCACGGCAATTGTGGCTGAATAGGAGGTTCCATTTGCTACAATTGGAGAATATTGCCAGGGAAGTCGGAGCACAAGATTTATAGTTCGTCCAAGACCTTTACCGTCTACTATAGAGAAGCTTTGGGTCTTTACGTCGATAGAAGGTTCATTGGGAGTAATGGTAATTTTCACCCATTCTGCTCCGTTTGAATCTCTGAAAGTTTCAGGGGCTGAAAACTCTTTGATCACCGGACCCGCTTCAAGTCCAACGGTATGTGGTTGGTTGTTGTTAGGATTTTTAGTACCGGTTACATCCTCGATGTATCGGTAGAGCACCTCCACTTTATCTGTGTTGTTGACAATAATATGGTTGTTATCATTGATAATAAGCATATTTTTCCCATCGGATACGTTGAGCATTGATGAGGTCTCGGTTGCCGCGATCAGATTATTGAATGGCGCGCGACTTATGGCTTCGGCAACTGTGGTAGTACCCGGAGCTGACACTTCGGTAATCGTAATATTATAATTTATATTACGGAGTATATTGTAATAGTCGAAAGTTCCGGCTTCTTCCCCGGCCTCTTCCCCTTTCAATCTGCCGATATCTATCTTATAGAAACCTTGCTGCCAAGCGGTCCCGGTGTTGTAGTTTCCGTTAATGATGAGATAAGTGCGTCGTGTCGACTCATAGGGGTGTTCATACATATATCTCGCCTTTGTGGAGCGGAGTGGTAAATTGGCACCGTCAACCCAGTTTCTCGCTTCAGCTTCCGTATTCCTGAACTGAACACCGCCGGGGATTATGCCGGTATATTTTTCAGTTGATGTGATATCGGAATACGATTTCATGGAATCACCGTCAAGCAGCGACGGAATGGAGAGTGAGTTTTGGTTCCACGGAGCGATAGTTCCCGACGTAGGGACATTTACCAATTCAAATCCCAATAACTCGAAGTTAGCGAGATTTTCAGTTACAGTAATCTTGGCGAAATTCCTTATTATAGGGACATTCTGCAACATCCGGTCCAACCCTGCTATTGGCTCCGCCTCACCATCTTCTCCAATAGTGGCGTAACCATCAGGAAATTCTACCATTCCCCAATATGCCTCACGCTCAGCACCGGTTGCACCCACTGATAAAGATGATAGAATGGCAGCTTCCGAACCATAATTGGTGGAAATGTTATTGTCAGCTATCATCAGATGCAGAATTTTCGGAGTAGTGGCTGATTTGAGAGTCACATTGAAGGTTACAGTAGCGCCATTACCAATCTGCGTTGTGGTCTTCACCTCAGCATTATATATATTTGCAAGAAACGATTGAGAGGCAACAGGACCTTTATCAAATTCGAGAAGGGTGAGTTTGAGATTAGCGTTAGGTGTGTCGCCGAGATTGCCGCGAGTCTGCATCACTGTCATATCAGGCAAGGTCAGACTTCCGGTTATTGTGAAAGAATTCTTGGTATCCTCTTGAGGAACGTTAAATATAGGTTCATCGTTCCGGCAGCCTCCCAATGAGATTAGGAGGACGCCGGATATAATGAAGGAATATATAGAAAATATCGACTGTAATGGCTTCATGATCATTATGTGAGCTATATGTTAATTATTGGGCGCCACGAGGCATATCTCCAAGTGTGTACGTGTAGTTTGTTCCATTGGGCGAGATGGAATACTGCGGATACTGTTCCCAGTACCATTCATCGTAGACACCTCGACAATACACATTGTTGGTTTGTGATGGATTTAATGTGATGGTTCCATCTGCATTAACTAAGCAGGCTCCCTGAGCAGTCCAATAATATGTATTTGTAGAGTAGAGGACCGGAATTTTTCCTGTACTCGAAAGGCTGATAATAAATTCCAGTTCGCCATATGTAGGTAGTCTCCATCTTCCTGCAGGACAATTTAGTTCTTGATATGTAGCCATCCTTCGGCGCGCTCCATTACGCCCCATTGGTTGTGTTTTGCCATACGATGAGGCGACTCTAAATTTTGGAGCGACTTTCATTTTATATTCGTCTTCTTGTCCTTCTAATGTCGGATAATAGTAGGTTAATGTTCTATTACCACCGTTTTGAGGATATAATGCGGATGACGATACACACCAATTATTTCCCGTCATACCGTTATTATTGGTTCTTTCTTCGGCTGGAGCTCCGTTGGAAGATGGGATTGGTAAGTCTACATTATTATTAGTGCTGAGGGTATTTTGATAATATTGGGCACGAGGATCACCTATTATGTATTCAGAAGAACTATTTAATTGTGAGACTGTGACTACGTACATATTGGGGTTATTATTATCACCTCCGGTGCCTAAGTCAGTTACTACTGACCCCATATAATTATTGTTGCCCATTTGTCCATTATTGACAAAAACATTACCTTTGGATCCGGTGGCAGTACGATTTCCGGGATTACGGTCTGCCTCTATATACATGGCAGGGTATTGTGTTATGGTAATATCTTCATAATAAGCGGAATTATCTCCGTGTTGGATTCTGATATTAAATATATATGAGGAGAATGGTTCTTCAGGATTGGCAGGTCGTGTAAATTTTACAATACTGTTAGTTACATTAGTGAGAGAATTCTGTCCTGTACCATTACGATTGGTCAGGCTAACCTCTTGGTTGGCACTGTTTACAGGAGTCCATATTTCAAGAGGATGATTGATTTTGAGTGACATCTGATTGGTGACGGGATCTGTTACGATCTCATATGACACCATCTTTTCCGTTGATCCATTGACGGTTGATTCAGAAGCGTCAAGTTTATTTTGCGGCACAGTTATCTCTACCACGTCACCATTACCGTTGGAGTAGAAATTGAATCGCTGAAAAGTCATTGAGATATTTTCGATATCAACCGGATGAGAAGAGTAGAACGGAACTGTCATCTCAGCTTCATTTTGCACCGTTACCAAGTTTGGATTAACTACAAGATAGCGGTAGTCCTGAATGTTTACGTCGATGTTCTCATCGCTCCAATTAACTACTTGATAGGAGAGATTCTCAAGCTCCATAGGATCCTCGGGCACAAGACTGCCGAGCATACCGACGTTAAGGTTCACGTTATATGAATAGTTACGAACAATTTGAGGAAGATCGATGGGAGTGACAGGCACCTGATAATAATATGTATGCCAGGCTGCTTCTCCCTCTCTATGCCAAGGCACCATAAGTGTAATGGTGGTCTTGTGTGTCTCGTCAGGCTTTTCCTCCCATGTATTGGGATATGTATAGAATGGGACCCCCATTATGTATGGATAATCACCCGACCCGTTATTGCTTATATCTACCCCCAGTTCTCCATTATAATATTCATCATCCGAAGAGGGTTTCCATGATTCCTGATTGCCATCTATAATCTGACCCACAGGGTAAGCGATAGCTTGCTCTACTCCATTGTTCAGGAGAGCTTGTATTCCATTCTGTTCGGGAATCCAAATTTCCGGTGAATCCTCTGTTCCGATATTAATACTCTCGGGCAATCTAAGGTTAAGAAGAATTCTTGCAGCCGCGCGGTAAAGAGAACCGGAGCCCGATGCGCTTCCGGGATCTACGTCGGTTTCTCCGGCTTTATATGTGATCACACCCTCACCTGACATCACAAAAGAGGGTTGCACAGCACTTGTTTTGAAATTTGATTTAATAGAGAGATTCTTCAGCTGTGAGATAGTGGGTTCAGCAGGCAAAGAAGTATTTTCCGGTAGATTGTCGTTGATATTCGCAAGTGCAAACATCTTGCAAGTATTGCCATCGATACCGTTAAACAGTCCATTTACCATCTCCTCTGTAAGATACATGGTGACAGTCTTGGTGTTATGGTCGGTCAGCCCGGTGAAAGTCTTGACAGTCACGGGAAGTGTATTTTCATCGGCCGTATTCGGATATAAGGCCACAGTCAGATCTTTAATCAGTGTCTCTGAATTATCCGACTCCGTGGATCTGCTTTCACGGGTATTACTAAAGCGTATAGTGAGTGTGCCCGGTGAATCAGGCACGGGTTCAGATTGCGGTGTATTAAATTCATCTGAACATCCTACCGCTGCTAAACCGGCAGCAAAGATGAAAATATATTTATATATTTTGCTTAACATCTGAAGACTGTTTGATTAATTTTTATTGGGTAAGAATTACAGAGTATTTTGAATGATAGTAAAGTATTTGTAGGATGTATTCTCAGGTGTGAGATCAGCCTCGATCACCGTGCCTGAAGCTCCTTCGCCTACATTTACCACAATCTGAAGAAAAGCCCTGTTTTGCTCCGCCGGGTCAGGATCGGTTGAGACGATAGTCAGTTCAGCCAAGGTCTTGCCATCGATTATGCCGCTGACAGTCGGCACCATGGATGGATTTCCGTTTCCATCA
>CAZEOI010000098.1:0-12344 GCA_964513775.1 uncultured Sangeribacter sp. | reverse complement strand
AATTCCGAGGAATATCTCGACTCTATCCTCACAGTCGGCGAACGTGTCGACGGCTCAAGCCTATTCCCTTTCATAGAAGCCGGAAACAGCGACCTATATGTGATCCCTCGCTATTCCACAGCGTTTGTAGATCCTTTCGCAGAGATCCCTACCCTTACATTCTTAGCTTCATTCTTCAATAAGGAGGGTGAGCCTTTGAAATCTTCTCCTGAATACACTCTCCGAAAGGCTTGCGAGGAATTCACACGCACCACAGGCTTCGAGTTTCATGCCATGGGCGAACTGGAATACTATGTCATCTCTGACGACAACGGCCTTTTCCCCGCCTCCGACCAGAAGGGGTATCATGAATCCGCTCCCTATGCCAAATTCAATGATTTCCGCACGGAATGTATGTATCTCATCGCCCAGGCCGGCGGTCAGATCAAATATGGTCATAACGAGGTGGGCAATTTCACAATCGATGGCCGTATATATGAGCAGAATGAGATAGAATTTCTCCCCATACCGGCCATTCAGGCTGCCGATAATCTTATGATTGCCAAATGGATTATCCGCACTTTGGCCTATAAGAAGAATCTGGATGTCACATTCGCTCCCAAAATTACAGTCGGCAAAGCAGGAAGCGGCCTGCATATCCATTTCAAGATAATGAAAGATGGGCACAACCTCATGACCGAAAACGGAGTGCTCAGCGATGTGGCAAAGAAAACTATTGCAGGAATACTTGAGTATGCCGATGCCATTACCGCAATGGGCAACAAGGTTCCCACAAGCTACCTGCGACTCGTGCCTCATCAGGAAGCTCCCACTTCAATCTGCTGGGGCGACCGAAACCGTTCCGTGCTCGTGCGTGTCCCGCTTGGCTGGACCGGAAAGGTTGACATGTGTGCTATTGCAAATCCCCTTGAAGCAGGTTCGGAATCAACTATTCCTCAGAAGCAGACTGCCGAACTGAGGAGCGCCGATTGCTCCGCCGATATCTACCAGCTGATGGCTGCTATGATTGTGGCGGCAAGAAAAGGGTTTGAGGAGGCAAACTCGCTCAAGCGTGCCGATGAGATGTATGTAAGCGTTAACATACATAAGGATGAGAACCGTCAGAAACTCGAACAGCTCAAATCTCTCCCCGACAGCTGTGTCTCCTCGGCCGATGCTCTTGAGAAGGCTCGCGCCGTATTCGAGGAAGCCGATGTGTTCTCTCCCGCACTCATTGACGGAATTATCTCCAAACTACGCAAATTCGACGACGAAAACCTGCGTAAGGAGGTAGAAGGCAATCAGGAGGAGATGATGAAACTTGTGCGTAAATACTGGCACTGCGGATAATCGTGTAGCCGACCGGTGCCCCATAACAATCTCCGTGGGCGCCAAGCAGCATGAACATCTGAACAATTCAAGACGTTTATATAGGCGGATAGAGAATCGATTCTCTATCCGCTTTCTTAATTATTATATAAAAAACATAGTTTTATGATACGTCTTAATGTCTCAATGATTGTTGAAACCAGTGAAAACTGTAAACATCTACAAGAGAAAGCCATCGAGCTTGTAGCGGCTTCCCTCCACGACAAGGGTTGCATCAGCTACGATCTCTATCAGTCGAAAACCAACGACGACCGCTACATGATCGTCGAAACCTGGGCATCGAAAGAGGATCTTGAAGCTCACAAGGAAACGGAGCATTTCAAACGCCTCGTCCCGGAATTGGAGAAATATTCAACCCTCACGATGGAGGTCTTCGAGTTCTAATCGAAAAAACTGTAAAACTAAAACATAACGGGAGGCGTCATTATCGATAATGACGCCTCCCGTTATGTTTTATCAGTGTGTGAAGCCGTTACTTCAAAGTCATATTTGACGGCACATCCGCAAGATGCACATCGAGCTGCGGGAACGGGAATTCGAAGCCATTCTCCGGAAGTTCCTTGTAGAATCTCTCGTTCATTCCGAAGAACACTCCCCAGTAGTCAGATGCCGGCACCCATGCTCTCACGGTGATCACGATGCTGCTGTCGGCCAACTCACTCAGCGCCACAAACGGAGGACATTCTCTCTTTATGGGCAGACCCTCGTTGATAGAAGTCTGCTCCTTGATCTTCTCCTTAAGTGCCTCCTGATGCTCCTTCCTGTTTCTACGGAAGCGGGTCCACCAGCCCTCCTTGGGCACGACAGCCTCTTCGGTCTCCACCTCATGTTCATGCTCCTTCTCGGCTATCTCTCTTCTGCGCTGTATATCATCCTCTATGAAGCGCTTCACGATACGTTCATCCGAATCAAGCATACCGAGAATAACCTCCTTGGCTTTTGCATAATCCGTGCCGTAGGCCAATCCTACTTTCCAGTCCACACGGCGATAGCTTTCGAATGAATAATTGTTGATCGAGCCGGTTGACAGTCCGCCATTGGGGATAATTATGGTTTTATTGTCAGGAGTGTTGATGAGTGTGTGGAATATCTGAATCTCCTTGACTGTTCCGGCAAATCCCTGTGCCTCGATATAATCACCCACTTTATATGGTTTGAGCAGAAGAATGAGCACTCCACCCGCGAAATTCTGAAGCGTGCCGCTCAATGCCATACCGATGGCTACACCGGCTGAGGCAAAGAGTGCGAGGAAGGAGCTGGTCTCTATACCTAATATGCCTACTATCGTGACAATAAGGATAAAGTAGAGTACGATCCGGATTAGAGACAATACAAAAGTGGTGAGCGAAGCATCTATCTTCCGCCCTACCATTATCCCTTGCACGAAAGTGTATATTTTCCTTATGATGAACTTGCCGATGTAGAACAATAGAATACATATCAGCAATCTGAACGAAAACTGAACTATTCCATTGGCAATGCTCGTGATGGCATCGTCAAATCCAAGACCTTTCAGAGCCTCGAAGGCACTCTTTCCGCTGTCTACCTTGTCAGGGAGCGGAACCACGGGTAAATCTTCTGTCTGTATCATATCAATTTTTTATTATGAAGCAAAATGATTTTATCATCAGTGTGTGTCGCAAATTATTGTCATAATCGATTGGCGGCACACACCTGATATCTGCGCTGAACGTTTTTTAAGATACTTAGAGAATTTTTAAACGCAGATGGTGATTTGAAAGTTCATGAAAGGTCACTCATACACTCTCTTATACCAATCGAGTGTCTTGTAATATTCAGTCTCCTTATTAGTTAGATCACGGTTGAAAAGACTGCATGACACTCCTGAATAATTCTCCTGTGAGATCTCCTGATGTCGGAAATCATACTTCGTGGCTCCCTTATAGACCACATACTTCGACATCGCCTCTTCAAAAGCTTTGCTATCGGGAGCTGTGGCATTTGAATCGGCTATCCGCCTCGTGTACTGACCGAAATCATAGAATGGGAAACCGGATAAACGAGAATAATTCTGAAGTCCATATGAGGAGGGTGTCTCTGCTCCGGCATAGGCTGCGCGACAATAATCTGCCACCGGCTCGATATCGGGCTGATGATAGACCCCGATAGTGGCCACATCCCAATCGGAATCCATTCCTGACTCATAATAGTTGAAGAAGGTCTTGGCCGCCTCCACACAATCGGGATTTTCTCTAAGGAGATATTTGAGGGTGAGATGATAAGGCATTCCGTTGCCGGGATCCTCTGTGGGAAGCCCCACATAGTATTCACATTTATTTCTGAACTGATAGGCTGTCTCAATCCCTCCCATGTAACATACGTCAAACCATATGAAACTGAAAGTGTTGTCAGGCACAGCCGCCGCCAATTCGTCAATATCGGTATAATCGGTCACTGTAGGATTATCTCCGTCAAGATTCAGATCCGCTCCAAATGATGCCAATGAAGGGAGATAGACGATCTCTTCGCTTGAGCGGGTGTCACCGTGGGTTGAGAAATTCGGCTTCCATCCTGTGGCGTGCGACCAGAAAATCAGTCCGTATTCCTCTGCCGGATTCATTGTCACCACATCATCTATCACCTCCGAGATCCTTGCCGGGTCCGTGGAATAGCTGTCCCTGTCATACACCTTTACAATCTGAAATTCCGGATTGCCGTCACGATCTTTCTTTAGCTCAAGCAGACTGGGCTGTCCTGACCTGTAGACCTGATAGACAAAAAGACTATGTGTGTCGAGGTCAATATTTTCAGCCCCCTTGATCATCTCAGATTTGTCAGATTCAAACTGCGGCCCTAAATTCGAGACTATCGCGTAGACGAGCATCGTCATCTTTCGTTTCGACTTCTCTCCCGGATCAGGGTTATCGGGATTATCATTTTCGCCACACGACACGAAACATGGCAGCATCAGCGATGTTGCCAATGCATGAAGTATGAATGTGTATAATTTTTTCACGTTATAAATAGTTTTTAATTGAGGTTGAGATCTTGGTCGTTCTACATTATAAATAAACGACTTTCAAGGTCAGGTTATTATATGGAGACTAAGGTTGATAATCACGGATATTTACCGAAACAATTTTAAATTAGATGAGTACATATTTTTTAACTAATGTTTTTATTAAAATTCACATTAAAATGTTAAAAATTACGTTAAACTAATATGCAATTGATTTGTTAAACAAGTGAAGTCTCTATTAAAAAATATTAATATTGATTTCCCGTAGCCGCCTCTCGGCCTGATTAGTTCGAAAAGTTTCATTCGTCAGGAATCAAGCGTCGGCTCTCCACACAAATTGATAGCTCTTTTTACTCTAATCCAAATCTTATAAGATGAAAAAATCTATAATATGGCTCCTTACTATCGTGATGTCGCTCACTTTCGGCGCTTTACTTTATTTTCAAATCATGTATCTCGAAAATATGGTAAAAATGAGGGAGGAACAATTTTCGGAAACTGTGATGCGTTGCCTCGCGGCCACTTCTTCATATCTTGAGAAGAAAGAAACCCTCCATTTTCTGGAAGAGGATATCAACATCATTGAGTCGAGCCTCTATGACGGCACTCAGATAAATGGCAACGGTAATGTGCGCTACACTATTGAAAATCCTGACGGCACCATTACCAAATATACTCTCGCTGCTGAAACCGACAACACCAAGCAGGACCCTGCCAAAATCACTTACCCCTCACCCACGGGGTCGATCGAAAGCCGCTACCGCGACATGCAGGAGGTGATCCGCAGTCAATACCTTTACCAGCAGGGACTCCTCAATGAGGTGATATTATCCATTCTCCGCGACTCCGGGAAGCGTCCGGGGCTCGAACGCGCCGACTCCACGATTATCAAGACATTTCTTGCCTCTGAACTGGAAAGCTATGGTCTGCACGTCCCTTTCGTGTATGCTGTCACCACCCCCAAAGATGCCATCTTATTCGCTTCCGACGGCTACATCGACTCGCCTGACGAGGGTAAGTATATGCAGACTCTCTTCCCCAATACCGACTCGCAGTTGAGACTGATCGTGGAATTTCCTACCAAAACCACCTATATCTTCTCATCCGTGAGATTCATTATCCCTACGCTGGCATTCACTCTGATTCTCCTCGTGATTTTCCTCTACACCATAATCCTTGCTTTCCGGCAGAAGAAAATTTCGGAGATGAAGACCGATTTCATAAATAATATGACGCATGAGCTGAAGACCCCTATATCTACCATTTCCCTGGCGGCCCAGATGCTCAATGACGATTCGGTCAGGAAGTCGCCCACATCGCTCAATCATCTGTCGCAAGTGATTATGGATGAGTCGAAGCGTCTTAGATTTCAAGTTGAGAAAGTGCTCCAGATGTCGGTGTTCGATAATTCCGGTAGCGGACTTAAGTTTACGGAAGTCAACGCCAACAGTATCATTCAGAATGTGGTCAACACGTTTAAGATCAAGGTGGAGAAGTATGGCGGCGAACTTACTACAGAACTCAATGCAGATGACGCCGAGATTAAAGTCGACGAGATGCACTTCACAAATATCATCTACAATCTGCTTGACAATGCCGTGAAATATATGAGGGAAGATGAGGAACCCCGCCTCTCCATCAGCACCCGTGATATCGGCGCCAATATGCTTGAGATCAGAATCAGCGACAATGGCATCGGAATTAAAAAGGAAGACTTGAAAAAGATTTTCGACAAGTTCTATAGAGTCTCTACCGGCAATCGCCATGACGTAAAGGGATTCGGCCTCGGATTGGCTTATGTGAAGAAAATGGTAGCCATATTCCGTGGCACAATTGTGGTGGAGAGCGAACTTGGAAAAGGGAGCACCTTCATCATCACTATCCCGCTCCTCTCACAAGGTGCCTGAAAGCTGATATGGGCCCCTTGCATGAGATATCGACGGGGTGCTGACGGAACCCGGCCGCTACATTCGAAGAAGTAAAGTTTCTCCCCGCTGAATCTTTTTCGTGTTAAAATTGTTAATAAATAAAAACTAATTTGAATAAATAAATTCTAAATACAGACAATTATGGATGAAAAACTAAAAATATTGCTCTGCGAGGACGATGAGAATCTTGGCATGCTCCTGAGGGAATTCCTTCAAGCCAAGGGTTTTAATGCAGATCTATGTCCGGACGGGGAAAAGGGCTATAAGGCATTCCTGAAAGGGAAATATGATCTTTGTGTGCTCGATGTGATGATGCCGAAAAAAGATGGCTTCACTCTCGCTCAGGAAATAAGAAACGTAAATAGCGAAGTGCCGATTATCTTCCTTACCGCCAAATCTTTGAAAGAGGATGTGCTCGAAGGTTTCAAATTGGGTGCCGACGATTACATCACCAAACCTTTCTCCATGGAAGAGCTCGTGTTCCGCATCGGCGCGATCCTAAGGCGTGTCAAAGGGAAAAAAGATAAAGAGATCACACTCTATAAACTGGGCAAATATACTTTCGACACTCAGAAGCAGGTGCTCATCTCCGACGATAAGACGCAGAAGCTCACAACCAAGGAATCTGAGCTGCTGGCACTGCTCTGCTCTCATGTCAACGAGATCCTTGAGCGTAATTTCGCGCTGAAATCTATCTGGATCGACGACAATTACTTCAACGCACGAAGCATGGATGTCTACATCACCAAACTGCGTAAGCTGCTCCGCGACGATCCGGAAATCGAAATTATCAATATCCACGGCAAAGGTTATAAACTTATCGCTCCCGATCCCGAAAACGGTAGCAAAGATTAATTCCACCGCCATCCTCTGTTGGCAATTGCAGATCCCTTTTATCATAGGAATCTGCAATTGTCGGCAGTTTATTTTTCTATAGAAGTTGTATGAACTTTTTCTTTGTCGGGATTTAAATACATATAAAAATCAACAAGCCCGTAAAAAGTTTACACAACTTCATAACTAATACTTGATTCATGAAAATTCTTTTCCGAATATATCAATGGGTTATAGCCGCCCCTATATTCATTGTGGTGACTTTCATCACCGCTGTCATCACGATGGTCGGCACTCTCTGCGCAGGCACCCACTTCTGGGGCTATTATCCGGCTCATTTGTGGTCAAAATTTGTATGTTGGCTCACATTCGTGAGAGTCAAGGTGGTAGGAAGAGAGAATATCGACAAAAACACATCCTACATTTTTGTTGCCAACCATCAGGGAGCTTACGACATATGGTCGATCTATGGCTATCTTAACCATAACTTCAAATGGCTTATGAAAAAGGAGCTCCAAAACATATTCATGGTCGGCCCGGCCTGCAAACGTGCCGGACAGGTATTCGTTGACGACTCCAATATACATTCAATCAAAGAGACTATAGCTGAAGCCGAGAAGAAACTTCGCGACGGCATGTCGCTCGTTATCTTCCCGGAGGGTAGCAGAAGCTGGGACGGAAAGATGATTCCCTTTAAACGAGGTGCTTTTCTTCTGGCTTCGGAATTCAATCTGCCGGTGGTGCCCATCTCGATCGACGGCAGTTTCAAGGCGATGCCCCGTTTCACCTATAACGTCACACCATGCACGATCACTCTCACAATCCATAATCCGATATACCCGGGTGAGAAGGGCTTCAACACCAAGCAGCTTCTCAACCAGTGTCGTGAAATAATCGCTTCTGCCGTGCCGGAGGAAAATCCTGAAAAACGGTTAAGAAATTGCAACTGAAGTCAACTGAATATAGTCTCAATTTGTTAATTCATTGTAAGGATATAGTGATCGAAACTATCATTGATGCCTTAGAATATCCTTGCGTTGAGTAGGCACGCAATTCTTTAGATGACTTAAAGCTACATTAATATGTTACAATACATTACCGATAATAAAAGCAAAATATCCGTTCAGGATCAGGTGAAATCCGTAATCGAAGGCGGATGCCGTTGGATTCAGGTCGCAACCGCCGGAGCCACCGATGAGGATCTGAAAAAGATTATAGGCGATATACTGCCCCTTTGCATTGAGAAAGAGGCATTCCTGTTGCTTGAAAGCCGGGTGGATCTTGCAAAAGAATTGAACGTAGGCGGCGTTTTCCTCAAGGAGGGCGACACTCCATGCAGCAAAGCACGCATGGAACTCGGTCCGGCTGCTGTGATCGGTGTGGGTGTGTCATCTATGGCCGATGTGCTGAAAGTGTCGGCTCTTGATATTGACTACTTCACTCTTCTCCCCTTCCGGAGCGAGGATAGCTCTGAAGCATCTTCTCTCGGCATTGAGGGAGTCAGGAATATTATAGATGAAATGAAGAAGCAAGAGGTCAACATTCCTCATGTCGCCGCAGGAGGCATTAAGTTGGATGATGTGGCCGCACTCGTTGAAACCGGTGTCAATGGCATTGCCGTGAGCGAGGCCATCGCCGATGCCGAAGATATAGTAAAAGAGACTGAAAGATTCATTGCGGCGCTGCCGGAACCGGAATCGGCCGATTGATCGGCCATCTTCTTGCAGCATCCCGCTACCATTTAATTATAAACAATTAATCCAAGATATTATTATGAAATTCACTCAGCCAAAACTTCCCTATGCGCCAGATGCGCTCATGCCCGTAATCTCTCCCACCACTATCGAATATCATTACGGGAAACACGAGAAAGCATACATCGACACTCTCAACAAGCTTATCGAAGGCACCGAATATGAGGATATGCCGCTTGAGAAGATCATCGTGAGCAGCGATGGCAAGCTCTTCAACAACGCTTCCCAAGCCTGGAACCATATCTTCTATTTCTTCCAGTTCTCTCCTGATGCTATCAAGGAGCCCTCGGGCGCGTTGCGCCGACAGATCGACGAGCAGTTTGGTAGCTTCGACGAATTCAAAAAGAAATTTGAAGAAGCCGGTGCTACATTGTTCGGTTCCGGTTGGGTATGGCTCGCTGCCGATTCCGACGGAAAGCTGTTTATCCAGCAGAGCGGAAACGCCGGCAACCCT
This sequence comes from uncultured Sangeribacter sp., assembly GCA_964513775.1. Lineage (GTDB taxonomy): Bacteria > Bacteroidota > Bacteroidia > Bacteroidales > Muribaculaceae > Lepagella. Next base: position 3,026 of record CAZEOI010000098.1, on the reverse strand, counting down.
ATGACCCAGGATCTTCAGCCGCTCATGACCTTTGATGTGTGGGAACATGCCTATTACCTCGACTATCAGAATCTGCGTGCCGAATATCTCCACAGACTTTGGGATATTGTAGACTGGAACGTGATTGAGATGCGCTACGGGCGTTAATTGCAGACCGATTTTACGATTTGACGATGAAGTTTCACAGACTGAGACTTCATCGTTTTTTTTTATCAAGGATTTTTATTAATTTCGCGGGCGATTCTCCTCCCTAAAATTCATGATATATTAATATAAATTTTTAATTTATAGTTTTTTCATGATATTTTTGGCACGCAGTTTGTTATTTGTTTATAGTCATAGCCATCTTCGGCTTGATTCACGGAGTGATCCGGATTGATTATAAAACCCTTTAAAATGCATAAGAATATCGATATTACCCCCACAATAATTGAAGCGATTACCGATAAGAAAGGTAAGAAAATCACGCTCATCGATCTCTCTGAGTTTGAATCGGCTTCCACGCATAAGCTCATAATCTGCCAAGGCAACAGCACTGCCCAAGTGAGCGCGATTGCTGATTCCATCCGGGAGAAAGTGCTCGGCAATTGTAAAATCAAAGCCATAAACACCGATGGCTACCGTAATTCTCAATGGATAATTTTAGATTACGGTGATATTATGGCTCACGTCTTCCTACCTGAGTTCCGACAATTCTACAGTCTGGAATCGCTCTGGAACGACGCCCCTGTTGAAAATATTCCTGACATTGACTGATACCCCTCTTTAGTTTTAATTCATTATGTTGAAATCACCCCGTCCGCAAAAAAATGGATCTCCCAACAAAAAGCCATTGTTCAATATGTATTGGATGTATGGCATCATTACTCTTTCTCTTTTTGCGCTTTTTTACTTTCAGGATGCCTCCCAGACCAAAGAGGTGAATTGGACTGACTTTGAAAAAGCGGCCCTTGCAGGCGACATCGACAAGATTCTCGTATTCTCCGAAACCGGAATTGCCGAAGGATTCGTAAATGACGATGGAGCTAAGAAACATAAATTCAATGATTCCGACACTTTCGACGGTGATAAGAAGATCAAGACAAATATCCCCTCCTCCGGAAAAATTCAGGAGAAGATAGATGCCTGGAATGCCACTCTGCAATCTGAAGGTAAACCGGCTATCGAGGTGACTTATGAAAAAGGTTCCGACCTCATGAAGCTCTTCTGGTATTTCGGACCTATCCTTATTCTGGTTATCTTCATGGTCTACATGTCGAAGCGCATGAGTGGAGGCGCCGGTGGCGGAGGAATTTTCAATGTCGGCAAATCAAAGGCCACCGTATTTGATAAAGACAACGGCAACGCCGTCACTTTCAAAGATGTGGCGGGTCTTGCAGAGGCTAAGGTCGAGATTGAGGAGATTGTGGAATTCCTTAAGAATCCGCAACGCTACACCGAATTGGGAGCAAAAATCCCTAAGGGAGCGCTCCTCGTAGGTCCTCCGGGAACAGGTAAGACCCTTCTCGCCAAGGCCGTGGCAGGTGAGGCAAACGTACCCTTCCTTTCAATGTCGGGTTCTGATTTCGTCGAGATGTTCGTGGGTGTGGGTGCTGCCCGTGTACGCGACCTCTTCAAGCAGGCCAAGGATAAAGCTCCCTGCATCGTGTTTATTGATGAGATCGATGCCGTGGGCCGCGCTCGTGGCAAGAATCCGAATATGGGCAGCAACGACGAACGTGAGAACACCCTCAACCAGATGCTCACCGAGATGGACGGCTTCGGCTCCAACAACGGTGTCATAATCCTTGCGGCCACCAACCGTGCCGATATGCTTGACAAAGCCCTGCTACGTCCGGGACGTTTCGACCGTCAGATATATGTCGATCTGCCGGAGCTCACCGACCGTATGGAGATCTTCAACGTGCATCTGCGCAATCTTAAGGTCAACAGCAAGCTCGATATCGAACAGCTCGCTCGTCAGACCCAGGGATTCTCCGGTGCAGACATCGCCAACGTATGCAACGAGGCTGCTCTTATCGCGGCCAGAAACAATAAGCCGGCCGTAGACTGGGACGATTTCATGGCAGCTATCGACCGTATCGTAGGTGGCCTTGAGAAAAGATCACGTATTATCACTGACGAGGAGAAATTCTCCATCGCCACTCACGAGGCCGGACACGCCACTATCAGCTGGGTCACACAATATGGCAACCCCCTTGTAAAGGTTACGATCGTGCCTCGCGGACGAGCCCTCGGCGCCGCATGGTATGCACCTGAAGCCCGACAGATAATCCCCACGCAGGCTCTTCTCGACACGATGTGCGGAATGTTGGGTGGCCGTGCCGCTGAAGATGTTTTCACCGGCCAGATCGGCACCGGCGCAAGCGATGACCTTGAGAAGTGTACTAAGATTGCCCGCTCCCTCGTGCTTGTCTACGGTATGAGCGACAAGCTTCCCAATATCAACTATAATGATTCGACGGGCCAGGACTATGGCTTCACCAAGCCCTATTCTGAAGACACCGCGAGAATCATTGACGAGGAGGTGAAGAGAATCATCAACGAGCAGTATGAGCGTGCCAAGGAGATTCTCCGTAAGTATGCCAAGGAGCACAATCAGATTCGTGATCTTCTCGTGGAGAAAGAGGTGATATTCCACGATGATGTGGAAAACATTCTCGGCCCTCGCAAATGGAAGAGCCGCACTGACGAGATAATCGAGATCAACAAGAAGGAAGAGGAGGCACGGCGTGCAAAAAATCAGGTAATCGATCTGGATAAGCCGGCTGATAAACCGGGAAAGAACAATGTGCAACCGGCACTTCCCACTCATCCTGCACAGTCAGCTCCAACACAGGATCCCGCAGACAAAGATGATGATGCCGGCACACCTCCCCCATTCAACAAGGAATGAATCTCAACAATCCCGCAAAAAGTCTAAACAACTTCGTTAATGATAATGACTCTGATTCAAGAATCGGAGTCATTTTTTATTTATGAAGTTGTTTAAACTTTTTCTTTGTCTGGATTTAGACAGCTTTCGG
>CAZEOI010000097.1:0-12428 GCA_964513775.1 uncultured Sangeribacter sp. | reverse complement strand
TAAGAATCAACGGAACTATTTCCAGACTGCAAAGGTAGTACAAAAAAAGCACCCAAGACGAAATTTGGGTGAAAAAAATCCTAAAACCCTTCCAAATAAATACAATCTTCCCCAAAAGTAGGAATCCGAGAGCCCCTAACAGGATATAATCCGACCATCCGGGATAATAAAGCAGCATCAGCGCGAGTGGGAAAAATATCACGCTCAGGAGTCCTTGACTCGCAAGGAATCCTTTCAGCCACATACGGGCATGGACCACATCGGAGAAGACCGTCCCCACCATGAAATAGGCCAAAGCCATCAGGCAGGTGTATAGAATCATTATCCCCATGCAGACTGCGGTGCAGAGTGCCGGATGGGTGGATAGCGCCGGTATGCCGAAGCTCGCTGCCGGCGATACGGGGAGCATATAGATAAGCAGGCCACAAAGCACCATCCCTGCCGAACAACTCCACATGAGATTGAGAAGGACGATAAAAGAGGTCTCGCGAACAGTCTCGTCGAAGACATTGCTGCGAACCCTTACCTCCACCAAATTGCGGACTAAGGCAGCCACATATTTACTGTTGTTGCGGAAGCGCAGACCGATTACGGCAAAGAGAATGAATAGACCTGCGAGAATACACGACATACCGAAGCTGTCGGATTCCTTACGTGGAACCTCCGGCACCACCGGTGCCTCCAACAACACACCGTAGTTTTTGGGCGCTGTGGCTACACTGTCGGCAACCGCGACAGAATCGTTGGTTGCATAAGGGATCACGGTGGCCATACGTGTGGCCGGTCGCGCCACGGTGTCGTGGTGCGCTATGGCCGGAGATACGGCTGCCGTGTCGGGTCGTGAGCCCGTGATCGAGTCGGTGACGGTCATAGCCATCCCTCCTCCTTATACCATTTCACTGCCTTTTCCACACCCTCTTTGAGGCTTACCTGAGGATTGAATCCGAAAGCCGCTTTTGCCTTCGACACATCGACCGACCAGTTGCGTTGCTTCAGTATGTGGAATTTATCGCGGTTAAGTGTGGATGGCTTCATGCGTGCGACGCCCCATTTCTCCGCTACTGCAGAGACTATCTTAACCCCCCATATAGGGACTGCCACAGCTATGACGTGCTTCCGTCCTACAGCTTTGGCGGCAATCTCCCGGAATTCTTTCTGAGTGTATGTGTGTGGCTCCGCTATATTGTATGTCTCGCCTACAGGGGCTTTCTCAAGGGCATCGTAGACGGCTCTTGCCAGATCCTCCACATAAATGAAGCTCAGCATCTGTGGCTTATATCCCACCGAGAAGTCAAATCCTTTCTTGATAGACTCAAACATAAGGAAATAGTCGTGGTCGCGCGGACCGTAGATGCCGGTGGCTCTGAAAATTATATGGGGGATGCCGCACATGGCGAGATGCATCTCGGCTTTCAGCTTTGAGGCTCCGTAGCGGGTGTTGGGATTCGGAATCATTGTTTCGGAAAAAGGAGTGCCTCCTGTCTCATCGCCGGGACCTACTGCCGACAGGGAGCTCATATAGAGAAGCTTCTCCGGCACTTTCCCGGCGCCCTGCAGGGCCTCGGTGAAATAGCGCAGATAGTCGCAGTTGATCTTGGAGAAATCAGAGAAGCTGAGACACTTCGTAGCTCCTAAGTTGTAGACAATCCAATCCCATTTCTCCCCGTCGGGAAGAGCTGAGGCCAATGCCCTTTGCAATGACTCGGGATGGTCGAAATCAAGCTCCAGAAACTTTATGGCAGGGTCGGAGAGATACTTGCGCGAGGTGGTGGCTCTCAGTCCGGCCCACACCTCGTAGCCTCTGCGCAGACCCTCGCTCACGAGAAATCCGCCGGCAAATCCGCCGGCACCTACTACAAGTATTCTCTTCATATCGTTGGTTGTTTTTGATGTCTCAACAAAATTAACATGAAGCCGCTGACGTAAGCGGCGGTTGAAGTGATACGGACGACGTCTCACTCCGGGATAGTTTCAAACGTATAGCCTTGCTCAGTAAGCCATTCGAGTGCCTCAGGGAGAGCCGTGAGTAGTTTCGAGTGGCTTTTCAGCGAATCGTGAAACACTATTATAGAACCGTCGCGGGTGTAGCGACGCACATTCTCCACCACTCTTGCGGCATCGGCCTTCCGGCTGTAGTCGCGCGTCACAAGATCATACATTATGATCCGGTAATGCTCTTTCAAAGCCCAGAGCTGACGCGGGCGCAACCATCCGTGAGGAGGCCGGAAGAGACGCGATCCGGTGAGCCGGGCCCCTTCGGCCGCATCGCGCATATAGCGCAGGGTAGTGGCGCTCGCTCCCTGGATATGGTGGAGTGTATGGTTGCCCACTGAATGACCTCGGCGACGCACCTCCTCAAGAAGATGAGGATTGCGTTCCACATTCTGGCCTACCATAAAGAAAGTGGCTTTCACACCGTAGCGGTCAAGCACATCGAGCACCCACGGTGTCACCTCCGGGATAGGACCGTCGTCGAAAGTGATGAACACTCTCTTCTTGCCACCCTTTTCCGAGGGAATCCGGAAGACGGCTCCCGGGAAAAGGGCGCGAAACCATCGTGGGGGAGATTCAATCAGACTAACAAGCTCCATTACATATTGAATTCCGGATGATTCCGGACATATGCCTCGTTGAGCTTACGTGAACGGGCACGGTCAAGATTTTTGAAGTTTGGATACTTCTTCATACGCTCCTCTGAACCTCCTACACTGAAATAATATTCGAGAGCCTGATGCAGCACGGAGTCAATCATCAGTTCCTCTTGTGAGGATGCCGCATAGTCTTGCGGAGAAAGAGTTGCCAGATGATTGGCTATCTCGCAATATTTAGCCAGCTCCTCTTCATAACCGGCCAGAGTGGAGGCATCCGCTTCTTTAGTGGAGGCATCAATATAGTCGTCGGTTGTTGCTGATGAACGCCCCATAAGAGCTTCATAGTTGCGTTTCAGCTCTTCGATTGTCATGCCGTATCTCCCTACAAGCTCCTCTGCCTTTGCCTTGTTGCCTCCGAACTGGTCATAGAGTTCCACAAAGCGATAGAACTGATAGGGAGCGTAGCGTGTCTCGCGGGTGAGCGAGGGATTGCCGAAGCTCATAGCCATCGAGCGGTTGTAGGCTAAGTATGGGGCGTAACGCTCCATAAGATTCCAGATAATCTGCAGGCCCTTGTCGGTGAGTTTCTTATCGTTGAGACGCTTCTCCTGACCGAGCTCACAATAGATCTGGCCGAGTGTGGCGCCGATACTCATGTCGTAGGGATCCACGGCTTCGTTAAGATTAGAATCAAGGGTGTTTACCACATTGAGTGCTTTCTTGAAGTCTTCCTGAGCCTGCGCCTTATCGGTGGCGATATCTCCTTCATAAACCAGCTCTGAAGCTACGTCGAGCATCGACGAGCGAGTGGTGAGCAACATACGTCGGGCGGTTTCGTCGAAGTAGGGCGCTTTCCCATCCTTGACATCGGCTCCACCCCACTTATAGTTGGTGACAACGTCGTAAGCGCGGTCTGTACGTGCAGGCATACCATCCTGTACGGTGGGCACGAGCTGATGGGCCATGCCTGTGGTGCGCAGATAGGGGGTAAGGCCGAGGTGATATTCACCGCCTACGGTCGTTGCCCAATAGATAGGACGTTCCCAACCGTTTTCAGCGTTGGTGGCTATAATGTCGAGCATGAGCATCTCCCCAAGGCTGAGGTATCCTTTGCTACGGTAAGATTCAGTGTCGCGGAGGTTGATGTATATGGCGTCTGCGATGTTGGCCGTGTCTTTCTCGCTCACGAGACCTTTCTTTATGACAGTCTCTTTATCCACCGGGATATAGACTACGGAGCTCGGCATGGTGGGATAGCCTGTTTCTGCTCTGTCAAGACCTATGTAAGCTCTCTTCAGGCTTGTGAGCAGGTCAGCCGGTGCTGTCTCACGTCCGAGAATAGTGACGTCTGAGCGTCCGTAGGCATAGTCGGCAGGTGTGGCCAGGAACTCTACGGGAGCTGAATCGTAAGCCTGACGTCTCATCTGATTGGCATACCAGTCAGAGTTGAGATAGCTGAGATTGATGATGCGCACGTCGGGGCGCACACCCTCCACCTCCTGGGCATACCATAGGGGGAATGTGTCGTTGTCGCCGTTGCAGAACACGATTGCGTTAGGCTCAAGACTGTTGAGGTAGTTTATAGCATAGTCGCGTGCCGCGAAGCGGTGAGAGCGATCATGGTCGTCCCAGGTCTGGCTCACCATCTGAAGCGGAACGATAAGGCCGAGCACTGCAGCCGCAATGGCGCATATGCGAGATTTGCCGGCGAGAGATTCGGGTTCCTCTGTGATTGACGATGCCTGAAGCTCCTCCTCACCGTCGGGTGTGAGTTTAGTGGCGGAATTCTTCTTACGCTCAGGATCAATCGCCCAAAGGATCAATCGCCAGAGTCCGGCCACACCCATGCCTATCCAGATGGCATAGGCATAGAACGATCCGGCAAATGCGTAGTCTCGCTCACGGGGCTGGTTGGGGGGCTGGTTGAGATAGAGCACAATGGCTATACCTGTCATGAAGAATAGGAAGAACACCACCCAGAACTGCTCGATGCCACGGCGTCCGGCAAACGACTGCCATACAAGGCCGATGAGTCCGAGTATGAGAGGGAGCATGTAATATACATTGTGGCCCTTGTTGCCTTTGCCGAGGTCGTCGGGGAGGAGACTTTGGTCGCCGAGGCGGGCATTGTCTATGGCAGGTATTCCGGAGATCCAGTTTCCGGCGTCAAGCTCGCCCAGCTGGTTATTGATGTCGTTCTGACGTCCGGCAAAGTTCCACATGAAATAGCGGAGATACATGTGGTTGAGCTGATAGTTGAAGAAGTAGCGGAGGTTCTGCATGAAAGATGGTTTGAACACGTACTTCTCCGGATAGGCATATGTGCCGGTAAACTGATTGAACTGCGGCTCACGGTTAAGGTCGAGCTCCGGAAGCTTCTCACCTGTAGTGGGGTCGATGGCGCTTATCTGCACGAGCTGGTCGGGCATAGTGTCGAGATCCACCCACTGAGAATACATAGTTCTATGAGCACGACTGTAGATGCGGGGGAAGAGCATGTTAAGCTCCGGATTCATCTTGGCTTCCGGTTTGTAGTCGCGCTTCACATAGTAGTCGCCACCTTTCTCTATGAGCTTGGCGTTGCTGCTCTGCTCGGATGGTGACAGGAATCCATATTCCGACTGTGGCACACCTCCTGTCACACCCTTGGAGTAGAGTGGCTTACCCGGGTTGATGACCGGGTTATAGTATGGGGTGGCGAGAGTCACGACAGTGCCGTCTTCAAGACGTCCTACAGTGTCGCGAGCTATGCCTGCAATCTCTTTCTGAGGCGATGAATAGAGAGTCTCTCCATAAAGGAGGGGATTCTCACCATACTGCTCTCGGTTGAGGTAGGAGGCGAGGTCAAACACGTTGTCAGGAGCATTCTGGTTCATGGGCGTTCCTGCGCTCGATCGGATAAGGATAAGAGCGTAGCTTGAATAGCCCACGAATATCATGGCGATGCTCCACATCGCAACGGTCATCACACGCACGGGAAGGTTGCGGCCGAACTTGGTGAACATAAGCACGGCGGTGATTGCAAGAAGAATCCAGCCGATCAGGAAGCCATTGCCGAAGAAGAATATTCCTGACACGGCGAGGGCGGCGAGGAAGGAGAGGCGGATCATAATTCCGCTCTTCTGGGCGTTAAGAGCCCTGATTGCCCATAGGAACACAGCCACAGTGACGATCACATAGATCAACGCGCCGCTGTTGTAGCTCATATGGAAGCCGTTGACGAACAGCAATTCAAACTGCTGAGCCACCTTTATGAAGCCGGGCACGAGTCCGAAGAGCACGAGCACGATTATGATGAAGCCTACAATCAAGGTGATTATTGACTTCAGCAGATTCATATCGTTCCATTTCCTATAGGCGAATACGAGCACGATAGCCGGGATACATAGTAGGTTGAGGAGGTGTACGGCTATGCTGACGCCGATTATATAGGCAATGAGAATCAGATAACGGTCGGAATGAGGGAGGTCGGCTCTGTTTTCCCATTTCAGGATAAGCCAGAACACGAGGGCCGTGCAGAATGAGGAGAAGGCATACACCTCACCCTCTACAGCTGAAAACCAGAATGTGTCGCTCCAACAGTATGCAAGGGCTCCCACAAGGCCACTGCCCATGATGGCCACATACTGCTGCAGAGAGATCTCTTTGGTCTGGGAATCCTTCACCACGAGACGGCGCACGAGATGAGTGATTGTCCAGAAAAGGAGAAGAATGGTGAGCGCACTGAGCAACCCGCTCATAGCGTTGACCATCACAGAGATGTGAGCCGCATCGGAAGCAAAATTCGCGAAGAAGCGGGCTGTGAGCATGAAGATGGGGTTGCCCGGCGGATGGCCGATCTCAAGCTTGTCTGCCTGTATTATAAACTCTCCGCAGTCCCAATAGGATGCGGTAGGCTCAAGAGTGAGCCAATAGGTGATCAGCGCGATGGTGAATACGAACCATCCGCCGATATTGTTGATGAGGTTATATTTTCTGGATATCATCCCGTATTGGTAGATAATTTAATATTTAAATAATTAACGAGAGAAGTTTTCCCCTTTGCCGGGATACTTCCGGAATATGTGCGTATCAGCGAGGAGTGATGGTGAAGGTGATGGATCCCCGGGTGGTGGAGGCTCCTTTCTTAGCCGACCATCGAGCCTGTCTGGCGGCAGCCTCACACTTACGTCTGATCGTGGCGTCGGCACTTCCTGTGGCGGAAGCCTCGATCACTTTCCCTTCAGCATCGATGACCACATTGACCGTCACAATTGTCTTATGGCGCAGCGCTACGTCAGGTTTCGGACAGCTGATGAAAGTGCGTCCGTGAGCATTACCGCTTACTCCCACACCATCGCCTCCGGCACCGGATGTGCCCTTGTCGGATCCCTCAGTCTGTCCATTCTTGGGTGCGAACTTATTGGCTACGGAGCTTGTGGCCTTCTGGCGTTCCTTATCGGTGATCGATGGCTCCTCTTTCTGCACCGGACTCTCCTTCTTCTGTGTTATCTCCTTTTGCACCGGCTTCACCACAGGGTCCGGCTTCTCGCCCGGATCCACGATTTCCGCATGGTCTTCCGGAGCCGGCTCCGGCTCTCCTTTAAGAGAGGGGGCGGGTTTGGTGTTATGGTTTACGGAAGTCTCCTCGCCGAGGTCCACGAGTTCAGGCTCGATGAATAGTTCCTCTTCGGGAGGAAGAAGTTCCGGAGTGGAGGATTCGGCGAGCTCCTGCCTGTCGAAAGAGATGCCTCCGAAGAAAAGCACCAGAAGCAACACGAGCGTGACAAGGAATGTCAGCGCGGCGGCTATTGCACGGTCTTTATCCTCTTTTTTCATTTCTTGGCAGTTTTATCATTTCTGGGAGCTGCGAGTGGCAAGCACAAGCTTTATATTGTTTCGTGCAGCCATATCGAGCACGTCGATGACGCGGGCATAGGCTACGGTGCTGTCGGCATATAGAGCCACGGCCCTCAGGGAGTCTTGCTCCTGAATCAGCTTGAGCCCGGCGAGGAGCTCGTCGCGGCTCACGGGGCGAGCCTCTGTGTTCTCCTGAATCGAGTCGTTGCGGTCAGCCACAAGATAGAGCTGGGAGTCGGCATCTATATACACCTCAGTGACAGGCTTCAGGGAAGTCTGTTCACTGCTCTGGGGAAGGTTCACGTCGATTGCGGCGGGGAAAATCAGAGTTGATGTCACCATGAAGAAGATGAGCAGAAGGAAAATCACGTCTGTCATCGACGACATGGAGAAAGTGTCGAGTGTCTGGAAATTCTTTTTTAGAGCCACTGTATTATAGATTCGCTTTATGATGAATTATGCTGGGGAGGAGAGCTGCCGGAATCAAGCCGGCTCGTTGAGGAGATCCATAAACTCCATGGTCTTGGCTTCAAGGGAGTTCATGATACGGTTTACGCGCGACACAAGGAAGTTGTAGGCGAAGAGGGCGGCGATACCTACCACCAGACCGGCCACTGTGGTCACGAGAGCCTGATATATGCCGGATGAGAGCACTGTGATGTTGGCTGATGTCCCGGCGTTGGCAAGCGCGAAGAATGCCTCGATCATACCCACCACCGTTCCGAGGAATCCAAGCATCGGGGCGCCGGCGGCAGTCGTAGAGAGCCATGAGAAGCCCTTGGCGAGGTTGGCCACTTCGATGTTGCCGGTGTTCTCGATTGCAACGAGCACATCGTTCATAGGGCGTCCGATTCGGTTTACGCCCTTAAGGATGAGGCGTGAATAGGGGGTGTCGGTGCGCTTGCAAAGATTCACGGCGTTATCGATATCCCCTTCCATGATGTAGTCGCGTATGCGCTTCATGAAGGTCTCGTCGTTCTTTGCGGCACGATGCAACGCGAAACAACGTTCGATGAATATGTATATGCTCACGAGCAGGAGCACAGCGAGAGGGATCATGATGTAGCCGCCGTCGATCACAAGCGACCAGAATGAGAGCTTCTCCATTGCAGGATTCTGATGATTAAAAAAGTAGAGACAGATGTTAAAGATTTTTATTATGTCATGAACGCAGACATTCGAGATAACGGCTTATTGTCTCGCCGATGCCTAAGTATAGAGCGTCGGAGATAAGAGCATGACCTATGCTCACCTCGTCGAGGAGCGGGAGAGATCTGTGGAAGAATGCGAGATTACGCAGATTCAGGTCATGACCGGCGTTCAGGCCGATCCCGACCTTCATGGCCTCCTCGGAAGCAGCCACGAATGGAGCCACTGCCGCCTCACGGTCGTCGTCATATCCATCGGCATACGGTTTCGTATATAGTTCCACCCGGTCGGCGCCGATCTCGGCGGCCTTCCTCACCTGTGTAGGGTCGGCGTTTACGAATATGGAGCTCCTGATGCCATGGGCACGCAGCTCATCGCATATGTTTCTAAGGAAATCGGCGTTGGCAATAACGTCCCAACCGGAGTTGGATGTCACCTGCGAGGGGGCATCGGGCACGAGTGTAACCTGCGTCGGCTTGGCGTCGGTGACGAGGAGCATGAAGTTTTCGGTGGGGTATCCCTCGATATTGAATTCTGTTGTGACCACATGAGCCAGTTCAAACACGTCGCGGTGGGTGATGTGTCGTTCATCGGGACGCGGATGCACCGTGATTCCCTGTGCTCCGAGTTTTTCGCAGTCAATGGCAAACTTGACTACATCGGGCACATTCTCTCCGCGAGCGTTGCGGAGAGTAGCCACTTTGTTGATATTTACGCTTAATCGGGTCATATTCAATGTTTTCCGGAGTAAATAGTCGGTCGGTGCCGACAAGGGGAGAGATGAAAAAAATAAAAATCCTGCCACTTTCTGTGAAAATCGGCACGAAATTTGTAATTTTGGACTTACAAAAGTATAAAAAAACACGGTGAGGACAAAGAAAAATACCAAATTAAGACGTTTTTTAAATAGTTTTCACTTAGAGAGTATCTTAGATATTATTTGAGATACCCGCCGGGATAGCTTCCGGCATATAGAAAGAAAGGAACATAATATGACAGCAAGAGAGATATTATCCCCGGGGAAAACAGTGGCAGAGAGCCGGCCTGTGCGTTGCATCGAGGCCGACATGCCCCTCTTGGAGGTGCTCCCGCGTCTGCTTGACACTCCCCGACATGAAGTGGGTGTGAGCGAGGACGGTGTCTCGCTTGGGGTCATTGACCAGACCTCTCTTCTCGAGGGTCTCGGAAGGATGATAGCCCCCCGCGACGACTGTAGCGTGATCACCATAGAGTGTAGTCCGGAGGAATACAGTGCGAGCAGTCTTGCCCGTGCTGTGGAAGACAGCGACACACATCTTGTGGATCTTCTCACGGCCCCTGACGAGGAGGGGCGTTTGAAGGTGACTCTAAGGGTGCGGAATTCCGACCCCACATCCACGGTGCGTAGTCTTGAGCGTTACGATTATCATGTGGTGGAGGCGCATGGAGCCGGCTCCACATTGCGTGACGCCGGAGTTGCTGCGGAACGAATCATGGCGCTTCAGATGCTTCTGAACGTATAAAAATCAGAATAAGATATAATGGACAATCTCATAGCCATATATGGAAGCCGCAGGCAAGCCTCCTACCTTAAGGAGCTTGCCGGGCTTTTCTCGTTTATGCACGATGCCGGATTCAAGGTGGCGGTGCATCCGAAACTCTATAATTATCTTTTGAGCCAGCAGATAGATATGCAGGGAGCAGAGTGCAGGAGTTGGGTGCCGGAAGAGACATCGCTTGTGATAAGTATCGGTGGTGATGGCACATTCCTCCGTGCGGCCCGTTGGGTGGGACGTCGTGAGATACCGGTGCTTGGAGTCAACACGGGCCATCTCGGATTCCTTTCCGGATGTGGCATGGATGAGGTGGAGGATATGATAGGGAGGATTTGCCGAGGAGATGTGGTTATAGAGCGCAGGATGCTTTTGCAAGTGGAGAGCCCTGATCTTCCCGATCAGGTATGGCCATATGCGCTGAATGATGTTTCGCTTTTGAAGGAGGAATGTGCATCAATGATCACGGTACAGGCACGGGTCAATGGCCATTATCTTGCCGATTACCGTGCCGATGGCTTTGTGGTGTCGACACCTACCGGAAGTACGGCCTACAATCTTTCGGCCGGCGGCCCGATATTGGAGCCGACAATCGACTGTATGTCACTCGTGGCCGTCGCACCCCACACATTGACGGTGCGCCCGTTGGTGATTGGAGGTGATTCGGAATTAGAGTTGAGGATAGACAGTCGCACGGATGAGTTCCGTCTTAGTCTCGATGGTGAGAGTTATCCTTTACCGGCAGGTGAAAGGGTGAAGATTCGTCGCGCGGATTTCAGCACTCTCCTCGTGCGAAAGAAAGATTCCAACTTCGCCACCATACTCCGCGACAAACTCAACTGGAACCTGTGAGTTCCATCTCGTGGTTTATTTTGCCTTTATACCGTCTAAGCCTGTATTCCTCGAGTTGAAATTCTTCTTCTGTCGATAGTTGACTTTCACCTTGTTGGAGAAACTATAATTTTGACATATTATGGCAGTACGAATTGAATATTTTGTAGGGATATAGTCTTGATATTTCTTCTTGGTGTTGTTATTTCAATAAATGTTGTAGTATCGATTCGCCGTTGGAATATGGATAAGGAATTAGGCATACGGTGGCTAAAAGAGCGAAAAAAATCACCGTGATTATCACCATGCCCCAGCGCACCAATGATGTAGGAATCTCACCCAAGAGCTTCCGCACCTTTTAATCTTTCCCGTAGTAGGCAGATATCATCTAAAGACACGCAATACCGCATTGCATTCCATCGTGCTGTCTTATAAAGGAGGAATTCCTTCATTTGTTATTAAGTATCAGAGAAATAATATACGGAATAGATAATATAATAGTTTCTGAGCCAATACCCCGATGCTTGAAATAACCAAACCATCATAAAAAATTGATTTCATGATAGGTAGGTTTTAATTCTTTTGCCAAGTTATAGCATAAGAGCTATGTCTCCAAATAATCAAGGATATTTTTATTATGCGGTATTGAAAATATATGTCATATAATTAGCAGGTTGAGGAGGGTATGCAACGAATATTTTCTAGAAATGGATATAATAAATTTGAAAATCGACATGAACGAAAAAACAAAGTCGTTCTACGAGATATTTGTCAATGCAAAATTAATGAATTTCTCGGGAAATTTTGTTACCTTTGGGCAGATAATCAGAAGTCTATATAGAAAATTGTAGAGATATGTCAAAACGAATCGAATATCCGGTAGGAATACAGACCTTTTCCAAGATCATAGAGGGTAATTATCTATATGTGGATAAGACCGCTTTGATCTATGATCTTGTGCATAAAGCAGAATATGTATTCCTGAGTCGTCCACGACGTTTCGGGAAGAGTCTTCTGATGTCGACATTGGAGGCATACTTCAAAGGCCGTAAGGAACTGTTCCGTGATCTTGAGATCGAGAATCTGGAGGAGGAATGGATTGAATACCCTGTGTTTCGTTTTGACCTCAGCGGGGAGAACTTCAATGATGTGAAGCGTCTTCATGTCAGAATTAACCGTTGCCTGTTAAATATTGAGAAAGCTTATTCCCTTCATAATGATAGTGAATCTTTGGCTGATCGATTTGAGTCTCTTATCCGTCAGGCCTATGAGAAGTATGGCCGGCGTGTGGTGGTGCTAATCGACGAGTATGACAAGCCGCTGCTCGACTGCCTCCATGACGACCCACTTCACGAGGCGATTAAAACAGAGCTACGGGGCTTCTATTCCGTATTGAAACTGAGTGATGAATATATAAAGTTTGCGATGCTGACAGGCGTGACGAAGTTCGGTAAAGTGTCGGTTTTCAGCGGTCTGAACAATCTTA
>CAZEOI010000096.1:0-12519 GCA_964513775.1 uncultured Sangeribacter sp. | reverse complement strand
CAATGGAAATAGAAGGCAAGATCATACAGGAGCTTCCTATGCAGTCCGGCACCTCCAAGGCCGGTAACCCCTGGAAGAAGAGAGAGTGGGTTTTGGAGACATTCGGCTCCTATCCCCGAAAGGTGAAATTTCACGTATTCGGCGACCGCAGCGACACGATAGGTATAGAGGTGGGCAACAGCTATACATTATCGTTCGATCTTGAGAGCCGTGAGTTTAACGGCCGTTGGTACACGGATGTAAGCGTCTATCAGGCACGCCCGATGGGCGCCGGCAACGAACAGCAGCCGGGCGGATTCCAGCAGCCCGGTATGCAGGGAGGTTATGGTCAGCCCGGAGGCTATCAGCAGCCGGGTATGGGCATGGGAATGCCCGGAAGCAATGCGGCAACTTTCCAGCCGGGAGCAGCAGATGCGGGCGACGATCTTCCCTTCTGACAGGCGACGTAAAAAAACAGAGCGAAAATAGAAAGCCTTCCCCACTCGCTAAAGAGAGGGGAGGGCATTCGTGTATTAAAGGGTATATATCTATAAAAAGGGGTATTTATATATAAATAGGAGCAAAATATCATCAAAAAAGGGAAATTTAAGATTTGCTACGATACCTTATAGATTTTTTGCAACTTTTTGAGTAGTAATAGTTGCGTAAGAGCTAAAAATTTAGTAATTTTGCAAGTGTTATTTTGTGGTGCCTCAAAGGAGGCCAATAATCCGAAATACGATAGATTCGGATTAAGAATGTAAAAAATAGATTGAAGACTATGCAGAAAGTCAAGCGTGACAATCGCGACAGTATAAGTCTCTTGATGGAGACGAGCTGGGAAGTTTGCAATAAAATCGGTGGTATATATACCGTTTTATCCACCAAAGCCCGCGTGCTTCAGGAAAAATATAGCGATCGTCTGATTTTTATCGGTCCCGATGTCTGGACAGACAATGCCCCGTCACCATATTTTGTAGAACGAAAGACTTTATTGAAGTCGTTCTCTTCCAAAATGAAACTGCCTTATGGAATAAGCGTTAGAACCGGACGATGGAACATCCCCGGCTCCCCGCAGGTGGTGTTGGTGAAATTCGATGGCGTTTACGAACATCTGAACGGGATTTTTGGAAAAATGTGGGAGCTTTATGGTGTGGATTCCATGCACGCCTATGGCGACTATCATGAGGGATGCGCGTTTGCCGTAGCCTCGGCCATAGTGATGGCGGCTATCGCAGAACATTTGAAGGTGGATTCCTCGAATATCATAGCTCATTTCAATGAATGGACCACAGCGATGGGTCTTCTCTATCTGAAGATGACCACCCCTGCTGCGAGAACAGTATTCACTACCCACGCCACGAGCATAGGCCGCAGCATTTGCGGCAACGGTAAGCCATTATATGATTACTTCCATGGCTACAACGGCGACCAGATGGCCCGTGAGCTCAACATGGAGGCGAAACATTCACTCGAAAAGAATGCGGCTCACCAGGCAGACTGCTTCACGGCAGTGAGCGATCTCACGGCAGATGAATGTGAGCAGTTGCTCGACATACGTCCGCAGGTGGTTACCCCCAACGGATTCGAGCCTGATTTTGTGCCGGAATCAAAGCAATATGATAAATTGCGCAAAGATGGTAGAAATCATATACTCTCTATAGCTCATTCACTTATCGGCAAGGATTTCGATGATGAGAACACGATAGTCGTGGCCACATCCGGTCGTAATGAATACCGCAACAAGGGCCTTGATCTATTCATCGATTCAATAAGGAATCTGAACGGAATGGGTCTTGAGAAGCAGGTGTTGGCGCTTATTCTTGTGCCGGCATGGGTGAAGGCACCTTCGGCTCCATTGCTTGAGGCCCTGGATAAGGGTGGCGTGATGGAGGGAGCGCCGGTGTATATGACCCATCGGCTCAACAACGAGGATTATGACAGCATTACCTGCCGACTGAGGAGTATTAACAATGACGGTGATCTCAATGGAAACGTGACCATTGTATATGTGCCTTGCTATCTCGACGGCAATGATGGTGTGGTGAATATATCATATTATGATCTGCTTCCGGCCATAGATATCTCCGTGTTCTGCTCATATTATGAGCCTTGGGGCTACACTCCCCTTGAGAGTATAGCGTTCGGAGTGCCGACCGTGACGACCGACAAGAGCGGTTTCGGACAGTGGATTCTGTCTCATTTCGTCAACTCGCTGCTTGCGTGTGGCGTTGACGTCGTGGGACGCACAGATTCCAATTATGGAGAGGCAGCCTGCGAGATATCCCGTCAGCTCTGGAAATATGCCGAGATGACACCGGCTGAACGCAAGGATGCCGCTAAGGCGGCTGCTTCCACGGCTGAACAGGCCGACTGGAAATACTTCATAACAGCCTATGACGAGGCTTTTGAAGTGGCGACACGTCGCCGTGATGAGAGAATAAAATAAAATTAACTAAATATTTCATTTTTACATTAGCGATGAAACTTCAGGTTAGTAATACCAATGAGCCGGTATGGCGCAGCCTTACCGTAAGCTCAAATCTTCCCAAGGAGCTCAAGCCCCTTGAGGAGCTTTCAAAAAACCTTTGGTGGGTTTGGAACAGCGAGGGCAAGAATCTCTTCCGTGATCTTGACCACGATCTCTGGCGCAAAGTGGGTGAGAATCCCGTGATGCTTCTTCAGCAGATCAGCTCCGAGCGTCTTCAGGAGGTGCTCAACGATGAGCATATGATGGAGCGTATCAACGCCACCTATGAGATGTTTAAGGAGTATATGGCTAAGCCTATGCGCAGCGATATACCTTCAGTGGCCTATTTCTCAATGGAGTATGGTCTCTGCAACTGTCTTAAGATTTATTCCGGCGGTCTCGGTGTGCTCGCCGGCGACTATATCAAGCAGGCTTCCGACAGCTGCGTGCCTATGACAGCCGTTGGTTTCCTTTATCGTTATGGCTATTTCGCACAGGCTCTCTCTATCGATGGCCAGCAGATTGCCAATTACGAGCCCCAGAATTTCGACCAGCTCCCTATCGAGGCAGTTCTCGGTGAGGATGGCCAGCCTATGATTCTTGAGGTGCCTTACCCCGGCCGTATCATCTATTGCCATGTATGGCGTGTGAACGTGGGACGTATGAAGCTCTATCTGCTCGACACCGATTTCGACATGAACTCGGAGTGGGACCGCCCCATCACTCACCAGCTCTATGGCGGCGATTGGGAGAACCGTATGAAGCAGGAGTATCTTCTCGGCATCGGCGGTATGTATATGCTGAACCGTCTCGGCATCCACACAGATATCTATCATGCCAATGAGGGTCATGCCGCTCTGCTTAATCTGCAGCGTCTTGTGGATTATGTTCAGAAAGATGGTCTTCCTTTCAATGTTGCTCTTGAGGTGGTTCGTGCAAGCTCGCTTTACACAGTCCACACTCCTGTGCCTGCAGGTCATGACTATTTTGACGAGGGTCTCGCCGGCAAGTATCTTGGCGAATATCCCGCCAAGCTTGGCATCTCCTGGAATGATCTCATGAATATGGGCCGTGAGAATCCCGACACCAACGAGCGCTTCTCGATGAGCGTATTCGCGCTTAACACTTGCCAGGAGGCCAACGGTGTGAGCTGGCTCCACGGTGAGGTTTCGAAGAAGATGTTCGCAGGTGTATGGAAAGGCTACGGGGCAGCTGAGAGCCATGTGAAATATGTGACCAACGGCGTACACATGCCCACATGGGCGGCTTCCGAGTGGAAAGCTTTCTATGCTGAGAATCTTGGCGAGCAGATGTTTGAAGATCAGAGCAATCCCGAGGAGTGGAAGGGTATCTTCAATGTGCCCGACGAGGAGATCTGGAATATGCGAATGACGATGAAGAATAAGTTCATCAATTTCGTGAAGAAGGATTTCAAAGAGAAATGGCTCAAGAATCAGGGCGATCCGGGTGCTGTGGTGAAAGTGCTTGAGAAGATCAACCCCAACGCGCTTATCATCGGTTTCGCACGTCGTTTCGCTACTTACAAGCGTGCTCATCTTCTCTTCACCGATCTTGACCGTCTCGCAAAGATCGTGAACAATGAGAAATATCCCGTGCAGTTTATCTTCTCAGGTAAGGCACACCCCGCCGATGGCGCAGGTCAGGGTCTTATCAAGCGTATCGTAGAGATCTCGAAGATGCCTCAGTTCCTCGGTAAGATTATCTTCCTTGAGGACTACAACATGATTGTGGCCAAGCGTCTTGTGACAGGTGTGGATATCTGGCTCAACACTCCGACACGTCCTCTTGAGGCTTCCGGCACATCAGGCGAGAAGGCAGAGATGAACGGCGTGCTCAACTTCTCAGTGCTCGACGGCTGGTGGTATGAGGGTTATAAGTTTGACGAGATGGCCGGTTGGGCGCTCACAGAGAAGCGTACTTTCACCGATCAGGCTCAGCAAGACCGTCTTGATGCCGCTACAATCTACTCGATGCTTGAGAATGAGATTGTGCCGATGTACTACAACAAGAACTACAAGGGTTACAGCCCCGAGTGGATCGACCGTATCAAACGTTCTATCGGCCACATCGCTCCTCACTTCACAATGAAGCGTCAGCTTGACGATTATATCGATCGTCTGTATGCTCCTGAGGCTAAGCGTTCAGCTGAACTGAAGAAGAACAATTTCGCCAAAGCCCGTGAAATCGTTGCTTGGAAAGAGGAAGTTGCTTCCAAGTGGAATGATATCGAGGTGCTCAGCGTTGATATCAAAGATGGATATGTAGGTAAGTCAGCTGTTCGTACCGGCAATCCTATCGAGGTAAAATGTGTGATCGATACCAAGGGTCTTGGTGATTCAATCGGTGTTGAGGTTGTGAAATACCGTGATCATGATGGCGAGAGCGAGTTCGTAGGAACCGAGCAACTCCAAGTTGTGAATAAGGAGGGCAGTGTATATACGTATGAGCTCAAGAGCAAACTCCCCAATGCAGGTGTGTTCCGCTATGCTTTGCGTATGTATCCTAACAACGCCGACCTTCCTCATCGTCAGGATTTCGCTTACACCCGCTGGTTCTAAACGACAAATCCAATATATCAGAGAGCCGGTTCTCCACGTGAGGACCGGCTCTCTTACTCTGTATGTTGGGGCATATCATGAAGAGTAAGGGGCAATCTTTTTGGATTGCCCCTTCTTTTTAAGTTAGCGGTTGAATCAGTAGGGAAATAAATACTCCCTTTTATAGGCTTAGTTTATATGTGTATCAGTCTTCCTGCTGAGTTGCAGCGTATTCCTTGAGAAGTTTCTCCTGAACATCTCCCGGCACAAGCTCATAGTTGTCAAACTCCATGGCGAAACTGCTTCGGCCGCCGGTAATGGAGCTGAGGGAGGTGCTGTAGGAACTCATCTCTTTCAATGGAACACGTGCGTTGAGTTTGCCACTCTCCATGCCCATGATTATCGCTCTACGGCCCTGAAGATCTTTCATGACATCACCCATTGTCTCATCCGGAGTGAGCACCTCTACATTGTAGACCGGCTCAAGGATCTTCGGATTGGCTTCCCTGAATGCCTGGGAGAATGCGTTGCGACCTGCGAGGCGGAAAGAGATCTCGTTGGAATCTACAGGGTGCATCTTGCCGTCGTAGATCATAATGCGTACGTCGCGTGCATAAGAACCGGTGAGAGGTCCTTGCTCCATGCGGTCCATGAGACCCTTGACAATCGCAGGGATGAAGCGTGCATCGATAGCGCCACCAACTATGCAGTTGTAAACCACTAATTTGCCACCCCATTCAAGAGGTATCTCCTGTTTGTCGCGGACGTTGAGCTTGAACTCCTGATTGCCGAACTTGTAAGTGTCGGGTTCGGGCATTCCCTCTGTGTAAGGCTCGATGATGAGATGCACCTCACCGAACTGACCGGAGCCACCGCTCTGTTTCTTATGGCGGTAGTCGGCACGAGCAGCTTTTGTGATTGTCTCACGATAGGGTATTCTCATCTCCTGGAATTCGATGGGCAGCTTCTCATTGTTCTCGATGCGCCATTTGAGAGTGCGGAGATGGAATTCACCCTGACCCTTCACGAGAGTCTGTTTCAATTCCTTGCTCTGCTCGATCTCCCAAGTGGGATCCTCGCCATGCATACGGTTGAGTATGCTCATGAGCTTCTCTGAGTCGCTCTCGTTGATCGGCTTGATGGCACGGATGAATTTGGGAGCGGGGTATTTTATAAAGTCAAACTGATAGTCGCAACCTTTGCCGTCAAGAGTGTTGCCCGTGCGCACATCCTTCAGCTTCACGGCCGCGCCGATATCGCCGGCCTCAAGTTTTTCGATAGGGGTGCGGAGTTGACCACAGACTGTAAATATCTGGGCGAGACGTTCTTTGCCACCACGAGAAACATTATCGAGGTCTTCACCGGCCTTGAGGGTGCCACTCATAACCTTGAAATAGCAAACTTCGCCGATATGAGGCTCTACGGAAGTCTTGAAGAAGAACACTGAGAGAGGTCCGTTGGCATCAGGAGCAACCGGTTCGCCGTTGATGGTCTCAGGAGCTGGCATATCTGAAACGAAGGGACATACATTGCCAAGGAACTCCATCATGCGACGTACAGCCATATCTTTCTGTGCGCTCACGATGAAGACAGGGTAGAGGTCGCGGAGAATCATACCTTTACGGATGCCCTCGCGCATCTCATCTTCAGTGAGGTGATCCTCTTCGAGATATTTCTCCATCAGAGTCTCATCATTTTCAGCTGCTGCCTCCACGAGCAGACGGTGAAGCTCATCGGCTTTCTCCTGCTGGTCGGCCGGGATCTCTGAGATTGTTGGAACACCTCCATCAGGACCCCACTCATATTTCTTCATAAGGAGGACGTCGATCATAGAGTGGAATCCGGGGCCACATTCTATAGGATACTGCACCTGCACCACCTTATTGCCGAAATGTTCGCGAAGCTGTTCGATCACATTGTCATAGTCAGCTTTCTCACCATCTATCTGGTTGAGAGCGAACATAACCGGTTTCTCAAGTTTTTCTGTCGTGCGGAAAATATTCTGTGTGCCAACCTCCACACCATAGTTTGCATCAACTACAATGACACCGGTATCACACACACCGAGTGCGGTGTAGGAATTACCTACGAAGTCGTCGGCACCGGGGCAGTCAATCACATTAAGTTTCTTACCATTGAATTCGGCATTGAATACAGTCGAGAAAACGGAATAGCCATATTCCTTTTCAACGGGGAAGTAGTCAGAGACAGTGTTGCCGGCTGCCACGCTTCCGCGACGTTTTATCACTCCACACTCGAAGAGCATAGACTCAGCAAGTGTGGTTTTTCCCGAGCCCTTGGAACCGAGAAGGGCAATGTTTTTGATTTCGTTTGTCTTGTAAATCTTCATTCTGTATAAGATTTTAATGGTTTGTCACTGATGCTCCATTCTACACTGTCGCCGGAGAGAAGAGTGAAGCAATTAGAACTTCGTTGACAGCGTAAACGCCTCTTTGGCTTAAAAGCGTTCGCAATTTAGTAAAAAAATCCTATATGATGTCTGAAAAAATATATGTTAAAAAACATATTTCCAAAAAAAGTATTAATTTAGCGGTTGAGATAAAGATAAAGAGATGACCATGCAAGAGGATAATCGCCAAGAAATCAACACACAAGCGGCGGGAGTGTATGTCCATATACCGTTTTGTAGAAAAAAATGCCTTTATTGTGATTTTTATAGCGGCGGGGGCCGAAACACCGATTGGCAACGTTTTGCAGAATCCCTTGTAAGAGAGCTGAAGGAGCGCAAGGGGGAGCTTGCAGAGATACCCTCCACCTTATATATAGGAGGGGGCACGCCATCGCTGATGCCTGAGGAGGAGTTCTCATTTCTTGTGGAAGAGATATGCCGTATCACCGGTAAAACCGATCCCTGGGATGAGTTTACAATAGAGGTGAATCCTGAGGATGTGACGCCGGACAGTTGCCGGATGTGGCTTGGATGCGGTGTGAACAGGGTGAGCATGGGAGTGCAGACTTTAAACGACAATGAGCTTAAAAGAATAGGGCGGAATCATGACAGCGGCACAGCTTTGTCGGCTATCGAAATTTTAAGGAAAAATTTTGAGAATTTCACGATCGACCTTATTTTCGGCCTCCCGGAACAGACACCGGAGAGCTGGAGAGACACGGTGGAACGGATAATAGCAGTGAAGCCACCCCATATCTCTGCATATTCATTGATGTTTGAGGAGGGCACCGCCTTGACTTTGCTCAGAGAGCAGGGGAGGCTTTCTTTCCCAACGGAAGAGGAGTGTGTGGAGATGTGGCAGTATCTTCAGAGGAGATTGAATGATGAGGGATATGTGCAATATGAGCTGTCGAATTATTCTCTGCCCGGTCGGGAATCTTTGCATAACAGAAGATACTGGCTCGGGAATCCATATCTGGGGATCGGACCATCCGCTCATTCCTATGATGGCAAGCGCGTGAGAAGAGCGAATAAAAATGATATCAAGGGTTATATGGCTTTCTTCGGCAAAGAAGCGGATTTGTCGAAGAGAGGGCACTCGGTTAGTGCTGTAAATTCGGGCGGTGATGACGGCGATGCCTTTGATGAGAACTCTCACAAGGATGGCAGTATTGCAGGATCCGGAACCTTTTATATAGAGGAGACACTTTCTCAAGAGGAGTTGAAGGAGGAGATGATCATGCTTTCAATGCGAATGAAGAGGGGAGTGGATCTCGACAGATTCAGATGCAAGTTTGGAGAGGAGGCCTTCGAAAGACTTATGACAAACTCAAAAGGTTTGTTGAAAGAGAGGAGGGTGGTGATTGATGAAGGAATGTTGCGTCTGACCACAGAAAATATGATGGTGGCCGATGATATAATACTGGAGCTTTGCATGTAAGGCATAAGCATTTTGTGATTAAGATTTGATAAACGATAAATATTTGTAGATAAAATTGAAGAAAATAAACAAATAATTTGTCGGATTTATAAATTTGTAATATCTTTGCATCTGATTTCCGGAGATGCAGTGCTGATGTGGCGATTCCGCCTAAAGCAGTGATCTCATGAATAGGATTTGAATGAGATTCAAATCGAATAAAACTTAATAATTGGTATATGTCTGAATTGAAAAGACTATATTTCACAAAGATGCATGGGGCCGGTAACGATTATGTATATATCGATACCTTTAATACTCCCACCTCAAATGAGGTGAGAAGCGAAGACCTCCCCATAATATCGAGAAAGATAAGCGACAGACATTTCGGCGTTGGCGGTGACGGGTTGATAGCCATTCTACCCTCCGCAAACGCCGATTTTCGTATGCGAATGTTTAATGCCGACGGGTCGGAGGCTCAGATGTGTGGCAACGGCTCGCGATGTGTGGCCAAGTATGTATATGACAAAGGCCTTACAGATAAAACCACGATAACGTTGGAGACCCTGGCCGGAATAAAGGTGCTTAAACTTCATATTGAAGATGGTGAGGTGAAAAGCGTAACGGTGGACATGGGTCCGGCTTATCATAAAAGAGGGGAGATACCTGCGGCAGGCGACCCTGAGTCGGAGATGATCGATGAAGCGGTGAAGATAGACGACAGAGTGTTGGAGATTACCGGTATAGGTATGGGGAATCCTCACGGAGTCATCTTTACTGATAAAATTACGGATAAGGATATACACCATTACGGCCGGATGCTTGAGGCAGCGGATATATGGCCGGAGAAAGCCAATATTGAGTTTGTGAAGGTAGTGTCGGCCGATACTCTTGAGATGAGAGTGTGGGAAAGAGGTTCAGGCGAGACTCTCGCCTGCGGCACAGGTGCCTGTGCATCACTTGTGGCGGCTTTCAAGAAAGGACTTACCGGAGCGGAGGCTGATCTGCGCCTTCTCGGGGGAACCCTGCATATAAGATATGATGAGGCGAATGGCCATGTATATATGACCGGCCCTGCCGAGACAGTGGCGGAGGGTGTGTATTTTTACAAAATGGATGATTGAAATGATAGAGGTAAACGACAATTTTCGATTGCTGCCGGTGTCCTATCTTTTTTCAGAGGTAGGGAAAAGAGTAGCCGGGTTTCGCGAATCACATCCTGACAATGAGATCATAAGGATGGATATCGGTGATGTCACACGTCCTTTGTTCCCATGTGTGGTAAAGGCCATGCATGAGGCTGTGGATGAACTGAGCCGTGCCGAGAGTTTTCATGGATATGGTCCGGAGCAAGGTTATTCATATCTGAGAGACGCAATCGCAGAGGTGGATTATAAAGAAAGAGGGATAAATATTTCGCCTGACGATATTTTTGTCAGCGACGGTGCGAAAAGTGATCTCGGCAATCTTGGCGACATATATTCGCGAGAATGTAAGGTGGCTGTCATGAATCCGGCATATCCTGTGTATGTGGATGACAGTGTGATAGATGGTAGGGCAGGAGTGCTTGAGGCCGGGAAATGGAGCAATCTGATCTATCTTGATTGCGACCCTGAAGAGAACTTCCTTCCGGCGCTTCCCAAAGAGCGACCGGACGTGATATTTCTTTGCTTCCCGAACAACCCTACAGGTGTTGCCATCACTAAAGAGCAGTTGAAAACATGGGTTGACTATGCTGTTGAGAACGGTTGTCTTATCATCTACGATTCAGCTTATGAGGCTTTTGTGAGAGATGAGAATACCGTAAGGTCAATCTACGAGATCGAGGGAGCTGACAAGGTGGCTATCGAAGTGAGAAGTTTCTCAAAGACCGCAGGTTTTACAGGCCTCAGATGTGGCTACACGGTGGTGCCCAAGGCTCTTAAAGGTGTGTTTGCCAATGGAGAGGAAGTGTCGCTCAATGCGTTATGGAACAGGCGACAGACTACTAAATTCAATGGCGCATCCTACGTGGCGCAGAAAGCCGCTGCAGCTCTCTACACACCGGAGGGGCGGGAGGCCGTGAAAGCTAATTCCGATTATTATCTCGAAAATGCAAAATTGATTGCAGAGACTTTCAGAAAGATAGGTTTCTCAGTATATGGTGGAGAGAACTCACCCTACGTTTGGGTAAAATCCGGAAAGGGGGAAGACTCCTGGAGTCTCTTCGGCCGATTCCTGCACGATTATGGATTCTCTACCACTCCGGGAAGCGGATTCGGCTCCAAAGGGGAGGGATATGTGAGACTCACCGGCTTCAATTCACGTGAGAATACGCTGAAAGCGATGTCACGACTCTCCGGGGAGATGGAATAAAATATCGCCGGATAAATTATCAATAAGTAAATTATATCTAAAAATAAAATTATAGGGTATGTCTGACTTAAGATTCAAAAGTGTGGAGGAGGCATCCTCAAGAAAGGCTGTAAAGGTAGAAATCCCCAAAGAGAGGGTTGATAAATACTACGCAGAGAAGGTGTTTAATCGGCAGAAGATGTTTGAGTATCTTCCACGCACCACTTACGAGGCTCTTGTAGATGCCATCGACAATAAGAAAACCATAAGCAGAGATGTGGCCGACAGTGTGGCGGAGGGTATGAAGCGTTGGGCCATAGAGCAGGGTGCCAGACATTATACCCATTGGTTTCAGCCAATGACGGGTGGCACAGCCGAGAAACATGATGCTTTCATAGAGCATGATGGCAAAGGTGGTGTGGTGGAGACTTTCAGCGGCAAACTCCTTGTGCAGCAGGAGCCGGATGCATCGAGCTTCCCGAATGGCGGAATCAGAAATACGTTTGAGGCACGTGGCTATTCAGCATGGGATATCTCTTCGCCGGCGTTTATTGTAGACAACACGCTTTGTATTCCTACAATCTTCATATCTTATACCGGAGAGAGCCTTGACTATAAGACTCCGCTGCTGAGATCGTTGAATGCAATCGATAAATCCGCTACCCGAGTGGCAAGATTGTTTGATGAGAACGTAAAGCACGTGTTGTGTTATCTTGGGTGGGAACAGGAGTATTTCCTTGTGGATGAGGCACTTTATGCAGCTCGCCCCGATCTTGTAATGACAGGCCGGACGCTCATGGGGCATGAGAGCGCCAAGAACCAGCAGCTCGAAGACCATTATTTCGGTGCTATCCCGAGTAGAGTGGAGGCGTTCATGCTCGACCTGGAGATAGAGCTCCATCGTCTTGGAATCCCGGCCAAGACCCGTCATAATGAGGTTGCGCCCAATCAGTTTGAGCTTGCTCCCATTTTCGAGGAGGCTAATCTCGCCAATGACCACAACCTCCTCACGATGTCGGTGATGAATGAGGTGGCACGTCGCCATAACTTCAGAATTCTTCTCCATGAGAAGCCCTTTGCCGGCATAAACGGCAGCGGTAAGCACAACAACTGGAGTCTTGGCACTGACACCGGAAAACTGCTCTTCTCACCCGGCAAGACACCAAGGGAGAATCTTGAGTTCATAGTGTTTGTAAGCAATGTGATGGCGGCTGTCCATAAGCACAACGCACTTCTCAAGGCTTCCATCATGACGGCTACCAACGCTCACCGCTTAGGTGCCAACGAGGCTCCGCCGGCAATCATCTCGATGTTTCTCGGCACACAGCTCAACGAGCTCCTTGACCGT
>CAZEOI010000095.1:0-12866 GCA_964513775.1 uncultured Sangeribacter sp. | reverse complement strand
CTCAGTAATAATCAATAATTAGCAATATAAGGTGTTTATAACTAACTAATTATTTACCGATGCAGAAGCGGGAGAAAATGGATTGGAGTAGGGTGGGGGTTGTGATGGTGCCTGTGATTGTGCCGAGGTAGTGGAGGGCTTCTCTGACATCTTGGGCTATGAAGTCGCCTGATATGCCGGACTCAATGCCTTCTATCGCTCTTTGTATCGCTTCTCCTCCTTTGATCAGAGCTTCGTAATGTCGTGCATTTGTTACAATTATTTCTGAATCTGATTGGAAGCTACTGTCACTTATCTCCTTTAACCGATCTTTCAATTTGTTTAATCCCTCTCCCGTCTTCGTGCTGAAACGAATAAATTCATTATGAGCAGACAAACGCGTGAATGATTTTAAAGCTTCCGTTTCTGTCGAAGCATTGACATTCGTTCTTAGCGAATCAGATGAGTTCGTTTCGAGCGCAGCGGGGGCTGCCGATTCGAGAGTAGAAGGCGCTAAAGTGTCGGCAGTTGAGCTTGAGACGGGGAGATCGCTTTTGTTGCGGAGGATGATTATGGAGGAGTCGGGATTATCTGTCAGGAGGTTTTGGAGTTCCTGTTGCTGGGGTTGGAGTGGGGCGGTGGGGTCGTAAAGCCAGATTACGATTTTGGCGGTGCGCATTCTCTCTTTGGCCCTCTCTATGCCGATAGACTCTACTTTGTCGGCCGATTCCCTGAGACCGGCTGTGTCGATGAAACGATAGAGATAACCGTCGAGTTCGAGAGTGTCTTCTATTATGTCGCGGGTGGTGCCGGGGATATCACTCACAATTGCTTTGTCATCGTTGAGCAACAGATTCAACAATGACGACTTACCTGCATTCGGTATGCCTGCGATCACTACCGGTATGCCCTCTTTCAATACTGCTCCGGCTGAATATGACTTGCTCAACCGTGTAACCTCTTTCAATATCTTTTGCGACAAGGCAAGCATCTTCTCACGGTCGGCAAATTCCACATCCTCTTCTGAGAAATCAAGTTCAAGTTCAAGAAGTGATGCGAAGTCAATGAGTTGCATTCGTAAAGAGTCAAGAGCTTTGGAGAAATGTCCACGGGTCTGCGAAAGCGCTAATGAGTGGGAGGCTCTTGATGAGGCGGAGATCAGGTCGGCCACGCCCTCTGCCTGAGCAAGATCGAGACGCCCGTTCATATAGGCCCTCCTTGTAAATTCCCCCGGGGCAGCCACTCGCACTCCCCGACGTATCAAGTCAGACAACAACTCACGCTGAATCCAACGTGAACCATGAACGGATAGTTCCACAACGTCTTCACCGGTAAATGTTGCGGGTGCGCGAAATAGCGTAGCCACACATTCGTCGAGCAAATCTCCTGATGTGGTGTAGTATCTACCTAAATGTGCGGTATGGGTTGACGATTCCCTCAGAGATTTTCCCTTCCAGGCGGAATCTACAATTGAAAGTGAATCCGGTCCGGAGATGCGGATCACTGCAATGCCCCCCGTGCCATTGGGGGTAGATATGGCGGCTATAGTATCTTCTTTTACTTTGAACTGTTCCATTCTTTGAAAGAGTATGTAGATTCCACCTTTGTTTCAATGTCATCAGGGAGAGCAGGGAAGAGGTCAAAACCAAGCAAATTCTCAAGTTGATCAATACTCATGGCGTAGTCGCTCATATTGCCTGGAGCCGTCATATTGGGATAGACGAATGCTATGCCTCTCGGTTGATCGACATAAGGTGAGATAATCGCCTTGAAAAAAGCGCTTGGAACCCTTACTCCTGCTTTGCCGATACGTTCCTTATCGTTTTTTTCATATATGGGTCCTGCCACAATCATTATGGCTGAGTCGCGGGTAGCCCATTGGCGCTCTTTTGTTTCAAGAGTTTTCCATGCGCCATTGTTGAGTTCATGCTTCTGGGGGCATATGTTGGCCATGACGAAGCAGTCGCTCATCGCCTCCTCGCTCCATTTCTGATCTCCAGAAGGGCACATGTGTCCTCTGTCGTAACCTGAGCGTGTGTAGTCGGCGGTAGAGGGACATCCCTCAATATCCGGATCTGTCCAGAACTTATTGCTTCGTCCTTTTGCACCTTGAGTCTCTGACCCAAGTAGTTCCCACGCAACATAGTTAGGGGTGCCATTATCTTTATTAAAAGAGATTGTGAAGCCTGCGTATTCCTTAATCTGAGAGATGAGGTTTTCAGGCAATTCCACATATTCGAGTCCGGGGTAATTAATTTCGGCCGAGTTCGACTTTCCCTCGGGGATAACCTCTTGAGCTTCACCGGCTGAATGATCAGCCCGGCCAACGTTGGCGGCGTTAGACTCATGCGAATTGCGGATCATCAGTAGGATCCCTATCGCGATAAGCACAAGACATCCCGCTAAAAGCACTTTAGGCAGTAATGATGAATTTGACTTGCGTATTGTTCTTTTAGTCATATTTAATAATTGTAAAGAGAGGAAGAACGTTGAATATTAATACGTAATAACAAAAGCCCGCCTCAATGTGGAATCCCCGTTTCAGTGGGTGGATCAGCAGACTGATATGCAAATTTACGAATTATTTTTGATAAATAACAAATTAAAGCTATCTTTGTAAGTTTTTAAGCAGGCTTAGGCATTAACACATCTACGAGTGGCCCGTTATTGCGGTTGTCTGAACCTAATATTAAGCCTGACCTAACAAATTTGAAGTATGAATATTGATAAACTTAAGGATAAAGCCCTGACGGGGACCGGGATTACCAAGGAGGAGGCCTTATGGCTCCTCAGCTATCCTGATTTGGATAAACTTTGTGATGCGGCCAATGAAGTGGCTCGCAAATGGCAGGGTAATGAAGTTGATTCATGTTCGATAGTGAACGCTCGAAGTGGAATGTGTGGTGAAGACTGCAAGTGGTGTGCTCAGGCAACCCGCCATTCCACAGGCTGTGAAACTTATAATTTTCTCGATCCAGAGCTTGTTATGAAGGCTGCTGAAGCCAATGAGGAGGCAGGAATCCGGCGATTCTCTCTTGTGACGAGCGGACGGAAAGTTAATAAACGCGACCTTCAGGAGTTCTGCAAGGTATTCAAGGAATTAGGAGAGAAAACGTCGCTTTACCTATGTGCATCGATGGGCCTCCTGGATGAGGATGAGATGCTTATGCTTAAGGAGGCGGGGGTGAAACGCTACCATTGTAATATGGAAACATCCGACAAAGTGTTCCGCACACTTTGCACCACTCATCTTCCGGAAGACAAGAGGCGCACAATTGCAGCTGCCAAGAAGGCTGGTCTTACGGTATGTTCCGGTGGTATAATAGGCATGGGTGAGTCGGGTGAAGACAGGGTTGATTTTGCACTGGAGCTGCGTGATCTTGATGTAGACTCAGTGCCGATCAATATACTGACTCCTATAAAGGGGACACCTTTGCAGGACACTCCACTTATTTCGGAGGAGGATATAATCCGGACTGTGGCAATATTCCGGTTTATAATGCCAACAAAGTCACTTCGCTTCGCCGGCGGGAGAATGAGGCTCAGCCATGAATCGATGCTCAGGATCATGACCGGAGGTATGAACGGAGTGCTTATGGGTGATATGCTCACCACAGTGAGCAACACAATAGCCGATGACCGGGTGCTTTTCCGGGAGGCGGGACTTAAGTTTTAATTGATAGAATATCAGGATAAAGAGATGGATAATAAATCGATTTACAAATTTGCCGCTGAGTCTGGCTTGCCGGCGGGATTGTATCTCACTCTGATTTCATTAGGGGTTATGCTGAGTATGAAAGTGGAGTTCATGAATTTGGCGGTGCTTCCGCTGATAGTCGGATTCCCTTTCTTCATGGCATGGCGCATGAACAGAGTGGTGAAGATTCGGCCGGAATATGGAAATTTCTCACCGCTATGGCTTTTTGGTATCTATACGATCATATTCGGCACCCTCATCTGTATGCTGGCAACATATCTATATCTGATGTTTGTCGACCCTTATTTTATAAAGGAGTCGCTTGATCAGGCCATCGAGACATTCAGTAAGTTGCCCGACTCCGGTGCAGGCAATATGTCGGAGATAATGAGGCAGGCGGCAGAGAAAAACGTCTATCCCTCAAAGACTCAATTTGTGACCTCTATGGGTTGGTTTACATGTTTTGGCGGATCTATGCTCTCCCTTCTGCTCGCTTTCGTGATATCGCGTCGCAGGCGAAGGAGAGTGTCTATGTTCAGATAGTTGAGGCGAAACGCTGATATTAGAAAACTTTTTTGTAATTTCGCGAATATTCCATAGAAAAGTTCACACTGTTTCTTTACGAATACTTTTAAAAGTATTGAAGTCTAAACAATTTCATAGTCGGAATATTCCCATAATAGAGAAAATATAAGAAATGGATATATCTGTAGTTGTACCTTTATATAATGAGGAGGAATCTCTTCCGGAGCTCGCGGCATGGATAGAACGGGTGATGGCGGAGAACGGCTTTACCTATGAGATTCTCTTCATTGACGATGGGTCGACCGATGGCTCATTGGAGACAATCAAACGGCTCGCCGAGAAAAATCCGGCGATTCATGCCGTCTCTTTCTCTCGCAATTACGGTAAATCTCCGGCTCTCAACACCGGATTCCGTCGTGTTAAAGGTGATGTGGTTATCACTATGGATGCTGATCTTCAAGACAGTCCGGATGAGATTCCGGAGCTCTACAAGATGATAAAGGAGGATGGCTATGATCTGGTGTCAGGCTGGAAGAAGAAACGCTATGACCCTCTTTCAAAGACCATCCCCACGAAGCTTTTCAACGCCACGGCACGCATGGTGAGCGGGATACATAATCTGCATGATTTCAACTGTGGACTTAAAGCCTACAGAAAGGCTGTGGTAAAGCATATTGAGGTGTATGGAGATATGCACCGCTATATCCCTTATCTGGCTAAGAATGCCGGGTATCGGAATATCGGTGAAAAGGTGGTGCAGCATCAGGCCCGCAAATATGGACACACGAAATTCGGACTCGACCGTTTCATCAACGGTTATCTTGATCTTGGCACACTATGGTTTCAGTCTAAATTCGGTGTAAAACCTATGCACATTTTCGGACTGTTGGGATCTTTGATGTTTCTTATCGGATTTATCGCAGTCACGATAGTCCTCGTGTTGAAGGTTGTGAGCATGTGTAGCGACGACTATTACTTCTATGTCACCAAATCAGTGTATTTCTATCTCTCGTTGGCGGCTATGGTGATGGGGCTTCAGTTCTTTCTCACCGGCTTTATCGGAGAGCTTATCGCCCGCAACTCGCCTGAACGCAACAATTATCTGATAGGGGAGGAGTTCTGATATGGTTAGATTTTTTAGAAGATTGTTTCCGATAGCTCTGGTTGCGGTTGTCGCTTTCATCGTGGCTTGTTCCACCGACGAGTGTTTCGACAATAAAAACTCACTTCCGCTTGCCGGTTTCTACAGTGCCGACTCTGTGCCCAAAGCCATAGCCATCGATTCAATATCTATTTATGGAGTAGGCGCGCCAGGCGACAGTGTGCTTCAGGATTCTGTAAGAAATCTGAGTCAGACGTATCTGCCTTTCCGTATAGATCAGGAGACTACGACTTATGTGATACAATATCTCGCCGGTCTTGCGGGAGATCTCGGAGTGAGAGACACGATAGTATTTGACTATGAGATAGTGCCTTATTTTGTGTCAAGTGCTTGCGGTGCTATATATGAATACAGGATGAGGGAGATACGCAACACGCATTTCCTGATAGATTCCGTTAGTTGTCCAACCGGCATAATCGACAATAAGAATATTGAGAACCTGAAGATTTATTTCAAGGTGACAACAGAGTAATCCTCCTAATGAAGCAACTATGATTAAAAGCAAATGCATCACTATAATTCTGGCGGCAATAACAGGGTTGTTGTCGATGGTTGCCTACGGACAGAAGAAGATTACTCCTGTCGACAACGATCCTACAAAGCCTCGTCAGCCTATATTGCATTATTACGACAAGCATGGAGAGCCTCTGGATGAGCCTGTGTTATTTCTGGCGGATCTCGACACTGTGAAACAAGCTTCTCCCGGTCCGGTCTATCCTCTCTGGGAGTCGGTGAGCGTTGGTGTCAATTTCTTCGACGGCGTGATGATGATAGCCGGGCAAAAACATGCAAGCTTCGACGTTTGGGCGATGCTTTCACTCCACAACTGGATTCTTCCTGTGGTGGAGCTGGGAGTGGGCTTTGCCGATAGCAGGCCGGAAGAGGGGAATTTCAGGTATAAAGGGAAACCGTCGTTTTACGGAAAGATTGGAGCGAACTATAACTTTCTATATAAGAGCAACCCCGACTATCAGATGCATATCGGGTTGCGTGCGGCATACACCAGATTCAGCTACGATATCACCGATATAACCGTCAATTCCTCATATTGGGATCAGTCAAACCAATTTTCTATACTTGGTCAGAAAGCTTATGCTTTTTATGGCGAGGTGCTCGCAGGGTTGAAGGTAAAATTATGGAAGAATATCTCAATGGGTTGGGATGCTCGTTTTCGCTTCAAGTTTAAGAGCACGAAAGGGAGAAATTCCAATCCTTGGTTTATCCCCGGTTACGGCACCTCATCGCCGCTATCAGCCTCTTTCTCTCTAATCTATACTATTCCTATAAACAAAGGCAAGAAGATAGCCGAGCTTCCTGATGATGTAAAGCAGTTGCAGGGGGAGGCGCCCGGATCTTCAGTTGATACTTCCGATCAATTGCCGGAGCGTAAGGATCCTGCAGGGCTGCCGGAGCGTAAGGAGACTGAATGAGAGAAATTGGTTTCATATGAAACCGGGAGGTGGACAAATGGATATTTCATGTGAACATTTTGAAATTCCTGTAAAAGGAGCACATTTTGGTAGATATTTTACTCAAATGTGCTCCTGTTTTTTTCTCGGAGTGATTAACTTTGCGATATGCAATGAAGTCGTCCGGTTTATATGGTTCAAACCTTAAGGTGCGTTTGTTAAGACCGGAATTATTTCGAATTAATCTAATATCAAAAAAACATGAAGAGAAAAGTAACATTGATTTTACTTGCGTTGCTAACGTTGACAACGTGGGGCTCACCATTAAGAAAAGTGATTGATGAGGTGGGCAGCGGTCCATACAAAGCCGAGGCAGTCTCCGAGTCGACCTTACCTGATTTCACCATATATAGGCCCGCCGATCTCCCCGGGACTGTCACGCAGAATGGACCTCTCCCCCTGATTGTTTTCGCCAATGGTGCGTGTAACGATACATCACTCCCATATGAAAGAATGTTGAGCGATCTATCCTCTTACGGTTATCTTGTGGTGGCCCTCGGAGAGATGCAGGATAGCATCACCGACAGGGAGTTGCATAAATCACCCACCGAAGATATGATCCGGGCAATTGACTGGGCTGAAAGTCAGAACAAAGATGCCGAAAGTCCCTATTTCAAAAAAATTGATATGGAATATGTGGGTTTGGCCGGGCATAGTTGTGGTGGCGCTCAGGTGCTTGCCAACTGTGCGGATGAAAGAGTAAAGACCTGCATACTCTTTAATTCGGGTATGGGGGAAATGGAGATGGCCGGTGCGAGCAAGGAATCTCTCAAAAGCCTTCATTGTCCCATCCTCTATATATTGGGTGGCGATACTGATATTGCATACAAAAATGCTTTGGCAGACTATGGGCGGATCGATAATGTGCCTGTGGCTTTTGCCAATCAATTACGTGTAGGGCATGATGGCACATTTCATGATCAATATGGCGGATCCTATTCACGGATGCTTCGGGCGTGGCTTAGCTGGCAATTTAAGGATCAGAGAAATAACATAGATATATTCTTGCGCAATCGAATGAATGAATTTCCAGACTATATTATGATGGCCAAGAATTTTCCGGACTCCAATGAGCTCTTTGCCATTAAGGAGATTCACTGTAAGGCACGTGACGGTAAGGATATCTGGGGAAGTCTTTATCTGCCGCAGTCTCGGGAAAAACAGTTGCCGATCGTGATAATGGCGCATGGATATAACGGCACTCACCTCGAACCTCAGCCATTTGCCGAGAGCCTGGCAATGAGAGGTGTGGCCAGTTATATTTTCGATTTCTGTGGAGGCGGCAACAACAGCAAAAGTGAGGGACTCACAACTGAGATGACTCTATTCACAGAGCGGGATAATGTGGAGGATATAACTGAAATGGTGAAATCCTGGGATTTTATCGATCCCAACCGTGTGTCGCTTCTCGGGTGTAGTCAGGGAGGATTGGTGGCTGCGCTGACAGCCTCAGCAACCCCGGATGCCTACAAATCGTTGATATTGGTTTATCCTGCATTCACAATTCCCGCCACCGCACCTATGATGCTCAAGCGTTTTGATGCTGATAATGGCAAGCCCCAGGATGTGATGGGTATGAAGTTAGGCCGGGATTATTATGAGAAGATCAATGGTATGAATGTATTCGACAGTATCAAGAATTATAAAGGCGACGTATTTCTTGTGTATGGCGACAAGGATATGATAGTAGCCGGTGGTGTGGATAAGGCTAAGGAGAATTATGAAAAGTGCAATATCCTGGTGATACCGGAGGGTGATCATGGATTCAGCAATTATCGTCATCATGAGGAGGCCACAGGAGGCATCGTGGATTTTGTAATAAAAACTTTATCGAAACCTCGTGAAAGATGGCATCCGGAGTTTGATGCTGCCAATCCTGATGTGCATGATCCTGTCGTGGCCAAGGAGAATGGTAAATACTATATGTTTACAACAGGATGGGGCGTAGGCTTGATGTCGTCGCAAGATTTGAAGACTTGGAAATTGGAGGAATCCCCCTTGAATCCTATCCCTGAGTGGGCTATGAAACTGATTGCGGCATATAAGGGACATACTTGGGCGCCTGATATAATTAAAGTTGGAGACAAGTGGTGGCTCTACTACAGTTGCTCCACCTTCGGCAAAAATATCTCGGCAATCGGAGTAGCATGTAATAAGACACTTGATTCTGGATCTCCTGATTATCGTTGGGAAGATCAAGGCATGGTGATAATGTCGGAACCCGGTAAAACCGATTGGAATGCCATCGATCCAAATGTGATTATGGATGAAAATGGAGATCCATGGCTTACTTTCGGCTCGTTCTGGGACGGCATACAGCTTGTGAAGCTTAAGAAGGATATGAAGACCTGTGATGGAGAACCTGTGACCATTGCACGCCGACGTAATCCTGATTCAGTGGCTCATCTGCAACCGACAGCCAACACCAATGCCGTGGAAGCTCCCTTTATAACCTACAAGGATGGATACTATTATTTATTTGTAAGTTATGATTATTGTTGCAAAGGAATAAACAGCAACTACAAGACAGCCGTGGGCCGTAGCAAAAGCGTAGCCGGACCTTATATAGATAAGGAGGGAAAGGATATGGCCGAGACCGGGGGCACTGTTCTTGTGGCGGAAGATGCCGATTACAGTGGAGTTGGACACTGCAGCGTTTATGAGTTTGATGGGAAATGGTATATAGTTGCCCATGGTTATGATAAGCGTCGCAACGGTGCAAGCAAATTATATATCCGTGAGCTGAATTGGAAAGATGGTTGGCCTGAGATTGTCGGGAAATGATGAATTGATGACACGAATGGAGATCCACCCAAAACTATAATATCAAAAGATTGTTAAAACAAAAGGTGACATACTTGTATGCCACCTTTTGAAGTTTTTAAAATAAGCTCGAATTAAGAATAGGGTGAAACTTCAATATTTATTTTGAACTACCTGTTTAATAAGGTATTAATATCTAAATTGATGTTATGAAAGTTTTATTGGTACTTGGAAGTGCGCACATCAACGGATGCACGGCGCGTGGTTTGAGAGAAGTTGAAAAGGAGCTGAACGCCGGAGGGGTTGAAACCGAATGGGTCAATATCGGATCTAAAGATATCAGAGGTTGCATCGGCTGCGGCTTCTGTCGTGAGCATGGCCGCTGTGTATTCAATGATATCGTAAATGAAACTGCTCCAAAGTTTGCGGAAGCCGATGGAATCATAGTGGGTACGCCGGTCTATTATGCCGGTTCCAACGGACAGGTTCATTCCTTTCTCGACCGCTTGTTCTACAGCACTTCAGGAGTGATAGACAAGACAATGAAATTGGGAGCCACCGTTGTCTCATCCCGTCGTGCCGGATCCACAAGTGCGTTTGACGATATCAATAAATTCTTCACAATAAGCTCCATGCCAATTGTTTCGAGCACATATTGGAATGAAGTGCATGGATTCACGCAAGAGGATGTGGAGGCAGATCTCGAAGGTCTTCAGACTATGCGGAATCTGGGTCGGAATATGGTGTTTATGCTAAAGGCATTCGCTCTTGCGAAGAGGGAATATGGCATTCCGCAGCAGGAGCGTGGAGTGTTTACAAATTTCCATTGCGAAGGATAATTCAGCTAAAGACAGATATGACACAGGAATTAAAAAATGACCTTCTCAAGGTCGTGATAGACAGTCGTGGTGCAGAGCTTCAGAGCATAGTTGACCTGCGCACGAACCATGAATTTCTTTATCAGGGCAACACACGGTATTGGGCACGCCGCTCACCGGTGCTTTTCCCGATAGTAGGGTCGGTATGGAACGGTAAGTTTCGAATGGATGGAAAAGAATTTGCCATGGGTCAGCATGGCTTTGCCCGCGATTGTGAATTTACAGTTATTCCGGATACACCGGAAGATGAGGCATGGTTTCTCCTCGACTGGAACGATCAGACCTACTCCATCTACCCTCGGAAGTTTCGTCTTGAGATAGGATACAAGCTCTATGAGGCACGTCTCACGGTAATGTGGCGTGTGAAGAATCTTGACGATAAGGATATGAATTTCCATATCGGAGCACATCCGGCTTTCAATTACCCGGATTTCAACCCGGCAGATTCCGTACATGGCTATCTGCTGTTTGACCGAGTTGGCTTGCATACACAACTACTGCAAGAGAAGGGTTGCTTCTCCTATAAGGAACAGGTTGTGGAACTTGATTCCGAAAATATGTTGCCAATTACATCAACCACGTTCGACATTGATACGATAGTTCTTGCCGATCAGGATGTGCGTCGTGTGTCGCTTCTCGACAAGGAGCGTCGTCCATATCTTTCCGTGCTTTTCAATTCACCGGTTGTAGGCATGTGGTCGCCGTCGCCTGAAGCCCCGTTTGTATGCATCGAACCCTGGTGGGGTAGGGCAGACAGAGTGGAATTCAATGGCGACTTCTCAGAACGCGAATATGTCAATACGATAGGCCCCGGACGCACTTTCAGCGCATCGTATATGATAATACCGGAGCGAC
Organism: uncultured Sangeribacter sp.; assembly: GCA_964513775.1. Classification (GTDB taxonomy): domain Bacteria; phylum Bacteroidota; class Bacteroidia; order Bacteroidales; family Muribaculaceae; genus Lepagella. The sequence continues at coordinate 1,538 of CAZEOI010000095.1, read as the reverse complement.
TTTAAGAATTCCTTAAAAAATATTCCTGCAAAAAGTTGCAAGAGAGTAAAAAAACTATTAACTTTGTAGTCGCTAATTCCGCCAAGGCTCGAAAAAGAGGACATAGAAATGTTCCGCCCAACGGATTTAATTGAATTTCAATTATATCATAGTAATGTACGCTATTGTAGAAATCAAAGGACAGCAGTTTAAAGCTGAGGAAGGTAAATACCTTTATGTCCACCATCTCGGCGATGAGGTAAAAGAGGGAGACGCAGTATCTTTCGACAAAGTGCTTCTTCTTGATGCCGACGGCGATGTTAAAGTCGGAGCGCCTGCCGTAGAAGGCGCTAAAGTAAACTGTGAGGTGCTTCTTCCCCTCGTAAAGGGTGAGAAAGTTATCGTTTTCAAGAAAAAACGTCGTAAAGGCTACCGTCGTAAAAACGGTCACCGTCAGCAGTTCACAAAGGTTTTGGTAAAATCTATTGAAAAGTAAAAAAACAACTCATCAGATATGGCACATAAAAAAGGTGTCGGTAGTTCTAAGAACGGCCGCGAATCAGAAAGCAAACGACTTGGTGTGAAAATCTTCGGTGGGTCAAACTGCAAAGCCGGTAATATCCTGAAGCGTCAGCGTGGAACAGTACACCATCCCGGTCTCAATGTAGGTATGGGTAAAGACCACACTCTCTTCGCTCTTATCGACGGTATTGTAGTGTTCTCAACCGGTAAAGAGGGACGTAAGTTTATCAACGTTCAGCCTCACCAGAACTAATTATCTCCTACAAATGAGTTGATGTTTTAAATCAATTCATAAGTTTGTAAAAAGAATAAAAGGTAATCCGATTTTTCGGGTTACCTTTTTTGCTTAATGTATTTTCAACGGTTACTAATTAATTTAGGACCTATCTAAACATACTTTTATGGGAGATTTGTATTGGAAGTTGGTTTCACTATTTTAGGACCGGTTGACTTTTATCTGTATTCTTGAATAATGATCTTCTTTGGATATACCAAGCTATTTTCCAGATTGCTTTTTCATATTTCTTCAGTAGTTTAGCTCTCTGAAATTCCTTTTAGAGCTAAAAATCACCTTAAAAAGCTGTCTAAATCCCGACAAACAGCATCTTAACAAGCATTAAAAAGAAATTATGTTTACTTGAAATAGCGACAGCTTATGTGGGTCAGTGGTTGTAAGGGGAGGATGGCAGACAATTACATGTTCTGAATGCGATATGCACGATAAGTAAGGCGGTCTTCACGGAGTTTACGCTCCTTGCGTTGGCGACGAATTACCATTGCCTTTCTGATGAGGAAATCGCATGAAAAACGACCTGTACCCATTATCAGGAAGAATGAGGATCCAAGACAAAGCAGCAAAGACTGCAGATCAAACACTCCTGCCTCTATTGATAAGAAAGATGCATAGCCGAAGCATATCACTGAAGCTGACATAGCCACTCTTGAGAATAATCCTAATGCCAACATTGCTCCTATCGAGATCTCTGCAATCGCAATAATCTGAGGATCCATAAATACTATGTTGCTTTGGGTTTCAC
>CAZEOI010000094.1:0-13204 GCA_964513775.1 uncultured Sangeribacter sp. | reverse complement strand
CTTATCACGCCGATGGTACTGCGAAAGCGGGAGAGTAGGTAATCGCCCCCTTAGACGAGAAGGCATCCGAACAGGATGCCTTCTTTTTTTATATTCATCTGAATTTCTTTTCTGCATTTACCTGAATTTCGTTCTTTATTTTTTAATCCGGATTCAACCGAAGATAATCCAGCTTCAGCTCCTACGGCTTCGTGAGGTTAAACCTTATCGCGCCGATGGTGATGGTTTCTTTGGGACAGCGGGGGATTAGGTAATCGCTGCGTTAGGCGAAAAGGTATCCGAACATGGTGCCTTCTTTTTTACATATTAATATTTCTTATTTCCATTTTATTTCACTAATTTTGCTAAACTAACGATTAGCTTTTTCTTATGGCAACTGATTCCTCTTCCAAGATTGATTATGCCCCGATTATCGAGGCTAAGGCTCAACACGTGTTAGACGTAATGGCACCACGAACAGCTGACGCTGATCTGCTACGTCTAAAAGATGCCTTTGAACTTGCTAAAGAGGCACACGCCCCTCAAATACGCAAGACTGGTGAACCCTATATCTTCCATCCAATCGCAGTTGCCACAATTGCTGCCGAAGAATTGCGTCTTGATGTGAATTCTGTGATAGCTGCTTTCCTTCATGACGTGGTGGAAGACACACCGCATTCTCTTGAAGAGATTAAGGTTCGTTTTGGCGATGATGTAGCCTATCTGGTGAATGTGCTTACGAAAAAGGAGAAGAAGAATTACGCATTGAGTAAACAGGTGGATAATTTCAGACAAATACTTGACTCTATGCAACAGGATATCAGGCCTATTCTCGTAAAGCTTGCGGATCGTCTGCACAATATGCGTACACTCTCTTCCATGCGTCCCGACAAGCAGATGAAGACAGCAGGAGAGACTGACTATTTCTATGCGCCACTTGCCAATCGTCTTGGAATGTATCATGTTAAGACGGAACTCGAGAATCTGAGCCTGAAGTTCCGTTGTCCACATGAGTTTGAGGAGATCTCTGCACTTATTGAACATGATAAGGAGCAACAGCATGATCGCCTTGAACGTTTCCGCAGGCAGATGGAATCTACGCTTGCTGAAGCCGGTATTAATGTGAGTGTAAGAATTGAATATAGACAACCATACAGCATTTGGCGAAAGATGCGTAAATATGGCGATGATTTCAATCATTTGAAATATCGGCATTTTACTGATATAATCTTCGATACACCGGAAGGAGAGGATGAGAAGGCTTATGCCTTGAAGATTTATTCTCTACTTACCGATAGATTCCGCGAAAAACCGGGAGGGATCTCTAATTATATCGACTCTCCGAAAGAAAACGGTTATCAAAGTTTCCATGTGAAATTGCTTGCTGACTTCGGCCGGTGGCAGGAGGTGCATATAAGCAGCCGTCGCATGGTGCGTATCTCAGAGCTCGGTTATAGAGTAGAGAATTCTCATGACATCATAGGCCGTTGGGTGGAGAAATTCCGTAGTGTGCTTCGTGACATCGACTCTCACTACTGCGGCATTGATTTCATGGAGCGTGTCACTGATTCGTTCTACAACGATGATATCATGGTCTTCACTCCTAAAGGGAAGGAGGTGATTCTTCCCCAAAAGTCATCCCTGCTCGATTTCGCCTATGAGATATCGGAAGAATTAGGTAATCATGCGAAGTATGGACGAGTAAACGGATTTCTCACATCAATCACAGCCCCTCTTCGCAGAGGTGACGTGGTTCAGATTTTCACCGATCCCGATTCCCACCCCACACAGGAGCGTATGGAGCATGTGGTGACATACAAAGCGAAGAACGCCATGAGACAATATCTCGACTCCATACCTGAACCGAAGTTCAGACGTTGCCCGCATTGCTGTCCGATTCCGGGCGAAGAAGTGATCGGATTCAAGGATAAGGATGGGCGTATCACAGTGCATAAGCGAGATTGTCAGGTTGTGATCCGTCTGGCCTCCCAATTTGGCGATGACATAGTGAGTGTGGACTTCCTGCCGGATGAAACTCTCTATCCGGTGACAGTTACCATAAAGGCTGTGGATCGGTTTCATCTCTTTCTGGATATAGTGGATTGCATCTCCAATAAGCTTAATCTAAATATTGACGACTACAACTCCTCATGCACAGATTCAATTGTGACGAGCAAACTGAAGTTTGGTATACATTCATATGAGGAATTGCAGAAAATCATGAGCCATATATCCGGTATCCGTGATGTTGACGAGGTAAGAGTAGCTGACGGCAACCTGTAAGCCGGCATACGGTATGTTCGTAAATAATGATTAGGGTCATAATTGAGATTGAGTAAGTAATTGAGTAAATAATCTGACGTCTCAAAAATAAATCCTGTCATTTTTGATGATATTCAAATAAAAATAATTATTTTTGCACGAATTCAATAGAATTCAAGGTAACTAAGGGATATCGGCAACGGTTTTTTCTCTCCGCGACGATTTTCAAAGACTCAACTTAATGATCATAAATGTGAAACGCTTTTATTTTTTACTTATCATTTCAATTTGTCTGCTCTGCCAGAGTCAGGTGGCATTTTGTGAGGATCAGGTAGTGGCCGATAGCCTTTTGTCGCAGATGAAGTACAGAAAAACGGCCGAAGATAGCCTGAAGCTGTATTATGATGTTTACGATGCCAGCGAATTGTCATATAAATTGCCGATTGGAATGAAAATACTTGATCTGGCCCGTCGCACCAACAATCAGGAGGCATTGCTCGATTTCATACCTCAGGTAACGTCTGTGGGAGTGAGTGACACTGCTGTTATTACTGAGATGATGCGCTATGCAGATTTACTAAGCGACCCTCTCCACCGTAAAACCGTAAAGGTATTCATCAAAGTGAAGAAGGCGACTGAGGAGGCAAGTTATATCCCGGAAAGTGATCTGAGCGATGCTCTTATAAAATATGCACGCGAACGTTCACAAGCCGGTAAAGGTAGTTTCTATGATGATATGGCCGCACTGTGGAAGGTGCTTATCTTCCTCGGCAATCGCAATCAGGGAAATCTGTATCTCGAATATCTAACCCGTCTTGAGGAGATGATGGATCAGGTGCCATCTGAATGTGTGTATCTGCTCAATCAGTTCTACACCACGGCCGCCAATGTCCACACTCGTAATGGCAATCCGGCGAAAGCTATAGAGATGGATCACAAACTTCTTGAAGTAATCTCCACTCTGGAGAAGAGATATAAAGATATGGGGCGCACTTACCGTGACTACACACGCCACTATTATGTGTGCTACCGTAGAATGCTTAGCAATTACAAGGCTCTCTCGCTTGATGAAATTAAGGAGCTTTATGCCAAATGTGCCATCCTTGCTGAAAAGAATGTCGATGTGGCGAGGGATTTTTATGAAAAGGGCACTCCCACCATCTATCGCCTGATGGCTGAGCAGGATTATGAGGCGGCGGTGCCCAAGATAAAGCAGGCACTTAAGACAGAGCGTAGCAAAAGTATACGCGGCCGACTGTTGAGAATGTTGGTTACGGCTGCAGACTCAATCCATGATGAGGCTACCCTCCTGACAGCGCTTAGAGATTACTCCAAATATCTCAAGACCACTCTCGATGCTCAATCTGAGGAGGCTTATCAGGAGCTTCAGATCCGCTATGACATCCGTCAGCTCCAAGCCGAGCGAGACTCTCTTGAATCGGAGAAGAGGGACATAGAGATAGCCACGAGCCAGAGGGTGATAACAGTGGCCCTGATTGGATTGCTTGTGCTCGCTATTGTGCTCATGTTTATATATAGAAGTAATTTCTCTTTGAAACGACGTGTACGCAACACTCTTGAGGAAAATGTGCAATTGCATCACACCATTGAGGATATGCTTGGCAACACAGGTCTGAAAGGTACTCTCGATGTGCGTCAGAACAAGAGTGAGAAAAATGAGAAGAGTAAAGAGAAAGATGCTTAACATGTTTTAAATTCATAGCTTATAATGTCACATCCGTCCTGCCGTTGAGGTGGCACGGATGTGATTTAAACTGATAACGAACCATACAATTATTCTTATGTCAACAATCGGAAGTGTATTTACCTCCAAAGCACGTAAGGCCCTGCTCTTGGGCAGCGGTGAGCTTGGCAAGGAGGTGGCTCTTGAGCTACAGCGCCTTGGCGTAGAGGTCATTGCCTGCGATAAATATCCGAATGCTCCCGCCATGCAGGTGGCCCACAGATCCTATGTGTTCAATATGCTTGATGGCGACGAACTCCGTCGCATAGTGCAGTTTGAGCGTCCCGACCATATAATCCCGGAGATAGAGGCTATTGCCACTCCCACTCTTGTAGAGCTTGAGAAAGAGGGTTATAACGTCACTCCCACTGCCTCTGCCGCTCTTCTCACAATGAACAGAGAGGGGATACGTCGCCTCGCCGCCGAAGATCTTGGAATCACTACTTCTCCCTATCGATTCGCTTCGACCCGTGAGGAATTCGATTGTGCCGTGGAGGAGATAGGAATCCCTTGTGTGGTGAAGCCCATCATGAGCTCTTCCGGTCATGGACAGAGTGTGATTAAAAGCCGTGCTGATATTGATCATGCATGGAAAGAGGCACAGGAGGGTGGACGTGCCGGTGCCGGACGTGTGATTGTCGAGGGTTTTGTAGATTTCGACTACGAGATCACGCTTCTTACCGTGCGCAGTATATCCGGCACTTCATTCTGTGAACCGGTAGGCCATATACAGGTGAACGGCGATTATCGTTATTCGTGGCAACCCCAGCCGATGTCGGCGGCTGCCTTAGATTCCGCAAAGGATATAGCCCGTAAGATCACCGATGCCCTCGGAGGGTATGGAATCTTTGGCGTCGAGCTCTTCATAAAGGGCGACAAAGTGATTTTCAGCGAGGTGTCGCCCCGACCGCATGATACCGGTATGGTGACTATGATTTCACAAGATCTCTCAGAGTTTGCGCTCCATGTGCGTGCGCTTCTCGGGCTTCCGGTGCCGGCAATAGAGTTTTATGGTCCGTCGGCGTCGCGTGCGATAGTGGTTGAAGGCGACAGTAACTGCATTGAGTTTGAGTCGCTTGAGAATGTCCTCACTGAACCATCGACCCAGATCCGCATCTTCGGAAAGCCGGAAGTGCATGGACATCGCCGCATGGGTGTTATCCTCGCCAAGGGTGCCACTGTGGAAGAAGCGCGTGCCAAGGCGGAGAGAGCCTACGATAAACTGGTTGTCAAAGTAAACTGATGAATATCATAAATACGGATATAAACAACGCGAAGGAAACTTCTGCAAATTCAGGAATGGAGAGATACACTTCAAAGGAAGTGTGTCTCTTCCTTTCAGATTATGCAGTGGCCTTATTGGGATGTGCGGCTACCTGCATACGGCTTAACCGAAATATCAACCGGATGGCAACAGCTTTCGGCAAGAGAGTGGAGATCTTTATAATGCCAAGACACGTGCATATGACAGTGTGGGATAATGATGCCGACGATATGTTTACGTCTATCGCAACCGTGAAACCGGCTCCTATAAGTTTCTCCCTCAACACTAAACTAAGCCAGCTGAGTTGGCATGTGGCCGATGACCGCCTTTCATTGGATACAGCCCGCCATCGCTTCGCGAAGATCATTCATTCAGATGGGGAAACTCCGTGGGTCACTCTAACCCTCGCCTCTTTGGCTAATGCCTCTTTCTGCGGCATTTTCGGAGGTGATCCCATAGCGATGTTGATTGTGTTGGTGGCCACGGCTATCGGATTCCGGTTGAAGCAGATGATGGGTGGGTGTCACACCGATGGACGTGTGATCTTCTTTGTGTGTGCTTTCATATCATCTGTGATAGGTGCGTCAGGATTCATACTGACTCCCGATGGCACTCCTGATATAGCAGTGGGGACAAGTGTGCTCTATCTTGTTCCGGGGATACCGTTCCTGAACTCTTTCAGCGATCTGCTTTACAGACACTATATCTGTGCCTTCAGTCGCTTCACGGATGCTGTGATCCTTACAGCCTGTCTTTCACTCGGGCTTTGTCTCGGTATGAAGCTGATGGGGGTCGGAATGTTCTGAATGTGGTTCAGATGTTGTAGTCCGCACCTCTCGGAAAGAATGTGTAGAATATCAAATTATTAATCTGAGAAGTCAAAATAAACTTCGACTAAATATTGGGTAAAAGTGCTGTTTGAAATTATTAAAGACGCTCTTCTCGCAGCTATGGCCGCTATTGGTTTTGGCTCTATCAGCCGTGTGCCCAAGCGGTCTTACATATGGTGCGGCCTTATCGCAGCCATCGGTCACTCCGCCCGTTTCCTGCTTATGCAAACGGATATCTTCGGGATGCATATAGTTGTAGCCACCGGATTGGCCGCCTTCCTGATCGGCACCATGGCTGTATTCATATCCCCACTTGCCAAGACTCCTGCTGAGGCATATCTTTTTCCGGCTTTGCTGCCGATGATTCCCGGCATGTATGCCTACCGGTCGTTTGCCGGGTTGGCCATGTGTCTTTTTGGCAATACTCAGGAACAGTTCAATATCTACTTCTATCGTTTTGCAGAAAACGGTTTTATATGTCTCGCCATTTTGTTTGCTATGGTGATATGTGCCATCATTCCAATTTTCGCGTTCAAGAGCACGGCATTTACGGCAACAAGATGATTAATAATGTTCTTTTTTCATTATTTTAGTCACTTTTAACCGGGAAGTGGCAAATTAAGCCGTTAATAATACAAATTTTATATCATTTTTATGTAGCATTTTACTATCTTTGCACTGCGAATCTCTTAAGAATCCGGTGGAGTCATCTCTCTACCGCCTGTCCGTCCGAAATTTAGACAATTTTTCAGGCCTCTTCCGGCCCGTTAGATTTAAGAGAACTCGTTCCTGAAATTATCATGAAAAAGTAAGTAAAATGGAAAAAGAAATTCTTAACCGCGCAGCGGACAATATCAGAATTCTCGCTGCTTCCATGGTGGAGAAAGCAAAGTCGGGACATCCCGGCGGTGCTATGGGTGGCGCAGACTTCATCAATGTGCTCTTCAGCGAGTATCTCGTTTTTGATCCCAAGGATCCGGAATGGGCAACCCGCGACCGTTTCTTCCTCGATCCCGGCCATATGGCTCCGATGCTTTATGCCCAGCTCGCTCTTTTCGGAAAATATTCTATAGACGAGCTCAAGCAATTGCGTCAGTGGGGGAGCCCGACAACCGGCCATCCGGAGTTTGATATAGCCCGTGGCGTGGAGAATACTTCCGGTCCCCTCGGTCAGGGCCACACTTTCGCTGTGGGTGCCGCTATCGCAGCCAAGTTCCTTGGCGCACGCACAGGTAACCCCGGTTTTGATAAAGAGACTATCTACGCATATATCTCAGATGGCGGCATACAGGAGGAGATCTCTCAGGGTGCCGGACGTATCGCAGGCACACTCGGTCTCGGCAACCTTGTGATGTTCTATGATTCAAACGACATACAGCTATCTACCGAGACTTCCGAGGTGACTACGGAGGATACGGCTATGAAATATCGCTCATGGGGCTGGAACGTTATAGAGATCGACGGCCATGACGTAGATCAGATTCGCATGGCTCTTAACGCTGCCAAGGCTGAGAATGAATGTCCCACGCTGATTATCGGTAAGACGGTGATGGGTAAAGGTGCCCGTAAGGCCGACAACTCATCATATGAGCGTAATTGCAAGACTCACGGCGCTCCGCTCGGTGGCGATGCTTACCGCAACACTATTGTCAATCTCGGTGGCAATCCTGATGATCCATTCGTGATTTTCGATGAGGTCAAGGATCTTTATGCTGACCGTGCCAAGGCTCTTGAGGGAATTGTGGCTGAGCGTAAGGCCGAGGAGAAAGAGTGGGCCGACAAGAATCCGGAAAAGGCAGAGGCTCTTGCCGGATGGATGGAAAACAAGGCTCCGAAGATCGACTGGTCGAAAGTGGAGCAGAAGGAGAACGATGCCACCCGCAACGCTTCGGGAGTGGTGCTCGCCCAGCTCGCCCAGCAGGTGCCTAATATGATCTGTTCTTCTGCCGACCTTTCAGAGAGCGACAAGACCATATCCTTCCTCAAACAGACAAAAGCCTTCACAAAGGGAGATTTCTCAGGAGCTTTCTTACAGGCTGGTGTGGCTGAGCTCACAATGGCTTGCTGCTGCATAGGCATGGCTCTTCACGGCGGCGTCATCGCAGCTTGCGCTACCTTCTTTGTATTCTCCGACTATATGAAACCTGCCATCCGTATGGCAGCCCTCATGGAGCTTCCTGTCAAGTTTATCTGGACTCACGACGCCTTCCGTGTAGGTGAGGATGGTCCTACCCACGAGCCGGTAGAACAGGAGGCTCAGATCCGTCTCATGGAGAAGCTCAAGAATCATCACGGCCGTAACTCTGTGCTCGTGCTTCGTCCGGCCGATGTCGAGGAGACCACTGTAGCATGGAAACTTGCTATGGAGAATGTATATACTCCCACCGCGCTTATCCTCTCACGCCAGAACATAACCAATCTTCCTGCCGGCAACGATTATTCATTGGCAGAGAAGGGTGGATATATCGTGGCCGGTTCCGATGAGAACCCTGATGTGATTCTCGTGGCCACCGGTTCAGAGGTATCTACTCTTGTTGACGGTGCTAAGAAGCTTCGCGAAGATGGCCTTAAGGTGCGTGTGGTTTCGGTTCCATCCGAGGGCCTTTTCCGCACTCAGCCTTCAGCATATCAGAACGAGGTGCTTCCGAAAGATGTTAAGAAGTTCGGCCTTACCGCCGGTCTTCCGGTGAATCTTCTCGGCCTTGTAGGCACAGATGGTAAGATATGGGGTCTTGAGTCGTTTGGTTTCTCCGCACCCTACAAAGTGCTTGATGAGAAACTCGGTTTCACAGCTGAGAATGTCTACAATCAGGTGAAATCGATGTTCTGAAAATGAACTTAAAATTACTTTTACCGTAATATTGCCGGTGGAAGGCGATTCGCAAAGATCACTTTCCGCCGGCATTTTCACTTTCACTCAGCCTCATTAATTGATGTTTTTTTTTGGAGGCAATATTTCATACTCATTAGTTTATGCATTTATTAGGAAGTTTATGTATTTATTAGGATACGACATAGGAAGCTCATCAGTCAAGGCCGCTCTTGTTGAGGCCACTACTGGAAAATGCGTGGCTTCCGACTTCTTTCCCAAGAGTGAGGCCCCTATAAAGGCTCTGCGTCAGGGTTGGGCCGAACAGGATCCGGAAAACTGGTGGAGATATCTGAAGGAGTCCACCGCTTCCGTACTCGCACAAGGTGCGGTTGATCCCAAGGATATCAAGGCAGTCGGAATAAGCTACCAGATGCATGGTCTTGTGGCGATCGATCGTGACCGTAACGTGCTACGCGACGCCATAATATGGTGTGATTCGCGCGGCGTGCCTTATGGAGAGCGAGCCTTCAGCGAGCTTGGCGCAGATAAGTGTCTCCCGCGTCTGTTGAATTCTCCAGGCAACTTCACGGCATCCAAACTGCGCTGGCTTAAGGAGGAGGAGCCTGAGATTTTCGAGAAAATTTATAAGGTGATGCTTCCGGGCGACTATATCGCTATGCGCTTGACAGGTGAGATATGCACTAATCCCGAGGGTTTGTCGGAATATATGCTTTGGGATTTCAAGGAAAACGCTCCCGCTGATTTCCTTATGGCTTATTTCGGTTTTGAGCCGGAAATTTTCCCTGAGGTGAGGCCTACATTCTCAGAACAGGGACGAATCACACAGGAAGCAGCTCGTGAACTTGGGCTTGCCGAGGGTACGCCGGTGACATACCGTGCCGGAGATCAGCCCAACAATGCCTTGTCGCTTAATGTGTTTGAACCTGGTGAGGTGGCCTCTACAGCAGGCACTTCCGGTGTGGTGTATGGCATAAATGGCACAGTTGACTACGATCCGCTCTCGCGCGTGAACAACTTTGCCCATGTGAATCACACCGACAAGCAGCCAAGAATAGGCGTGATGACCTGCATAAACGGCACAGGCATCCTCAACACTTGGATCAAGCGTAACGTGGCTCCGGAGGGTATAGGATATGCCGAGATGAACGATCTCGCGGCTACAGTCCCTGTCGGTAGCCAGGGTGTCACGATACTTCCATTCGGCAATGGAGCCGAGCGTGTGCTTGAGAATCGGCAGATAGAGTGTTCCATACATGGTATTAATTTCAATATTCACAACCGTAATCATATCATCCGTGCCGCACAGGAGGGAATAGTGTTCTCTTTTATGTATGGCATAGAGATTATGGAGTCGATCGGTATGGATATCAAGAGAATCCACGCCGGGAAGGCGAATATGTTCCTCAGTCCGATATTTCGGGATACTCTTGCTTCGGTGTCGGGAGCCACGATTGATCTTGTCGATACGGATGGTGCTGCCGGAGCTGCCAAGGGTGCGGGTATCGGAGCCGGAATCTACACCGATAACAAGGATGCGTTCAGTACGCTCAAGGTGATCGAGGAGATTGCTCCGGCCGCCGACCGCACCCCATATCTGGAGGCATATGCACGCTGGAAGAAGAGGCTTGAAGACGTTCTCAGAGCTAACTGAGATAGTTGAATCACGATCTTTCGATACATAACTCAAAACTCTAAACTAATCTTTTTATACAATAAATAGTTTTTTGAAATGGCTAACAAAGAATTCTTTCCCTCTATAGGGAAAATCAAGTTTGAGGGCACTTCGTCATACAATCCCCTTGCATACCGTTATTATGATGCTGAGAAACTCGTGCTCGGAAAGCCGATGAAGGAATGGCTCAAATTCGCTATGGCATGGTGGCACACTCTTTGCGCTGAGGGTGGCGATCAGTTTGGTGGTGGCACAAAGAAATTCCCTTGGAATGAGGGCGCAAATGCTATCGAGATCGCTAAAAACAAGGTTGATGCCGGCTTCGAGATCATGGAGAAACTCGGCATTGAATATTTCTGCTTCCACGATGTCGACCTCGTTGACGAGGGTTCCAGTGTAGAGGAGTATGAGGCCAATCTCAAAGAGGTGGTGGCTTACATCAAGCAGAAGATGCAGGGTACAAATATCAAGAATCTCTGGGGCACCGCCAATGTATTCAGCCACAGCCGTTATATGAATGGAGCCGCTACCAATCCCGATTTCGATGTTGTGGCGCGCGCAGCTGTTCAGATTAAAAACGCAATTGACGCTACAATTGAGCTTGGCGGACAGAACTACGTGTTCTGGGGTGGTCGTGAGGGCTATATGAGCCTCCTCAACACCGATCAGAAGCGCGAGAAAGAGCATCTTGCCACAATGCTTACAATGGCCCGCGACTATGCCCGTAGCAAAGGTTTCACGGGCACATTCCTTATCGAGCCTAAGCCGATGGAGCCCTCGAAACATCAGTATGATGTCGACACAGAGACAGTGATCGGCTTCCTCAAGGCACACGGACTGGAGAAAGACTTCAAGGTAAATATTGAGGTTAACCATGCCACTCTTGCCGGCCATACATTCGAGCATGAGCTTGCTGTGGCAGTAGATAACGGCATGCTCGGTTCAATCGATGCAAACCGTGGCGATTATCAGAATGGCTGGGACACAGACCAATTTCCGATTGACAACTATGAACTGACACAGGCTATGATGCAGGTGATCCGTAACGGTGGTCTCGGTAATGGAGGTACGAACTTCGATGCCAAGACCCGTCGCAACTCTACCGATCTTGAGGATATCTTCATCGCTCACATAGCCGGAATGGATGCAATGGCCCGAGCACTCGAATGTGCAGCCAACGTGCTTGAGAAATCTCCCTACAAGAAGATGCTCGCCGACCGCTATGCATCGTTCGACAAAGGTGAGGGCAAAGAGTTTGAGGAGGGTAAGTTGTCACTTGAGCAACTTGCTGAGATTGGCAAGAGAATCAACGAGCCCGCTCAGATCTCCGGCAAGCAGGAGCTCTATGAAGCTATCGTAAATATGTATGCCTGATAGTCTGGCACATACTTAAAATAACGGCTCCTAAATATGGAACCGATATATTTTTGACACAAAGAAGATACGTCCGGCCGGCCTTTCAAGGCTCGCCGGACGTATCTGGTTCAATTGTAAGTCAAGTGGCTGGCAAGGTCTTTACAGATTGAGATAGTATATTGAGATTGCAAAAAACAGCCTTATTCTTACTTACAACGGAGAAGAGATAGGATAAGAGGGAAAGAAAGCTTCTTCAGCTCTTTCTCCTTAAAATGCAAAGTTAGATATTCTTTTCTGCTTTTGAAACCGATGAAATTGCGTTTTGAGACTGTAATGCCGTTAAATGGTGACAAAAGGCCTAAATATGCAACTGAGATGTCAATATTTGTATAATTAATTAAATTTATCTCATATACAGCTTGGTGAAGTGTCCAAAATAATGATTATCTTTGCATTGGAGTTTCGAGATCCTCAGAATTTCAGTTGGATCCTCTCAATTTGGAGTGCCCACATGCCCTGATAGCCAAAAATGTAAAACGGAATGAAGCTTTCGATTCGTCTCTCACTGCTGTTGTCTCTTGCTGTCATCGCTATAATAGCCGGTGGCATGGCTTCTTGCGTAAGGAAAGACCGAACCGAGAATTTATGTTCATGTGTGGCCGAAATCAATGATACGTTACGTGCCGGGCATTTAAAGGAGGCGGTGCAGCTCACGGAAGCGCTGAAGATGAGAGCACTCAAGAATAATGACTCATTGCTTTGGAGCCACGGGATGGTGCTTCAAGGTGTGAATGCATATTACCAGAGAGATCCTGGTTTGGTTCTGGCCTCCAATGATTCGGCTGTAGCGTGGCTTGAGCGGCAGCCGCTGACTCCGGAAACAGCCTATATGTTGGCGAGAGCGTATCAGACACGTGGAGCCTATTATGATCAATTCAGCTATAATCCGGATTCATCCTCCATGAGTCTCAGACGGGCTATATATTACACCGAACTTTCCGGGAGAACAAATGACTTGCCGCAGGTGTATGCAAATTTTGCCAATTCCTTGCGCATAGCTTCCGTGCTTGATTCCGCTGCCATATATTATCATCGTGCCATTACAGTGGCAGATTCCCTCCGTATGCCTGCAGAACGTTACATCGCCTTATATAATGGCATCGCATCTGTGCTTACGGATATGCGTGATTTCGACAATAGTGCCTATTGGTGGCAAAAGTCGTTGGATATCCTTTCGGAGATGAATACTTACGACAAGTTTAAT
>CAZEOI010000093.1:0-13573 GCA_964513775.1 uncultured Sangeribacter sp. | reverse complement strand
CGTGATTTTTTTTGCACAAAATGTACTATTTCTCCAATTTTATCGTTAATTTTGCAAAAAGAATTGTGATGTCAATATATTTAACATCTTAAAAAGACCGGAAAAACTCAATTACGTGTCTTAAGAATCCTACCCCGTATCTGCCAATATTCACTATTGACAGTTGCCGAGCATTCCCCCCATCCGCGACTCTATATGACAAGTAGAGGGAAACAAGGCTATTGTAAATTCAGCCGCCTATGGGAGATGACTATAGTTTACCATTAATTGAAAGTAATTTAACTAACTATTAAACATAAGTAAGATGAAACTAACCTCTGTATGGCGCACTACAGGATTATGCGTGGCCGCTCTCGCCTCCCTCGCATCCTGTAGCGACAACAATGAATGGAAAGATGTGGACGGAGCCGTGCCCGTGCTATCTCTTAGTTCAGCCCATGAGCGCACCGAAGCAGGACGCTCCATCAAAATCGCCGGAAAGGTGACCGACAACGACGGCATCGCGGCTATCGATCTCGTTTGCCATGACATCAATCTCAACAAACGCATCGACATTATCGAAATCTATGGCGAGCCTCTGAAGGAGTATGACCTTGACTATGCCTTCAAGATTCAGGAAGACCAGCCGGGCGATGATTTCGATATCCAGATCACGATTACTGACATCGGCGGTCGAAAGGAGACACAGACCTTGAAAGTGACCCTTGACGCCGACTGGAGCGCCCCCTATTTCACCGTAAGCCCCGATGAGGAGGTGATCGTGCTTATCAAGCAGAACACCGTCTTTAACCTCAAGTTCGGAGTTGCCGACAACCGTGTGGTTGACTATGTCACTATCGATGTGGTGGATATCACCGATGGCGAGGAGAACCCGAAAGCTGTAGAAGGATTCCCGCGCAGAATCGAGGGTAACGGCACCGGGAAATTCGACTTCTCCGAACAGCTCTCCCTCCCGGCTAAGGAGGCTACACTTAAAGCCACTGTCACTGCTTACGACCGTGAGGCTAACGAGCCGGCACACTCCGCTACTTTCAGCTCTCTCGTGAAAGTGCAGGAACTCCCGGATCTCGAAAAGATGTGGCTCTGCGACGTGGCCAACGAAGATGAGCTAAGCTCCGACATCTTTGGTGTGCCTGTGCTCTGCGACCATACCGCTCCCTACACATATCAGATACGATATTATAATGAGAAGGCCGGCACCGAAGTGTGTCTGCTCGGTCAGAAGGGTTCATTCGGGCCTCTTTGCTTCGCCCCCTCGAAGGAGAACGCAAGTGTGCTCGGCGATAACCCCGATGAAATCAACCGCCTGAAACTTGACAAAGCCGAAACCTACTACCTGCTCACCTTCAACACCAGCACCGGCAACTATACCGTTGAGGATTACTCTATTGCCGATGCCATCGACCCTGTGATGCACATGAACTTCGGCGGTGACGACCTCAACACCTGGTGGGGCGGCTGGGACACCGATGCATGGTGGCAGGAATTCTATTTCGGCCCGATGACCGATGGTCCCGACAATGTGATGAGATTCACTCAGGATGCCAAGAATCCACACCTTTATATTTACGAAGATTGGAAACTTACTAAAGGCGACCGTCTGCATTTCGCCATCCACAACTGGCATTCTCATGGCTGGTGGAACCTTGCCACATGGCGTGTTGACGATTCTGCTGACCCGGGGATCTTCATGTATTATGGCAATGTTCATCCCGACAATCCCCACTACACGGGCAATGCCGATTACTTCCAATGGAAATATAACGGAGCGGTTGACCTCGACAGCTGGCAGGGTAGCGAAGACTACCGCAAGCAGTTCGTGCCCGACAACTGGGTGGATATTCCGTCGCTTGAGCGTGGCGGCACATTCAAGCTGATATTCGACGCTCACACTGAGAGAGCTCGTCTTGTTCCTCAGAACTGATCCGGCACTCCGGAGTAAAGTGATGACCTTGAAATCCGAAGCTACGGAGCCGCCGACGGCGGCGGTTCCGGGCTCCGATTACATTATAACCCAAAGCTAAACAACCTAAAGGATAATCATGAAAAAATTCCTTCTTACCATGATCCTTACCTTGGTCGGGCTGACTGCAATGGCTCAGAACCTGACTGTAAAAGGTGTAGTATCTTCAAAAACCGACGGAGAGCCACTGATTGGCGCCACCGTCAGAGTGCAAGGCACAAGCCAGGGCACCGCCACAGATATCGACGGCAACTATTCTATCAGCAATGTGGCTCCCGATGCCACCCTTATCTTTAATTATGTAGGCTACAAGGAGGTCTCGATTCCAGTGAAAGGTCAGAGCGTAGTGAACGCCGAACTTGAGGAAACCTCCCAGAACCTTGATGAACTCGTGGTAGTGGGCTACGGTGTGGCGAAGAAAAGCGACCTCACCTCTTCAATCTCCACTATCAAGGGCTCGGAACTCAACGAGATGGTCTCCGGAAATGCCATGGACGCTATCCAGGGTCGTGTGCCCGGTGTGCAGGTGGTCTCCGGTGGCGGTCCGGGTGCCAACCCCTCCGTTATGATCCGTGGTGTCACATCAGTCAACGGCACTGCCCCGCTCTATGTTGTCGACGGTGTGCCATTGAACACCGACAACATCAACTTCCTTAACAACAACGACATCGAAAGCATGGAGGTGCTCAAAGACGCTTCCGCTTCAGCCATCTACGGCACCCGCGCCTCTAACGGTGTTATCATTATTACCACCAAGAAGGGTAAAGCCGGCGCAACCCATGTCGACTTCTCCGCTTCCGTGGGCTGGCAGTATATACCGAAACCGAGCATCGCTTGGGCCGACGAGTATGAGAAAGTGTTCAACGCCCGCTATGAAAACGACGGCCGCGTGGCCCCCTGGAACTCACCTTATGTTGATTACGGCGAAGTTGACAGCACCGACTGGTGGAAACTCGTGGTAGACAAGATGGCTCTCGTGCAGAACTACTCCCTCAGCGTGCGCGGCGGCAACGAGAAATATGTCTACGGCCTCTCCGTAGGCTATTACCGCAACAACTCACAGTTCAGCGGTGGCTATTGGGATAAGATCAACGTACGCCTGAACACTGAATACAATTTCACCAACTGGCTCAAGGCCGGTCTTGACCTCGCCCCAAACCTCGAAAGCTGGGAGAGCGCACCCGAACTCTTCTCGGCAGCTATGGGCATGGACCCAACGACCCCCGTATTCCGTCCGGAAGATGAATGGGATCCCGCCAATCCGATGAACAATTACCAGCGCTCTTACAACAATCAGGAATGGAACCCCGTGGCTTCACTTGCCCGCATGGACAATCATTCGCAGAAGTTCCAGCTCCTTATGAATCCCTATATTCAGATACAACCGATTCATCAGCTCACTATCCGCACCCAGTTCGGCACCAACCTATGGTATCAGCGCAGTGATGGTTATGACTATGCGTTCCATATCGATGCGCTCGAACAGAGTGCCAAGAACAGTGCCTACCGCAACTATAGCGACCAGCTCAACTGGAGTTGGACCAACACCGCTACATATATGGATACATTCGCCGAGAAGCATAATCTTACAGCTATGATCGGCTTCACAGCTGAACGCTATGCCAACTATTGGGCCAACGCATCGCGTCAGGATATCCCGGGCGACAACAAGCTCCTCCATGAGGTGAGCGCAGGCACCGGCGATCAGTTTGCAAGCGGCAGCACCAGCTATCAGACTCTCGCCTCCTTCCTCGGCCGAATCATGTATAATTTCGACAGCCGCTATTATCTCACGGCATCTATCCGCCGCGACGGCAGCTCCCGATTCCCTGCCGGCAACAAATGGGCCACTTTCCCCTCTCTCTCCCTCGCATGGCGTCTCTCGGAAGAGAAATTCATGGAGGGCACACGCGGATGGCTCGACAATGCCAAGGTGCGCCTCGGCTGGGGTAAGGTGGGCAACCAGAGCATCAATCCGGGTCTCTTCCTCTCGACAATGGATAATGGCGTGAACTACGTGTTTAACAACACTCGTTTCCCCGCCTCCATCGTAGGACAGATGGGCAACCCCCATCTCCGCTGGGAAACTGTGGAAGATTATGACCTCGGTATCGATGCTACATTCCTGCAGAACCGACTCAACCTGACATTCGACCTCTATCAGAAGAACTCTCACGATATGCTGTATGCAGCGCAAGGCCTTCTCATCGCCGGCAACCCGGCCTGGATGGGTGCAATCACACAGAATATCGGCGAGATGCAGGCCCGTGGCTGGGAGCTTTCTCTTTCATGGCGCGACCAGGTGGGCGACTTCGGATATGACGTAGGCGTGCAGCTCTCCGGCGTGCGCAACAAGGCTATCAAGTTCTCCGGCGACGGACCGGTGCTCACCGGCGGCGGTCTTAATGAGAGCATAATCCGCAACGTTGACGGTGCGCTTATATCCCGCTTCTACGGCTACCGCACACAGGGACTCTTCCAGAACTGGGAGGAGGTTTATGCCCACACCGACGAACACGGCACACTCCTTCAGCCCGATGCTCAGCCCGGCGACATCAAGTTTATGGACCTCAACCACGACGGCGTGCTCAACGAGAATGACAAAACTTATATCGGCAACCCCTACCCTGACCTGATGCTCGGCTTCAACATCGGCCTCAACTATAAGGGCTGGGATCTTCTCGCCAACTTCTACGGCACATTCGGCAACGATGTCTTCAATCTTGAGAAGCAGCGCTACTCAGGCGGTGGCGGCCAAAACGTATATCGCGGCACCCTCAACAAGGCTTGGCATGGCGAGGGCACAAGCAACGACATCCCCCGCCTCAGCTACAACGACCTCAACCAGAACTACGGTCGCGTATCAGATTTCTATGTGGAAGATGGCAGCTACATGCGATGCAAACTCCTGACATTGGGTTACACTTTCCCTGAGAAATGGCTCGGCAACTTCAATCTCCGTCTCTATTTCTCGGCTCAGAACCTCTTCACCATCACTCACTACAGCGGCATGGACCCGGAGCGTCCTTTCTACGACGGCAGCGTGATTGAGAAGGGTATCGGCAACGCCAAGTATCCCACACCTCAGACATATCTCTTCGGAGTGGACTTCAAGTTCTAACCTTAAATCTCTTGCATACGATAATGAAAAAATTAATATATTCTCTCGCAGTGTTGGCAGGAATATCCCTGACAACCTCCTGCAACGATTTCCTCACGGAAGATGTGAGGGGCAGTGAGAACCTCGAAACATATTTCTCGACTCCTGAAGAGGTGGAGACATATGTGGGCGGATGCTATTACCAGATTGCCAAGGGTGGCGGCTGGTGGCAGATATACAACACATGGCTCATCTCCGACATGACTACCGACGACCTCTGGGATGGCAACACCTCTCAGGACGACGGCTATCAAGACGTAACCCACTTCATGCCTAACGGATACACCAATGGTATTCTCCAGAATTTCTGGGGGGCGCGCTATCAGGGCATCACCACCTGTAACCTCGGTCTCGAAAGAATCCCGAACGTAAATATGGATGAGAATCTGAAAAAGCGTCGCCTTGCCGAAGTAAGATTTCTCCGTGCCTTCTTCTATTTCGACCTTGTGCGCAACTTCGGTGGCGTGCCCATCATGACGGAATATGCCAACACCGGAGCCGGTGTGGAGCGTTCATCTCAGGAGGAGTGCTACAAATTTATTGAAGATGAGCTTAAGCTCGCCATCCCCGACCTGCCTGAGCGTACTCAGCTCGCCGCAGCCGACTTAGGCCGCGCCACTAAGGGAGCCGCTCTCGGCATCCTCGGTAAAGCCCAGCTCTATCAGGCCAAATGGGCAGAGGCAAAAGCTACCCTCAAGGAGATAATCGACTCCGGAGAATACCGTCTGCTCGCCAACTTCGGCGATGTATGGAGCATCAACCACAATAATAGCGAGGAGAGCCTATTCGAGGTGCAGCAAGCTTACGGTGGCGACACCTATAGTCTTGGCGGCTCACTCACTGTAGTGACCGGATGCCGCAACGGTGTAGGCGACGGCTGGAGCTGGGGACAGCCCACATCCGACCTTGAGAACGCATTCATCGCCGCCGGCGACACCGAGCGTCTCAAATGGACCATCATCAAGACAATGTGTACCGAGATTGCCGGTGAGAACCAGTTCTCCAAGTTTGTACAGAACAATTCGAATGTGTGCGGCATCGGCGATGCCAAGTATAAGGAATATATGAGTACTTTCGGATGGACCTCCACAGACTATTATCGAGGCTATATCATCGATCCGGCCCAGCATAAATCAGCGCGTATCATACGCAAATATTTCGTGCCGCTCGAAGACCGTCCCGAAATCTACAACATCGACAAGATTCCATTGAACCACCGTGTGCTACGCTATGCCGACGTGCTCCTGATGTATGCCGAGGCTTGCGCAGAGACAGGCGACAACTCTCAGGCTCAATGGGCACTCAATATGGTGCGCAACCGTGTGAATCTTCCCGACGTAACCTCCACCGGCACCGAACTGCGCGATGCAATCCGCGCCGAGCGTCGTCTTGAGCTGGCCCATGAGCAGTGTCGTCTCTACGATCTCCGTCGTTGGGACTGCTCCAACGGAAAGAAGATGATGTGCAACGTAATGGGTCCCGACGGCTCATTCGTGAAATACAACACCGGAGAGAATGCCGACATGTATGAAAAATGGAATCAGATAGAACCCAGCGACAAGGGTATTCGCTTCCGCGAAGACCGCGATCTCCTCTACCCGATTCCAAACTATGAGGTGGAGCACTCCAACGGTGCCATCAAGCAGAATCCCGGATGGTAATTTCAAACCATAAAACCACAACAAATCTATCATGAATTCAAAATATATAAAGTTAGCTCTCTGCGGAGCCGTGGTCCTGGGCCTCGGCGCCTGCAGCGACGAGCCTCACGGTGTTTCCACCAAGCACCCCGTAGGGACGGAGAACCCCGACAAACCGGATTATAGCGAAAACGACGAAGTCACCTCTCCGAAAGCCAACTTCCCGCTCACTACTCAGAAGGTGACACTCAACAGCTCGAAGACCTATCAGGAGATGGAGGGATTCGGCGCCTCCGACTGCTGGCTCCCCAATCAGATCGGCCAGTACTGGACATCAAACCGCAACGAGATTGCACAACTTCTCTTCTCACAAAACATCTCATCGGTTACCAACGAGGCGGTCGGCATAGGCCTCTCCGTATGGCGCGTCAACCTCGGTGCCGGTTCAGCCGAACAGGGCGCCGACAGCAACATCGAGCCTAACAACCGTGCCGAGAGCTACTTCTACGGCGGCTCGTGGGACTGGAAGAAATGTGCCGGACAACGCTACTTCATGGAGCAGGCAAAGAACATGGGTTGCGAGAACTTCGTGCTCTTCAGCAACTCCCCTCTCGTAGAGTATACAGCCAACGGCATGGGTTACTCCGACAACGGAGCTTTCGGCAACATAAAGGCCGATGCCTATACCTCTTATGCCGAATATATGGCGGAGGTGGCTCAGCATTTCACGGAGCAGGGCTATAACATCTCACACATCTCGCCCGTGAATGAACCACAGTATAACTGGGGACCCGGAGAAAACGGCGAGGCATCGCAGGAGGGCTCCGGATGGCAGAATAAAGAGGTGGCACAACTTGCCCGCGAGCTCGACAAGTCGCTCTCCTCACGTAACCTCAGCACCGGCATCATGATCGGTGAGGCCGGTCATTGGGTGTGTCTCTACGAAGGTAATTCCGACCGTGAGAACTGTATAAATGCCTTCTTCAACCCCTCTTCAGATGCTTACGTCGGCGATCTCAGCCATATAGGCAATCTCATTTGTGCCCACAGCTACTGGACCATGGACACCTGGAGCTCCATGCGCGAAGTACGTGCCAAGGTAAAGGCCGCTGCGGATGCCCGTGGCCTTAAACTCTATCAGACTGAATGGTCAATGCTCGACAAGGCTCCTGCCGATCTCACAGGCGGTTATGAAGGTGCTTCCGAATTTGATATCGCTCAGTATATGAGTCGTATCATCCACAACGACATCACAGTGGCCGGTGTAAGCTCCTGGAGCTATTGGACAGCGATGTCTGTGGAGCGTTGGGGTCAGAAGAACCGTTTCGAACTTATCAAGACCACACCCGTAGGCGGTGAATACAGCGATGATTTCACACAGGGAGGTACCGTGACAGCCACTCCAAATCTCTGGGTACTCGGCAACTACAGTCTCTTCGTACGCCCCGGCTACAAGCGTGTGGAGCTATCTCTCGACGAGAGCAAGGACTTCTTCGGTTCAGCCTACGTAAGTCCCGACAGCAAGACAATGGTGATCGTACTCACCAACTACGACAAGACCAACGGCGTGACGGTTGATATGGCTCGTCCGGCCGGCACTCAGGCCGTGTTCACCTACACCACCACAGCCGATAAGAATCTGAAGCAATCCCGCTTCAACCTCAACGACAAGGTCTTCATCGATCCCGCTTCAGTCACCACCATCGTCTACCATTTCTAAAACCACAGATCATATATCCTTCATAAGGGGAGTCAAAATTTGAAAATTTTGACTCCCCTTATTCCTTAAAAAAACGAGTTACGCCCACTTATCTACAACTTATTTCCAAATGAATAGTGCCGCCTCATCTTGGAAGGATATCTATATTGGCGTTTTTCGGTTAAATTCCGGGGTTATGTAAGCTCCTTTGAGAGGGGTCTTGAAGAGAAACTTTAGGTTTGTTACAGATGTTTGCATATAATATGCTGAAAGTTGAGGTCTTTATTGCATTTTTTATTAACTTTGCAAAGTATCATGTAAGGGATGAGCCCAGACCAAATCTTTTATCGGAAACTAACTTAACCATGAAATCAAATACCTTTTCTTTTCTCGGACTTCTGTCGAGACCCTTCACTCTATCTGACATAAAACTCTCTCGCCTCAAGAGTTTTTCACTTATTGGCAAGGCAATCGCCATAGGGAGCTTGCTATCTGTGACCACAGTGGATGGCATGGCACAGATCGGATTTGGCAATCCGGTGAAATTCAACGATGGATGGCGGTTTGAACTCGCTGACGTGCGTACAGCCAACACATCGGGTATCTCCTCCCCTGCCGCCGCTAAGAGTAATGCTGAATCCACTCTTGACGAAACTATTATCGCAGTGGTTCCCGAGACCCACGATTCCTTGTGGCGACAGGTGACACTCCCCCACGACTGGAGCATCGAGGGGGTCGCCTCCCCTGATCTCGCGAGCGGAACCGGTTATCTGCCGGGGGGTGTAGGGTGCTATCGCAAGCGTTTCAACCATGATGCAAAAGCATCGGAGGGTCGCAGGATATATATTTATTTCGAAGGAGTCTACAACCGCAGTGAAGTGCGGCTGAACGGCCAACTATTGGGAAAGCGACCCAACGGATATGCCTCGTTCGCATATGAGCTCACACCTTACCTGCGCGACGGGGAGAATCTTATCGAGGTGACAGCCGACCATAGCCGTTTTGCCGATTCCCGATATTACACGGGGTCGGGAATATACCGCGATGTCTGGCTTATTGATGCTCCGGAGTCGCATCTTGCGCAATGGGGCATCGGGTTCTCCACGGAATCAGCCACCCCGAAAAGGGCCTCAGTAAAAACTACTGTGGAGGTGGAGAATCCGGAGAAGAGTATGAAGGTGAAGGTGTGGCTCCTCGACAACGAGGGAAAAACTGTGGCTTCTGCCACGGCTCTGGCCAAGGAGAATACGGAGCTACGCATGAATGTGGCCAATCCCCGTCTCTGGGATATCGACAACCCTCAGCTTTACACTCTCAAGACAGAACTATGGGACGATGGGAAGCGTATCGATGGCAGTGAGAGCAATGTGGGTATACGGACCCTGGCGTTCTCTCCTGACAAGGGGTTCTTCCTCAACGGGCGCAACAGGAAGGTGAAGGGGGTGTGTATACACCATGATGCCGGAATGTTGGGAGCGGCTGTGCCGGAGGAGGTGTGGGAGCGACGTCTGCGTAATCTCAAGGATTTGGGAGTCAACGCTCTCCGAATGAGCCATAACCCACAGGCTCCGATGGTGTATGACATTGCCGACAGAATCGGACTGCTTGTGATGGACGAGGCAAGCGACGAATGGGAGTTTCCAAAGCGTAAATGGATGAAGGGCTGGAACAAGGGTAAGCCGAGTTTCGACGGTAGCTATGATTTCTTCGAGGAATGGATTGACCGTGACGTAGCCGATATGGTACGTCGTGACCGCCGACACCCTTCGGTATTCTTGTGGAGTATCGGCAATGAGGTGGACTACCCGAACGATCCTTACTCGCATCCGGTGCTCGACGGTAACAATTCTGCTATCACACAGCCGATGTATGGCGGCTATAATCCGGATGCACCGGACGCCATGCGCATTGGTGAGATTGCCAAGCGTCTCACCAAGGTGGTGAGGGGACATGACTTATCGCGGCCGACTACCGGCGCGCTGGCAGGGGTGGTGATGAGTAACCAGACGGCATACCCTGACGCGGTGGATGTGGTGGGCTATAATTATACGGAAAGCCGTTACGATGAAGACCATGCCACTTATCCCGAGCGCGTAATCTATGGCAGTGAGAACCGCTCTGACTATGACGCTTGGAAGGCGGTGAGGGACAAGGAGTTTATTTTCGGTCAGTTTATATGGACAGGTATCGACTATCTCGGAGAATCAGGGGAATGGCCGTCGCGCGGACTTTATACCGGTCTGATCGACTTCACCGGTCGACCGAAGCCACGTGGCATGTTCCGGGCCTCCCTTTGGAGCGACACTCCCATGACCTATATCGGCACTTACCCTGTGTCGCCTCATAGCCGACATGGCAACTGGCTCTCGATTGATGCATGGGATAATTGGAACTATGTGCCTGGCGATACGGTTCGAGTTGTATGCTATACCACCTCTCCCGCCGCTCGTCTGTTGCTCGACGGCAAGGAGATCGGTAAGGCTTCTGTCAAACCAGACGATTCGGGTATAATTCACTGGGATATACCGTTCTCAGCCGGTATGCTTACCGCCCAGGGTCTTAACGCAGCCGGTGAACCGGAGTCGGAGTATATCATCGAGAGCTCGGGACTTCCTTATGCTCTTGTGGCGAAGGAATTGAATGTCGGCAAAGGGATGGCGGGCGACGTGATACAGGTGGAGATTGAAGTGACCGATGAGAATGGCGTGCCCGTAAAACTTGCCGATAACAAGATTGATGTGGCGGTGACGGGTGGCGGTGAACTCATGGCGCTTGAGAGTGCCGACAATTCCGATATGAGCAACACGAATTATGTGCGTTACGGATCTTATGGCATCTCTGACAACAGGAGCTCGGGACGTAACCGTAGATTCAGACCAGGCAGCATGGGTAGCCGCAGAGCTTTCAGAGGTAATCTGCTTGCTTATGTGAGGGTGACCGATCCTTCCCAACCTATAACCGTTAACGCTACCTCTCCCCTACTCCGCTCCGTAAAGCTATCGTTGCAGTAAGAACAAACGGTATGATTCGATGCTTCTTCGGGAGTGCATAGGGGAGGCCTTGATTGTACTTCGGTGGTGCTTCGGTGGAACTTCGGTTCTGTTTCGGCAAGTAAGAAGTTTACATTTAGAGCGTATGTTTGATAAAATTTTATTATCTTTGCAGACATATACTTAGAATACCTTAATTAATCTAATCTGACAAGTATTATGAATCGTTTTCTAATAGGGCTGCTTTTATGCGGCGCCACTTCGGCTTTCGCAGCCACTCCGCAAGGGGGAATAGATGCCCAGATGCTACAACGTCTGCGTGCCACCTATCAGAATACTCCTTCTGACAAGGCTATTTCCAATGCACTGAAATCCACAGACATTGATATCCTCGCTACAAACGCGGACAACAAGAATAACTTCGACGACAATTTCTCTCACCGTGTGAAGAGCAAGGGCATCACCAACCAGAAGTCTTCGGGCCGTTGCTGGCTTTTCACCGGGCTCAACACCCTGCGCTCTCAGATGATGGAGGAGCATAACCTCCCGAAACTGGAGCTCTCGCAGAATTACAACTTCTTCTTCGACCAGCTTGAGAAGTCGAACCTCTTCCTGCAGGAAGTGCTCAATACCGCCGATCTCCCGATGGAGGACACCAAGGTGACATTCCTCTTCAAAAATCCGGTGAGCGACGGCGGCCAGTTTACCGGTATTTCCGACAACCTCCTAAAATATGGCGTAGTGCCCAAGGAGGTGATGGTAGAGACTTTCTCCAGCTCCGCCACCACCAAACTGCGTCGCAACCTGCAGCGCAAGCTCCGCGAGCAGGGTCTGCAACTTCGCCGCATGAAGGAATCAGGCGCTTCAGCCGGAGACATCGCCAAAGCCAAGGAACAGATGCTTTCGGAAGTTTACCGTATGCTCGCACTCACCCTTGGCGTACCCCCCACAGAGTTCACATGGACCCGCAAGGATAAGGATGGCAAGGTGGTAAGCACCAAGACATACACTCCTCAGAGCTTCTATAAGGAATTTGCAGGCAATGACCTTAAGAGCGACTATGTGATGTTTATGAACGACCCCACCCGCGAGTACTACAAGCTCTATGAGATCGACCTCGACCGCCACATGTATGACGGCAAGAACTGGTGCTACATCAACGTGCCCATGGAGGATATCAAGGAGATGGCAATCGCGAGCATCAAGGATGGCAAGATGATGTATTTCTCTTGCGACGTGGGCAAGTTCCTCAACCGTGAGAATGGTACTCTCGACGTCAACAACTTCGATTACGACTCGCTCTTCGGCGTGAAGTTCGGTATGGACAAAGCCGACCGTATCCGTACTTTCGACAGCGGTTCCTCTCATGCGATGACCCTCGTGGGCGTAGACCTCGACGAGGCCGGCAAACCGAAGAAATGGCTCATCGAGAACAGCTGGGGCAACGGTGCCAACGACGGTCACCTCATCATGACCGACAACTGGTTTGACGAGTACATGTTCCGTCTCGTGGTCAACAAGAAGTTTGTTCCCGCGAAGCTCCTCGCCATAGAGAAGCAGAAACCCATCCTCCTCCCCCCGACCGACCCGATGTTCCTCGAAGAGGAGTAACCATATTGGTATCTAAAGACACTGTACTACAAGGCTGATAAATAAACGAGGATCCTCGTTTATTTATCAGCCTTGTAGTACATGTAGACCAATATATAGATGCCGTACATAAACCTATACATTTACATTGGCGCGTATATACACCCATACATAGACGAATACACAGAAGCACTTAGATACACCCATACATAGACGAATACACATAGGCACACATAGACCCATACATAGACGATAATATAGACAAGTACATATACCCACGTGAAGTTCCACGTAGATTCAATATGAAGTGCAAAAATCGTCACAATTGCTCTTTCTTGATTCTCCAAGGGAAGATCAATGGGAGGAGTGATGCAAAAAAATTACAATATAATCGCAAAAAAATTTGCACAATCAGGGAATTTGTATTAACTTTGCACTCGCAAACGAGCACCACACCATAGGTGTAAGTGAAGCGGGGTCCTATAGCTCAGTTGGTCAGAGCACCTGACTCATAATCAGGGAGTCCTTGGT
>CAZEOI010000092.1:0-14333 GCA_964513775.1 uncultured Sangeribacter sp. | reverse complement strand
GCAGATTATCATCGCCGGATTCAATACCGAAATAGAACCCTCCGTAACCGGCCTTCGTCAAATCACGCAGCTGTTCCACGGTCTTGTTCTTCAGGTTATCGACACGCGCATAACCACCGATTGAAGTGACCCACGGCAGATGTGTATGAATCAGATCTGCAACCTCCATAAGTCGCTTGTATGGCAGAATAAACGGATCGGCACCCTGAAGGTAAATTCTGTCGTAACGGGGACCATACTCTTTGAGTTCAAGAATGTCCTCCTCAATCTCCTTCAATGGCGAGGCATGAAACCGAGCATCTTTGTAAAATGTACAGAAATCGCACTTATCGTGACTGCATCCGCTGGTCACTTGCAGATAAGCATCGTTAGCCTCGTAAGGAGGTCTGTTAATTCCACTTGAAAAATGCATATATATATCCTTTCTTCTTTAGTTATCTATATTTTTACCGGCTATTACATACCCTATACGTTTTAGTCCAGACTAACTTTCTTTTTGGCGAAATCTACCATACCATCAAGCCAAGCCTGAAAACCTACCAGTAGTGAGGCTGAATGTGTCTTAGCAAGTTCTGCGGCAGGTTTTCCGATTTCAGACTCCTGTGTGAGGATACGAACCCTACCATCGGGCATATTCTCGAAAAGAAAACCATGCAGGGCATCAAATCGTGTGTTCTCGTCACCGGGAACCCAACCATGCCAGGACAAACGCCCGGGGCGGTCTTTTGCCGGTTCAACATACTCCACGACCTCAGCTGTCACATCCCAGCCAATGATATTGAATGAGAACTTTGTGCCCTCTTTGAGTTCAGGCTTTTCATCACTTCCGCTAAGTTTGACATCACTTGCCCCATCATAATAGTCATGCCAGATATGGGCATGAGTGAGATAAGGGAAAACTTCTTCGGCAGTGAGTCCTGCCACATATGTTTCAGCCGACACAAAATTGTCGGTGAAACCGGGTGTAAATTCTTTAGGCCAATTTATTGCTTCCATAATTTCTATTGTTTTATAAATATAACGCCTCTGTATTCTGAAAGTTTAACATATATATTGCTTAATATCACTTATTTAGCCTAATATTCAAACCGATTATTTTTATGCGCGGGCAATCTGTTGAAAATCATTATTTGCGATAAATAGGTTACTTTGGGACAAAAAAGAAACCTTTACTTGAAAAAAATTTTGATCTATACGGTTAGACATCAAAGTCAATTACAGACAACTATTGTGATGCTCGTCACGATGAACCATATAATTGTGGTGTCGTGTCGCTGTGTGCCTACCTCTTAAAACTTAGTTGGCCATCATACACCGTGCCTACAACATCAAGTATGATTTGCCGAGAGTCATTGATAACAATTAAGGCTTCGCCTATGACGGCATACACGCCAAAGACATCGAGGTTACGGCTGCGTCTTCACTTCAATGACTCACACGTTTATGCCTATAACCAAAAGTGTTGATAGATTTGAGGGGGATTAACTAATATAGTAAGTGCCTCTGATCGGAAACTTTGTATTCTCGGTCAGAAGCACTTATCTTTTTTCAGCTCATCTAACGGCATATTCAGACAGCCTGTTCTTTTCATAGGTCATAATGTTCAAGCAATGGCGGACGTGGTGTAAGATCGTAATAATCTATTGCCTTTACATCAAGACTGCAATATACCATTGCGTCATAACTTGGATAGAGATCTGATAAAATTTTATTGGTATCGTAAATCTCTTTCTGAATATCGACTGGAACATCAAACCTTACATCCCCACTCATTCTGACGGAAACATTACCCTTCATACCGAGTATATCGACTGCCGGATTATTTCTTAACTGACGGTAAACCTCTTTCCATGGTGAGGTTGCGAAATAAATGGTATGCCCCTTAATGAGCATCACCTGAAAGACACGAAGATTGGGGCGGTTGTTCTCAACCGTCCCAAATGCCACGTCCTTGTTCTCTCTTAGAAAATCAAAGGCTTTTTCCATAATCAATAAGCTACTGTGAAACGTTCCTTATGATGTTTGGGATTATCAAGTTCATCAAGCATCGCTACTGCGTAGTCCTCAACCGAGATGAAACTGTCGCCTTTTTCGTCAACGAGGAGGTCATCCTTGCCAACGCGGTATTTACCTGTGCGCTTGCCATACTCAAGGTTTCCGAGGTTTGCAGCCGGAGAAAGGAAAACCCAGTCTATGTCGTTCTCCTTAGCAAGAGTATTAAGATAGAATTCACCCAGCGACTTGGAGCCGGGAAGCCAATCCTTGGGGAATCCCTCTGTATCATAAAGACGCACACCGGGAGCCACGAACAGTGAGCCACCGCCGCCGACGATGAGTAGACGAGGAACTCCGGCCTTCTTAGCTCCCTCAAGAATGCGAGGATAATTCTTGAGAGTGTCCTCAGCGATATTTGGATTGGCCCATCCGGGATTATATGCACTGATGATAGCATCTTTACCTTTGGCGTATTTTTCGATCACAGCCGGATCGGTAATATCACCGGTAACAATGGTAAGGTTCGGATTAGTGACATCTTTCAGCTTGTAGGCGTTACGGACAATTGCGGTTACTTTCTCCCCTCTTTCGAGGGCTTCATTCAGGAGAGCACGACCTACATAACCGGTGGCACCTAAAAGAACAATATCTTTCATAAAGTCTTCGTTTTTATTATTAGTTACTTTTTGTTATCTTTGTAAGTATAACAAGAATATTTAAGACATTGTTCTCGGTAATTCCTGCTGAGAGTCAGTAACATCAATGTTACTTTTACTTTCATTCAAATAGTTTGTAACCAAAAACTTTTTCAAAAAATATGAAAAGAACCACACTGGTCGATGCTTTTGATCCAAAATGTCCGATACGCAACATTCTTGCACGCTTCTCGGAAAAGTGGGGACTGCTTGTAATATATACACTCACGCTGAAACCCAAGACTCGTTTCAATGAATTGAGAAAAGAGATCCCGGACATTTCTGCCCGTATGCTGAGTGCCACGCTCAACACACTTATAGCAGACGGACTTGTAGAGAGACATTCATATAACACCGTTCCACCTACTGTTGAATACTCTCTGAGTCCCATAGGACTCACATTGGTTCCTTATCTGGAAAGTCTTATTGAATGGGCAAAGGAATACTCTGAAAAGATAATGAACCATAGAATTGAAACTTCAAAAGAATAATGAGTAGCTATAAGGCTGCAAGTCCCATTTTGTATTAAGTATCTGTGACAAAAGAAGTTCTTATCTTATCTGAAATTCCACAAATACAGTGTCGCTTGGAGTCGCCCTCGGATATGGAGGATAATGAAACGTCTTCGCAATGCGGTAAGTCCCGGCTTTCCAATCACGATCATAAAACCATGGATCTATAGTTTTATAAAAGGGTTTATTCGGAAACAATATCCATGCCACAGCATTAAATATTAAACCCACTGAACCATCTGGATTGACTTTAGATCTGTCAAGCGGCAGCTCTATCCATCGCCCATCCTCTAATTTGTCTATACGGAACCATTCGCCGGTATGGCCCTCAATATCACGGCTATTGGTCAGTTCTACGACGATGGAATCAACCGGAACTTTTATCGGGTCAGGACTGACAATCCTCATTGTAACGCCCTCTGCAGTGGCATAGCTCTTCTGTGGCATCACATCCGGTATAAGGATTTTCTCACCAAGAAAATGTGGCTGTTTACCAAACCAGATGTCAAGCATCATCTTGTCGCGGGCAAGCCACTCCCGTAGTGCAAGACGAATGCGAACCATTCTCCCGGCTCTCAGCGGCGCTGCAATAGCAACCGCCTCAATCCCGTTTGCCTCTGCAAGATACAGTGCCCTCGCATTATGGTCTGCCTGGGATATAATGGTCAGTGAATCGCATCCAAACACCTCTTTGGCCCTCACCACCGAATCAAGTGTCCTGAAACCGGCGAAGTCAAGGATTATTCTATCTTCCGGCACACCATGCGCCATAAGAGAATCACGCATTGCAGTAGGTTCATCATACTTCTTTGTATGATTATCTCCACTGGCTATGATGTAGTCCACTTTACCGGCATGATATAGTTCGGCTGCTGTATTTATGCGATTTGTGAAGTAGGTATTAGGACGTCCCCACTTATTGAGTGGATTAGTCCCCAATAACAATGCCACCTTATTATGTGGGATAGAATCCACAGAAGAATAGATTCGCGAAGCCACGGCGTTCTCTACTTTTACGTTTGCATATACAGTAAACAATACAATGAGAAGAAGAAATGCACAAAGGCTTAGAACCAATCGTTTTATCAGAAGTATGTTTTTGACAGTCTTTAACCGCTTCTTGAGCTTTGTAGTGCGCTTGGAGAGGGTCTGGTTGTGAAAGGTGTATGCGAGTCTGGAATTACATATTTACTTTACTTAGATAAACGTGCAAAACTGAGGTATATTCTTTATTTTTGAAAGAATATTACTTTCCTGAGGATTCTTGTGCCAATCTCCTCACAATTCTGCTGATAGTGCGTGAATTTCATATTAAAAGCAATGCGTATCTCAGAATTTATTTTTAACTTTGTGTTAAAACAAGTTAGCAAACCAATTGCTCATAATGATTACAGGACAGATAAAATCGCAGATTGACCAGATATGGGAAACCTTCTGGACCGGAGGTATTACCAATTCTATAACTCTTCTCGAACAGATGACCTATCTTCTGTTTATGAAAATGCTTGATGATGCCCAAATACGTCAGATTTGCGACTAAAGTTGAGTCGATTGAGGAGCAAAAGAGACTGATTGAATCAACGATTGCGGACTTGGAGACTTTACTCACAAGCCGCTTGGATTACTGGTTCAATGAATAAGTATTTGGCAAACTCTGTCTGCCAAATTCAAACTAAAAAAATAACGAGATATGAAATTGACACAGAATGAAATAGACCGTAAAAGCCTTGAAAAGGCTAAATCTCTGTTCTTGACAGGGAGGATTGACAATATAGAGATAGAATCTACAAAGGGATTGCAGGATATTCACTTAAATCTCTTTAACGGCCTATATCCGTTTGCAGGCCAAATACGTACCCTCAATATTTCAAAAGGTGGTTTTCGGTTCGCAAATTCCCTATATCTCGTGCCGGCGCTTGAGGCGATTGAAAAAATGCCCGAAGATACTTATGAACAAATCATTGCCAAATATGTGGAGATGAATATCGCTCATCCATTTATGGAAGGAAATGGCAGGGCCACACGCATATGGCTCGATATGATGCCGGTCACTGAACAAGGTTGTTGACTGGCGTAAAATCAGTCGAGAAGATTATATGATGGCAATGGAACGAAGTCCTGTCAACGACCTTGAACTTCGAGTGTTGTTAAAAGATGCACTTAGTGAAGATACTGACGATCGCGATGTGATATTCCATGGCATTGAGCAATCTTACTATTACGAGGGATACGAACCGGAGAACCCAAGAATGTGACTCATTGTGTCACAAATTCGTAAAAAGTTTTTTGATCTTATGTTGAGGGAAGCCGGATGGGAGGTGCTTGATACCGAGAGGGATGTTCAACCCGGAAAAATCTGTATCGAAGTAGAAGTTCAGGGTATGCCCAACAACCGGGGTGCTGGCTATGCCGGCTATGTATTGTTCGGTCCGGACAGAAAACCGCTTGCCGTAATCAAAGCCAAACGAATCAGTGTCAACCCCACTGCTGGAGAGCATCAGGCGGAACTTTATGCCGATTGCCTTGAAAAGAGATATGGCGTGCGACCGGTGACATACTTTACCAATGGGTTTAAGCATTTTGTGGTTACGCGTAGAGAGCGGCGAGAAGATAGATTTGTGATTAAATCCGTTCATTCTGTTCGATAGTAATGCCAAATGTACAAACCACCTTAGCGCAAGTTAGGCTGTAATCTCCTTTGAATCGGAGTATTACAGCCTAACGTCTTTATGTGTTAGAAGTGGCATATCATTTGGTAAAGTCAAGTTTACCGCTTACGATGTCATCAACCATGCCTTCGTAAGGAGCTTGTGAGATAACTTTCTCATTATTTGCTCCCTCATTCTTTGCGAAAAAGATTTCACCGAACTCCGGAACTACATATTTGGGATAGGTCTCGTATTTCTCACGACTCTCTTCCATCAAAGGAATATGCTCGTTCTGATAGCAGACCGTGATTTCAGGATGTTCCCTCACCCATTTAGGAAAGAAGATAACGCCATGGAGCTTATTCTCTTTCGACATGAAGTTCAGGCTTACATCTGTGCCGGTTGGTTCAGTCCATGAAACCTTGTAGACACCGTCAGTAAGTTTTACGATGTCGGCTTTCTGGTCTTTCACCCAACGGCCTCCTACCATTCCCGAGTGGATTCGATAATCTACAGTGTTTTCGTTCTTTACATAAAATTCATACATCCAACCGTTAGCATAAGTGTAGATGAAGTGTGATCCAATAAAATCTTTCATAATCTATATTATTTATATATTTTCTTGTCTTTCTGCTATTAAAACGCTTTGGATCTCTATAGCGATTTTGCTATACGGCTCATTGTATTGTTCTCTACGGCTCATTTTGTTTTAGAACGAGTAGCAGTTGGTGTTTCATCAAATAATTGATGATAAATTCGGGAAAAATGAGAAAAGTTTTTGAACCCCACGTGATTCATTATCTTATACACAGGCCAGTCGGTAGTCAATAAGAGATAACGTGCTTCACGAAGCCGTCGATTAATAATCCACTTTGCCGGTGGCAACTGACTGATTTTTCTAAAGTCTCTTTTGAAAGTTGCCACACTTCGTCCGGTATAGTGGGCTAATTGTTCCAATGAAAGATTATACTTATAATTTCGTTCCACAAAATCCAATATATCCAGACGCCATCTACTTGTAAAGTCAAATAATGTGGCATACATGGATTTATCCAATAGAAGCAGTAATTTGATAGCTTCAAGCACTTTCAATCTCAGCCAATGAGTCTCAGGCGTCTGATTATTCTCCCAGTACGGTTTAAACGAACCAAAGAGACTTGTGAGCAGTGAGGATTTCGGTATATGAATGAAACTCTTATCAGAGGGTTTTGCAACCGCCGGCAGATCCCAGGTTTGCAGATTCCTGTAATAGTCAAAAAGAATATGTCGAGGAAAAAATAGAAATACTACAAGATGATAACCACCATTCTCATTAGCGTAACTGATCAGAGTCATTCTGTGATCCTTACGCACAAAGACACACTCTCTTTCCTTGAAATTAGCTACCGCCACGCCGTCGATGAGTATATCAATTTTTCCGGCCGCCACATATACCAGAGCATTTTCACTTATAGAGTAGGCACTTTCGCCATCACTTTCATGGCGATATGTTGCGAACACTTCATCTGTATTCGGTCTTATTAGCTCCTGCATATTACATACTTACTTCTAATATTAAAAATTTAACTAAGTAGCTGTGGATAATTAACGTCATAATGATTGCGAAATTCAAGAATTAGATCAGCATCCGATTTAAAGGTATAATGTATAATATTTTACCTGATGCTATTGGCCGTAAGTATATATAATTATTATGTGTAGCTACTTAAGTTATTTACGACTGCTGACTTGCGAAATTCAGTTGGACTGTTACCTGTTGACTTCTTAAAAAGCCGTGAGAAATGTTGAGGATATTGGAATCCGAGCTTATATGCAATAGTATTGATGTCATCCGTAGTTGTAGAAAGCAATTTCTTACCCTCACAAATGATTCGGCGTGTGATTATTTCCTGAGCTGACAATCCGGTATGTTTTTTAATCAAGTCACCGAAATATCCAACCGATAAGTTTGCCTTGTCAGCAAAATAAGCTACGGTAGGCTGAAATTCAATGGTATTCTTATGGTCAAAATATGAGTTCAGGTCTTTTTCAAAATTCCTGACAATTTCTGAATTCACCTTATTACGGGTAATGAATTGACGGTCATAAAAGCGGTTCATGTATTCCAGCAGGAGGTCAATAGCGGCACATAACAGTCTGCCTGAATGTCGGTCTATGGGATGTTCGATTTCTCGACGAATCCTGTCTATGCAGTCACTAAATATGGAATGTTCCTCATCAGAAAGATGCACGGCCTCATTGTTGGCATAGCTGAAAAAAGAATAATCCTGCAGCTTTTCAGCTAACGCTGTCCCATAGGCTATGTCAGGATGGAATAGCAATCCTATCACATCCGGGCGTTCATTATCAGAATCTCCAACATTTTCAATATGCTGGCCGGGAGAGAAAGTAACGACCGACCCCTTCTGGAAATCATATATCTGGCGTCCATAGCGGATGGAGCATTGAGAGCCTTTTTTCAGAAAAAGCGCATATAGTTCATAGTCATAGCGTGTAGATGGAATTAACTTTGTAGCCTCTTTCAGATCTACAACGGCTACCAGCGGATTGTAGGTTGGAAGACCCACTACACGGTTATATTTATCGATTGAATCAATGATGATATTATCCATAATTCTGATTTTGAACTGAACATGTTTACAAAATTAGTAAAAATAATCTTTATATTTATGGGTATCAGCGAATATGGTAGGAAGATATGCGAATATGGTAAAAGAATAATTGAGATAGATTTGTAATTTTGCAACATGAAAATAAAAATCTTTTTGTCCGCTTTGATGGCGGTATCATCAATGACAATAAACGCAAAAGATATGAACACAGAAATAATCAAACTTCCGGCAGAGGAACTGACCATTACGCAGGAATGGGACAAAGTGTTCCCGAAAAGTGATAAAGTCGAGCATAAAAAAGTCACATTTACCAACCGTTACGGCATAACACTTGTAGCGGATGTGTACATACCTAAAGATGCCAAGGGTCCCCTTCCCGCCATCGCTGTATGCGGTCCGTTCGGGGCGGTAAAGGAACAGAGTTCCGGCCTATACGCTCAGGAAATGGCTGAACGCGGATTCTATACCTTAGCATTTGATCCCTCTTTCACAGGCGAAAGCGGAGGACGTCCGAGATATATGACCTCTCCCGACATCAATACGGAGGATTTCAGTGCCGCGATTGATTATCTTGTCACAAATCCTATGGTGAATCCCGAAGCCGTAGGTATCATCGGCATATGCGGCTGGGGAGGCATAGCTATCAATGCCGCCGCTGCAGATCCTCGCATTAAGGCGACAGTCGCCTCCACCATGTACGACATGAGCCGCGTCGACTCCAACGGTTATTTTGACAGTGCCGATAGTGCGGATGCCCGTAATGAGATGCGCAAAAACCTTGCTGCACAGCGCACCGATGACTTCCGTACAGGCACTCCCAAGCTGGGCGGAGGTGTACCGGAAGTTCTTCCTGATGATGCGCCTCAGTTTTTCAAAGACTATCATGCCTACTATAAGACAAAACGTGGTTACCACCCAAGATCACTCAATTCAAACGGCGGACGTAATGTCACGGCAGTAATCCCTTGGATAAACTCTCCGCTGATGAGCCGTGCCGATGAGATTGAGAATGCCGTAATGATAATTCACGGGGAAAAGGCCCACTCGTTCTATTTCGGCAGTGATACATATAAAAAGCTGACTGTAACTCCGGGTAAGGATAACAATAAGCTCTTCATGGTCATTCCCGGTGCCTCCCACACGGATCTCTACGATCAGAAAGACAAGATTCCTTTCAATACCATAGAGAGTTTCTTTCTTGAATATTTGAAATGACATTCTGGAAAATAACATTCACCTCTGGCCGGGAACTTTGTGTTCTCTGCCAGAGGTGAATGTTATTTAATTCGCCGCCCCTCAATTATAAAATAATCCAGCAAAATTATTTATTTTTCTATTTTTATCCTTGAGAGGTAATAGTAAATTTGCATCAACGGACGGAAACTGATTATCCGTAGCCGACACTATCATATTGAAATTAACCTAACAATTTGATTATATGATAAATATCAATAAAACTTTCATTTATTTTATATACCATGATTCATTGATAGGTGATCTGTGTACAAAATCATTAATCCATAAATTCCAGAATAAATGACAAGATTTTATAAATATGCTCTACTCCTCTGCGCTACCGCATCTGCATTGGGTGGCCGTGCCGAAATGAAAGACCTACGAGGATTGTGGAATGTGACACTCGAAGAAACAGGTCAACATTCAACGATATCACTTCCCGGCACCACTGATATGGCGCATCTCGGAAATCACGTTGACACTCTGTCTATGTCTGACGATGAAAAATTCCGGCGCCTAACACGTAGATTTTCCTATATCGGCCCCGCCACATATACCCGCACTGTAAATATTACGCCTGAAATGGCAAATAAACCGCTCGAATTATCATTGGAAAGAGTCTTGTGGAAATCTACTGCAGAGCTTGGGGGAGAGAAGTCGGTTGACACTCTTTACAGTTTGGTAAGTCCACATCGTCATCTTTTCACCAAAGGTCTTCCAGCAGGAAACCATGAGCTGGTGGTGCATATAGACAATAGCAAACAGTATGATATATCTACCGACAATCTCGCACATTCATACACCAACGACACTCAGACCATGTGGAACGGAATATTGGGCGACATAACTTTACGAGCTATTCCGGAAGCCGATATCGACAGGTTGGAGATATACACTGTGGCTGATGGAGATTCTGTCAAGGTAAAGGCTTTTATTGCAAATAATACCAACCGAATAATTAAACGAAATACTTCTTTCAATATAGATGGCACGGAAATATCAATCAAGCGTAAAATAAGATTGAATCCGGGAATGAATGAGATTGTGGTGACTCTTCCGGTCAGCCCACTCTCCAAATGGAGTGAATTTAATCCTCAGTTATATACTATGACCGCCACCGTAGGGAAGGATTCTTCAAAAACCACTACGTTTGGCATACGTACAATTGACAATAAAGATGGTTTGAAAGTCAACGGTATCCCGGTATTTTTAAGGGGTACTCTCGAATGTTGTGTCTTTCCCCTCACAGGAGTTCCTCCCACTGATAAAAAAGGGTGGGAAAAAACTTTCGTGACTGCTCGCGAATGGGGTCTCAATCATCTCAGATTCCATTCCTGGTGCCCTCCCGAGGCAGCGTTTCAGGTTGCGGATTCCCTTGGATTCTACCTACAGGTTGAACTCCCGGTGTGGTCATTAAAAATCGGTGACGATCCGGAAGCTGAGTCTTTTCTAAAGGATGAATATGAGAACATTGTCCGCAACTACGGCAACCATCCCTCATTCTGTCTTCTCAGCATAGGTAATGAGCTTCAGCATGATTTCAATTGGCTTAATGAAATGGCCGAAGAGATGAAAGAGAGGGATCCACGTCATCTTTATACGTGCACCTCCTTTACTTTTGAAAATGGACACGGAGGACATCCGGAACCTGCAGATGAGTTCCTCGTAACCCAATGGACAGATAATGGTTGGGTTAGAGGACAAGGTGTATTCGAAACCGAGAAACCATCTTTCAATGCTAACTATAATGACCGCCTGAAGGATATAAACGTGCCATTGATCTCTCATGAAATAGGTCAATATGCCGTATATCCGTCCATGGAAGAAATAGGTAAATATACCGGCACTTTGAATCCGCTTAATTTCAAGCTTATCAGAGAAGATCTGAAAAGGAAGGGTCTGTTAGATAAAAGTAAAGATATGACTCTCGCTTCCGGAAAACTTGCAGCTCTTATGTATAAAGAGGAGATTGAACGGGCCATGAAAACCTCAGGGATGTCAGGATTTCAGCTTTTGGGTATTCAGGACTTTCCGGGTCAGGGAACGGCTCTTGTTGGGCTCATTGATGCCTTCTGGGATAATAAGGGGGCTGTAAGTCCTGAATGGTTCAAGGAATTTTGTAGTCCTGTGGTGCCATTATTAAATTATCAGACAGCAACATATCGCAACTCCGATATTTTTTCCGCAGATATATCCATAGCAAACTTTTCATCCGAAAAGATTTCGGATGAGAAAGTAGAATGGTCACTTATTAACTTATCCACAGGGAATAAAGTTGCCGGAGGAATTGTGGAAACCGGGGAAATTCCTGCTGGAAAAGTTGAAAGTATAGGTGCATTTACAGCTCCATTAAGTTCTTTCAGTCAGGCTGCGGCTGCAGAGATAGTGCTCAGATTAGGAGATAAATATAAATATAAGAACTCCTGGAAAATACACGTATATCCTGAAGCGGAAATAGAGGTGGATGATATTCTCCTTACAAGATCGTTCGAAGAAGCCCAACAAGGGCTCAAAGATGGAAAGAAAGTTCTTTTAGCACCCTCTCCGGATGAAATCGAGGGAATCGAAAGTAAATTCCTTCCTGTCTTCTGGAGTCCTGTCCATTTCCCGAAGCAGGCAGGCACGATGGGTATTATGTGTGAGCCCTCCCACCCTGCCCTATCTCTCTTCCCTAATGACGGATATACTGACTGGCAATGGTGGAATCCGGTGAAGAACGCCAAGGTTGTGAATTTAGATTCAATCGGAAACGTAGACCCGATAGTGACAGTCATCGACAATTTTGTACACAACCGTAGGCTGGCCTATATTTTCGAGGCTAAATCAGGAAACGGTGATCTGCTATTCTGCGCTTTCGATATATTGAATCCGGATAATGATGATCCCGCTATGAATCAGCTGAAGTTATCTCTGATAAACTACATGCAAGGAAGTGATTTCTCTCCTTCTGAAATTATTTATGATAGCAAGCTCGACTCTTTGCGTAAACATTCTGAAAAGGTAACGACTACTCCTACATCTATCTACGAATAGAATCCGATGTATTACAAAATCGGAAATTCCTTTGTGATGATTGATACTTAATGCAGTGAAATAAACAAACGGCAAGCTCATACGTTGTATAGAGTCTTGCCGTTTGTTGTTCACTCAATTGAAAGATACTGCTCCTCTGTTACCGGTTCGAGCCAAATATTTTCTGACTCTTCTCCCGGAACAGCGAAAGCCAGGTGTGCAAACCAGGAATCTTTGGCGGCTCCATGCCAATGCTTTACGTTGGCCGGAATATGGATTACGGTGCCAGGAAGAATCTCTACAGCAGGTTTCCCTTCCTCCTGATACCATCCACGGCCCGCAACACCTACAAGCATCTGTCCGCCCCCCTTCTCGGCCTTATGTATATGCCAGTTGTTGCGACATCCCGGCTCGAAAGTGACATTTGCAAATGGTATCTGAGAGTCTGAAATCTGAGCGAGATAGCTGTTGCCGATGAAATATTTCGCGTAGGCAGTGTTTGGCTCTCCGATCGGAAAAATCATCTGGCGCTGAAATGCCGCTTTAGCATCATCACCCTTCACATCATCATTCCATACATCTTTTGCGAGTCGGAACGCCGCCCAAGCTTTAGGCCAACCGGCATAAAAGGCGATATGCGTGATTATCTCAGCCGCCTCTGTACGGGTAATTCCGTTTTTCTTTGCTTCCTGAAGATGAAAAGTGAGCGAACTGTCGGTGATACCCTGTGAGATGAGGGAAGTTATCGTGACAAGGCTACGGTCGCGTAGGGAAAGGAGATCATTTCTGCTCCATACTTCTCCAAAGAGGATATCATCGTTGAGATGGGCGAACTCGGGTGCAAACTCACCAAGTGCATCACGTCCGGCAGTCTGAACTATTTTTGTCTGTGCCATAAGGTTAAAAATATAAGTTATGCTTATTAGCGTTATTATTACTCGCTTCATTGTGTGATGTGGGTTTTATTTCCGTTAATAATGTAGAAATCTGCTTGGAGAGTATCAATGGATTTGGATTTATGCAGGCGACACCGTGGTACTTTCCGGGAGTGGCTTCCCAAGCATCTCTCCCATCAGTTCATGTACGCGTTTCTGATCGCGGATATTTACGGTAGTAAGCTCATGAGCAATCTCCATACAGGAAAAAATCGTCAATCAAGAGTTCATATCCTGGCTCATTGGACGATATAACCTCACCGTTGCGGTCTCTTTCAAATATATTATCCATAATTTGATTGTTTAATTATTCTAATGCAAATTTACATTAAAATAATTAACGCCGCTTTGTTGTGAGGCTCATTTTTGCATCATCGTGCCGTTGTATATTATTTATAACTTCATTCTGTTAGAAGATAATCTCAGCTTAGGGGAAGGGGGTTATCTACTTTTTGCTTTTGAAGAAGTAGAATCGATTTGCGATGTGAAAGATTGATAGGATGATCATGAGGAATCCGAGATTTACGTGGATTCCTACGAGTGGTGTATGAGTATAAGATATAATCCACCTTATAGAGGTTGCGATTCCTGTAAGCAACGTTATTATTGTCACCCACCATAATATTTGCGTGGCACGACTTTTGAGTTTACTGAATTTGGCATACCAATTACTTTTTCCGAAATGCAA
>CAZEOI010000091.1:0-14575 GCA_964513775.1 uncultured Sangeribacter sp. | reverse complement strand
CACGTGATTTGTAATCTCGGGGTCGTTGGTTCGAATCCGACAAGAGGCTCAAAAATGCTGCTTGCAGCATAGCGTTGAATGTTTTTCATAATTTTGTTTTGGCGGCGTGTTTGTGAAAGCATGCCGTTTTTTTATTGGTTCATTGATTCATTGTGGATAGTTTGGGAGTGCATTTTCAGGGCTTATTGCACACTGGGCATCTCTCCATCTCCTGATTATTTCCCATTGACCGTCTGCCATACATCATGAGCTTGAGTATAATCCTTAACTCTAATCAAAACTATGGTAATATATAATATAACATTCGTACTCGTGCCGGAGCGTCAACAGGAATTTCTCGACTGGATGCGTTCCGATGCAATTTCCCGTTTATTCAACAATGATTCAGAGGCTGCAAATCCTCGTCTGCAGACTGTGGTGGAGGCCGGTGGCAAGAAACCGGATCCTGAGCATGGCTTGAGCATAGCCCTTCAGGCTGAATTCGACACCATTGTGGCAGCTCACGGTTGGAACGACACTGTCCTTCCTCCTGTGCTTGGCGACTTTACCGAGAAGTTTGGCCCTCACGCACTTTATTTCGCTACTCTCCTTGAGGTGCTTCCTCTGTAAGGATGCTCTTCTCTTATAAATGTGACAGATGATTTTATGAATAAAGACACCTCTTCCTCATTCCCGGCATCCTCTCAGTCGATGCGCGGCAATCTTGAATACGACCGAATCATAATGGGTATAGATCCGGGCACAAATGTGATGGGCTATGGCGTGCTCGGCATAAAGGGTAAGAAACCGGAGGTGATTGTGATGGGCGTGATCCAGCTCAACAAGTTGGAGAGCCATTATCTGCGCCTGAGCCGGATTTTTCAGCGTATCACAGGGCTGGTTG
The DNA here is from genome assembly GCA_964513775.1 of uncultured Sangeribacter sp. GTDB lineage: Bacteria > Bacteroidota > Bacteroidia > Bacteroidales > Muribaculaceae > Lepagella. The sequence goes on along the minus strand of CAZEOI010000091.1, from coordinate 13,692 downwards.
ACCAATATCTGCCCGACGAGGTGGCAATCGAGGCCCCTTTCTTCGGAAAGAATGTGCAGTCAATGCTTAAGCTCGGGCGGGCACAGGGGGTGGCGATCGCAGCTGCTCTCGCGCGAGACATCCCTATATGCGAGTATGCACCTCTCTCCATAAAACAGTCTGTCACCGGCAACGGTGGCGCATCAAAGGAGCAGGTGGCCTCGATGCTGAAGTATATTCTGAAAATACCGCAGGAGAATATGCCACGCCTTCTTGATGCCACAGATGCCCTTGCGGCAGCCTTGGCCCACTTCTATGAGAGCGGAAAACCGAAGATAGATAAAGGTGCCAAATCGTGGGAGCAATTTTTAAAGCAGAATCCCGACAGGATAGCTCCAAGGCGTAAATAAACGATTTCCCTACGCAGTTGTTTTTAATGTAGGAGGGTCTGCTAAGGTCATATCCCTTTATGTCCCTCCAATAACCCAAAATTGATAAAGTAAATTATGGACAGATACCAGAAGGCTCTTGATGAGAGCCGTGTCATTACCGATGACGCCACCGTGGCTGCCGAGGTGAAGAAGATTATTGAAAAGGCTTCACAGTATGCCACCCCGGAGGTGTATCAGTTTCTTTTCAGTTCGATTGATCTGACCACACTGAGCACTGAAGACAGCCAGGAGAGTGTGGCGGCTTTCACCAAACGTGTGAATGATTTCGACAACGAATATCCCCAGTATAAGAATGTGGCCGCTATCTGCGTCTACAGTAACTTTGCCGAGGTTGTGAGCTCTACTCTCGATGTCACAGGTGTCGACGTGGCTGTGGTGGCCGGTGGCTTCCCTTCGAGCCAGACTTTTACGGCAGTGAAAGTGGCCGATGTGGCATTGGCTGTGGCCGGAGGTGCCAACGAGGTTGACGTGGTGATGAATCTCGGCTATCTGCGCGACAAGAACTATGAGGATCTCTGCGATGAGCTTATCGAGCTCAAGCACACTGCCAAGGGCGCCAAACTTAAGGTGATTCTCGAAACCGGCGCGTTGAAGACCGCCGCCGCTATCAAGGAGGCTTCTATTTTGGCGATGTGGAGCGATGCCGATTTCATCAAGACATCCACCGGCAAAATCTATCCCGGTGCATCGCTTGAGGCCGCATATGTGATGTGTCAGTGCATCAAGGAATATTACGCACAGACCGGACGTAAGGTAGGCTTCAAAGCCGCCGGAGGCATCCGCAGGGCTGAGGAGGCCGTGCAGTATTATGCAATTGTGAAGGAGGTGCTCGGCGATGAATGGCTCAATCAGGATCTTTTCCGCATAGGAGCCAGCAGTCTCGCCAATAATCTCCTCACTGCCATGACCGGCGAGGAAACCCGCTACTTCTGATAAGTAGTAACCACTTCTCGAAGATTTTTATCCCGGAGAATTTCGCTTCTCACATAGAGACCCTGTTTCTCCGGGATTTTCTATATCCGCATAACGTATAAACCATATTACTTTAAATCATATACTGAATCATGAACAGATCAAGGCTTAGCCAAATTTTTGCGGTGGCATTGCTTCTTATTGCCACAGCCTGCGGTGGTTTCTCAAACCGTGGCACGGTAGAAAATCCTCTCATCGGTAGCACCAATTCCAACAACCTCAGTTTCTCAAAAATTGAACTTACCGACTCGTCGACAGTGCTCCATGGAGTGGTGCATTCTTGGCCGGGAGGGTCGATTAAAATCGCCACTACAAGTGGAATACACGTAGATGGTGTGGCTTATCCGCTGAAGTCGATAGAGGGACTTGCTCTTGATGAACAGGTGACTGTGCCTGATTCAGGTGTGATTCATTTCACAATGACCTTCCCTTCAATCCCTGCCAATGCCAAGAGTATGGATTTTTCGGAGAACTCGGGGGATGGATTGAACGTGTGGGATATAGATCTTACGGGAGAAGCCATGCATAACCAGAATGAGAAGTATGTGCCCTCGAAAGCACGTAAAAACGGCGATCGTAAGTTGCCTGTTCCTGAATTTGCATATGGCGACACCACTGTGATAAACGTCCATATCCTTGGCTACAAACCGGAAATGGGAGATAGACTTACCTGGGTGGCCAATACTATCCATGGACAGATCGGTGCCGACACGCCCGTCACTGTGGATCAGAATGGTAATGCTATAGTGAAGCTCTCTCTATCCTCTCCGGCCCGCTTCCTCCCAATTAGACTTGATAAAGGGGTGGGCCTTAGTGGTGATGTATTCGTGGCTCCGGGTGAGAATATTAACGTGTATCTGGATTCTCATGTGACGGGAATATGGAATATGAATACACGCGACTCCAATACCGGGGGATTACCGGAAGACTATTCACCGGCATATTCCGATGGTCTTTATCCGATGTTACAACGTAGTGTGTATATGCAATTGGGTACCGGCGATTTTGCTGACTACCATTGGAATGGTGATCAATACACAGCTTTCCTTCTTGAAACCTATAAGACCCTAAGCGATTCTATCGATTCTAACACCTCTTTTTCAGAAGCGGAGCGTCGATACAACAAGGCATGTCTGACGGGAGATCTTGCATATGCCACAAGTAATGCAAGGGAGGAGCTTGCCAGAGATTACTATTGTGTAAATAATATTCCATGGGGTTCTCCGATTCCTGAGGACAGTATCCGCATGGAGCTTTCACCGGAAAATATTAAGGCGATTGCCCCCAACATTGATTTCGGCGACAAATACCTATTGTTGTCTGATAAATTTAAGAGCAGTGGCAATGTCGATATCTGGGATAAAGGAGGTGTCGATGCCGGACTTCTAAAGACTCTTGCCACCTATCGACGTGCATATGCTGCGTCTGAAACCGGAGAGCTTACCCCTGAGATCAAGGGTGATCTCACCGGACCTTTGGCTGATGAGGTTGAAGCCAATCAGTCGGCTGTCATGGCTCGTATTGAAGCTTTGGGAGAGACTCTTGTCTCCGCAACTCCTGATGTGGCGCCCGACAAAGTGTTTGATGCAATTGTAGCTCCCCATAAGGGTAAGGTTGTGATGGTTGATTTATGGAACACTTGGTGTGCCCCTTGTCGTATGGCTATGGCTGAAACCGAACCTGAGAAGAGTGGGGATCTTTCATCTGATGATATTGTATGGATCTACATTGCCGACGAGAGTTCCCCCAAAGTTAAGTATCTGCTGACCATCAATAATATCAAGGGAATCCATTATTATCTTGATGATGCCCAAATAAACGCACTCCATGAGCGCTTTGGTGTCAGAGGTGTACCGTTCTACATCCTCGTAGATCGCACCGGCAAAGCTGAGGCCCGTCCCGACCTGTACGATCACTCCCGCTACAAAAAGGCTATCCTCGACGCCCTCTCCCGCTAATCAGGCATCGTTCGTCATATTTAGATATAAAACTTAAATCGGCGCTATCAAGAGCTCTTGATAGCGCCGATTTGTATAGAATGTCTTTCGGCTGCTTATTATTAGTAGTGGAAAGAGGAGCCGCCGAGGAACTCACGGAGGAGTGACGTGGTGGGTATTTGGTCAGCCGGAATCGGTTCGAAGCAACTGAGCAGACGTAGCAGACGGTAGGCCACGGCATACTCTTCCGTATCTTTCGGCACCTCTCTCAGTAATGGCTCCGCATACGCTTTCATCACTCCAATCTCGAAAATCAGAGATGAGTTGAATGTGGCATCAGCATTCTCGCTGAATGGGAATATCCATTTCTCCTCACCACGGCGTACACTGGGCCAGCGACGGATGGTGTCGAGTGCCGAGATATGGCGATATTTGTTGTCGCGCACCATACGGCGCAGAAGGCGGTTGTCGCTCGTGGATATCCAGTTGTGATTGTCGATCTTTAGTGTGGTGAGTGCTGAGGCATACACCTTGAAGATATTGTCAGGATCAATTGAGCGTGTCAGCTCCGGGTTGAGTCCGTGAATACCCTCTATGAGCAGAATCTCATTCTTCTCAAGCTTGAGAGGACGCTCCTTCTCAATTCTGCGACCAAACTCAAAGGAATATGTGGGGAGATTGATCTCCTCACCGTTGAGCAAGCGTGTGAGGTCGGAATTAAGACGGTCAAGGTCGAGCGCATACAAGCTTTCATAGTCGTAATCGCCTGTCTCGTCACGAGGAGTGCGGTCGCGGTCTACGAAATAATCGTCGAGAGAGATCAACTTCGGCACGATTAGATTGGTCATAAGTTGTATTCCGAGACGCTTGGCGGTGGTGGTCTTGCCCGATGATGAGGGGCCTGCGAGCATGACGATTCCCGCGCCACCCTCTTTCCTGCGCTGGGCAATCTCATCGCTTATGCGACCGAGCAACTTGTCGTGCATGGCTTCGGCCACATTTATCAGTTCCGCAGTCTTGCGGTTTTTGACGGCCATGTTCAGTTCACCTACGTTCTTCACCTGAATCACCCGGTTGAAAAGGAGCTGGTCGGTGAAAGCTTTATACATCTTCTCCTGCGGCGGTTTCTGACGAAGAATCTCATCGGTGTGTTGCTTGGAGTAGGCAAACAGGAGGAATCCATCTTTATAAGGACGGATATCAAATTCACGTATGAAGCCTGTGCTCGGGGCAAGCGGGCCGTAAAATGAATCGGCAATGTCGCCCAATCTGTAATATTTTGTATATAGCTCGTGAAGCGACTCCAGGAGAGTGACCTTTGCGTCAAGACCCTGACGGCGGAACACCTCCACCACATCCTTTGTGAGATGCTCTTTACGGCGGAAAGGAATATCGGATTCGGAGATTCTATGCAGGGTTGCGAGCAACGACTCCACAGTGACATCATCAATATGAACGGGCACGCCATCCTTGAGCAGGCGGCAGTAATGACCCGACGACAGTGAATGTTCGATAGAGAGAACAGTGTGAGGCACTACCTCAAGCACCGCCTTGTAGAGCATCATGCAGAGGGAGCGCACATACACATGGCGTCCCAATGGATGAGAGGCGGGAAGAAATTCCACCTGCTTGGGTGAAAAAAGCGGGAAGCATAGATCTTCGTTCTTATTATTGACAAGGGCGCATATCGGAGAAAACGGCAGCTCCTTGCGCAGGCGCGGAATGAGGTCGATCACTTTCTCTCCGCCGATGACGGAGACGTATTTGGAGGTATTCTTGCAGAAAATTTTCATAGTTCAGTGGAATCTCATGGTTAAAATAACGAATGTAATGGTGAAGCCACGCATGGAAAACCGAAACAACACCGAGTGATGTCAAGAGATGACTTCTACAAAAGAAACGTATAAAACGGGCGGATAGTTACAGACCCGAGGCATAAAAATGAAAATAAACGGGCATAAAATCGACAATGTATGGCCTCAAAAGAGGAAAAAAGGTGGGAATAGAAAAAAATATTCTGATTTTATTAAGAAAAATTTGGAAATTAAACTAAAGAGTCGTAACTTTGCAGTCGCAAAATGTGCGATAAATGCCATTATCTGCAAAGGTGAAGGTGAACGTGCAGTTGTGTATAGTGGCCCATTCGTCTATCGGTTAGGACGAGAGATTTTCATTCTCTAAAGAGCAGTTCGACTCTGCTATGGGCTACCAATATTAATAACACTACGACAAAGTATCAATTTTTAAGATGGCAAATCATAAATCATCATTAAAAAGAATTCGCCAGGCGGAGAAAAGGAGACTTGAGAACCGCTATTGGGCGAAGACTGCCCGCAATGCAGTTCGCCGCGTGCGCAAGATGACAGACAAGGCAGAGGCAACAGAGGCATACAACAAGGTAAATGCGCTTCTTCAGCGTCTTGGCCGCAAGAACATCATCTCAAAGAATAAAGCTGCGAACCTCTGCAGCGGTCTTTGCAAGCACATTGACAAGCTCGCTTAATATTGCCGGCCATCTTCGGCCAGCCAATGAAAATATTTCCTTCAGTATGCGCCGGCTTTTGGTTGCCTGTGTGCAGCTGATATAAGGATAGTGTCGGCCCATTCGTCTATCGGTTAGGACGAGAGATTTTCATTCTCTAAAGAGCAGTTCGACTCTGCTATGGGCTACCTCCCTAAATCCATCCTATCCCCAGAGGCCGGTATCTGTTCCCAAAACAGTGCCGGCCTCACCTTTTTTCTTACAGTCTCTCTATATGAAACGAAAATTTCATACCACCCGAAAGAGGCTCGCCAAAGGCTTGTTGGCTCTTTCCTTGTGTGCGGTAGCTCTCAGTGCCTCCGCCACTACCCTTACCCGTAAAGACCGTCTCAGTCCGCTCGCTGCCGGATATCTCGAGAGGGCCAGGGTGATGCTTGCCGAAGGCAATTATGCCGGAGTCATTGACCAGCTTAAGCATCTCGACACGCAGAATGTGGCGCTCCCGCCAACGGAACGAGAAGACTGTGCGTATCTCCTCGCTCTCGCTCTTTATGAAAGAGGCGACGCCGATTGCGTTGATCTGCTCCGGGAGTTTTCCGAGAGCTATCCGGCTTCTCCTCAGGCTCTCCCAGCAAGGCTTGCCGCGGCCGATTATTTCTTCTTCGCCCATCATTTCGCCAATGCCCTCGCCGCATATGAGGATATCGACTATTCCCGTATCAATCCTGCCGATCGTCCTCTATATGACTATCGGAAGGCTCTCTGCATGCTGCGTACCGGTCATTTCGATGAAGCGAGAGGGCTGCTGGAACCATTGCGCGCTGTGAAAGGCTATACCACTGCAGCCGACTATTATCTGGCCTACTGCGACTATGTGGAGGGTGATTTCAACAAGGCCTACGATGCCTTTTCTGATGTGGCGGCCCGCCTTGACGGCACGGATGCCGAAGGTATGGAGCCTGACTACTATATTGTGCAGATTGAATATCAACGCGGCCAGTATCCGGAGGTGATCTCAAACGGCAAGACACTCCTTGCCAAGAATCCTGTGGAGGAGCTTACGGCTGAAACAGAAAGAGTGGTCGGCCTCAGCTATTTCAAGACAAACGACTACGACAACGCTTGGAAATATCTTCGCCAATATATGCGTCATGAGGATATTTCATTCGCTCCGGATGCAATCTATGCACTGGGTGTGATTGACTACAGCCGTGGGGAATTGGATCTGGCACGCGACAGATTTTCAGATCTCACGGATCTCAACAACGACTTGGCCCAGAGTGCCTATGTATATCTCGGCCAGATCGCGGTGAAGGAGAACGACAGTAATGCGGCGGCTATATCTTTCGAGAAAGCCTCTAAAATGGATTACGACCCTGCCGTGACAGAGACTGCCCTTTTCAACTATGTGGCGGCCCGCACACATGGCGGCAACATACCTTTCAGCTCCTCGATCCCTTTACTTGAGAGTTTCCTGAGCCGTTTCCCGAATTCAGCCTATGCCCCGCAGGTGGAGGAATATCTCGCTACGGCATATTTCAACGAGCATGACTATGCGCGGGCTCTTGAGAGCATCCGTCGCATCCCGCGCCCCTCTTCCGCTGTGCTCGATGCCAAGCAGAAGATACTTTATGAACTGGGAATGGAGGCGATGTCCAACAACCGTCCTTCCGCTGCCAAGGGATATCTTGAGGAGGGGGTGAAGACCGGAAACGATGCCGCTGTGAGAGCGCAGTCATATCTTTGGCTTGGCGATGCATGTTATGCTTTAGGGGAATACAAGGCTGCCGAGAATGCGTATCAGGCTTATTTGAAGAGTGACCGCCGGGGGGAAAACCGCACGGTGGCCCGCTATAATCTCGCCTATGCTCAGCTTATGCAGGATAAATACAATCAGGCGGCGGCAAGTTTTGCCGATGCTTTGAAAGCTGATCCGCTCCTTCCCCCAAGGATGTATGAGGATGCGCTGATCCGCATGGCGGATGCCCAATATTATGGAGGCAACTATAATCTGGCGCTTAAAAACTACACTACGGCGATAGAGAATGGGGCTGCCGATTCTGACTATGCCACTTTCCGACGGGCCGTGATGTATGGTCTCGGTGGAGATATAAAGACTAAACTCGCGGAGCTCTCCGCAATGCCCACCCGTTTCCCTAACTCAAAATGGCTCCCTAATGCCCTTCTTGAGAAGGGGCAGACATACACCGGACTTGGTGAGACTGCCAATGCGGTGCAGACTTTCGAACAGCTCCGTTCATCCTACCGTCAGAGCGCCCAGGCGCGTAAGGGCATTCTCAGTCTGGCTATAGCCTACATGAAGGAGGGCAACACTGAGAAGGGTGAGGAATCGTATAAGGAATTGATTGCCAAGTGGCCCACCAGTGAGGAGGCCCGCCTGGCCAACGATGACCTGCGGCGCCATTATTCATCTACAGGCGGACTGCAGGAATATGCCGCATTCCTCCGAAGTGTGCCTGAAGCTCCGCAGATCGATGCCTCGGAGATGGAGACCCTCGCTTTCGAGGGAGCGGAGACTGTATTTGCCGACGATATCACCAATACCGCCCTCTTGGAGAAATATGTGGCCGACTATCCCAACGGACTTTATCTCCCTCAGGCTCTCCTTGACATAGCTCAGGGAAAAGATGAACTTGGAGAGACGGATGCGGCTCTTGAGGCTTTGTCTACCCTTATAATGAGGAGAGGCGACTCTCCGCAGATGCCGGAGGCTCTGCTCTTGCAGGCCCGCTTGCTTGAGGAGAAGGGACAGGGTTCAAGAAAAGAGGCCTTGGCAGCTTATAGGGAGCTTGAACGCCGCGGTGGCACGGATTATGCCGCCGATGCAGCAGCCGGAATAATGCGCACCACCGAAAAGGATGAGGAGCGTATGCAGTATGCGGCTATCGTTAAGAATAGCGGCGGACTCTCTGCCGACCAACTGGAGGAGGCTGAATATTATGAGGGTTCATCCATGCTCTCCAAGGGAGACAAAAATGCAGCTATCGGCGTGCTTGAGCGTCTCGCCTCCAATCCTAAGAGCCTTTACGGTGCGAAATCGGCCGTCACTCTCGGCCAATATTACCTTGACAACGGTGATGTCTCAGACGCTGAGAAGGTGCTCACTGCGTTCACCGACGAGGGCACTCCGCATGAATACTGGCTCGCCCGTGGCTTCATTGCATTGGCCGATGTATATCATGCACGCGGAAAGGATTATCTTGCCGTGGAATACCTTAAAAGCCTCCGCGACAACTATCCCGGTAAGGAACTTGACATTCATGACATGATCACCACGCGTCTCGACAAGTGGAAATAAATACTTAAGAATTATGAACCGTGCAATAAATATGAGAGCCCTGTTTCTTTCGCTCACCTCACTCTCCTTAGCTCTCCCGGCCGCTTCTCAGCTCCATGAGTCGATCAGTGTCGACGGCAGATATGTGCCCGATGTGATACGCATAGACCGTATCAACGCTTTCCCTAAAGCGTTGAAGTCATCTTTGACATCGAATCCCATAGGATACGAATCAAGGGGTGTCACGGCCTCTTTCATCCCCTCGCTTGTGACCCTCCCGGCCACCGGATGGCGTGCCGACCGCACAATCTCCGACAATCGTGGCTATCTTGAGCTTGGCGCGGGATCTTGGCTGAATTCCACCCTCAGTGCAGGCTACAGATTCATTGATAATTCTACCACCCTCTTCGGACTGCGCCTCCAGCATAATTCCACATCGCTCTGGAAGCCTGAGTTGTCGGAACTTACGGCGGGTCTGAAGCAGTATAGATATGATGAGTCAATCGGGCTTTACGGATCGCATGTGATAAAAGGATATGGCCGTCTCGATGCCTCACTCGACTATCATGTCGGCACTTTCAACTATTATGGTTTTGCCGGCTACGAAAGCTCTTTCTCCGATGCACCTATGGACCCTGTTACAGATGCTCCCAGCCAGACTCTCAATGATGTGGCTTTCAGGGTTGACTGGCGGTCGCTCGTGAGCGCGTCTTCACGCATGACATGGAATGCCACGGCTCGTCTGCGTCATTTCGCCTATCGTGCTCTTCCCCTCCCTCCGGCCATGCGGACTGAGGAACGACTTAAAGGTGGACGCGAGACAAATTTCGGTCTTGAAGGGGGTGTGAGAATGCCTTGGGACAACGGAAGCTCAATTGGTCTGGATGCCAATCTTGATCTTATGTTCCTATCAAATATGGATCTTGATAACTACGGCATGCTTACCCTGACTCCATACTACCGATTCTCAAAGGGATTGCTCGACATCCGTCTTGGCGCCGATGTGGATCTCTCTTTCAATGCCGGTGAGAAGGGAGAGCGTTACTCCTTCATTCACGTGGCTCCGGATGTACGTCTCGGTGTGCAGACAGGTCAGGTAGGGGTCTATCTGAATGTTACGGGTGGCAGCCAGCTCACTACATTGTCACGCCTTTATCAGCTTGACTATTATGGCATGCCCTCGCTCTCTTCAACCACTCCTACCTTCTCACCTCTGGACGCCGCGTTCGGCTTGAATCTCGGGCCTTTCTCCGGCTTTTCGCTGGGCCTGAAGGCAAGATATCAGTCAATGAAAAATATCCCGCTCGGAGGGTGGTATATGACATGGCTCAACTTTGCCGACAAGATTATACCGGGTCTTGAGCCTGAGCATTCACCAATCGCTACCGTCGACTATTGCGGCAATCCCAAGGGGATAGACCTTCATGGCTATTCTCTCAGTGGATATATAGGCTATGAATATGGCAAGGTGTTTAATATAAGCGCGGAGGGAACCTATCAGCCCCAGAAAGGTAAGAAGGGATTCTTCAATGGCTACGATCGTCCGGAGGTGACTCTCAACGGAAAGATCGGAGTGCGTCCGGTTTCACAGCTCGGAATCGGAGCATCATGTGAGTTAAGGGGTAAAAGGAAGATCTACACGCTTGTATCTGAGTTGCCATCCGTACAGACCACAGTTATCAACGGCCAATCCTCCACGTTCAGTTCACTCGCTTTGCGCCACATAGCTTTTGTGAATCTTGAAGCATCGTGGGACTTTACCAAAGATTTCTCAGTGTGGCTGCAGGCCGATAATATCCTGAACCGTCACGATGATATCTTGCCTTCGCAGCTATCGCAAGGGGTAGTGATCGTTGGCGGATTCAAGTGGACTTTCTGAAACCATAACACCCTCTCGGGCGTTTTCACAAAAGGGAGAGGTTTTATCCTCTCTCAAACCTTAAGAAATTTCAATAGAAAGGAATACTATGACATTATCATATCTTAATGAAGATGACCGCGCTTATGGCCTCGCCGGAATGATGATATCCCTGGCGAGTCTGCATGCCATCGACCGTGTGGCGGAGGTTTGGCTTGATGCCGAGGGCCCGATGGTGGAGTTCTCCCATCGTTACTATTTCCCTGGATCGCCGAGCATATCGCCTAAAGCCTCGTGGGACCATCTCGTTCAGAACTTCCATCTCACCACATCGATGGTGGTGGCCAATGTGCTGGCTCGCTCTGTGGTGCGTATGAAGGAGGAGGCACCAGCCTCTGTGATGAAGGAGATCTACGGCGAAGTGGAGCGTGAAGGCCGCGACACATGCTCGCTTGAGGATGACGAGATCGAGAATCTCTATAATAACGCTCTCCAGAGGGCACGCAGACTGTTTCATAATCCGCGTCTGCATCCCGCCATCGAGGAATTGGCAAAGGTGATATCGCGCAAGCGCCGTCTGTCAGGCATGGAGATAGCCGATGAATTGCATATGCTGCAGCTCATCTGATATGGTTTGACATTACGTTATTCAGGATTATTGTGGCTATATCAGTAGCCTTCAGGTTAGAAAATCATCAGGAATCTCATACACGGCCCGCTACCTTGTAGCGTGGCCGTTTTTTAACCTCGATATATATCTTGCCGATATATTCACCGATTATCCCGAGGCCCATAAGCAGCACTCCGGTGCAGAACCATATAGAGAGCATAAGTGATGTCCATCCGGCTATTGTCTCGCCGGAGAAATGGCGTATAAGAGAATATATTCCTATGCCTAAGGCCGTGAGAGTAAATATGATGCCGAGCCAGAACAACATTCTTACGGGTCGCACCGAGAATGAAGTGATGCCATCTATGGCAAAGTCAAACATCTTCCGCAGGGGATATTTTGATTTGCCGGCCAGACGTGATTCCCGGTCATAGTAGACACACGCCTGCCGATAGCCCAACATAGGCACGAGTCCGCGCAGATAGAGGTTGCGCTCTCCATAGTCGAGGAGGTCGGCCACGGCGCGTGAGCTCATGAGGCGGAAGTCGGCATGATTGCTTACACAGTCCACGCCGAGCCGTCGCATGGTGGAATAGAATGCGGCGGCTGAGTTTTTCTTCATCCATGAATCGTTATGACGGTCACGGCGCACTCCATAGACAATGTCAGCTCCGGCCTCATTCTCTTTGATCATTTCCGGAATCACTCTTACATCGTCCTGAAGATCGGCATCTATGGTGATAAGGATATCGGCTTCCGGCAGGGCCTCCTCCAGGCCGGCAAGGAGAGCTGTCTGCTGTCCGCATCTATGGGTGAGGGTTATCCCTTTCACCATGGCTGAGGCACGGTCGGATATAATTTGCCAGGTTGCGTCGGTGCTGCCGTCGTCTACGAGCAGCAGAAAACTTCCGGCATCTATAGTCTTGTTGTCGATAAGGGTGTTGAGAGTGGCTGAGAGCACGCCGATGGAATGAGGAAGAATCTCCTCCTCATTAAGACAAGGCACAATGATGGCGAGACGTCTCATAAGGGGGTGTTGTCAGTTTTAAGACTGTCGAAACGGTGGCGATCACGGTTGCGTTTCTTGTCGAGACTCTCCGCGAAAGCTTTTGTCAGGTCAACTCCTGTCTGGTTAGCCAGACAAGTGAGCACCCAGAGCACATCCGCCATCTCCTCGGAAAGACTCTTGCGCAGGTCTCCCTCCTTGGCAATCTGGTCGCCGTAGACACGGGCAATTACTCGTGCCAATTCCCCGGTCTCCTCTGTAAGGAGGGCCATATTGGTGAGTTCGGAGAAATAGCGGCCTCCGATGGTGTGAATCCATTCATCCACGGCCCCCTGCATCTCTTTTATTGTAAAAGAGACAGGGGAGATGCCGGTTTCATCCGGTGTAAGTTGGCTCATACGTAGTAAATATAAGATTATAAAGAATGTAACGTTACTCCCATTTCTGTCACATTCAGTTCCACCTTTTCACCCTCAATCATAGGGAGGTTGAAATCCACGTGACCTACCGGGAAATTGAAGGCCACAGGCAGACCCGATATATGGTGGCGATGAAGAAATGAGGATATCATCTCCTCCATAGAGGAGAAGTTACGGTCGGGACGATATTCGGTGAATTGGCCTACGATAAGACCCCGTATGCGGTTGAAGACTCCCGCGAGGAGCAGCCGGTAGAGCATACGCTCCACTGCGTAGATAGCCTCGGATATATCTTCTATGAAGAGGATCACGTCCTCTTCCGGGTGGGCGTCAAGTATGTCGTATGGGGTGGCGGCCAATCCGTTGAGCACAGCTAAATTGCCTCCCTGCAAGCGGCCTGTGGCTCTGCCATGCTGATTAAGAGGATTCGGGGCGACAGTATAGTCCATGCGTTGCCGGCCGGCCAAAATGTCAAGAAGGAGAGTAGTGTATTCATCTTCTCGGGGCTGTAAGGAGAGATGTTTGGCCATAGGGGCATGCAGCGACATCACTCCGCTCCGTAGCCATAACGCATGAAGAGCCGATATATCGGAGAACCCTACTATCCATTTTGGATCCCGGCGAATCTCCTCGGTTGAGAGCTCCGGGAGAAGATGCACACACCCGTAGCCACCTCGGG
>CAZEOI010000090.1:0-14618 GCA_964513775.1 uncultured Sangeribacter sp. | reverse complement strand
CTCTATCTCTCAGAAGATAAAGTCTACAGAGGAGAAGATTCGTCTGCGCCAGCTCATAGGCAGCATCAAGCCGAAAGGATTCAGCGTCATTGTACGCACATCGGCAGAAAACAAAAGGGTGGCGGAGCTCAACAATGAGCTGAGAAGCCTTGTGAAAAGTTGGGAAGAATCTATTGCCAAGATGCAGAGGAGCCAGCCCCCAATGCTTATCTACGAGGAGGATTCAAGAGCGGTGAGCGTTATCAGAGATATTTTCAGCCCTACTTTTGAGAATATCTACGTCAACGAGACGGAGACTTTCACACAGATACAGAACTATGTTGGGTTGATTTCGCCGGAAAACCGAGAGATTGTCAAGCTCTATGGCAAAGACACTCCGATCTTCGACCATTTCAACATCACACGTCAAATTAAGAGCTCTTTCGGCAAAACCGTCTCTTTCAAGAGCGGTGCCTACATTATTATAGAGCACACTGAAGCTCTCCACGTGATTGACGTAAACTCCGGCAACCGTAGTAAAGCATCTGCCGATCAAGAGACCAATGCCCTCGATGTGAATCTGAAGGCGGCCGACGAGATCGCACGCCAGCTCAGACTGCGCGATATGGGAGGCATCATCGTGATTGACTTTATCGATATGAACAAGGCTGAGCATCGTCAGGCTCTCTACGATCATATGAGAGAGATAATGGCTAATGACAGAGCGCGACACAATATCCTACCGCTCAGTAAGTTCGGACTCATGCAGATCACGCGCCAGAGAGTGCGTCCGGCTCTTGACATCACTACGAGCGAGACGTGTCCCTCATGTTTCGGAAAAGGGGAGGTTCAGCCTTCGTTGCTCTTCACCGATAAGCTCGGTGAGAAAATAGAATATCTCGTACATCATCTGAAGGTCAAGAAGTTCACAATGTATGTGCATCCCTATGTGGAGGCCTATATTAAAAAGGGAATGTTTTCCCTCTATGGAAAATGGCGTCGCACATATGGACGTTCATTCAAGGTGTTGGCAGATGAGTCGTTGGCTTATCTGCAATACAAGGTGATCGATGAGAATGGCAAGGAGATCGACCTCAAGGAGGAGAGCGATTTCAATAGCAATCAATCGAAGACACACGCCCGCCAGAAGAATGGTGCGAATAATGAAGAAAAGGATTCCTGAAAAATCCCTCCGCTCGTCAGCGGAAAAATGTAGATACAGTGAGAGGATGATGGCCACGCCGTCATCCTCTCACGTTGATTTTAACAACCGCTAACAAAATATTATAGGATTCAGCTCTATAGTCCGGGCTTTTCCAGAAAGGAGAGGAGATCAGCCACTATGAAGGTAGATCCGCCGACAAAAACTATATCGCTTGCCTTATCGGCATCATTCGTTGCAGATTTATAAGCATCAGCTACTCTTGGATAGACATTCCCTTTTAGTCCGGCTTCAGCCATAAGAGAGGCGAGTTCAGAGGCAGGGAGTGCTCGAGGAATGGCCGCATTGGTGATATAGTAGACAGCATCTTTCGGAAGAAGAGCGAGAATCTTGTCGATAGCCTTGTCTGCCACGAACCCGATAACAATTCTTAATGTCGCCTCCGGTCGCTCCGCCATAAGATGGCTGAGTTGGTTCATATTGTATGTGATCCCAGCTATATTGTGGCCGGTGTCGGCTATGGTGAGAGGTGAATGCCTGATTATTGTCCAACGGCCGCGAAGACCCGTAAGATTCTCCACTTCCTCGATGCCACGAATTACATTCACATCATCTATCATGATGCCCACTTCTCTCATGAGATCTACGGCATGGAGCACAGTGTTCAGGTTCTTCTGCTGATAATCACCCGAAAGTGGGGAGATCCACTTTCCCTCTTTTGATTCACCTTCCCATCCGGCCGGTTCGTGTCGGCATATGCTTTTGATTCTACTATCATCTTCCGCAAATATGATAGGTGCCCCCGTCTCTTCGGCCCTATTTGCAAATACGTCGCGCACCTCTCCCTCAGCTTCACCTATCACAACCGGAATACCACTCTTTATTATACCAGCCTTTTCAGTTGCTATGGCCGGTAGGGTGGTACCCAGGAATTGAGAGTGGTCGTTTGAGATATTTGTGATGACACATATCTCCGGTGTGATGATATTGGTAGAATCGAGTCGTCCACCCATTCCTACCTCAATGACGGCGTAATCAACATTCTCCTTTGCAAACCAGTCGAAAGCCATCATCATCGTAAGCTCAAAAAATGAGGGATGCCCGTTATAGTCAGATTTTTGCCATTGCTCCACAAATTCGATTACCATCTCCTGCGGTATCATCTCTCCGTTCACACGCATACGTTCACGGAAATCCACGAGGTGAGGAGAGGTGTAGAGGCCCACTTTATACCCCTGGCTCTGAAGGATAGCAGCAAGCATATGAGATGTGCTACCCTTGCCGTTGGTGCCCCCCACATGGATTGATTTGAATTTGCGATGGGGATGACCGAAAAAGCTGTCGATGGCGAGACTCGTATCGAGACCCGGCTTATATGCGGCGGCTCCCACGCGTGAAAACATCGGGAGTTGACTGTATAGATAGTCTAAAGCGTTCTGATAAGTCATAATTAGTGTTTTTTATTTACATCACAGTCCATAAATAAGGAATCCGGCAATGCCGGCCATAACTATTATAAGTATTGGATGCAAATTGATTTTTTTTCCTCTGAATGGTATCTTGAAATAGACGAGGCAGAAAGATATCGCACAGATCGCTATATTTACCCAAAGCTGCCACGTAATGGCGTTTGGGTTGAAATTGGCAGCGTTCATAAGCATGATGGCAGCGGAGGCGATCAGCCCCACCACGACAGGACGTAATCCTGCAAAAATAGCTTTGATCACTCCGCTTTCGCTATGGCGGCGGATAAAGTGCGAGCTGTAGAGCACGAGCAGAAAACTCGGCACGACTACAGCAAGAGTAGCGAGACATGAGCCCAACAATCCCCAGCCTATGCCATTGAGCGAAGGATCTACACTGCCCGGAGCCACATAGCCGATATATGTAGCTGAGTTTATACCGATAGGACCGGGAGTCATCTGAGAGATAGCCACGATATCTGTAAACATAGTTTCAGATATCCAGCCCGGACTCACTACAGCTTTCTCCACAAGAGAAAGCATTGCGTAGCCTCCTCCGAATCCGAAAATGCCTATTTTGATGTAGGCCCATATTAATTTCCAATATATGCCCATTGTGGTTTATTTTTATAGGATTGTTATGGATTTTCCCCGAGTGGATCCGAAGTCATGATTGACTCGACGGGCCGTTTTTATCAAGCTTTCTTTTCGGGAGCCACCAGAGCAGGAATCCACCCAAGCCTCCGAGCACGATATAAAGAATCGGACTTGACACAGTGCCAAGATCCAGAGAGATCATCAGAGCCACAATGAATGGTATCCATATAGTTTTCCAAGTAAGTTTTGCTGACTTGGCGGAAGTGATGACCGGGGCTATAATCAAAGCCACTACACAGGGTCTGATTCCCATGAAAATAGAGGATATCACCCGGTTGTTTTTGATCATATCCGGCGTGAGGAAGATCGCTATGAAGAGGATTATGAGGAAAGAGGGTAGTATGGTGCCGAGCGAAGCTATTATGCTTCCTTTTCCGCCGCGAATCTTGTCGCCAATAGCGGTGGCTATGTTTACGGCCAAGATGCCCGGAAGAGATTGGGCTATGGCCAACAGATCGAGGAAATCATTACGCTCGATCCAATGGTGTTTGTCTACAATTTCCCGTTCGATTATTGATATCATAGCCCATCCGCCACCAAAGGTGAAAGCTCCGATCTTGAAGAAAGTTGAGAAGAGGCTCCAATATGAATTGTCAGGCCGGGAGCCGGTATCGATTGCTGTCTGCGACATATGCTTAAGAATATAAGGGCGGACATTCTAAAATGTCCGCCCCATGATTTTCAGATTAATATTGATGAGAGGATGTCTTGAGCTCCTCTGGGGTGAGTTTCTTCTTATCCATCGAATACCACACGTATGCTATATAAGCCACTACAAACGGCACGATGATCGATACATAGCTCATGGCCGTAAGGGTAAACTCAGAGGAGGAGGCATTACGTATGGTGAGAGATGAAGCCGGATCAATCAGCGAGGGATAGAAGGGAGTGTCGCCATAGCCAGCCACCCAGAAGAGGGAAAGCACAGCGAAAACAGTTCCAAGTCCGGTGAACCAGATTCCTTTGGTGAAATGGGGAGAGAACACCGACTTGAGCAGACCGAAGAGCACGAGCACAACGCCGATTAGCAAAGTGATACCGGCCCACCAGAGGTTGACAAAGTTGAAGAAATACTTGAAAGGTGTCTCCACCACATTCACGGTGTAGTTATTGTTCATGGTGTAAGTGTAACCGGTGGTAGTGCAAACCATGGCAAGAAACCATAGGAAGAACACCACGAATATACCGCCATTAACAAGAGCTTTCTGCTTGAGAACCTTGAAGAAGTCGGGATCGTCTGTGATATTGTTCATCATATAAAGAGATGCCTGCATACGTGCGAGGAAAAGCACAGCCACACCGAGCACAAGGTTTTTCCAGTTGAAGATAGCCTCAAAACCGTGGGTAGGAGCCCATTTGGATATTACGGGGCTTCCGGTGTCGAGAAGACTGCCTCTTGACACGGTGAATTCGGCTCCGAAGAAGAACATAGATACGGCCACTCCTAAGAGGATACAGCCCACACAACCGTTGATGAAGAGAAACATATCGTATGTGCGTGTGCCATATACGTTGCCCGCCTTTCTACGGAACTCATAGCTCACGGCCTGCACGATGAAGCTGAAGAGAATGAGCACCCAAAGCCAGTAGGCACCGCCGAAGCTCGTGGAATAGAATAGGGGGAAGGAGGCGAAGAATGCGCCACCGAAGGTGACGAGAGTGGTGAATGTCAATTCCCACTTACGTCCCATGGAATTTACAATCAGGTTGCGGCGTTCCGATGAGGAAGCGCCAAGAATCATCGACTGTCCACCCTGCACAAAGAGGAGGAAGACCAGGAGGGCTCCCAATACAGAGATGAGCAGCCACCAGTAATTCTGAAGATATTCGAGTGTCATGACTTATATACTTTACGATGCTGTTATTAGTGGGTGTCGATCTCGAGGTTCTCTTTTGAGCGTTTGCTGATCTGGCGCAGCATGATGCTGACTTCAGCCACGAGCAAGACTGTGAAGATAAGGGCAAAGAGCCAGAAGGTAAGGATCACTGATCCGGAAGATATCTCAGAGATAGCAGCCTTGGTAGGAAGGAGATCCTGTACGGTCCAAGGCTGACGGCCTACCTCCGCCACAATCCATCCTGCCTCAGAGCAGATCCACATCAGAGGAACGGAGCATATTGCAATCCACTGCAACCATGTGATCCGATGAAGCCAGTCTTTCTTGTATGCCGCAAAGAGTGCCACTATAAAGAAAAGAAGGAAGTAGCTGCCGAGAATCACCATCACGCGGAATGAATAGAATGTCATAGCCACCGGAGGGATAGCCTCATCGACAGAATCGAAATATCCGTAGCCGAAGAAGCGGTAGTTCTCGCGAAGCTGCTGCTCAGCCTCAGCCATAGCCGCCTGATCGTTGTTGGCGCGTGCTAAATCGTAGGCACGTAGAGCCTCGTGCGAGAGTTTTCCGAGACGAATACGCTCTGCATAGCTCACTGTATTGATCGTGTCGCCAGCCTCGTTCATGTCAACACCGTTCACAATATCGGAAATGCCCGGCACAAAAGCGTGAAGATCGTGCTTTGCAAGCATGGATAGTCCGCATGGCACGGAGATGTCAAAAAGATATTCATCCTCATCGTTATCCCAGGTTTTAGACGGATTGAGCAGACCAGCCGCCACAATGCCCTGACTGTAGCTGCCATGATAAAGACCCTCCATAGCAGCGAGCTTCATGGGCTGATGTTTTGTTACCTCTATCGCAGAGCCGTCGCCAGACCACATTGTGAGAAGCAGGCCGACAAGACCGAGCCAGCCGCCCACCTTGATCGAGCGTATGGCGAAGGGGGTGTTGCGCTTTTTATAAAGAAACCATGCGCTCACGCCTATCACAAACACGCCAGAGAGGGCCCAGCCTGAGAATACGGCATGCATATATTTATTGACGGCGATTCCTGAGAAGAGTGCCCAGAAATTATCCATCACGTTACGCATCTGCGCAGGGTCGAACTCCATGCCCACGGGATATTGCATCCAAGCGTTGGCCACAAGAATCCAGAGAGCAGAGATTGAGGCACCGAGCCATGTGAGCCATGTTGAGGCAAGATGGAACTTCGGGCTTACCTTTCCCCAGCCGAAAAACATGACTGCTACAAAAGTAGACTCCATGAAGAATGCGAGAAGACCCTCGATAGCGAGCGGGGCTCCGAAGATGTCGCCAACAAACCAAGAGTAGTTGCTCCAGTTTGTTCCGAACTCGAATTCGAGGATAATGCCGGTGGCCACACCGATGGCAAAGTTTATTCCGAAGAGAGTCATCCAGAACTTTGTGGCAGCCAGCCATTTTTCAGATTTTGTTTTCAGATAGAGGCTCTCCATGATGGCCACTATCAGCGACAGTCCGAGCGTGAGCGGCACAAACAGCCAGTGATATATGGCTGTGAGGGCGAATTGCCAGCGCGACCAGTCAACTACGGTCATTAGATCATCCATAGGTGTTGTGTGGTTTATGGTTTAGTTTAACTTTAATTTACAGTTAGTTTATAGAGTGGGTTTTATAAGTATATTTTGGTTTATGGAGGGAGAGTGTTTTTTGAGGAGGTTTGTTCTGACGGCTTTGGCACGATCCTCATCATTATCATAGTCTCGTGATAGTATGTTGGGGAAGAAGAGAAGCTTCATCACCACAAAGAAAATGAAGAGCTTCAGGAGTATTATCAGCCAGAGACTCTTCCCGACAGTCATAGACCGGAAGCCATCATAGTAGAAATACCATATTTTTCTCGCTGTAATCATGGCATGGAGGATTTGGTGAGTATAATTAGCGGGAGAGAGCGGATGGCAACTTTAGTTGCTTCAATACGCAAAATTAACGAATGAGATTTAAAAAAGCTAAAAATGAAAGAAAAAGTTTTAAAAAATATTCGTGATAGTATATGAAAATGTCTTTTAAATAAGAATTCTTTAATAAAAAATACACTTGAGAGATAAGTTTAATCCACTTCTGCGATTGATTTCCCAAAAAATGATTATCTTTGCGATAGTTTTTCAGGTGAAACCAATTTTCCCCGACTACAGTCACTCCTCAAGTAAAAAAGATTATAAACCAACTACAAAATAGATAACCCGAACATCATGGCATTATGGTTTGAATGTAAGGTGCGCTACGATAAAATGATGGAGAACGGCACGGTAAAGAAAGTCAATGAGCCATACCTTGTCGACGCTCTTACCTTTACTGAGGCCGAAGCGCGCATTATAGAGGAAATCACTCCGTTTATCAGTGGAGAGTTTTCAATTTCAGCGGTAAAAAAGACAAAGGTGTCAGAGATTTTCTTTGATGACAGCGCCGATAAATATTACATGGTAAAGGTAAACTTTATCACTCTTGATGAAAAAAGCGGTGTCGAGAAGAAATCGGCAAGTTTTATTCTCACTCAGGCAAACGATCTCGAAGGGGCCCTTGAACGCTTCAAGGAGGGAATGAAAGGGACTCTGGCAGATTACGACATCTCAAGCATAACAGAGACTATGCTTATGGATGTTTATCCCCTTGATCTTTCCGATCCGAAGCCGGCTCAGGAATAATATTATACAAATTAAAAATGGGCATAGCTGAGAATCTAAGGAGAGTGAGGGAGGAACTCCCCCCGGGCGTCGAACTCGTGGCCGTGTCAAAATTCCATCCAATAGAGGCATTGAAGGATGCGTATGATGCCGGCCAGAGATGTTTTGGCGAGAGCAGGGTGCAGGAGCTTATTGCCAAGGAGCATGAGCTTCCCTCCGATATCAGATGGCATTTCATCGGACATCTGCAGACCAACAAGGTGCGTCAGCTTATTGGAAAGACGCATCTGATAGAGAGTGTTGACAGCGAACGCCTTCTGCGGCTGATAGACTCAGAGAGTGCTAAAGCGGGTGTGGTCACGAGAGTGCTTATGCAGGTTCATGTGGCCAGAGAGGAAACCAAATTCGGTTTCTACCCTGAGGAGTTGCTCAGTTTCTTTGAGTGCAGGGGTTTCGAGACGTTGACCAATACGCATATCTGCGGAATCATGGGAATGGCATCCAACACCGATGATGAAGAGCGAGTAAGAGCAGATTTCAAGATGATATCCGATATCTATAAGCGCATAGCAGGCGATGCATCACTCGGGTTGCGAGGTTTCGACACACTCTCGATGGGAATGAGCGGCGACTGGCCACTTGCCGTGGCTGAGGGATCTAATACCGTAAGGATCGGCACTGCCATTTTTGGAGAAAGGGAATATTGATCTGATCTCAATCGGTCAGGTATATCGGCTGATCCCGTGCCGTTCAAACAAACGGGATCGGGATTCGACTAAATCTTGTCAGAATCCGGACAGCAGGAAGGAATCAATTTTATTTCTATTTATAACATTCCATTACTATGAGTTCAAATTCTAACAATGTGACGAAAAGCAACGGTAATGTAGTTGCTATCATCGCCATGTTCTTCATGTTTGCGATGATCTCCTTTGTCACCAATCTCGCGGCTCCTATCGGCACAATCTGGGGCCATCATTTCGCGGGCAACAGCTTCCTCGGCATGCTCGGCAACATGATGAACTTCCTCGCCTACCTCTTCATGGGTATCCCGGCAGGAAATCTTCTTGTGAAAATCGGTTACAAAAAGACAGCTCTCTGGGCCATGGGCATCGGCATCGTGGGTCTTTTCGTGCAGTGGCTCTCAGGCCTGGGCGACTCCGGCATCGGCATGTTTGTGGTTTATCTTCTCGGTGCGTTCATCTGCGGTTTCTGCGTATGTATGCTCAACACCGTTGTAAACCCGATGCTCAACCTTCTTGGTGGTGGTGGCAACAAGGGTAACCAGCTTATTCAGACCGGTGGAGCCCTCAACTCTCTTTCCGGCA
Organism: uncultured Sangeribacter sp.; assembly: GCA_964513775.1. GTDB lineage: Bacteria > Bacteroidota > Bacteroidia > Bacteroidales > Muribaculaceae > Lepagella. Next base: position 5,525 of record CAZEOI010000090.1, on the reverse strand, counting down.
CCCTGACCCCCTTCTTCGTAGGTGCGCTTATCGGTCAGCTCTCCAGCTCAACATCCATGGTGGATGTGGCTCCCCTTCTTTGGATTGCTATGGGAGTGTTTGCATTTGCATTCGTAATCATCTCTTTTGTGGCTATTCCTGAGCCCAACTTGGCTAAGAAAGGCCAGGCTAAGATCAAATATGAGCACAGCCCCTGGAGCTTCCGCCACACCGTACTTGGTGTCGTAGGTATCTTCATCTATGTGGGTATAGAGATCGGCATCCCCGGCACTCTCAACTTCTATCTTTCTGATCAGACTGAAAACGGAGCCGGTGTTATTGGTGACGCTTCCACTATTGCAGGAGCTATCGTAGCTGTTTACTGGTTCCTGATGCTTGTGGGCCGTACTCTCAGCTCCGCTATTTCCGGTAAGGTTTCAAGCCGTACACAGCTTATCGCCGTGTCGGGCATGGGCATCCTCCTTGTTATTGCAGCTATCCTTACTTCCAAAGATACACTTATCGGTGTTCCCGGATTCATTTATTCAGGTGCCGGTGGCGAGATTGCAAGTGTTCCATTGAGCGCACTCTTCCTTGTGCTCTGCGGCCTCTGCACATCTGTAATGTGGGGTGGCATCTTCAACCTCGCAGTTGAGGGTCTTGGCAAATATACAGCTCAGGCATCCGGCATCTTCATGATGATGGTAGTGGGCGGCGGTATCATACCTTTGGTGCAGCAGCTCTTTGCCGGTTCTGTAGGCTACATGGCAAGCTACTGGTTGATCGTGGCATGTCTCGGCTATCTCTTTATCTATGGCATCTGGGGTTGCATCAACGTCAACAAGGATATCCCTGTGTCGCTCGAAGAGGAGATGAAAGAGGAGCTTGTATAAGCAAATTGGAGATATACCTTTTCAGGCAGGGATGCCTGTTTGAAAAGAGATAAAAGAAAAGAGATGACGTTCTGAGCAAGAACGTCATCTCTTTTCTTTTTGGATATGTTTATCAAAGATAAATGTCACAGGAATTTCTGGAAAGAGGGTGGGATAGGAGCCTCAACTGAAATCTGTTCTTTCGATACGGGATGAGTGAATTCGATTTTACGGGCAAGGAGGGATATGCTTCCATCCGGATTGCTGCGACGAGCTCCATATTTGAGGTCGCCCTTTATGGGATGACCCGTAGCTGCCAGCTGGCAACGGATCTGATGTTTTCTTCCGGTGAGCAGATTCACTTCAAGCAGGGTGTAGCGGTCACCTTTGGCTACAGTCTTATATTTGAGCACTGCTTTCTTGGCATCTTTATTGTCGGGTTTGGCGATGAATGTCTTGTTAAGTCGTCCGTCAGAGATGAGGTAATCAGTCAGAGTGTCTTCATCTTTCTCAAGGTGGCCCTCCACAAGCGCCCAATAGGTTTTATGGATGTCGCCATTACGAAGCATGTCGTTAAGTCGTGTGAGAGCCTTGGATGTCTTTGCGAATACCACAACTCCTCCGACCGGGCGATCGATGCGATGAACAACTCCGCAGAATACATTGCCGGGTTTGTTGTACTTCTCCTTAAGATACTGTTTGATCGTTTCGGAAAGAGGGGTGTCGCCGGTTTTATCGCCTTGCACGATCTCTCCGGGCATTTTATCGACAATGATGATATGATTGTCTTCGTATAATGGTGTCATCAGAATTATAGTTTGCAGTTTATATCTTATGTATAGAGGAGATGGTGGTGAATATATAAAAATAAAAGCCGATTTTGAAATCGGCTTTTTGTTAGTGGCGGGCACAGGAGTAGAGTATCTGTGCCCTTCGATAAAGCCGATGCTGATTATCAATCGTCTACATTCTATTTTTTTACTATTCTTATACTATTACGTCCGCGATGCGTCCGTGGACTGACCGCCTTCAAGCTTTTCTAATTGAGCCTTTTGCATCTCAATTATTTTCTCCAGAGCTTCTATGCGTTTATCCTTTTCCGTAAGTAGTCGCTCAAAAATGGACTCAGATGATCCATTTGCAGCAACATTAGCGGTACCAATTACATGGTGCTGCTCGATATCATTAACTCTATGTTTTATGTATTCCGGCCGATAGTCGAAAAAATCCATCGGATCGAGATTCAGGTATTGACAGAATTTCTCGAGTTGTCCCGCATCGATACTCTGCTTTCCTAATACTTTATTGATATTTGAGGCCTGAATGCCCACAAATTCACAAACATCCTTTCGTTTAACATTTTGCCGATCGATTTCCGCCAGAATTATGGCGCCGCAGTTTCTCATATTGCGTTAAAATACATTAAAACTTATCAAATTTATAAGTTTACTTATACAACTTATTAAATTTATAATAATTTTGCAATGTAATTTAGTAAATTTTATTAGAAGTCGCAAGTAAAATTAATATAAAATGTTGGAGGAGGATAAAAAATTTGTCAATTGGTTTGATAACCTGATGACAAGTGAGCAGAAGTCTTTCCGAAGAGAGATCGCGTTGGCGTGTGATGTGTCGAGGGTGACTGTATACACCTTGCTCGGGGTGACGTGAGGATCAAGCTGCCGTATAAGCGTATTATCAATAATCTTGCCGGAGAGAGAGTTTTCTGCGTCAGTGATGATGTGACGGCTTTGGCGATCAGACAATCGGGCTGTGATGGAGTCAATGGAGTGAGCAGCCGGGCTTTGCATATGCCTGATTTCTGTGGAGAAGTCTATTGATGGGGGCCGAGAAGTAGTGATTTCTGACTGATGGTGAGTTATTTCGTAGAGAGGTTGGGTATGATTGACGGTTAGTGATTGCGTGACGATGGATTGTCTGATGCGGTAATAATGTTTGATTTTTTCTAAATCAATATGTCAATTATTCAAAAGGCTTAGCAGGATTTCTTGAATACCTTAAAGATTACCAGCACAATCCCAAACAAAAGCGAATGAAGGTGACTTTTGTTATTTTCTATGCTCTTTTGTATCTGGAAATGTACGCTTATGGAGAAGGACGCACGATAACTTATTTACCTGATAGCATACGGGCAGGTCTAAGAAGTCTGTTGAATTATAATGGGTCTAAAGAAGTTGAATTAAAAAAAGAGGAAATGAGAAAGATATTTAGCGGGCCAGCTGAAGTTTTTACTGTAATCGCGGCAGAAGGTGAGGAAGAGTTGTACGAACAAGTAATGAACGAATTTACATGAGGGGTAAAGAAGCTTTGTGAAAAGATTAGGATTTGTTAAGTTATTTGTGGAAAATGTTTAATTTTGCAGAAAACTTAACAAATTCTTTTTTAATCTTGTCATGAAAATGGGATATGTGCTTATTGCCTTAGGGCTGATTGTGGCAGCTATGGGAGTCGTGATGGTGGTAAAAAGCGGGAAGGGGGAACCTGAGATTGTCTCTACTGTTGTGGCTGTGGCCCAAGACTCCGGCTATGATGAAGATGAGAAGAGCGTGAATGTCGTCAATGCCATTACTGAAAATGATGTGAAGCCTTCAACCGTGAATGTGGGCAGTGATGGAAAAGCGGATGGATCTGAAAGAGTGATCGCTTCCTGTCAGGAACCAGCCGAACAGACGTCGAAGGAGAAGGGGAACGCATTTGAGGAATATGTGGCGGATATACTGAAGGGATGCCGCATAAGGATCCGGCAGTGGAACCAGGGGACATTGACAACAAAGGGGGCAATGGGCGAGAATGCCCTGAATCCGGATTTCTATGTCAGTCAGGCGTATGGGAAGAGTGAGATCGAATATTGGCTTGAATGTAAGTGGAGAAGGGATATAAATGGGAGATTTACGTTTCCTGAGTCACAGATCGAGCGCTACAGGAAGATAGAGCGGGAATCGAAGCGAAAGGTGTTTATAGTTTTCGGGATTGGAGGTGAGCCGTCGCAGCCGAGATCTGTCTATATCATGCCATTGGATTCTGTTAAGGGTTGTATTGTGACGAGTGAGGAAATGAAGCCTTATTATCATTCGGATCCGGCGAGTCAGCTTGTTCCGCGGATTTCGCGCTATTTCAAGGAGGAGGTCTTCAAGAGGAGGTGAATTAACTTTATGTATAATATTTTTGTTATATAACAAAAATGTAGTATCTTTGCAGTGACAAAATTAATATTCACTTAAAAGGTATGACATGGAAAGAACTTAAGGTCAAAGCAGAAGCCAACGGCTACAGATTTGTTTCTCATGGAAAGAAACATGACAAGTATGAAAACCCGGAGACGGGGAGCAGAATAATGATAGAGCGTCATTGGTCACAGGAGGTAAGGCCCGGGCTGATGAAGGTTCTAAGGAAGGAGATCGGCTTCTGAACCGAGATCCTGAACAAAATGAGGAGGCAGGAATACCAATCCTGTCTCCTTACAGGAAAAGAGAAAAAACGTTGAAAGCGGGAACTCTAAAGATAAGGACTATGGAAGTTAGAATAGAGAAACAGGGGGACGGAACGTACATAGCTTATAATGTAGATACGGAAGGGATGGTGGCGATCGGGACAGGAGAGAACGTAACCGAGGCGAAGGAGGATTTCATGAATTCGTTAGAGGAGATGTCTGAGGATATGACCGAAGAGGAACGCCGGCGTCTGATAACGGCACCCGTCTATCATTTTGATATATCCTCATTGTTCGAATACTACAAGGTTATCAATATGCGAGCGTTTGCACGGATGATGGGAATGAATGACACGTTGTTGCGCCAGTATAAGAAGGGTGGGACGTATATATCGGAGCAGCAGGCGGCGCGGATAGAGGATGGGATTCATCGTCTAGGGCGAGAATTGAGTGAGCTAAGAATATTGTAATAAGAAATATGGAGAGAACAAAACTGTAACTGCTTTGACAATTAGTTTGATCCACACAAACTCCCGCAAAATCGGCGGGAGTTTTTTTTAAATTATTGTTGTTCGATAAAAAATTTTAGAATGATAAAAAATTAGGGTCGATTCCATTTGCAGGATTCGACCCTTTTCGGTTATTTTGCCGTCGCTTAACAAAACCCAATAACCGCGCCCATGCTTCTGCATCCGCGCAGCCATACCTTTCGATGATTTTGGATTCCGTTCCTAATTTCATATATACCTTGGTAGAGGTTCCACCACCCTTTATGCGGAATCCCTGCATTATGTAGAATCGGCGATCTTTACCTTTGCGAATGTCTAAATACATATCTGATCCTTATGGTCAGAACACGGTAGAATATAAGTACAAAGAGAAATTGGCTCTACAAAATTTTAAGCCAATTATTTACAAATTATTTTTTTTGTCAAAACTCCCAAACTTCCGTTCGTGAAATCTCGGTGTTGTGTACCCCATTACATCAAAAATAGATGCGCTGGTCTTTCTGGGACACATTTTTTTTACATTCTTTATAAGGTTGAGGCCGTCAAAGAATGCTACGATTAAACAAAGAGTCAATTTTTGCGTCCGGATTGCGTCCGTGAGCTTTTAAAAGAAAATCGTCTAACTAATTGATAGTCAATTTGTTAGACGATTTTTAGTGGCGGGGGCAGGACTCGAACCTACGACCTTTGGGTTATGAGCCCAACGAGCTACCA
>CAZEOI010000089.1:0-15191 GCA_964513775.1 uncultured Sangeribacter sp. | reverse complement strand
TTTTCAGTTATAATAGAACCCTATTACGCCTTCAAAACGGTGTCAAATCTCATCCTTATATGTCACCAATCAATTATATCATTAATTTATGACACATACTTATAATTGTGAATAGTTTTGGTAATTCCGTTAATTCGAGCCGTTAGCTTCGTAAAACTTCCTCTTCGAGCTAAATAATCACCTCCGAAAGATGACTAAATCCAGACAAAGAAAAAGTATGAACAACTTCATTTATGTCGCTTAATTAATCTAACAACGAAAAGGATAATTTCACAACTTCAAAACGGATTGGAGTGCTGAATTACCTTACGGTAGAAAAAAAGGTGAGCGGGGTTTCACAACTCCACTCACCCAAAAGCATTAAATTCTAATACCATGAATAAAACACAGTGCAAATACAATAATCGTAATAGTATAACGCCAATTTATTACGATTGTTGCATAAAATGTAAAGATTGCTCGAAAAATTAAAATCCGGAGTACATATCCTATTGAATTCAAAGGATATATACTCCGGATTTTTTACGTAATATTTTCCTGTTACAACAGAAATATTCTTTTCAGGGGCCTATTTCCCGGTTTCACCACACTGAGAAAACTTGAATCTTACTGTTTTCGGGCGGGCGGTGAGACTATGTTTGATATACTCCGTCGGAGTGATTACTGGTGGGCAGGACGAAGCAGATCGTTTACGGTCTTCACAGGATTGAAAGTAGACACAGGCACTTCAACAAGCACTGTGTTCCAATCGCTCATAGCACCGTTCCATAATCCGGGGAGTTCGAGAGCTTTGATCTCAACACCTTCGCGGCTCTTCTGAGAGATGAAACCGGTGGCTTTGTCTACAAATTCAGGAAGATTGAATTTCTCACCTTTCCAGTTTTTAGTGCTTACCACAAGGTCTACCGGATTGAAGTGAGTGCTCTCCTTAAGCATTTTCTGAGCCTCTTTATTGTTTGGATCAATCTGAGTAGACTCCAGAATCTGAGGGCTTACGGTGCCATCGGGATTATAAGCGAGGAACGGGCCACCGCCGGGTTCGCCCTCATTCTTCACCATGCCACACACACGGAACGGACGGTTGAGCTTGGAATAAATATACTCAGCCTTGGCTGCAGGAACCATTTCATCGGCTGTATCGTGGGTGATGCAGAGATTCTTGCGTAGGAAGTTTAGCATCTCCTGAAGTTTCTCGTCAGAGGGGGTGCCTTCAGAGAGAAGTTTGCAATATTCGTTGGCTTTCTGTTTGAGGCTGACAAGGACACCACCGATAATTTTCTTATACTTAAGAGTATCCGCACGGCGCGAATCAGGCACAACATTGTCGATATTCTTGATAAATATAACATCGGCATCAAGGTCGTTGAGGTTCTCGATCAGTGCGCCATGTCCGCCGGGGCGGAAGAAGAGAGCACCATCCTCACGATAGGGTGTGCCATCAAGATTGGCTGCAACCGTGTCGGTAGAGGGTTTCTGCACACTTGTGGAGAGTTCAAACTCTACACCATATTCATGTTCGAGTTTACCCTTCATCTCCTCGAATTTCATAGCCACGAGAGGGAGATGATCTTCACTGACAGTGAAATGAACTCTTACCTTACCATCCTTTCCGGCTGCATACTGCGCACCCTCTGCAAGATGTTCCTCAATGGCTGTGCGGGCTGCACCTGTCACTTTATGGAAGCGAAGAAGAGCCTTGGGGAGCTGGCCATAATTCAGACCCTCCTTATTGATGAGAGCCTTAACTACATCCTTATAGCGTTTCTCCTTTACAAGAGAATCAATGCTTAGTCCGTAAAGCTGGATGCACACGAAGTTGAGTTCTGCAAAGAATGCGAAATCTTCGATCTCATCGAAAAATTTCTTCATGAATGGTGTGTCAGGTTTATCCTTCTTGCCATTGGCAAAAGCGAAAAGGTCCTTAAACATACGGGAAGCGGCACCACTGGCGGGCACCATCTTCAACACCTTTCCACCCTTTGAAAGATATTCATTCCAAAGATTGGCGGCTTGTTCTTCCATTTCGGGGGAGAGCACTGAGATGCCATGTCCGGGAGTGGCCGGGGCCTCTATTTTGAGATAAGGGAATCCCTTTGCGAGCATATCGAGCTCTTCGGCAAGTTTTTCTTGAGAGATCCCTTTTACGGTTAGAATCTCAAGGTCTTTTTCGTTTAAATCCATAATATTTTGGGTTAATAATGTTGAAATCTATAACTGATTATGTAAATAATTATGTGTCAGTAATCACTCATTAATGACATCTACATAAGAGTTAGAGAGAATAAAATCCCTCATTATTATAACGCTTAACGGGCTGTGGATGTTGAGTCGGAATTCTCAAGCATACGTCGGCACGCAGCTATTTTCCCGGACAGGCGCGGAAGTTCCTTCTCCAGAGAATGGAGATTGCGTTGAGCTGCATATAGCTCCCATGTGCGAGAAATCATCTGTTTCTCGTCGGAGGGGAGAGTGAGGGAGCCGGTTCTATTGCCGTTAAGATAGGCCACTGTAATATCTCCGGTGGAATGTGTGGCTATAAACTCGCCTACGGAATTGGCTGCGGAGTCGGCGAAACAAACTGTATTGAGGTTGCCGGCGCGGTAATTGAGTGCCTGATCGTGAGGCACAACATTTGTCGACACGGTTTCTCCTGCAGATGTAACACCGATCTCATTGAAGTGGGCACCCGTAAGGGTAGCGATTAGTTCGAAGCGTTCATCTTCGGTGACGCGGGCCACGAGGGCTGTCTTCAGCATGGGGTAGCGGTCTTTCCATCCGTTGAAAATGTAATATCCTTCCACCTGACGGGGATTCTTTACATAATCGAAGTCGCCAATCATTTGGCCCACCTTTTCACGGGCCTCCTGAAGCCGTAGTTCCACTTCGCCTCTCTCTTTCTCATATTTGGCAATAGAGTCGTTAAGACTCAACAGCCAGTTCTCTCTCTCCTCAACTGCCTGCGGAGTCTTCACTCGGCAAGAGGGGAGAAGAATTGACGCTATAGCGGCAAAAGCTATCAGTTTCTTTATTTTCATGTAGGGTATATGTTTATTGTCAGAGACGCTGTATATCTTTTACTCCTTTTACAGTCTTCAGTTTTCTGAGCAGGGTGGATAGCTGGCGCTGATCTTTCACAGCTATCACAAGCATGCCCTGGAAAAGTCCGTCGTGACTGTCGATTGTGATGTTGCGCATGTTCACATTCATCTCTTTCGATATGATAGAGGTGATGTTGGCCAATATTCCCAGATCGTCGTTACCGATTATCCGTAGCGACACCGGCAGCATATCCCCCTCTTTGCCACTCCAGTCGGCCCTTATGATACGGTAGGGATAACGTTGATGAATGTTGGCTGCGTTCGGACAATCGGAACGGTGTATCTTGACCATGCCATCCGAACTGATAAATCCGAACACTTCGTCGCCATAGATAGGGGAGCAGCACTTGGCAAATTTATATTTCAGACCGTTGATCGACTTTTCACCTATCTTCAGAACATCTCCTTTGGAATTGATCTCCTCCTCACGTTGCATCTGATATTCCTCGGCTGAGACTTTCTGCACCTCAGTCTTTGGCGAAGTCTCCTCGATATAGGAGGTGAGAAATTTCCCCGGGTCAATTTTCTCATCGGCCATATCAGCGAAAAACTCATTGGCATATTTATAGCCCTGCTTCAATATGAGCTTCATGAGCACCGCCTCCTCAATCTCAATCTTTCGGTTTTTGGCGCGTCGCTCAAAGAGCTCCTTCCCGAGCACGGCTCTGCGTTGGAGGTCTTCGTTAAGACTCTGCTTGATCTTGTTGCGGGCTTTTGTGCTCACCACAATATTAAGCCAGTCAGGTTTCGGAGTTTGGTTAGACGAAGTTAGGATCTCAACGGTGTCGCCCGAGTTGATCTTATAAGTGATCTTTTTATGCTGGCCATTTACCACGGCACCCGTGCAATGTGCTCCCACATTGGAATGTATCTGAAAAGCGAAGTCAAGAACGGTGGCTCCGGCAGCAAGCCTGAAGAGATCTCCTTTAGGTGTGAAGGCAAACACCTCCTTGCCATACACATCCATTCTCATATCCTTCATCAGCTGCATCGGTCCTGATTCAGCTGTCTCAAGAATATCCCTTATGTTGGTCATCCATTGATCGGTGTTGTCGCTTTTCACCCCCTTGTAGCGCCAATGGGCGGCCAGACCCTTTTCTGCCACAAGATCCATGCGACGTGTACGAAACTGCACTTCAACCCACTTTGACCCCGGCCCCATCACAGTGGCATGAAGGCTCTCATAACCGTTGCTCTTAGGGATCGAAATCCAGTCTTTCATGCGTGCCGGATTGGCTGTGTACATATCAGCCAATATGGAATAAGCAAGCCAGCAGTCGCTTTTCTCCTTCTCTTTCGGAGTATCAATTATCACGCGGATGGCAAACAGATCGTAGATGCCGCCGATATCCACTTTCTGCTTTTTCATCTTGTTCCAGATGGAGGATATGGATTTCGTGCGTCCCTTGATATCGAATTTGAGTCCTGCTTCCTCGAGTTTTTCCTTCACGGGGTCGATAAACGACTTTATGTAGGCATCACGGCTCTTCTTCGTCTGGTTGAGCTTATGGGCAATCTGGGTATAAATCTCACGGTTAGTGTATTTTAGCGACAGATCTTCGAGTTCCCCCTTAATTTTATAGAGACCGAGACGATGCGCAAGCTGAGCATACAGACAGCTTGCCTCAAAAGCCACATTACGCACCCATTCGTCGTCAGGATGATGATTGATGGAGCGCATGAGCACCAAGTTCCTGACAATCATGATGATTATCACACGTATGTCGTCGGCCAGCGAAAGCATCAGGCCGCGGAAGTTGTCTTGATTTACTACGTTGTTTTTGTTGGAGAACTTGTCGACGGCGAGTAAGCCTTTGAGCAGACCAACAACATCCTCACCCCATTCTTTTTTCACCTCTTCGATAGTGATGAGATTTTCAGTTATGAGGGGATAAAGACCTATAGCGAGCAGAATATTATGGTCGGGTTCAATGGCTTCGGCAAACAAAACGGCGGTCTTGAGAGTCATGATTGCAATTGGCAGACTCTTAGCGTCGTGAGCCGGAGATGATGATAGCAGACCGCCAAGCATCAGCTTGCGGAATGAGGTCACTTCCTGCGGAGTGAAGCGATCTACGATTAGAGATCTTATTCTCGTCAGGAGTGTGAAGAGTTCACGTTTTTCCTGAAGTGAGAGTTTATCGGTATGCTGTCTTTCCATAATGTATGCAAAAATAGAAAAAAGGGAATCATCGGCAAAATAAAACAGCAAAAAAGAATAAAAAATCTTCTTTGCTGTCTCTATTGCAGGTGTATTTGAAGAAGCCTTAACTAATTTTGTAAATGGTGGCGTATGAAAGAGAAGATAGTGTCATAGGCCGCGTCGCGGTGAGCTTTCTCGCTGAGAATTAGATCGTGCAAGCCGCTATCGATGGCGCAAACCTGACTGCCCAAAATATTGGGATTTGAGATCTTCTCCACTTTTTTTCCGGCCCTTTTCATCTGTTCCTTTTGCTGGTCTGCGATTATCTGTTCGCCACGTTTCTGGAGCATAAAGGGGTCAAGCACGGCATCGCCTGTCTGAAACACAGGAGTGTAGTTGCATCCATCAATTTTCCGGCTACTGTGCATCACTAAAATAGGCACGGAAATTTTCTTGGCATTCTTCATGGTTTTGCTCTGGGCCCTGTTGATAGCCCCCACCCACGACATTGTGACGGGGGGAGAGTAGACCATCTTCCAATCAGTGTTGTAGGTCCATTCTCCGTAATATTCCTTAAGCAGACTGTAGGCGTAGCCGTCGCAGTGACCCTGCTTGATCTTTCCATTCGGGAACATCTTGCCAAAAAATCCAATTGTAGGGGCTGCGATGTTACGCATGAAGGAATTGAAATTCCATTCGAGAAAAGGACTGTCGGTGACGATTCTGTCAACTCCTACATCCTTCCCCTTCATTGCGCCCATAAAGGCAACGGTCAGTCCTCCGGTGGAGTGTCCACCGAGAGTTATATCAGTGTTGCCGTCACGTCGGATCTGGGCAATCGCCGAGTCAATATCAGCAAAATATTCCTCTTGTTTACGTATGTTGAAGGGATATTGCCATGGTTCATAGCTACGCCCATAGCGCCTTAGGTCAACGGCATAAAAATTGAATCCGGAGTCAACGAAACGATCCCCCATCTCCCCTTGGAAGAAATAGTCGTTGAAGCCATGGACGTATAGAAAGGCCTTTCGCGAGCCTTTCCTGTTCAACTTCCGAATGATTGTGGATCGACAAGGCCCGTCGAAAGCCTCACCTTGATTCACGTATCGGGCTTCGTAGCCGGAGAGAATGTCGGGGTGCCATGTTGTGTCGGTGGTCGGAGTCTTTGGCCCGGTGTATTTCTTGTTTACATCCCATGCGGAGACGAGCGTACAGGATAGGAAGAGAGCAATAAGCAGAAGTGGAAGTTTTTTCATATGCCGAAATTTAAAATTCAAAAGAGCGATTTGACGTGAAGAGATCGCTTCATACAAAAAACACTTGTATCAGACTATTGGTTTAAAAGAAAAGCCATGACGGAGACTCTGCCGATCTCGCGTCATGGCTTGTGAAGTTTTTATAGCTGTTAACTGTGAGTGTAGTAATTATCAGCGACGACCACCCGGAGGGGGACCCATGCGACCTCCGCCACCCGGAGGTGGACCCATGGGACGTCCGCCGGCCGGTTGCCACATATCGGATTCTCCATCGGGTCCTTTACCTTTCTTTTTCAAAGTATTGAACGTATAGGTCACACCAAACATCACATAGCGGGTGAGATCGTTAAACTCCGAATCCACAATGGTATTGGCACCGATGGAGCGACTGATATTCTTCTTCTGAGCAAGGATATCATAAGCTCTCACCGTGAATGTCAGGGATTTGTCAGACAGCACGGAATAAGAGAGCTGCGCATTCCAAAGCCACTGTTTTGAGTCGAATCCCTGAGAATAACCGGTGGAATTCGAGAACGCGATATCAGTGTTGAACTGTAATCCGAATGGAAGGTAGAGCGACGCATCGGAGGTAAAACCGTAAGAGTGAGTATCGCGGTCTTTCTGTCCGGGGAGTGTATTTGAAGTCTGTCCGAAACTATAGTTAGGGTTTACGGTCATCTGGAACACATCACAGGTGAAAGTGAGCCCGGCAGTAGGGGAGAGAGAGAGACTATTGGTGCGGTTGTAATCGCCGTTGATATAGCCCGGAGAAGTGGCATAGCGAGCAAACATTCTTACGTTGAATCTCCATTTACGATTGGTGAAGGGGCGATTGATCATGAACACACCCATAAGGTTGAGATTGCCATTCACGTTGCCATAAGTGGTGGTTCGTCCGCCGGTCTCTCTGTCGGTGATGGTGCGCGACACTACAGTGTTGAGAGCATATGAGGCATTAAGCATTGAGAAAATAGCCTGTTGCGACTCCTGATTGAAAGTGTTGAAATGCATCTGAACACTCTGAGTGAATGTAGGCTTAAGATCCGGATTACCGATGACAATGTTAAGAGGATCGGAAACATCGGCCACCGGCTGCAGCTGAGAAACGGATGGTTGAGAGGTGCGTGCGCGGTAATTCAACCGGAGAGAGGTCTGCTTGTCAAATTTGTAACGGAATCTTACAAAAGGGGCCACATTCCAAACCCAACGTTGCGGCACATTGCGCTCGCTCATGATGAGATCTTGGCTCTCAAGACTTGAGGGTGAGAATATAAGACCCGCATCCAGATTATAATCCTTGTTTACTTTCTTATAACCTACCTGAAGCTCCTGAGTGAAGAATTGGTTTCGGAAGCTGTTGCTGAGAGTGTCGGATAGTAAGGCACCTGGCGGAACGCTGGTAAACTCCTCGGGCATGAAATTTTCCGGATCACCGATATTTTCAGGAATAGGAATGTTGTAGGTGAGTTTATCAGCGTTGTTCCATTGATACTTTATATTATAGGCGAAATTCAAAAAGTTGCCTCGCGACACATCACCCAAGGGCTCCTGCCATGTCACGCGCCCCTCCGCATTGTTCGACCACGAACGATTGTCGAGATAACGGTAGAGTTCCTCACTGTCTTCCTGCTTCAGATAATATTCGATATCGCTCCAGGTGGTTGATTTCTGGTGAGTGTCGGAGAAACTGTAGTTTGCCCTCACACTGAAAGAACGCCCGGGACGCGAAGCGAACTTATGGTTGTATATAAAGTCGCCGCCGGTATTTATGCTCGTACCTTTGTTTGTCTGGCGGTTGATATTCGAGTTGATTTTCGCGCCATCTTCAGAATCCTCTCTGAGCAACGATGTGGAGTTGGAGAGGGAGTTTCTGAAATTCATGCTGAAGTTGGGACGGAATTCAATTACATTGTTCTCATTTATATTCCATTGAAGCCTGAAATCAGAACTGATATTGTGGCCTTTATCGCGATTTCGTGAGTCGGCAGTCTGATAATTCACATAATCGGGATAAAGATATTGAGTGGTGGTGCGACGTGTGGAAAGACGGTCAGTGTGGTTGTAAGATACGTTGCCGCCAATACGGAATATCTCCTCTTTGCCCACATTGAAGTTCAAGCCGAGAAGCTGCGTCTTGTTGATACCGTTGTTTCCTCCAAAATCACGGAAACGTCCACGACCCCCGTCGGTAGATCGGCTGTCGTTGATGTTGTTGGCGTCACCGGTAAGGGTAATCTGATTGCCATTGGAGAAACGGTTTACGATGAAGTTTGCCTGATAGCGATCGTCAGTGCCATAACCGGCTGTGGCATTACCAAACCATCCGTTGTTCATCTCCTTCTTGACGGTAAGGTTGATTACAGTTTCCTCCTCACCATCGTCGATGCCGGTGAGTCGGGCAAGATCACTCTTTCGATCAACCACCTGAATCTTGTTGACCATATTTGAGGGAAGGTTCTTGGTGGCCATCTGAGTATCTTCTCCGAAAAACTCCTTTCCGTCAACAAGAATTTTCTTGATAGTCTTTCCGTTGGATGTGATGCTGCCATCCGATCCAATTTCGACTCCGGGAAGCTTTTTCAGGAGGTCGTTGACCGTACCATTTGGGGCTGTGTGATACGAATCGGCGTTAAATTCAATTGTATCTTGCTTTGCCACCACGGCAGCCCTGACTCCTGTCACTACAGCCTCCTTGAGCATTACGGCACTCTCGGTGAGTTTCAGATTCTCAAGATCTATGGTCTGGTCATTGGTTTTGATATCAATATCCTTATCGATATTTTCCATACCGGTCATCTCTACCAGGAAGCGGTATTTTCCGGGCTTAAGATTCTTGAAATTAAAGTCGCCGTCAACACCGGTCATTTGATAGCCGGCACGTACGGAGTCGGGGAGAGATACGAGTTGGATGGCCACACCTGGAAGCGGTTGACCGTCGGCATCCTTGACGATACCCTTCACGATCGCGGCGTGAGTGGAGAGCACGGCCGCAGATGTGCAGAGCACGACAGGCAAGAGACGCTTAGTCTTCATTTTGATGATAGAGCAATTTGGGTAAAACAGTCGGTTTAGTTATGATTGTATGACTGCAAACAACGGAAAAGGTTTATTACGTTAGGATGGGGGGATATGAAAAAAAGTTGCATCCAATTATCTTACGGATTATTCAAGTATTACTGTAATAGATAGTTAGGGTTGGAAATCAACGAAGTATATTCGATGATTAATTGTTAAGTAGCTACGAACAATTAATCATCATATGTCTATTACATTCTACGGCGATCTCCGCCTCGGCTTTTCAGACATAATGTCAGTAGATTATTCCTTCAAATCCGATGCAGATCTCATCCGTAGAATTTCGTATCCCTTATGTCATACATTATTCACAACTTCTTGGAATATTGCATCTATTATGAAATTTAATGTAGGCGGCAACCTGAAAATTATAAATATTATGTTTAACTTTGCTTTGAAGTTGTTGAGCAATAGCTTCAAGGCAAAGTTAATCTTAATAGGTTTATTATTATGAAGCGAATATTTGTAATGGGTGTGATGTTGGGCATGGTGGCATCGATGGCTGCTCAACAGGCTTTATGGAGCAGTGCGCCGGTTGTCTCACCGCAGATCAACGCAGACAAAACGGTTACGTTCAGGCTTAATGCGCCAAAGGCCCGACAGGTGCAGGTGACCGGCGATTTTTTGCCCGCCTCAAAGATCTCAACCCCTTTTGGCACAGTCGATGGCCCCGGTTACGCTGATCTGAAGAAAAACAGCGAGGGGATATGGGAATACACTGTGCCAACGCCGCTTTCGCCGGAACTTTACAGTTACACGTTTGTGGTAGACTCTTTGAGAATAAATGATCCCTCCAACGTATATCAACTCAGGGATGTCTCCACATTGCAGAATGTGTTTATCATTCCCGGCGGCAATGCCGATCTTTATCAGGTGAATGATGTGCCACACGGCACAGTGTCAAAAGTTTGGTATGATTCACCATCATTGGGTATTAAGAGAAGGATGACTGTCTACACTCCGGCCGGATATGAGGAAAGTGGGAAGCGTTACCCGGTTTTCTATCTGCTTCATGGAATGGGTGGTGATGAAAATGCATGGTCGGAGCTTGGACGTGCCACACAGATTCTTGACAATTTAATTGCCAAAGGAGAGGCTGAACCAATGATTGTGGTTATGACCAATGGCAATGCGGCGCAGGAGGCGGCACCCGGAGAAAATTCCGATGGATTTAAACAGCCAAATTCTCAATTGCCTAAGACAATGGATGGTTCGTTTGAAACATCATTCCCCGAGATTGTGGAATTTATCGATTCAAATTTTCGCACTATTCCGGAAAAATCTTCACGTGCCATAGCCGGCTTGTCGATGGGTGGCTTCCACTCGCTTCATATCTCAAAGGAGTATCCTGATATGTTTGATTATGTGGGCTTGTTTTCAGCTGCCATTATGCCGAGAGAGGATGCAGATTCGCCAATCTATAAAGATTTCGATGGTAAATTGAAGACTCAATTTGAGAAGAAGCCGGCGCTTTACTGGATAAGTATAGGAGATAAGGATTTCCTTTACGATGCCAATAAGCAATATAGAGGTATGTTGGATCAGAAAGGCTATCCTTACGAGTATCACGAATCGGGTGATGGTCACATATGGAAAAATTGGCGTATATACCTGTCGCAGTTTGCCCCACGTCTGTTCAAACGTTAATATGTGCGGTAACAATAAATTGGATATGCCGGAATGACCATTCCGGCATATCCAATTTATTATAAACAGACTATATCAAATCCGATATATTTTGTTTTCTGAATTTCAATAGGAGGTCACTTCCGGTTTGCTTCGCTCACCTTACGTACAGCTTGAGAGTCTTTCCGGATTTGCGGACAATATAGATGCCCGGCTCAAGCGAGCGTCGATCAACTCGGGTGCCATCAAGACGATAGTATTCCACGTTGTCATCAATCATAGATGCCGATACCGCATCTATTCCCGAAGCTTCTCTGTCAAGATGGAAGTCTGCCTGACCTGTAAGCGATTCAGAACCATTATAGATGAAACTCATATACCAGCCATCTTTAAGTGAAGACATATCCGCACTCATCGTTATTTCCCTGCTTTCTCCTTCTGTAAGATAAATAGACTCTGATGCGGTATTAAATACTTCATAACCACCGCTTCCCGGGAACACTCTGAAATGGAGCGAACCATAGTAAACGCCCGACTCACATGAAATTGTAAAGCAGATCTTTACGGATGAAGGATCTGTGACAGGTTCCTTTTCATCAATGCGGAAATCAGATATCTTTATTACTGTTTTTTCATCATTCACTGCCAGATTAATCTCCATCGGTTTGCTGATATCTTTCCCGTTCTCGTCTCTAAATATGAGGGTGTAAGTGCCTGCATCGAGAACCTCATCTTTTTCAGGAGAGAAGCGGCATACGTAATCCGTGATTAACTCGGATGCGCCGGCCATCAGATCGATTGGCCGGAATTCTGATTTAGCCACCAAATTACCCTCCGCATCTGCGAGATATGGGGTTATAGAGCTGTAAAACTCCTTATCTCCAGTGTTCTCTACTGTAAAAGACATAGGAAAATCATGATTCCGATAGATTGTTGATGGTGTTTCGATATCTTTTACAATCACTGTCGCTTCGGATTGATTCTCAACGGAGGCTTTGCCATCGGCTATTGTGACTGTGACCACAGACGGGTCGCCGATCGGCATTCTGACAGCATACCATTTCCCCTCTACATATAGCGCCGGAGTAATGTTGTAGACGCCATCTTCGAGTTGTGGAAATACAATCTGAAGTTTATTTCTGCCATCATATGGTTTATAGCCTTCTACGCCCGGGCCATCTACAAACTTTACAATCTCTTTGTTGTCTGATTCAAACTTCATACCTAATTTACTTCCGGAAGGCATGGTTGAAAGACTATAGTTGAAGTATTGTCCGGTGCAAATGAAATCATTTCCAGCCTCAATGTCAAGAGTCTCAGCTTCAAATCCTGTGTCATTATAGAAAAGATAGATAGGCAGATCTCCATCTTTCTTCGGGCGCACACCCAGAGTGGCCACTTGTGAAGTGTTGAAACCACCGGCTCCACCACCTACTCCAAGACCATCGGGGTTGAGAGCTGTGAGAAGGAAATATCCATCGCTGAGACCTCCCCAGCCCCAGTTGAAATGGAAGAACCCGTTTGAGCTGTAGCCATCACAGATAAACTGATGTCCTCCGGCTGTGCCTGCTCCACTGTAAAGCACAGGGAGACCCTGTTCGAGATCAGAGTAAATCATATCTTCCCATTCGTAATAACCGTAGAATGAGCGGTTAGGCATCCAGATAGATGGTGAATAGTTGAATATATCAATGAGAGAGATACCCATTTGTGTGGTAGCGGCTCCACTACCTCCCGGCTCATAGTGCATATTTACGCTCACGCCACATCCATACATCAACTCTGCTACAGCTTCCTTAGCAGACTCAGAGCTTTTGTCATCGTAAGTGTCGGTCATGAGATCCCATCTGAAAGGTGTGGCGGCATAATCGAAGCTAAGCTCTTCCTCTCCCGGCCGCCAGAAATATGAATGACTGCCGTTACCCCTCTCCGGATAATTATGGAATTTCATCACCTGAGCCATAGCGGTGGCCACACATCCGGTGACGGTTTCATGTCCGTCGACTTTTGGACATAGAAGATTATAAGGAGCCTCTTGATTCCATTTTGTAGTCAGTAGGGGAGTAATTGGGCTACGGTCTGCCCGTGTGGCAGATTTATGGCTATCGTCTGCAGATTCATATGAATCTGCGGAGTTGGTCAAAGCTTTCAATTCAGTGTTGTAGAAGTCAAGCCAATATCTTAATCCAGGATTTTCAAGAATATCAGAGGCGGTATTATTGACCGAAGAGTTGTCGGAATAACCGAGCAATGGAGGCGCCTGATCGTAGGCGGGAAGGAAGAAAAAGCCTTCGTTGTTGGAGAAAATATAGATATTATCTACAGTTTTATCCAACTGTAGATTGTCACCTCTGGTCATGGCGGAGACTGGCAGTGGAATGTCAGAATCTGAAAATAGACGTTGCACGGCTTGCTCAGGCGAGAGTTTTGAAGCCGATCCCGTTGCCACAGTGAGGGAGAGAAGCGGGAGAAGTAGCGTTTTCTTCATAAAAATAGATTAAGAAAGTGAATATCAGTACGAGCTCTAAATATAGATGATATTTAGTTTAGTGGAATTATCGGGTTGATAATTGATAGGGAGATAACAGTTAAATGTTATTCAATAACAAACCTACCCGATATTATTATAACTCCTGTTAGGGAAAAAGTTCACTCTTTCTGACCAAAAAATTCACCCCTTCATCAGAAATTCGATCATTTCATTACTTTTATGTAGTGCTATTCTTTAGTTCCATTCTTTTGCTCCGTTATTTTGCTGTATTCTTTCGTTCCATTCTTTAGCTCCGTTCTTTTGCTGTATTCTTTTGCTGTATTCTTTCGTAACATTCTTCAGGTCAATTCGGACTTGTTAAGTTGCTACAATCTGCTATAATAAAAATCGCCTTGCAAAGCGATAACATTGCAAGGCGATATAAATTTTTGATAATTTGTATTAGATATGAAGAATCTGATTTACCCGAGCTTGAACCGCTGCATAGTCAGCGCCAAGTTTAGCGGCACGACCCGGATTGTTGCCATAATCACCATGGATAACTTCGCGAGCCTCACGTTCGATGCGGTCCATATCAGCTTTGCTCTCTGCAACTTTAGAAGCTGCATCATTACCTACTTTAGCAATTGTGCCCGGCGCGTTACCAACCAATGAACCAACTTTGCCGGCAGCTGCGGAAACATTGTTTGCCACGGAAGATGCAGTTGATTTGAGATTGTCGCCAACATTCTGTCCGATTACGATAATCTTACCGAAAGCTACGCTCGGAGAAAGATTGGAATTGGCTTTCCCATTGGCAGCAAATTGATTAAGCTGTGCATTAGGCGAGGCAACCACGGTGCGTTGAGCGGTAGCTCTTGAAGAGAGAGAGTCGGAAGGAGAATGATTGAGATTGAATATCCAGGCGAGGAGGATAGCAACAGCGAACACAGCAAATATACCTCCTAACCACGCAACGCCTTTGACAGCGCGGTTTGACACCCTTTCATCCGGCGATTCGGGCCCGTTGTTAAATATCTCGGCCTCTTCGGTTGTGGTGAGATTGTGATTTTGTAAATTTGAATCCGAAGGTTCGGGATACCCCTTGGGATTAGTGTCATTAAATGTTTTCATAGCGTTGTGTTTTGATAAGGTGAAACAAAATGGAGCTTATAGCGGGATTGCTTAAGTCTCTCTTGATGTGATTGAAACGAATAGAATGACATAAAGGTTTATAAAGAATGGTTCAGAAAATGATTTTTAACAAAAAACGGTCATACCATCACGTTTTTGGATTGGTTGAGCCCATATGGAACATGACAATAGTAACCTGTGGCACATTGGTGATAAAATACGGATTCTATTCTCGCACTCGTGTGGGGTACGACGTATAATGGAATTCGTGGATGTAGTCATCCTGAGTGTTTCAATTCACGCACCCGCGTGGGGTAGGACCAACACAGACACCCGCACAGCCACAGGCATCAGTCGTTTCAATTCACGCATGCGCGTGGGGTGCGACA